>JAVBQN010000066.1:0-99563 GCA_031549025.1 Candidatus Adiutrix sp. | reverse complement strand
CCACCCCCCCCCACCCCCCCCCCCCCACCCCCCCCGCCGCCGTGCGCACGGCGCCGCACCCGTCCCCCCGGGGGGTCTGCGGGCGGCCCCCCCACCCCCTCTTTCAAAACCCGGGCGCCCCCCCCCCGCCCCCTTCCCCCCGGTCTTCCTCTTCCTACGCCCGTACCAAGGCCGCGACGGCGGAGCCGGTGGTGTGGGTGGGGGAGTGTCCGCCGAGTTCGAAGGGCCGGTCTGGGCTGTTGAGGAGATAGTCGTGGACCGCGCGTCGGATGGCGTGTCCCGCGTTGTTTTGGCCGAGTTGGTCGAGCATCATGGCCGCCGAGAGGATGGCGGCCAGGGGGTTGGCCCGGCCGGTGCCGGCGATGGTGGGGGCCGAGCCGTGGACCGGTTCGAACATGGAGAGTCCGTCGCCGATGTTGCCGGAAGCGGCCAATCCCAGGCCGCCGGCCAGGGCGGAGAGGAGGTCGCTGACGATGTCGCCGAAGAGGTTGGGGCAGAGGAGCACGCCGTAGTCCCGGGGTTGGCGGGGCAGGAGGTAGCACATGGCGTCGACGTTGACGAAGTTGAGCTCCAGGTCGGGGAATTCGGCGGCGGCGGTGGCCTTGGTCATCTCGTCCCAGAAGCCGTAGAGGGCGGGCACGGCGTTGGCCTTACTGATGACGTGGACGGTCTTTTCGCCGCGCAGGCGGGCCAGGTCGCCGGCCTTGCGGGTGATGCGGGCCACGGCGGGCCGGGTCATGACGCCGAGGGAAAAGGCGGCCTCGCGGTCCGGGAGGAAGCGGAGGTTGAGGTGGCCGGACAGCTCGTAGAGGCCCCTGGTGGCGGTCAGATCGCATTCGATGGCGCCCTGGCCTTTGGCGCCGATGCCCATGTAGAAGTCCTCGGTGTTTTCGCGCACCACCACGGCATCGAGGCGGCCGTCGAGGGGCACGGGAGTGGGGGCATTGGGGAAGCTCAGGGCCGGCCGGAGGTTGAGGTACTGGTCGAAGTGGAAGCGCAGGGCCAGGAGGAGGCCTTGCTCCAGGGGGCCGGGTTTGACCCGGGGATCGCCCACCGCGCCGAAAAGCATGGCCTGGCACTCGGCGAAATCGTCGAAGGCCGAGTTGGGCAGCACCTCCCCGTGCTCCAGGTAATATCCCGCGCCGAAGGGGAATTCCTTCCACTTCAGTTCAAAGCCGAAAATCCGGGCCGCCGTGTCGGCGACTTTCCGCGCTTCCCCCACCACTTCCGGCCCGATGCCGTCGCCGGGCAGGGCGGCGATCAAGTAACTGGTCATAGACTCCTCAAAACTCTTCAGGAATGCCGGACGCTGGCCCGGTTATTTTTTGTCTTCTTTTTTCAGCTCTTCCATGACCTTCAGCTCGCGGTCGGCCCGGGCCCGGAAATTGCCGATATCCGGCTGCTTCAGCGCTTCCTTGAAGTGGAAGATGGCCTGATCGAGGTTGCCGGTGCTGGAAAAATAGTTGCCCAGGTAATAGTGGCCCTGGCCCTTGCGGCCGATCTGGCCGAAGAAGCGGCCGGCCATCTGGAGGGCCTCGGGATAGGGCTGATCGGGGTCCATGTTCACCACCTTCTCGTACAGGGCGGTGGCCCGCTTCTGGTCTCCCAGAAGCTCTTCGGACCGGGCCAGACCATAGATGGCCTGGCGGTTGTCCTGGCCGGCCTTTTCGAAATAGCCCTTGGCTTCGGCCGGGTGCCGGCGCCGGAGGGCCAGGTCGCCGAGATCGGCCAGGTATTCCTTATTAGCCGGAGACAGGGCCAGGGCCTGATTCATAAGCTTGTCGGCCTGGCCGAGGTTTTGTTGACGCGCGGCCAGAAGGCCCAGGGCGTGGAGGGCGGAACTGTCCTTGGGGTTTTCATTCAAACGTTTGGCCATGAGTTTTCCCACCCGCTGGGGGTCTGCGGACAAGGCCAGCACCCGGTCCCGGAAGGCCTGGTAGGCCGGGTCCGCCGGGGTGGGCGCGGATTTTTCCACGTCGCTGAAGCTGGTGGCCAGGCGGCTGGTCAGGGCCGGGTGGGTGGTCAGGTAGGTCGGCAGATTCGATTTGGGGGAGACCTGGAAGGTCCGTTCGGCCATAATTTTGAAGGCCCCGTACATGTCCCGGGGGTTGTAGCCGGCCTTGGTCAGGTATTTGCGGCCCTTGCCGTCGGCCTCGGCCTCGTCGTCGCGGGAGTTGGCCATCATGGACGAGACCGCGGCCCCGGTGCCGCCGACCATCAGGGCCGGGCCCAGCGCCCCGGCGGCGTTGCCGCCGCCCTGCGAAGCCAGGATGAGCCCGGCCAGCATGGTGGCCAGATAGGCCATGGACATGGAGCTGGCCGCCTCCACGCGTCGGGCGAAGTGGCGGGAGGTGATGTGGGCCACCTCATGGCCCAGAATGGAGGCCAACTGGCCCTCGTTTTCCAGGCTGATGATGGTTTCGGTGTTCATGTAGATATAGCCGCCGGGCACGGCAAAAGCATTGATGCTGTCGCTGTTGATGATGTAGAAATGATACTTGTCGGGGGAAAGCCCCGCGCCGCGCATGATGCGGCCGGTGATGCCCTGGTAGTATTTGAGGGTCTGGGGATCGTCCAGCAAAACATTGAGCGCGGCCACTTTCATATGGAACCGCTGGCCGATCTCCTTTTCCTTCTGGGCGGTCATTTCCTCGGCCGAGGCCGCCAGGGGCCAGGGGAGGATCAGGGCCAGGCTCAAAAGAATACTCAGAGGAAACGTCCATATCCGTTTATCGCGTAACCGGGTAGCCAAAATACACCTCTCAGGGGAAGCGGGGACGGGCCGGGCGCCGCTTTGGCGGGCCCGGCCCGGTTGGAGAAAGAGAGGGGGGGCCGGGCCGCTTCCCGCCCGGCGAAAGGCGCCGCCGCCGGTCAGGATTTGACCTTCCGGCGGGGGGCGTCGGTCCAGAGGCCTTCCAGATCGTATTTTTCCCGGGCCTCCAGGTTGAAGAGGTGGACCACCACATCGCCGAGGTCCACCAGAATCCAGTGATCGTTGGCCTGGGCCTGACCCAGCCCCTCATGGCCCAGGGGCCGGACTCCGTGCTCGCGGGCCCGGCGGATGATCTTATCGGCAATGGCCGCCATCTGGCGGGGGTTGTCGGCGCTGGCCACGAAAAACCAGTCGGCAATGGACGACAGGCCTGAAAGGTCCAAGAGCACGGGATCGATGGGCTTGTGCTCGGCCGCCGCGGCGGACACAATGTCGGCCAGTTCCCGGCCGAAAGGCCGGGAACTGGCCGCGCCGGTTTTGTTTTTCGGCGCGGCGTCGGCTTTGGGAGAGACCCGGCTCTTCGGCGCGGCCTGAGACTGAGGCGCGGCGTTGATTTTCAGCGCGCCGAATGCGGCTCTCAGGCCGGCCGTGGTCTTCGGCGCGCCGATTGGCGCTGCGGGTTCGGCCTGGCCTTTCGGTTCGGCCTTGGTTTTGGGCGCGGCTTTGGCCCGCGGCGTAGCCTTGGGCGCGGCCTTGGCTTTCGGAGCGGCCTTGGCTTTCGGCTCGGCCTTGGGAGCGGGCGCGGCCTTGGCCTTCGGAGCGGCTTTGGCTTTCGGCTCGGCTTTGGCCTTGGAGGCGGGCGCGGCCTTGGCCTTCGGGGCGGCTTTGGCTTTCGGCTCGGCTTTGGCCTTGGGGGCGGGCGCGGCCTTGGCCTTCGGAGCGGCTTTGGCCTTCGGCTCGGCTTTGGCCTTGGAGGCGGGCGCGGCCTTGGCCTTGGGAGCGGCTTTGGCCTTCGGCTCGGCTTTGGCCTTGGGGGCGGGCGCGGTTTTGGCCTTCGGAGCGGCTTTGGCCTTCGGCTCGGCTTTGGCCTTGGGGGCGGGCGCGGCTTTGGCCTTGGGAGCGGCTTTGGCCTTCGGTTCGGCCTTGGCCTTGGGAGTCGCTTTAGCTTTGGGTTCGGTTTTGGCCTTTGAGGCCGCCCCGGCAGTTTTCTGAACGCCCGTCGTCTTCTTTTCCGTCATGCTTCCCTCCGTAAGAGAATGGAAATTCCCGGGTGCGGCCCCTTTTATTCGGGGGATCCGGGGCGGTAAAGGCCATGTTTTTCAATATAGATACGTACCGGTTCCGGCACGAGGTAGCGAACCGAGGCTCCAGATTCCAGGCGCTGCCTGAGGTCGGTGGAAGAAATTTCCAGCCGGCAGCCCGGCTGGTAATGGATGGGTTTGAGGTTGGGTCCGGTAAAGGAGGCGGTTCGCGAGTTCCAGCGTATTTTGGGCTCCACCTCCCGGCGGAGCATCTCTCTTAGGGAATCATGGGTGGCGCTGATGCCGGCCCGGCCGAAGACCACGAAAGAAGTCAGGCCCAGAAGGTCGCGAAACTGATGCCAATGGGGCACGCTCATAAAGGAATCCAGGCCTACCAGGAAAAAAATGGCGGTGCGGGCGCTCCAGGCCTTTTTGAAGGCTTTAACCGTGTTGATGGTGTAACTGGGGGTGGGCAGATGGTTTTCCAGATCCGAGGTCCAGAAGCCGGGCCGGTCGGAGACGGCCAGCTTCAGCATTTCCAGCCGGTGCCAATATCCCACCAGAGGACTGGGGGATTTATGCGGCGGCCGGGCCGCGGGCATGAAGTAGACCTGGTCCAGCTTGAGGTTTTCAGCGATTTCCTCGGCCGCCCGGAGGTGTCCCAGGTGAATAGGGTTGAAGGTGCCCCCCATGAGACCCAGCCTCTGGCCGGGCCGCGACGGTTTCGACATGCGTTTCCCCTGGCAATGGGCTGGGCGGCCCGGTCCGGGACCGCCCGTGGATGAAACCGGTTATTCCTGCACGTCCGGGACGTCGCCGAGGCCAAAGGCGTCGTGGAGGGCCCGCACGGCCAGTTCGGTGTACTTCTTGTCGATGATGCAGCTGATCTTGATTTCCGAGGTGGAGATGAGGCTGATGTTGATGCCTTCCCTGGCCAGGGTCTGGAACATCTGGGTGGCCACGCCCGCGTGGTTGCGCATGCCCACGCCCACCAGGGATATTTTAGCGATGTTGTCGGTCCCCACGATGCGCTCGGCCCCGATATCGGCGGCCGTGCCCTTCATCAGTTCCATGGTTTTGGGAAAATCCGCCAGGGGCACGGTGAAGGAGAAGTCGGTGTGGGGCTTGCCGGTGGCCGGGTCCACATCCACGGACTGGTTCTGCACGATCATGTCCACCACGATGCCGGAATTGGAGATGATGCCCAGAATCTTGGCCGCCGTGCCCGGCTGGTCGGCCACTTTCATCAGAGTCACCCGGGCTTCGTTCTTCGAATAGGCCACCCCGCTGACAGGTTTCTTTTCCATATCAATATCCTCTTCACAGATCAAGGTGCCCCGGCCCGGTTGGTGGGCGTGGCGCACGTGTATTTTCATATTGTAATTCATGGCGAATTCGACGGAGCGAATTTCCATCACCTTGGCCCCCAGAGACGACAGTTCGAGCATTTCCTCAAAACTGATCTTCTCCATCTTCCGGGCGCTCTCACAGATATTGGGGTCCGTGGTGTAGATGCCGTCCACGTCGGTGTAGATTTCGCAGGTGTCGGCGCCCAGGGCGATGGCCAGGGCCACGGCCGTGGTGTCCGTGCCGCCCCGGCCGAGGGTGGTGATGTCCTTGTCCCGGTTAATGCCCTGAAACCCGGCCACGGCCACCACCCGGCCCTTGGCCAGTTCGGTGCGGATGCGGGAGGGTTCGACGGCGGTGATGCGGGCCTTCTGGTGCACTTCGTCGGTCTGGATGCCCGCCTGAAAGCCGGTAAAGCTCTTGGCCCGTTCCCCCAGGGCCTGGCAGGCCAGGGCGAAGAGGGATACCGTGGTCAATTCCCCGGTGCTGATAAGCTGATCCACTTCACGGGGCTCCGGGCTCTGGGCCATGTCCCCGGCCAACTGGAGCAGACGATCCGTCTCACCCTTCATGGCCGACAGGACCACCACCACCTGATTTCCCTCATTCTTGGTGTCAATGGCCCGCCTGGCCACTTGACGTATGAGTTCCGGCGTGGCCACGGAACTGCCGCCATATTTCTGCACGATCAAGGCCATGTAAATACCCCACTGTAATTTGGGTCGGAGTGACGCGCATCCGGCGCCCGCCGCTCCGACTTTAAAAACAATAAATTATCATGTTCCCATATAAAGTGCAACGGAAGAAACGGGAAAAAGCCAGAAATGGCGGGGTCTTGCGGAAGTTTGGCGGAAAAGGGAGGACTTGACCGGGGGGCGCTGATTGAGGCACAATAAAAACCACGGCCCGGAGTCACCGGCCCGGCTGAATTTCAAGGAGGTTTTCTGATGAAACGGATATCCACCCTGGCCCTGGCCGCCTGGCTCCTGGCCGGCGCCGGCCCCTTGGCGGCCCAGGAATTCCACCTGTCCCCGGAGCCCGGCGCGGACGCGGATGTGGCCGCCTACTCCTGCCCGGAACTGGACCGGGAAATCACCAAAATCCATAAATACATCGATCTGGTCAGCTCCGAAGTTTCCTTCAGCGGCGAAGACGCCCCCGAAGGAGCCGGGAGCGGCGCCTTCGCCCAGAACGACTCCCTCGGCCGCGGCGAGGCCCTGGACCGCGCCAACACCCGCCTCAATACCCTCGAATCCGCCCGTCTCGAAAAAGGCTGCCCCGGCGACGCGCCGGAGTAAATACGGTAAAGGGCGTTGCCAGTATGGGGGCGCCGCCCCCAAACCCCCGCCAGGGGACACGTCCCCCGGGCCCCTTCCGAAACCGGCCGAGGACGGCCGGTTTCGGCGTGGTTCAAGGTGGCTGTGCCCCCTGCCAGGGCTTGCCGGGCGGGCGCGCCCAAGACTTCAACGCCTTACCCTGTTCCCCGGCGTGTTGGCGGGGCGGCCTTTCTGAGGCGGCCAGAGCCGTCGGGCTCAGCTGGCCGAGCCGTTGAAGCTGAGCCCCGTGCCGGAGTGGTTGTTCAGGTAGTTTCTATTACTCCGGCAACTGAATAAGTCATACCCGTGATTTCGCCAAAGCCCGAAATCACTGGACTTCAGCGGCCGGGAACAGATCCAGGGAGCAGGCCCGATCTAAATTTCGCGCCCCGGACCATCTCCATCATCCGGATGCGGAGTTGGCGGCGCTCACCAAGGGCCGCTATCAGAAGGTCAGCGGCTCCAGCCTGTTTGGTGCGGTTTTGGACCTGACGGAGACCCGCTCTCCCAGTTTCGTCCACTTTGTGGCGGCCGTGACATGCCTGGCGGAACTCCAGGAATAGCATCCGTTGCCATTCAACAACCAAGCCGCCGCATCGGGCCCGATCCGGCGGCTTGGTTGTTGAGGTGGATTTTTTACAATCCCTTCAGGGCTTCCTTCAGGCTGGCCGCGAAGGCCGCGCGGCGGTCTTTGGCGGCGGCCTCGTCGGGCACGAATTCGATGGCCCGGCTGGGGCAGGCGGCCGCGCAGCGGGGTTGGCCCTGGCACTGGTCGCACTTCACCGCCCGGCGGCCGGCCGGGCTGTAGGCGACGTTGCCGAAGGGGCAGGCCATGACGCACATGCGGCAGCCGATGCAGCGGTCGGGGTTGACTTCCAGAACGCCGCCGGCCTCGTCGCGGGTCAGGGCTCCGGTGCGGCAGACGCTGGCGCACGGGGCGCTGTCGCACTGGAAGCAGGTTATCGGCACCTGGCCCCCGTCTTTGAAAAAAGTGAGGTTGATGCGGGCCGGGGCCGGAAAATATTCACCCCAGAAGCGGCTGGAGCAGGCCAACTCGCAGTTCAAGCAGCCGATGCAGCGCGAGGGGGTGATGAGCAGGGTCTTCATAAAACACCTCCCTGACGTCAGGCGGACAGCCCCAGGGCTTGCCGCTTGGCGCTGATGTGGGCGTCGATCATTTCCCCGGCCTTGACCGGGTCGGGTTCGACCATGAAGGCGGCCCCGACCACGTCGTTCAAGCCTTTCAGGGCCAGGTCGGTGAGCTTGGGGCTCCCCAGGATCATAGGCGGCAGGCCCAGGTGGGTGGTCACCCCGGTGGCCACGGCGTAGAGCCCGATGGCCGCCGCCTTTTCCGAATACCACTCCGGCGCGCTGGCGGCCACGGGGAGGGCGGTGATGTCCGCGCCCAGGGCATTGGCCAGGGCCGCGCAGAGTTGGATGATGCGGGAATTGTCCACGCAGCTCCCCACGTGGAGCACCGGCGGAACGCCCAGGGCGCGGCAGAGGCCGGAAAGGCCCGGGCCGGCCTGGTCGGCGGCCGAGGGGAGGAGGAGGCCGGCCTTGCCCATGGCCGAGGTGGCGCAGCCCGTGACCAGGACCAGGATGTCGCGTTTGATGAGTTCTTTGGCCAGGGTGACGTGGCCGTAATCCTGTTTGAGCTTGGGATTGTTGCAGCCCACGATGCCCACCGCGCCCCGCACGGTGCCGGCTTTGATGGCTTCGATCAGGGGGGCCGGGGTGCCGCCCAGGGCGCCGACGATGGCCTCGTTGGAAAAGCCGCTCATGATCTCCACCGGCTCCACCGGGATATCGATGCGGCTGGAATCGCGTTTTTTAAAAGCCTCGATAGCCAGGGCCACGGCCTGGCCGGCCAGTTCCCGGGCGTTGTCGGGCTGGAAGCTGAAATGGACCGCGCCGGGGAAGCGGGCCTTGTCGGAGGTGGTGATGAATTTGGTGTGGTAGCACTGGGCGATGTTGACCAGACTGGGCATGATGCACTGGTAATCGGCCACGATCGCTTCCACCGCGCCGGTGACGATGGTCAGTTCGGTCATGAGGTGGTTGCCGGCCAGGGGGATGCCCCGGCGCATGAGGAGTTCGTTCCCGGTGCAGCACAGGCCGGCCACGTTGATGCCTTCGGCTCCGGCCGTTCGGGCGGCCTTGACCATTTCCGGATCGGCGGCGGCCGCGAGGATCATTTCCGAGACGATGGGGCTGTGGCCGTGAACGAGAATGTTCACCATCTCCGGTTTGATGACCCCCAAGTTGACCTTGGACATCAAGGGTTTCGGCGTGCCGAAGATGATGTCCGACACTTCCGTGCCGGCCATGGAGCCGCCCCAGCCGTCGGCCAGGGCCACCCGGGCCGCGTGGAGGCACAGGGACACGGGGTCGCAGTCCACACCCATGTGGGTGCGGTGGAGCATTTCCACGGGTTCGCGGTCAATGCCCCGGGGCGTGATGTTCAGCTTGTCCCACAAGGCCCGGCGGGCTTGCGGCACCCGGCCCAGAAAAGCCAGGCCCGGCCCGAAGCTGGAAAAATCGGCCGCGAGGCGGTCGGCCAGGCGGGCGGCCACGGCCACGGCGTCGCCCTGGCTGTCCAGGCCCAGTTCACCCGCCAGGCGGCGGAGTTTCTCCTCGTCGCGGATGTGGTAGGCCGTGGTCTGGCCCGAGCCGATTTCGCGCAGAACCTCCACCAGGTCGCGGCCGTGGTCCGAATGGGCGGCGGCCCCGCCGGCCACGAAGCGGCCGAAGTTGCGGGCCACGGTCAGGTCCGCGTCGGCGCCGCAGACGCCCAAAGTCCGGTCCAGCCCCGGGAGGATCCGGCAGGGGCCCATGACGCACTTGGCGCACGAAAGGCCCATTTCGCAGATGTTGCACTGGGGCGTCTGCTTTTCCAGGCGGTCCCAGGCCGTGGAGAGGCCCTCCTTGCGGGCCTTGTCCAAGAGGCGGCCGGCCTCGTCCGCCCACATGGTGCGTTCGGCCGTGGTTTTATGAAATTCAGACATGTCGCCAACCCTCCCGTATGATGAGTGATCCATGAAGGGGCGTCGCCGCCCGGCTGATGATTTACGTCCGCATATTCAGGGCCCGGCGCAGATCGCCGGCCGCGGCGCGCTGTCGGCAGCGTTCGCACTGGCCGGATTCCTGGCCGGCGTGTTGCAGTTGTTCGGCGGTGGCGAACGGCTCGCCGCAGGCGGCGCAGCGGACCAGTTCAAACTCGCGGCCCCAGATGGAGCGCCGGCCCCCGGCCTCCCGATACCCGATTTTGCCCGTGGGGCAGACCATGGCGCAGGCCAGGCAGCCCACGCAGTCCTCAGGGGGGCGGAAAAAGGGGCCCGTGACCTGGCGTTCCCGGCTGCGGCCCACCAGGCTGATGGCCGAGGTGCTGTTGGCCGCGCAGGCGCGCACGCAGCGGCCGCAGCGGATGCAGAGGTCCCCGTCGCCTTCGAAGCGCGGGTCGGGCTCCACCCCGTATTCCCGCGCCAGGGCCTGGAGACGCGGCGAAGCCGGGCAGCGGTTTAACAAAAGTTCCAGCACATAGGCCCGGGCCGCCCGCGTTTTGGGGCTCCGGGTGTGGACGGTCCAGCCGCTTTCCCGCAGAGGGTAGAGGCAGGCGGCCACCAGCCGGCCCGGCCCGGGCTCGGTTCCGGCGCCCGGAGCCAGGATCTCCACCAGGCAGAGCCGGCAGCCGCCCTCGGGCGGCAGGCCCTCGTGGTGGCACAGGGTGGGGATGGCGATCCCCGCGCTTCGGGCCAAGGTGAGGATGGTGGTTTCCGGGGCCGCGTGGAGGCTCCGGCCGTCGATGGTCACCTGGATGACGGTATCAGGCATGGGCCGCCCCCCCTTCCGCGCCCGCCGGCGTCCGGGGCCTCCGTTGGGCGGTGACCGACCCGAAGCGGCAGGCCGACAGGCAGGCGCCGCAGGTGAGGCAGCGGGTTTGGTCGATGGTGTGGGTCTTCTTGGGCTGGCCGTCGGCGGCCCCGGTGGGGCAGGCCGTGCGGCAGGCCCCGCAGCCGGTGCAGAGATCGGGGTTGATGGCCGGCTGGTACAGGCCCCGGCAGCGGCCCGAACGGCAATACCCTTCCTCTTCGTGCTCCCGGTATTCCTCGGAAAAGTAGCGGATGGTGGAGAGAATGGGGTTGGCCGCGGATTGGCCCAGGCCGCACAGGGCGGTTTGGGAAAGCCGCCCGGCCCAGCCGGCCAGGCGCTCGGTGTCGCCGGGCCGGCCCCGGCCCTGGCAGAGATCGGCCAAGAGGCGCGAGGCCAGGACCAGGCCTTCGCGGCAGGGCGCGCACTTGCCGCAGGATTCGCCCGCCAGGAAGTCGGTGAAGTAGCGGGCCACATCCACCATGCAGCTGAGGTCGTCCATGACGATGAGGCCGCCGGAGCCCATCATGGCCCCGGCCTCGGTGAGGCGGTCGAAGTCCACGGGCAGGTCCAGCCGGCTGGCGGGCAGGCACCCGCCCGAGGGCCCGCCGCTCTGGACGGCCTTGAGCCGCCGGCCCGGCCGGGCCCCGCCCCCGACTTCCTGGACAATGGTCCGGAGGGGCACGCCCAGGGGCATTTCCACCAAACCGCCGCGCCGCACCTGGCCCACCAGGGAGAAAATTTTGGTGCCGTGGTTGTTCCGGCCGCCGATAGACCGGAACCAGGCCGGCCCGTTCTTGACGATGAGGGGCACGTTGGCCCAGGTCTCCACGTTCTGAAGGAGGGTGGGTCGTTCCCACAGGCCCCGCTCGGTGGAGCGGACATACTTGACCCGGGGCAGGCCCTCGCGGCCTTCGATGGAGTTCATCAGGGCCGTGGATTCGCCGCAGACGAAGGCCCCGCCGCCCTCCACCACTTCAATGTCGAAGGAAAAATTTCGGCCCAGAATGTTTTCGCCCAGCAGGCCCCGCTCCCGGGCCGAATCCAGGGCCCGGTTCAAGCGGGC
This sequence comes from Candidatus Adiutrix sp., assembly GCA_031549025.1. GTDB lineage: Bacteria > Desulfobacterota > Desulfarculia > Adiutricales > Adiutricaceae > Adiutrix. The sequence continues at coordinate 88,010 of JAVBQN010000066.1, read as the reverse complement.
CACGCTCAGAGGGTATTCGTGACGGACATAGATAAAACCCCGGGCCGCGCCCACGGCATAGGCCCCCAGAATCAGGCCTTCGATGACGGCCTGGGGATCGCCCTCCATGAGGCTGCGGTTCATGAAGGCCCCGGGGTCGCCCTCGTCGCCGTTGGCCAGGACGTATTTGACCTCGCCCCCGGCCGCGCGGCAGGCCCGCCACTTGCGGCCGGCCGGAAAGCCGCCCCCGCCCCGGCCCCGCAGGCCCGAATCCGCCACCCGGCCGCAGACTTCCTCCGGGGTCATCCGGTCCAGGGCCAGGGCCAGGGCCTCGTAGCCGCCGGTCCGCAGATAGTCGTCGAAATCCTCGGGGTCGGTGCGGGAGAGGCGGGCCATGATGAGGCGGGTCTGGGGTTCGAAAAAGGCCTGGAAATCGGGTTCCGGCAGCAGCCGCGACTCGGCGGGACGGTCCCCGCCGGCCGGGTCGGCCCGCAGATCGGCGATGATGGCCGGGGCGTCCCCGGGTTTGACCCGTTGATACATCCGGCCGGAGGGCCGGGCCTCCACCAGGGGGCCGCGCTCGCAGAGCCCCTGGCAGCCGGAAAGGTCGACCCGGAAGGCCACCTGGCCGGCCAGGCCGTGGCGGGCCGCTTCCGCGCCCAAGGCTTCGCAGACCGCCCGTCCGCCGGCGGCCAGGCAGCCGGGGCCGCCGCAGACCCAGAGGCGGCGCGTTTCGGGCTGGGGCTGGATGATCAACTGGCGGCGGTGGGCCTGGAGCTGGGCAGTGTCGGTAAACCGCATACGCAGTCCTTGTGCAAATAGTAATGATAATCAATAGATTGTCAGCAAATAAAGCTTTGCCGGTTCATGATTTCGCCCGGCCGCGGGTCAACCCCGGACTCAGCCGCTTATCAGTTCCGCCGCTTTCACCGGATTCTGCCCGCCGTGGGTTTCCTCATTGATCATGACCACCGGGGCCAGGGCGCAGGCGCCCAGACAATGCACCGTCTCCAGGGTATAGGCGCCCTCCGGGTCGGTCTGGCCGGGCTTCAATCCCAGCCGCTTTTCCAGGGACTCGATCAGGGCCGGAGCCCCGCGCAGGTGGCAGGCCGTGCCCTGGCAGACCTTGACCACGGTTTTCCCCTTCGGCGTCAGGGACAGGGCCCGGTAAAACCCGGCCACGGCAAACACCCGCGACAGGGGCAGGCCGAGCCGCTCGGCCAGGGCCCGCAGGGCATCTTCGGGCAGGTGGCGATACTGGGCCTGGATGGTCTGCAAAAGCGGCAGGAGCTGCCTGGCCTCGGCCGGCCGGGACTCCAGAATACGGTTGAGGTCGGTCATGGGGGCTCCTTTGGGCGACCGCGGAAAGCCGGTATACAGGCGGGCTGTAGTGACCAAATGTGAGTGACGTACTGTATTTATATCGCTTTTTGCCGATTAACGCAAGAGCCGGCGGGGCGGTCACAGGGCGTGCCAAATGTTACGTCATCATATGCCAAATCGCCAACTTTTAAATTTATTACTCCGGCAACTAAATAAGTCATGCCCGTGATTTCGCCAAAGCCCGAAACCACTGGACTTCAGCGGCCGGGAACAGACTTCTATAGTTGCCGGGTTGATAAATTGCCCCTGGCCCGGGCGGCCGGTTTTGTGGCGGCCCGGCAAAAAAAGCTTGGCCGCCCGGAACACGCTCCGGACGGCCAAGCCGTGGCGGACGGCTTTCACGTTTCAACCGGCCGGTTGCGGTTCGGTCTCCGAGGCCGGGGCGGTCGAGGCGGCGGCCCGGCGGCGGTTGAACAGCCCGGCCGCCAGCACGTAGAACAGGGGCACGAAGAAAATGCCTAAAGTCGTGGCCGAGAGGGTGCCGCCCACCACGGCCGTGCCCAGGGCCTGCTGGCTGGCCGCCGAGGCTCCGGAGGCCTTGGCCATGGGGAGGACGCCGAAGACGAAGGCCAGGGAGGTCATGAGGATGGGCCGGAGCCGCAGCCGGGCCGCGCCCACGGCCGCCCCGGCCAGGGACAGGCCTTCCTTCTCATGTAAATCCTTGGCGAATTCCACGATGAGGATGGCGTTCTTGGCCGCCAGGCCCATGACCGTGAGAATGCCCACCTGAAAAAAGACGTCGTTGTGCAGCCCCCGCAGGAGGTTGGCCGACACCGCGCCCAGGACCCCCAGGGGCACCGCCAGCATCACCGAGGCCGGGATGGACCAGCTTTCATACAGGGCCGCCAGGCACAGGAAGATGATGAGGACGGAAATGGCGTAAAGCTGGCCCGTCTGGCCGCCGGCCAGGCGTTCTTCGTAAGACAGGCCGGTGAAACTCAGGCCGATGCCCGGGGGGAGTTGTTTGGCCAGTTCCTCCACCTTTTGCATGGCTGCGCCGCTGGAAACCCCGGCCGCGCCCTGGCCCAGAATCTCCATCGACTCCACGCCGTTGTACCGCGACAGTTTCGGCGAACCCAGGCCCCAGTCGCCGTCGGCCACGGCCGCGAAGGAAACCATCTGGCCGTCCCGGTTGCGTACGTGCCAGCGGTCGAAATCTTCCGGGGCCAGGCGGGAGCCGGCCTCGCCCTGCACATACACCTTCTTCACCCGGCCCCGGTCGAGGAAGTCATTGACGTAGGCCGAACCCCAGGCCACGGACAGGTTCTGGTTGAGGTCGCCGAGGTTGACCCCGAAGGTCCGGGCCTTTTCCTCGTCAATGGTCAGGTGATACTGGGGCTGGTCGGCCAGGCCGTTGGGCCGCACCAGGGCCAAGCCGGGATCCCGGGCGGCCAGCCCCAGGAACTGGTTCCGGGCGGCCAGGAGGGCCTGGTGGCCGAGCCCGCCCTGGTCCTGGAGAAAGAAGTCGAAACCGGTGGCGTTGCCCAATTCGGAGATGGCCGGAGGCACCAGGGGCATGACCGTGGCGTCGGTGATGCCCGCGAAGCGTTTTCGGGCCCGGGCCACCAGGCTGAAGGCGTCGGCGCCCTCGCCGGTCCGCTCCTCGTAAGGCTTGAGGTTGACGAAGGCCATCCCCATGTTCTGGCCCCGGCCCGCGAAGCTGAAGCCGGAGATGGACATGGCCGCGTCGACCACGCCTTTTTCGTCTTCCAGCAGATACCGGACCACCTCGTCGGTGACCTTTTGGGTCCGGTCGGCGGCGGCGTTGTCGGGCAATTGGATCGAGATCATGAGGCGGCCCTGGTCCTCCTCGGGGAGGAAGGCGGTGGGGAGCAGGGGAAACAGGAGGGTCACGGCCCCGAACAGGCCCAGGGCCGCGCCCGCGAAGAGCCGCTTCCGCCTGAGAATGCCTTCCACGCCGGCGGTGTATTTTCGGGTGCCCCGCAAAAAGGCCCGGTTGAACCAACCGAAGAAGCCCCGGGCCGTGGCCGGGTCCCGATGGGCCTTATGTTTCAGAAGGCCCGCGCACAAAGCCGGGGTGAAAACTATGGCGATCAGCACCGACAGGCTCATGGCCGCGATGATGGTGACGGAAAACTGGCGGTAGATGATGCCCGTGGACCCGGCGAAAAAGGCCATGGGGAAGAAGACCGCGCTGATGACCAGGCCGATGCCCACCAGGGCGCCCTGGAGCTGGCCCATGGACTTGCGAGTGGCCTCCCGGGGCGGGATATTTTCCTCGGCCATGATCCGCTCCACGTTTTCCACCACCATGATGGCGTCGTCCACGAGTAATCCGATGGCCAATATCAGAGCGAACATGGTGATGAGGTTGATGGAGTAGCCGAAGGCGAAAAGGACCCCGAAGGTGCCCAGCAAAACCACCGGCACGGCCAGGGTGGGGATGAGGGTGGCCCGGACGTTCTGGAGAAAAAGATACATCACCAGAAACACCAGGACAATGGCCTCGATCAGGGTGTGCCCCACCGAGGTCAGGGAGGTCTGGACCGAAGGCGCGGTTTCGTAGGGATAGGCCACCTTGACCCCGTCGGGGAAGAAGGGGGCCAGCCGGTCGATGGTGGCCTTGACCGCCCGGCTGGTCTCCAGGACGTTGGCCCCGGTGGCCAGGCGAATGGCCATGGCGGCTGCGGGCTGGCCGTTGTATTCGCTGGACGTGGCGTAGCTTTCGCTCCCCAGCCCCGCCCGGGCCACGTCCCGGAGACGCACCCGGGAGCCGTCGGGATTGACCTTCAGGAGGATTTGTTCGAACTCCCCGGCCGTGGAGTATTTGCTCTTGCCCGTCACCGTGGCGTTGAGGGCCGTCCCTTCCAGGGACGGGAGGGCCCCCAGCTGTCCGGCCGACACCTGGACGTTCTGGGCCTGGATGGCCGCGATGACGTCCGAAGGCATGAGCTGGCAGCTGTGGAGCTTTTCGGGATTCAGCCAGATGCGCATGGCGTACTGGCTGCCGAAGTTCATCACCTCGCCCACCCCTTGGGTGCGGGAGACCGGGTCGCGCAGGTTGGCCATCATGTAGTCGCCCAGGAAATCGCCGTCCAGGCGGCCGTCCTCGGAATACAGGGTGGCCACGAGCATGAAGTTGATCTGGTACTTGGCCACCTTGAGGCCCTGGCTCTGCACCTCGGCCGGCAGAAGCGGAGTGGCGGCCTGGAGCTTGTTCTGCACCTGCACCTGGGCGATGTCCGGATCGGTGCCCTGGTCAAAAGTGACGGTGACGGAAAAGCTGCCGTCGGCGTTGCTGTCCGAGGAGAGATAGCGGAAGCCGTCCAGGCCGTTCATCTGCTGCTCGATGACCTGCACCACGCTGTCCTGGACCGTCTGGGCCGAGGCCCCCGGGTAGCTCCCGCTGACGTTGACGGCCGGGGCGGCCACGTCCGGATATTGGGTGACGGGCATCTTGACGATAGCCAGGGTCCCGCCCAGCATGATCAACAAAGCGATGACCCAGGCGAAGATCGGGCGGTCGATGAAGAACCTGGACATGGTCTCGGCTCCCTGCTGCTTGGTGTGAAAATGGTCCGCGGATTACTTGTTGAGGGCCAGTTTGAGGCGCACGTTGTCGGCGGCCCGGGGGACCACCACCTGGCCCGGAGCCAGGCGCTGCAAGCCTTCGGTCACCACCCGTTCGCCGTCCGCCAGCCCCGCCGAGATCAGCCAGGTGTTGCCCACGGTGCGCTCGGCGGTCACGGGCCGCTTTTCCACCGCGTTCTGGCCGTTGACCACCCAGACCAGGGCCTGGCCGGTCTGGTCGCGGGTGAGGGCCTGCTGCGGCACCAGGAGGGCCTCGGCCGCCACCCGTTCCACCACCGTGGCCCGCACGAAGAGGCCCGGCCGCAGAACGCCGTCGGGGTTGGGGAATTCGACCCGCAGGGTCAGGCCGCCCGTGCCCTGGTCCACGGCGGTGTCCAGGAATTTTATCGTGCCGGGCCGGGGGTAGGCGCGGCCGTCTTCCAGGGTCAGGGTCACTTCCGCGCCCTGGGCGAAGCCCGCCCTGTCCGTTTCACCGTCGGCCTGTCCCTTGATCCGCATCACCTGGCTCACGGTGGGGGCCAGGTCCACATACACGGTGTCGATCTGTTGGATCACGGCCAGCGGCTGGGCCTGGCCGTTCATGACCAGGGATCCCTCGGTGATGTTGGAGCGGCCGATGTAGCCGGTCAGGGGCGCGGTCACCCGGCAGTGTTCCAGGTTCAGGCGGGCCAGTTCGGCGTCGGCCTGGGCCTGTTTCCAGGCGTACAGGGCGTTTTCATAGTCCTGGGCGCTGAGGGACTGCCTGTCCTTCAGGGCCGCCTGACGCTGGGCCGCCTTGGCGGTGTTGTCGAGGTGGGCCAGGGCCTTGTCGTAGTTGGCCTGGTACACGGCGGAGTCGATCTGGTACAGGGCCAGGCCCTCGGTCACCAGGGCGCCCTCCTCGAACAGCCGCTTTTGGACGATGCCGTTCACCTGGGGCCGCACCTCGGCCACCCGGAAGGCCGTGACCCGGCCGGGCAGTTCGGTGGTCAGGGCCACGGGCGCGCTCCTGACTTCATAGACGCCCACTTCGGGCGGCGGGGGAGCCAGAGCCGCCTCGCTCGGGCGGTCGTCGCCGCCGGAAGCCAGAATCGCCATCGCGCCCACCAGGGATATGATCATAAGAATCCGTATGCTCATGAGAAACCTCGCTTGTTGTTTACGGCCGGACGGAAACGTCGGCCAATCGTGAGACCAGCATACTCGCGAAAAGTAAAATACCGATCAACCAACGGTAAATTTTTGGTAAACAGCGAAAGTTGGCGGGCCCTGTTTACCGAATATTTACCAACGGTTTACCGGCGCTTTACGGCTGATGTATACGCTGAATACACGCCGCTGGGGAAACCCGCCCCGAGCCGGGCTTTCCGCTTCGGGCGCTTTTTGCTACAATTGCTCAGGCATCGACCTGCCGTCCGAAAGGGCCGAACATGACCATCAAGCGCCGTTTGCTTCTGTACAGCATCGCCATAAACCTGACCCTGGGGCTCCTCTGCCTGGTGATGATCTTCAGCGCCAAGATATTCATGTTCGGCCTGCGGGACACGGACCGCCGGCTGGCCGTCAATTCCCCCGGCTTCTTCCGGGTCAAGATCGAGAAAGTCACTGAGCACGCCCGGCGCTGGGCGGCCGAAAACAACCCGACGGCCATGCTGGCCGAGATCGACACGCTCAACGGCCGCTACGCCGGCAGCGGCGAAGGGCTCCTGGTCTATAAGGACGGCCGCCCGCTGACCAGTCTCCGGATAGAGCTGCCCCCGGAAATGCTGGACGGGATTCTGGCCAAAACCGGCGTCCACGTCACTGTCGAGGATCGCACGGCCGTGTATTCCCGGACCCTGGGCGATTACCGGATACTCATGGTGGACACCAACTTCTGGCTGGGCGGGCCTTTCCGGGAAGAGAAGGTCATGGGCTGGTATGTCCTGACCGGCCTTTTCGTCTTCGCCGTGGCCGGCCTCCTGAGCAGCCTCTTCATGGTGAAATTCGTCAGCCGCCACATCCTCGGCGGCCTGGCCACCCTGTCCGACGGGGTTCACGAGATCCGCGACGGGAACCTGGACTACCGCATCGCCTATGCCCCGGCCGACGAGATCAGCACGGTCTGCGGCGATTTCAACGAAATGGCCGGCCGCCTGGCCGAGACCGTGCGCGTCAAGCGCCGCGACGAGGAGAGGCGCAAGGAACTCATCGCCGGCATTTCCCACGATCTGCGCACCCCCCTGACGGCCATCAAGGCCTACGCCGAGGGCCTGGCCTCGGGCGTGGCCGCCACGCCGGAAATGCGCGGCAAATACTTGGGCATAATCAAGACCAAGGCCGAGGACATGGAAAAAATCCTCCGCCAGCTTTTTCTTTTTTCCAAGCTGGAAGTCCGCACTTTTCCCCTGGAGCTGGAGGACGTGGACCTGGACCGCGAACTGGCCGCCATGGTGGACCAGGCCCGCGACGGGTTCGGCCGGGCCGGCCTGGACATCGCCTTCACCGGCGCGGAGACCCCGGCCCGGGTCCGGGTGGATTTGGCCCTGCTGCGCAACGCCCTCGGCAATATTCTGGAAAACAGCCTCAAATACAGGGGCCGGGAACGCGGCCGCCTGGAGGCGCGCCTGGCGGTGGACGACGGCCGGGCCGTCATCACCCTGGCCGACGACGGCCCGGGCGTGCCGGACGAGGCTTTGGAAAAACTTTTTGAAATCTTCTACCGCTGCGACGAGGCCCGCAGCCACACCGGCCGGGGCAGCGGCCTGGGTTTGGCCATCACGGCCCGGATCATCCGGCAGCTCGGCGGGGCCATCCGGGCGGAAAACGTTCCCGGCGGCGGCCTGGCCACCATCATCACCATTCCCCTGGCGGAAGGCGCGCACGGCCAGGGCGGTTGCCCTGGACCCAGCTCCGGGTAACGGGAGGAGCGGCGGCGGCCTGGTCGGCCGAACTGGCGACGGCTGTGGAATATTCAGTCACTGGGGGGTGATCATGGTGAAAATACTGATTGTTGAGGACGATTTGGCCATCGCCGAAATCGAACGCGATTATCTGGAGATGGAAAGCTTCGGCGTGGAGATGACCGGCGACGGTCGGGAGGGGCTGAAGGCGGCCCTGTCGGGCGAATACGGCCTGATCCTGCTGGACGTGATGCTGCCTGGCCTGGACGGCTTTGAAATCTGCAAGCGCATCCGCCAGGCCCTGGATGTGCCGGTCCTCCTGGTGACGGCCAAGCTGGAGGATATCGACAAGATCCGGGGCCTGGGCCTGGGCGCGGACGACTACATCACCAAACCCTTTTCCCCGGCCGAGTTGGTGGCCCGGGTCAAGGCCAGCCTGGCCCGGTACGCCCGCCTGACGGGCGGCGCCGAAACGGCCGGCCGGGAGATCGCCTTCGGCCTGGTGCGCATCGTGCCGGAAAGCCGGCGGGTGTATGTGGACGGCCGGGAAGTGGATTTCACCAACAAGGAATACGAGCTCCTGCTCCACCTGGTGAGCCGGCCGGAGGTGGTGTTCAGCAAGGAGCAGCTTTATGAAAGCATCTGGGGCGCGGACGTGTACGGCGACTTGAAGACCGTGGCGGTTCACATCAACCGCCTGCGCGAGAAAATCGAGAAGGAGCCGTCGAATCCCCGCTACATTCAGACCGTGTGGGGCGCGGGTTACCGGTTCACGGCCTGACCGGGCGTTCGGCCTGAAACGGCGAAGGGTTCCGGCTGTCCGCCGGAACCCTTCGCCGTTTCAGGCCGGGCTTGGTCGGGGGTGACTCAGAACGGCAGGCGGCCCGTATCCGCTTCGGTGAAATCCAGGATTTCGCCGTTCCGGACCTTTTGGTACAACAGTTCCATATCGGGTTCGAAATACCGGTCCACGTCCACGGTGGGGACGTCCTGCCGCAGGCGCTCGCGGAGTTTCTGAACCGCCTGGGCCGAGGCCAGGCCGTCCTCGGAGAGGTCCAGGGCCTGGAGGCCGATCATCAGCTCGATGGCCACCACGTACTGGAGCTTGCGGGCCGCTTCGTAGGCCTTCCTGGCCGCGGTGTAGGCCATGCTGACGGGGTCCTCCTGGTTGGCGCAGGTGGGCACGTTGTCGACCGTGGCCGGATAGCTCATCATTTTGATCTCGTTGACCAGGCCCGCGGCCGTGTACTGCGGGATCATGTAGCCGTTGTTGAGGCCCGGGTTCTTGACCAGGAAGGCCGGGAGCCCGTTGTTGAAAAAGCGGTTGACCATCCGGTCGCTGCGGCGTTCGCTGGTCTTGGCCAAAAGGCCCGCCGCGATGCAGATGATGTCGGATCCGCTCCCCACGTAGCTGCCGTCGAAGTTCCCGCCCATGAGGGCCGTCTCTTCCTGGCCCGGGCCGCCGGGGTGGATGATGGGGTTGTCGCTGCACGAGAGGGATTCCTCCCAGATGTTCTCGTAAGCCTGCTTGAGAAGGCGCTTGCCGGCCCCGTGGAGGTGGGCGGTGCAGCGGAGCACGTACGGGTCCTGCACCCGGGCGTGCTTGTATTTGGCCATGATCTCGCTGTCGGCCAGAAGGTCGCGGAGGATCTTGGCGCTCTGTTGCTGTTCCGAGTGGCGCTTGACCGAGTGGAGCCGCTCGTCGCAGCCCATGATGGTGGCTTTCATGGCTTCGTAGGTGACCGCGCCGACGATGTCGAGGGTCTTGGCCGCCATCATGGCGTCGTAGACGGCCAGGACGGCCAGGCCCGTGGGCGAGGTGGAGCCGTTCAGGAGGCTCAGGCCTTCCTTGCACCGCAATTCCACCGGGGTCAGGCCGGCCCGCTTGAGGGCTTCGCCGCCGTCCAGCAGTTCCCCCTGGTAATAGGCCCGGCCTTCGCCCATCAAAAGAAGGGTCAGGTGGCCCTCGACCCCCAGATAGCCCACCGAGCCCTCGCCGGGCGCGTAGGGGGTGACTTTGGCGTTCAGGGTCTGGCGGATGAGGTCGATCAGTTCGAAGGAAATGCCGGAAACGCCCTGGCCCGTGTTGAGGATTTGCTGGAACTGGATGGCCCGGGCCTGTTCCTCGGCCAGGGGCCGGCCCACGGAGCAGGCGTGGGAGCGCACGATGTTGCGCTGGAGCTCGGCCGCCTCCTCGGGCGGGATGACGTAGCGGACGTTCTCCCCGAAGCCGGTGGTCACCCCGTAGATGAGGCGGTTTTCGGCCAGGAAGCGGTCGATGATCGCCCGGGACCGTTTGATGCGGGCGGCATAGTCTTCGGCGAAGACCACTTCGGCGCCGTAACGGGCCACGGCCACGAATTCCTCCAAAGTGACCTCCCGGCCGACGGTGAGGGCCACCCGGGTGATGTCTTTGGGATTGGCGGTGAAAAATTCTCTGGAACGCATGAGTTGGGCAGTCCTTTCAGCCGCTCAAACGGCGGCGGAGGTTTTCGGAGCGGTGGCCAGGGACACGCCGACAAAGACCACCAGGCACACCAGGCCGGAGAAAATTTCCGTGGGGATGCCGAAGAAGGCGACCCCGCCGAAACTCAGCACGGCGATGGCGGTCCCCGTGGCCAGGGCGGCCCAGGCCCCTTGCCTGGTGGACTGTTTCCAGAAGAAGCCGCCCACCACCGGAATGAACACGCCGCTGGTGTACAGGGTGTAGCTCATCAGGAGAAGCTTGACGATCTGGGGCACCAGAAAGGAGAGCCCGATGGCCAGGACCCCGATGATCACGGTCCACACCCGGGACAGGACCAGGAGCTTCTTGGTGTCCATTTCCTCGCCGCGGTGCATGATCTCGCGGTAGACGTCGTTGATGACGTGGGAGGTGGCGGCGGTGAGGATGGAGGCGGCCGTGGACATGATGGCGGCCATGACCGCGGCCAGCACCAGGCCCGCCAGGACCGGGGTCAGGGTTTCCAGGACCAGCTTGGGCACGGCCATGCCGGTATCGGGCAGATCCGGGAACAGGCCCCGGGAGCTCATGCCCATCAGGGCCGGGAACAGGGTCACGCAGATGATGATGACGCCGGCGATGATGCAGGAGTTGCGGGCCGTCTGGCCGTCCTTGGAGGCGAAGATGCGCTGGTAGACGTCCTGGCCGATGAAGGTGTAGAGGATCAGCGGCAGGGTCAGCCACAGGATGAAGGAGAAGCCGTCTCCGCCCATTATGCTGTAGAAGGTGTCGGGCGGATTCTGGACGTTGATGAGGGCCTGGGTGGCCTCCCAGCCGCCGTTGTTGTGGATGACCACCAGGGCCGCGGCCACGCAGCCCGCGCCGGCGATGATCATCTGGATGAAGTCGGTGAGGGTGGCCGCCCACAGCCCGCCGATGGAGGTGTAGATGACGAAGATGACCGCGGCCACGAAGCCGCCGATGACCGGATCCATGCCCATGGCCGCGAAAACGTTGCGGGCCGCCGAAACCTGGCTGGCCAGGATGCCGACGAGGGCCAGGAGCGACAGAATCGAGGCGGCCGCCGGGATGGTCCGGCTCCCATACCGTTTGCCGAGATAGTCGGGCACGGTGTAGAGGGCCATGTCGCGCATTTTGCAGGCGATCAGGGCCACCAGGATCAGGCCCAACCCCCCGCCGATGCCGTTCCACCAGGCCACCAGGCCTTTTTCGTAGGCCATCTGGCCCAACCCCACCACGAAGCCGCCGCCGAAATAGGTCGCGGCCAGGGCGAAAGAGGCGAAGACCACCCCCAGCCGGCGGCCGGCCAGGAGAAAGTCGTCCACGTTCTGGTTGAACTTGTTGGCCCAGATGCCAACGCCCAGCATGAGGATGAAGTAGATAATCAGAACCACAAGAATCGTGCTCATCGGCAACTCCATGTGTCGGGTTGTTCCGGGCGGCGGGCCCGGGGTGGGGTTCGCGGTCGAATCAGCTATATGCCAAGCCCGGCGGGCGTTTTATAACTGAAACCCGGCCTTCAAGCGGTCGGCGTGGTCCACCACCAGGTTGTTGAAGCCCGTGATGTGGGCCTGGCCGCCCAGCCGGCAGGTGACGTAGGTCAGGCCGTCCTTTTCCCGCGCGGCCGTCACCCGGCCGGTGAAGCGGGTGCCCAGGACGCTTTCCTGTAAACATTCCTCGCCCAAGGCCAGTTCGCCCTTGGTGTACAGGGCGGCCATGCGGGAGCAACTGCCCGTGCCGCAGGGCGAGCGGTCGGTCTGGCGGCCGCCGAAGACCACGGTGTTTTTATAAATCTTCCGCCCGTCTTCCAGATAGGGACGCTGGGTGAACATCAGGTCGTTCAGGAAGACGAGGCCCGGCCGCTCGGGGTGGACCACCTGGATCACCTGATTGGCCCGCTCCAGGATGGCCATGCCCAGGTCGGCGTTTTCCCGCACCCGCTCAGGAATGATCCGGACGCCCAGGGCTTCGGCTTCGACAATGACGAAAAAGTTGCCGCCGTAGCGGATGTCGAAGGCGACGCGCCCGTGGCCGGGCAGGTCCAGGGACAGACCTTCCTTATAAATAAAGGATTCTATGTTTTCGAACTCCACCGATTCCACCAGGCCGTCTTTGACCCGGGCGTAGGCCGTGACCAGGCCGGCCGGGGTTTCCATGCGCACTTCGGTCACGGGCTCCTTCATGGGGACGATTCCGGCTTCCACCAGGGCCTGGCCCAGGGCCACGGTGCCGGCCCCGCACATGGGCGCGTACCAACCGGAATCGATGTAGAAGACGCCCACATCGGCGGCCGGGTCCAAGGGTTCGGTGAGGACGGCCCCGACCATTTCCCGGTGGCCCCGGGGTTCCTGCATGGTCATGGTGCGGATCCAGTCGTGGTTTCGCTGCATATCCATCATCTTGTCGAGCATGGTGCGGCCGCGCAGGCGCGGCAGGCCCCCCGTGAGGATGCGGATGGGGCAGCCGGCGGCATGGGTGTCGATGACGTTGATCGAGGTGGTCAGGCGCATAGTCGGAACCTCCGGGTGGGGTCGGCCGGCCGGAATGGCGCGGGACGTCGGTTATGCAATATACCGGTCTATACAGGGTGGAATCGGCCATATTAAGAGCAAAAGGCAGGCCAATGAAAGGCGCAATCCCGGGTGGCCGGTGGCCGCCGCCGGGGCAGAGACCGGTTTTGGTAACGTTATAATAATATTGCTCCGGCAACTAAATAAGTCATACCCGTGATTTCGCCAAAGCCCGAAATCACTGGGCTTCAGCGGCCGGGAACAGGCTTCTCAAGTTGCCGGGTTAATAATATGTTATGGAGAAGCGGCGGCCGGAAGGCGACGCCGGCGCCTCCGGAAAGAAACCGGGACGGATTCGATTTCCAGAGGCGGCGCCAGGTTTTTCGGCGGCGCCATTTTTTTTTGCGTATCCGGCTCAGGCCTCCGGCCCGGACGACAACCCGCACTTCCGCAGGCGGTGCTGAAGAGCCTGGCGGCTCAGTTTCAAGGCTTTGGCGGCCCGGCTGATGTTTTGGCCGCATTCCCGCAGGGTGGTTTCGAGGAGGTGCTTTTCATGGGCCTCCAGTCGTTCCCGGAGGCTCCGGTGCAAGAAATTTGGGCGCTCAGTTGCGGCCGGGATGGCGGGCCGGCGGCTGAGGCGGTCCGGAAAGTGGGGCCGGTCCAGTTCCGCGCCCTCTTCGGCCAGGGCCAGGGCGTAGTCCAGGGTGTGGAACAGTTCCCGCACGTTGCCCGGCCAGTCGTATTCCTGGAGCAGGGTCGCCGCGGGCGGGGCCAGGCGCCGGGGCCGGCCCGGTCGGGCGTGTTTGCCCAGGTAGTGGTCCACCAGGGCCTGGATGTCGGCCGGCCGGTCCCGGAGGGGGGGGATGTCGATGGTCACGGTGTTGAGGCGGTAATAGAGATCCTGGCGCAGGCGCTGGTGGGCCAGGGCCTCGTCCGGGCTTTCGTTCATGGCCGCCACCACCCGGAAATCCACGCTCTGGTCCCGGAGGCCCCCCACCCGCCGGAATTTTTTCTCTTGCAGCACCCTGAGGAGCTTGGGCTGGAGCTGGATGTCCAGACAGTTGATTTCGTCCAGGAACAGGGTGCCTCCGTCGGCCTCGTCGAGGAGCCCCTTCTGATTGCCGCTGCCGGTGAAGGCCCCCTTGACCGTGCCGAAGAGCACGCTCTCCAGGATGGTGGCCGGGATGGCCGCGCAGTTGATGGCCACGAAATTCCGCTCCCGGCGGGGGCTGGCCGAGTGGATGCTCTGGGCGAACATCTCCTTGCCGGTGCCGGTCTCTCCCAGGAGGAGCACCGAGAAATCGCCGGCCGCCACCTTGCGGGCCACGGCGACGGCCGCCTTCAGGCTCTCTGATTCGCCGATGAGGTCGCTGAAAAGGTAGTGGCGGTCCTTGATCTGGGAACGGGTGCCGGGGGCCCGGTTGGGCAGCTGTTTGATGAAGCTGGTCAGGATCTCCCGCTGGGCCGTGAAAGAGGCCAGCAGTTCGAGGTCCATCACCAGGCCCAGGGCGCCGAAGAAGCGGTCCTCCAGGAAAATGGGCCGACCGTTGTTGATGGAGATGAGCTGGTCGCCGAAACGGTTGGCGAAGGAGTCGCAGCGGTCCCGGACGGGCCGACGGGTGCGGAGGGTGGTCAGGGTCGTGCTGTACTCCGGGTCCACGGTGTAGATGTCCTGGTGGTGCTTGCCGAGGACGTTTTCCTTGATGAGGGATTCGAGGCGCTGGCAGGTTTCGTTGAGGAAAAAGAGGCGGCCGTGGGCGTTGAAAATTTCCACGCCCAGGTTCAGCTGGTTCAGGACGGCTTCGAAAACCTGGGCCCGCACCGGTTCGTCGCTGATGAAGACCATCAGGCCCCGGCCCTCGGGCACGCCCGCCGTGGCCGCCTGGTAGAGGTCGCCTTCAAAATCGAAAGTTTCGGAGCCTGACATCTTGAGAGCCAGAACTTCGGCCAGGTCCAGGCCCAGACTTTTGTTCAGGTGGATGAAAAGCGTGGCGGCCCGGGCCGGTTCGCTGGCCCGGACCGCGCGGAGCGCCCCGGCCTCATCCGTGAAGCAGACGATATAGCGATACATGGCCATCCCCTCAGAAGATTCCGGCGGCTTTTTTCCGGGCTATTTCCTGGTTGAGGATTTCGTAGTTGGCCCGGATGCGGTCCCGGCCGACCAGGGGCGGGCAGTGGCCGCAGATGACCGTGTCCACCTCGGTCAGGGCCTCCAGGCGGGGGACGCTGGCGTACATGTCCCTGGGGGAGCCGCCGGGGTAATGCACGCCGCCGATGGTGCCGGGAAAGTAGAGATCGCCCGGGGCGAGAAGTTTCCCTTCCGGCCAGTACAGACTCAGGCCGCCGGGCGTGTGCCCCGGGGTCAGGAAGAGTTGGAACCGGCGGCCGCCGAACTCCCAGGGACCTTCGCCCAGGAGCCGCCACGGCTGCCGAGGGACGGGCCGGAGGCCGTCTTTGCCGCCCTCCGGACCGGCCAGGAAGTCGGCCTCCAGCGGGTGCATGGCCAGAATGGTCCCGTGGTCCCGCTCCAGGATCGGGCCGGAGCCCAGGTGGTCGCGGTGGCTGTGGGTGAAGAGGGCCAGCCGGAGGCGGCCGGGATCCAGGCCGTCGGCCTCCAGGGCCGCCCGGCGCTCCGGCCAATGGTGCGCCGGGCCGGGATCGATGATGAGCATTTCCGGCCCGTCGAAGACCAGGCAGTTGGATATCTCCCACGGCTCATGGTCGCGGGGGTTCGGATAAAAATAGACTGATGGAGCTAAGAGCATGGCCTTCACCGCCTCGATCCGGGTTGATCGGGGGATATGATACCGCAAACTTCCCGGGGCGGCAAGGCGTTTTGAGACGCCGGGCCGGCTTACGGATTGGCGGTTTCCGGCATGGGGTTGACTCCGGGCGCCTTGGCCAGGGCGATGACCAGGGCGCTGGCCAGCATCAGGCCGCCCCCCAGGATCACCCCGGCGGTCGGGTCCTCGCCCAGGAAGGCCAGGCCGTAGAGGCTGCCGCAGACCACTTCCAGAGTCAGGATGACCCCGCCCCGGTGGGCGCTGATGTATTTATATCCCTCGACCATGAATATCAGGCCGATGACCATGGGCATGGCCACCCAGAAGAGCAGCCGAACCAGGTCGGCCTCGGCCGGGATCAGCGGCCGATCGTGCATCAGGGATATGGGCAGGCATATCGCCAGATTGACCGTGAAAAGATAGCCCAGCGAGACCGCGGTCGGCAGTTTCTGGGCCTGGCGCCGGGTCAGGTTGACCAGGAGGGCCACAAAGAAGGCCCCGCCGAAGCCCCAGGCCAGGCCGGTCTTCTCGATGCCGGCCTCGCCGCCTCCGTGCCAGGTCAGACAGATTACCGCCGCGAAGGCCAGCATGATGGCCAGCCAGTCGGCCGGAGAGGGCTTTTCCCGGTTCAGGAGAGGGCTCAGGAGCGCGCCCAGGGCCGGATAGAGATAAAAAACCGGGAGAGCCACCGACAGGGGCAGCGTCTGGAAGGCGAACATGAGGCAGACCATGCCCATGGTGGAGGACACGCCCAGGAAGACCTGCCAGGGCCACTCGGGCACCAGGAAATCGCGGACCCGGAAACGGGCCAGGGACAGGGCCACGAGCATCCCCAGAAGCGCCCGGCCCGCGGACATCTGCCAGGGGCTCAGACGTTCCCCCAGGAATTTGACGCCCACATCCCCGCCGGCGAAACAAACCGCCGCCAGGACCATCATACCCACGCCCAATCCCCTCATAGCCGGCCTTCCATAGCGGCGGGGCCGGCCCTGAACGGCCGGCCCCGCCGGTTGATTCCCACCCGTCGATAGACGGTACTTTTCACTGTAGTCCGAAAGAGGGCCGCTCGTCAAGTGCGAAACCGAACTCCGGCCAAGGAGGTGGTGTCCCCTGGCGGGGGCGGTGCCCCCAAGGCTTCACCGCCGTCACTCGCTGCTGCGGGGTACGCCGTAACGTTCCTCGGCTTCGTTGACCAGGTCGCGGATGCGCTGGCGCACGGCCGGGGGCAGCTCGGGCGGGTGATGGTTGTCGAGGATGTGCCGAAGGCGGGTTTCGGCCCGTTCGGTCATGGTGGTGGAGCCTTTGTCCTCCCAGCGGTTGCGCATGTTGCGGTCGATGAGGGCGGGCTGGGACTGCATTTTGCGGTGGGTGAAGGTGTTCTTGTGGGCCAGGAAATTCTTGGCCTGTCCCACTTCACGGATGATGTCGACGCTCAGGGTGTCGTCCGTGACCGGGACTCCGGCCACCGAGTATTTCACCATGTCGGCCACATCGGCATCCATGAGAAGCTGCTTGAAGCAGAAGGTAACCCCCATATCCAGCATACCCAGACCATAGATGAGGTTGGCGCCTGCCAACGCCGGGGTCAGGGCGGTGAGGGTCTTTTCGATGCCCGCCTGGACATCGGAGACTTTCGAGTCAGCCTACCCGCCGGCCACCCAGCTGGGCAGCAGGTAGTAGCGGGAGAGGGCGGCCACGGCCGCGCTGATGAGGCCCAGTTCCGGGGAGCCCACGGTGGCGGTGGCGGTTTTCATGTTCATGGCCGTGGTGGAACTGCCGTAAACCACGGGCGCGCCCTTGCGGGTCAGTTGGGCCAGGGTGAGGCCGGCCAGCACCTCGGCGTTGTGGGTGACCAGGGTCCCGGCCAGGTTGATGGGGGACGAGGCCCCGCTCATGGCCATCGACAGGACGTTCACCACCACGTTGTGCTTGGCCGAGGTCATGATGATGTCGCAGCATTCCTCCACCAGCTGGAGGGGGCTCACCGGGCAGGTGATGAACGACACCTGGCAGCGGTCGGGCATGAATTCCGGTCCCCCGGCCGCGGCTTCGGCCATTTTAAGAATGTATTCGATCATGGCCCCGTTGTCGGGCCCGCCGAAAATGGGCTTGGTGGTGTTGAGGAGCATGGCCTCGAAGTTGTGGAGGGCCGAGACCACGGGCGGCTTGTCCTGGCTGCCCATGGCTTTTTCCATGACGTCGACGGGGTCGAGAAAATCCACCACCCGGGCGGCCATGGCCAGGTCGCGTTTGGTGGTGCCCCGGAGCTCCCCGGTATCGATGTCATAGACCTTGATACCCTCGCCGAAGTTGGTGAAATGCACCCGCCGGCCTTCCAGGACCACGTCGCGGTCCGGGGTGCGGCCGGCCAGGACAATCTTTTCCGGGGCCGAGCGGATGGCGTCCTCCACCACGTGGGGCGGAATCTTGACCACCAGGTTCTTTTCGACGACGCAGCCGGCCTGGGCGAAGCGTTCCCTGGCCTCTTCCGAGTGGACGGCCACGCCGGTGAGTTTCAGGACTTCCAGGGTGGCCTGGTGGATGGCTTCCAGTTCGTCCCGGGTGAAGACTTTCAGCCGCAGGCCCCCGTTGCCGAGGAGGCCGGCGCTGGCATTGCGTTTCATATAGCGCCTCCTTACATCTTTTCCGCGACGCGCACCACACCGGTGTGGGCGTCTTCCGCGTAAATGTCCGCGCCGATGCGGGTGGCCCAGCGCTGGGTCACCGGGGCTCCGGCCACCAGGGTGATGTATTTGTCGCGGATCTTGGCTTTTTTCAGGGTTTCCTCCAGCTTTTTCTGCTCACCCATGGTGGTGGTCAGAAGGGCGCTGGTGCCGATGACCCGGACCCCGTGTTTTTCGGCGGCGTTGACGATGTCGTCCACGTCGATGTCGCGGCCCAGGTCGTGCACCGTGTAGCCGTTGGCCTTGAACATGGCCACGGCGATGCCCTTGCCGATGTCGTGGACGTCGCCCTTGACCGTGGCCACCAAAACCGAGCCGGCCGGGCCGGCGGCCTTGCCGCCGCCCTGGGCCATGGCTTCGCTCAGAACGTCGGTCACGGCCATCATGGCCTCGGCCGCCAGGATGAGTTCGGGCAGGAACAGGGTGCCCCGGCCGAACTGCTCACCCACCTGGGTGATGCCCGGCACGAAGCCCTGACTGATGATCTCCATGGGTTGGCCGCCCTGGTCGAGGAAGCGCTTGGCCACATCCATGGCTTTTTCCTTGTCGGTGTCGAGAATGGCCGCCTTGGCCTCGGCAAACAGATCGGACATGGCGCACCTCATTCCAGGCCGGCTTTGCGCCGGAAGTTGTCGAGGCAGTTGATCTTGATGTCGAGCACCCGGGCGATGTTGAATTTGCATTCAATGCCCTTGGGCGTGTGGGCCAGGGGCATCATGGTGCCCAGGCCCAGATCGCTCCGGACCTCGCCCATGATCACCGGGTCCACCAGATCGGCGACGGAAACGCCGAGCTTTTCGGCCACATACGCCTTCGCTTCGCGGATTCTCAGCTTCTTCGCGAGCTGCACCCGGGCGACCAGATCTCCGGCCGCTCTCATGCCGCCCATGCCCGAAGCCTGCGCGTGCGCAATGGCCATGCCCATGGGGTCACCGACGCCCACCTACAAGCCGTCCAGGTCGCACAGCTCCACCATGGCCTTCGAGGCCCGCGACAGGACGTCCACCGGCGGGAAGTCGGTCACCGGCACGGCCCCCACGCCCATGCCCATGTTGGCGTGGACCGGAATCCTGGCCGCCTTGGAGCAGGCCCGGGTGAAGACGATGGTGCGGGCCAGGTTCCAGGGGATGCTGTGGTCGGTGGAGGTGTTGACCACCGGGCCGAAGATGGCGGCCCCGGCTTTTTCGGCCAAAGGCACCTGCTGGTGCGGATACAGCCCGGCCAGGCGCACGCCGTCGTAGGTCATTTCCCCGTGCATGCCGAGGACGAACTCGCCGGCCATGCCGACCTCCACGGCGATGTCCGGATATTTCGCCTTCAGCTTCTCGAGGGCCTTGAAGGAGGCCAAGACGTCCGCGTCGCCGCTGGCGCCGACGGTGTCGAGGTTGAAGCCGTCGGCCCCGGATTCATACATGGAGCCGACGATGAAGACGATGTCGCGGACCGCTTCCTCGACCATGTCCTCATAGGCGGCCCGGGCTTCCTTGATCTTCCCCTGGGGCAGCAGCTCCATGGGGTTGGGGCAGGGGCCGTCGGGCTGGGTGTAGAGGCCGAGGTTGGGCATGGCCCCGTAGATGAGGGGCGCGTGGGTGGTCAAAAGGCCCATCTCCAGCGTGCCCTGTTCGTAGTTGACCAGGGGCTTCACGGGCTTGTAGCTGTAATCCACGTGGCCCAGTTCCACGGTGTCGGCCCCGAACATCTTTTCATACATGGTCAGGACCTGGAGCCGCTCTTCGATGAGGCAGTGGCGCTTGAATTTCAGGGCCGCGCCGTCATAGGTCATGACGACTTCGTTCCCCACGTCCACGCCCACGAAACGGTCCTTGCGGGTGAAGAGTTCCTCGAGGTATTTGTAATCCTCTTCGTTTAAGGTGGGAACTCCGCCGCGGTCCGCGGCGTCGTCGGCCCCTTCCTCCAGGTCCTGCCGCAGCTCCGCGGCGGTCAGTTCCACGGGCGAGCCGTCGCCCATCCTGGTCCAGATTTTACTCATATTCCATCCTCCTTATTGTTTGTCCGGTTCGTGCAGACACGGCGAGCCGTCAAAATTCTCGCCCCCGGCCGATCCGGAGTACGACTGTTCCGGATAGTCGTAACGTAAGACGGTCTTGGACCCGAAATCTTTCCTCAGGCAGATCACCAGGCTGACCAGGAGCCCCACCCAGGCCAGGATCAGGGGCATGCCGAGAGCCACCGAGGATGTTTGTATGGTCCGCAGCGCTCCCTCGCCGCCGGTGATGAGGAGCCCCACGCTGAAGCAGCCCAGGACCAGGGCCCAGGTCAGGCGGAGGGTCCGGGTGGGCTGTTCGTCGCCCTTGATTTCCTTGGTGCAGATGGAAGCCAGGGCGTATGAGGCGGCGTCCAGGGTGGTGGCCAGAAAGACCATGGCCATCAAGGCGTACAAGGGCACCATGAGTTTGGCCATCGGCAGGCTGAAGAGAACCGTGGCCGCCGTGGTGCCGGGGTTGGTGGAGTGGAGAAGCCCGATGACGTCCAGGGTGCCGGTCTTCTGGAGATACACCGAATACCCGCCCAGGATGCTCAGGATCAGGTAGCAGCCGAAGGAGGCCCACAGGACCACGCCCAACGAGACTTCGCGGATGGTGCGGCCCTTGGAGATGCGGGCGATGAAAAGCGCGGTCACGGGCATCAGGGCGATGAACCAGAACCAGTAGAAAATCGGCCACCACTGGGGGAAGCCGCCCGAACGCTGAATGGCGTGGGTGGCCTCGTCGACGACCTTGAAGTTGTACGGTTCCATGGAGAAGGTCAGGTTGATGAAGTTGGTGAAAATCTGGCCGATATTGTTGACCGAAGTGTCGACGATGAACAGAGTGGGGCCGACGAAAAAGATGAACCCCAGGGTGATGACCACCAGCCACAGGTTGATCTGGCTGAGAATCTGCATGCCCTTGGCCAGGCCCCGGTAGGCGCTGACCGCGAACATGGCCGTCCAGATGATGAGGACGACGGCCCGCAGCTTCATGTCGTCCGGGACGTTCAGCAGCTTGGACATGAACGTGGCGATGAAGGGCACGCCCAGGCCCAGGGAGGTGCCGTAGCCGCCGACGGTGCCCACCACCACCAGAACTTCCACGGCCGCGCCCAGGCCGGTCTTGCTGTGCTTGCCCAGCACCGGGCCGCAGGCGGTGGAGAGGCGCAGCCGGGGCTCGCGGCGCACATAGACCGAATAGGCCACCGCCAGGGTGCCCACCGTGTAGATGGCCCAGCCGTGAATGCCCCAGTGGAAGGTCGGGAGGGCCGTGGCGATGCTGTAGGCGGCGATGGACATCGGTTCAATGCCCAAAGGGGGCCCTTCCAGATAATAAATGGGCTCGGCCACGCCCCAGACGATGATGCTGGAACCGACCCCGCAGCAGAAAAGCATGGCCACCCAGCTGAGGGTGGTGAATTCGGGCTTTTCGTCGGGGCCGCCCAGCTTGACGTGGGCGTAGGGCCCGAAGGCCATGTACAGCAGAAAGACGATGCAGACCGCCGGCACCAGCATGGCCAGCCAGCCGAAATTGGTGGTGACGAAGGCGTGGGCGGCCGTGACCATTTCATAGCCGAACTTGGGGTTGACGCTCAGGGGAATGGCCACCCCCAGGATGATGCACATGGACGGCAGAAAAATTCTCAGATCGACTTTACCTGTACCTTTAGCGTAGCTGTCACCCGAAGTGGTCATAGAGCTCCTCCGTGGAAACTGGAAAGGGGCAAAACATGTGGACGTCTTATCGGTTCTCGGCCGATAAACAGACAAGCGCTCTAAAGCGCGGGCCGGCTCGCCCGCGACGATCCTTCTCGGGCTTGCGGCCCGAATCGCCGGTGTGATACACTCTGCAACAACTGGTCAACGCGCGGAAATTTTCAAAGGTGGCGATATGACTCGATTCCTGCCTCTCCCTGATCCGGCGGCCGGCGAAGGCGATCTGTGCGCCCGGGACCGCCTGTTTTTGGAACGTATTCACCGATATCTGCCCGTGGTGCTGTATTGCTCCAGCTACCAGGACGGCCGCTGGACCATTCGCTACGTCAGCGAGGAAATCCGGCCCGCCCTGGGTTACCGGCCGGAAGAGGTCATCGACCGCCGCAGTTGGCGGGACATGTCTCCGGGCAGCGACAAATTCTACGAGGCCATTCCCAAGACCGGGCGCCAATCCCGGCGGTATCACCAGATCATGAAATTCCGCTGCGCCGACGGCGAGATCAAGACCTTCAGCGACGACGGCGTTTTCCTCTACGACGAGGACGGCCACTTGACGGGTTCGGTGGGCGCCTACGTGGACATCACCATCCAGAAAGAGGCCCAGGAGGCCATGGCCCTGGAGTACCGCCGTCTCCGCAACCTCATCCGGCGGCCCATCACCCTCTTCGGCATGGTCGGCAATTCCCCGGCCATGCAGGAGGTTTTCACCCGCATCATCAAATTGGCCGTGTCCAACGCCAGTGTGGTGGTCACCGGCGAATCGGGCACCGGGAAGGAGTTGGCCGCCCGGGCCATCCACGAACTCAGCAACCGCACGGAAAAACCCTTTGTGGCCGTCAACTGCGGGGCCGTCAGCGACGGGCTGTTCGAAAGTGAATTCTTCGGCCACGTCAAGGGCGCCTTCACCGGGGCGGTCAACGAACGCAAAGGCTATCTGGGCCTGGCCGACGGGGGCACCATGTTCCTCGACGAGGTGGGGGAGATCTCACCGGGGCTCCAGGCCAAGCTCCTGCGGGCCCTGGACGGTTACGGCTATCTGCCGGTGGGCGGGAGCGTGGTGAAGACCTCGAAGTTCCGCCTCATCGCCGCCACCAACCGCGACCTGGAGACCATGGTCCGGGACGGGACCATGCGCAAGGATTTCTACTTCCGCATCAAAACCTTTCACCTGGCCCTGCCTCCCCTGCGGGAGCGTCCCGAGGACATCCCCCTCCTGGCCCACCACTTCATGGAGCGCCTGTCCCCCTCCCGGCGCCAGACCCTGAGCCTGGACGTGCTGGAGCGTCTGTCCGCCTATTCCTGGCCCGGCAACATCCGCGAGCTCCAGAGCGTCATCTACCGCTACGCCACTTTTCAGGAACTGGGCCTGGAGGAGCCCCGCCTCCCGGCTCCCGAAGCGCGGGACCGTCTCCGCTCCGCCCTGGACTTGGCCGCCGAGCCGCCCGTTCCCGAATTTTCCGTTCCGGCTCCGGCGCTCGCGAAGCCCGCCGTCCCGGCCTCGCCCCCGGCCTCGCCCGGACCGAACCGGGCGGATATGGTGAAAGCCCTGGAAGCGGCCTTCTGGAACGTCAGTCTGGCGGCCGAACACCTGGGCCTGAGCCGGGCCACCATGTACCGCTATCTCAAACGGTGGAACCTGCAAAGGCCCCGGCCGGAAAAATGGCCGGGGCCGGAATGAGGGGAGGTCAGGCTGGCCCGTGCTTGGCCACGAATTCGGCGAGCAAGGCGTCCAGCTCGGCCTGGGCCGAGGGCGCGATGGGTTTCGGTTCGTGTTTGGCCACGATCTCCTCGGCCCGGGCGTAGGCCCGTTCGGTCATGGTCAGGGCCCCCTTCTTTTCCCACGAGGCGAAGGGGTGACGGTCGAAGAGGTCGCTCGGGGCCTGGGTGCGGGCCCGTTTGAAGGTGTGCTTGTGGGTCAGGAAGGACCCGCCCGGGCCGACTTCCTCGATGAGTTCCAGGGCCATTTCCTCATTGTCGACCGGGAGGCCCCGGAGCATATACCGGATGTTGTTGCCGCACTCGTGGTCCATAAGGAGTTTGGCATAATCGAAGCCCAGCCCGCTGTCGATGCCGCCCGCCCCCCAGATGACGTTGGCCCCGGCCAGGGCCAGCGGCAGGGCGTTCTGCGCGTATTCATATCCGGCCTGGGCGTCGGGAATCTTCGATTCGCTGACCCCGGCCCCGGTGCGGATGGGCAGGCCGTAATAGCCGGCCATCTGGGTGACCCCGGAGGCGATAAGAGCGTTTTCGGGCGAGGCCATGGGCGAGAGTCCGATCTTGAGATCGAGGTTGGTGGAGCAGGTGCCCAGGATGGTGTACATGCCTTTGCGGGCCACCTGGGCCAGGACCAGGCCGGCCAGGTGCTCGGCCGTGGTCAGGATCACGGCCGAGGCCAGGTTCACCGGGCTGGTGCCGCCGGCCAGGCACATTTCCATGATCTCCACGTTCATCACTTCGGTCTCGGCCGCGCCGATGATGTTGAGGCAGCACATGTCCACCATGGTCAGGGGGCTGGTGGGGCAGGCGGTGACGGTGTTGATGGGCTTCAGTTTCAGCTTTTCCTCGCCCATCACGGCCACCGCCATTTTGCGGGCCAGGTCGATGGTGTCCTGGTTGGTCAGGCCCATCCAGATGTGCTTGGAGGTGCAGGTCAGGGCGTCGTAGAAGTTGTGGGCCTGCTGGAGAGGCATGATCAGGTCGTTGGGGCAGAGGGTCCGGGAGCCCACGCTGATGCCGGGGAGAGCGTCCACGACCTTGTACACCTGGCGGGCGTCGGCCCGGACGCTGGAACGGTATTCCCGGGTCTTGAGGTCGATGATCTTGACCTGTTCGCCGAAAGTGGAAAAGCCCACCCGGCCCTTTTCCAGATAAAAATCATTTTCCGGATTGCGGGCGCCCATGACCATGGATTTCGGCGCGCTGGCCAGGGCGTCGCTGATGAGCCATTCCGGGTAGTGGACGCGCCAGGTGTCGCCCTTTTTGGACACCCTGGCCCCGGCCGAGGACAGGCGCTCGGCCGCGCCCTCGTGTTCCACGATCATGCCGGTGGTCCGCAGAAGGCGGCAGGCCGCGTGGTGGATGGTGTCCAGGGTCTCCCGGCTGAACATGTTCAGGCCCAGGCCGCGAATGGATTGGTAACCGCTTCTTTCCGTAAGCATCGTTTTCACCCCTCTTGGTTTGGTTTAAGAACCTAGGACACACTTTCCCCGGACGCGGCAGCCCCGCGGGCCAGACCGCCGGACGATCCAGAGTGAGCCTATAATAATGGTGATGTTTTCCTTCACTCAAAGTCTTAACAATAAACATGCCAACTCCGGGGCATCCGATTTCACCGGAGGAGATGAAATTTATTTTAGTAGTTTCAGTTTGTTATGTGACGGTTTGATATCCGGGGCAGGTGGCGGTGACAATTGGGAGGGAGTGATTGAGACATTGCTGAGACACTGTGTCGCATGAAGCGACACAGTGTCTCTGGCGCTTTCCGGGGACCGCCCGCTGAGACACTTTCGAACGGTAACAACCAGGAGGAAATCATGGGCCGAGTGGTGATCATCAATTCCAGCGGCCGGGCCCGCAGCAATTCTTCGGCTCTCGGCCGCGCCGTGGCCGGGGGGGCCCGGGAAAAAGGACACAAACCGGAGGTTCTGGACCTCGGCCGGCCTGGAACGGGCGCGCCGATTCGGCGCGGCCCTCGTCTCCGGAAAAATTACAGATCGATATTGGCCAGGTGATGGCCTTTTATATGGCGGATCAGGTTTCGGGCCAGAGCCAGGGCCTGTTCCGACCGGACCTTGTTGTACCCGTCCATGGCCTCGCCGGCCAGGGTCGGGTTTTGGCGGTAGAGGTCCAGAAAGCTCTTGTCCAGCGCGTCCCGGGTGTTCCAAAAACTTTCCTCCAGTTTTCGGACGGCCGGCAGGACTTTTTTGCGGGCGATTTCGTCGTAATTGCGATAACACAGTTGGCCGAGTTCCTGGAAGGTCCACCAGGCCGAATTCTCGTCGAATTTTTTGAAATCCCCCCAGGTAAAGGCTTCGCTCAGCCCCTGGCCGCCCAGGTAACAGGGCATGAAGGGCGACAGGTGGGTGTTGGCGAAGGCCAGCCAAAGGCAGCCGCCTATGGCCGGCGGCAAATCCCGCCGCGGCTCGGCCACCATGCTCAGCACCGTGCCGGACTGGCCGATGCTGGTGCTGACGTCCATCCAGAAGGGATTGTGGCGCGGCCCGGCTTCGGCGGCCTGGGACAGATCGAACCGGCTGCCTTCCGACGAATCCCGCAGGATATCCCGGATGACGGCGGCGGTCATGGGCCGGTTGGGGAGCCCGTCATAAGTTTTGTCCCCCAGAGCCTGCTCGCGGCCGCTGACCAGCCGCTGGGCGTGCCAGCGGCGCAGGCTGTTGATAGGATCGTTTTCGTTGCCGTACGCGCAGATGGCCTCTCCGGAGGCGCCGAACACCTCGGAAAAGATGAAGGGGCCGTCCCCGCCGTACCAGCCGTTTTTTTGCGCGAATGGCCGAAGATTGGGCGAGTGGAGAAAATTGGCCGTATCGGTGAAGTCGATTTCCCGGATGCCGAAGCAGTTGGGCCGCCAGGAAACCTGGTTGTCGGCCACCCGCTGGGCGGCCCAGGCCCCGCCGGGCGCCACCTCCAGCCACCAACCCTCGTCGGCGTCGGCCACCCCCACCACCACCGCCCCGGAGGCGCCGTCAATGGAGGATACGGTAAAACCGTATCGGTCGATGAGCTTTCCCAGCATTTCCACGGTCTGACGGGCGGTGCGGCCTCTTTCCAGGGCCAGGACCGTCAAATCGTCGCCCTCCAGCCCACCAGAGGAGGCCGCGGAACGAAAGGCATAAACCCCCATCATGGTCACCGAAACCAAATGTTCGTTGAGTCCGAACGCCCAAGATTCAGGATACCCGCCGGTGGCGTAGGCGCAGGTTCCCAGCAGTCTGGCCGCCGTTTCCGAAATTTGTGGGATTTCCACCCCCCCGGCCAGTCGGTACGTCGTCCCTTCAGGATTGCGGTGACGGGGTTCGTATCTCAGGTGGCCCGGATAGCCCGGCCAGTCGTCATTGCCGCCCATGATGACGTTGCCGCTGGCCGTGGTGCCGCGTCCGGCGATGATGGCGAAACACATTTCAGGCCTCCCGTATCATGCGGTCTTTGAAAACGAGCCCGCACAGATAGTAACACAGCCCCGAGGCCATCAGGCAGAAGAAGACCGACCCGATGCTCTCGGCAATGAGCGGAAAGCGGGCCGAGATGAAATAGGCGGCCACGCCGGCCAGCCAACTGCCGACTCCATACCAGCTAATGCCCCCATAATACCAATAAGGGCCGTTCACTTCGGCCAGCTTGTCGGCCTGATAGCGACGCCGGCGTAGAATGAAAAAGTCGACCAGAACGATGGCGATGCACGGCGGGAAGACCGCCCCCAGATAGCCCAGGAAGGCCTGGAACATGTCCAGGAAGCTGCCGAAGAACAGGGGGGTCAGGGCCACCGCCACGGAAAGCGCGGTCACGATGACCATGGAGGTCCGCGGCGTCAAGCGGTCGCTGATGTTGGCGGTGGAAAAGCCGCTGGAAAAGACGTTGATGAGGTTTACGGCAATGGTGGCCACCACGATGAGCACATGCGCCACGTTGCCCATGCCCAGGCTTTCGCAGATCGTGGCCGGGTCGGCCGTGTAGGGATCGAAGACGCCGGTGCTCACGGCCACGGCGATGACGCTGAGGCTGCCCACCAGGCAAAACCAGAACATGCCCACCGTGGCGCCGACCATGGGGGCCACGGTGGCCGAGCGGGGGGTTTTGGTGTAGCGGGTATAGTCGGCCACGGCCATGATCCAGGCGATGCCCAGGGCGGCGATGGCGTCGATGGCGCCGCCGAAGGATATGCGCACCTCTTCGTCAGGCCGCCAGGCCAATATGTCCGAGAGGGAAAAATTTTTCAGCACCACGACGGCTATCCATATGCTTAGGGCCATCAGGCCCACGGAGGCCACGTTTTCCGCCGCTTTGATGGCTTTCGAGCCGCCCCAGATGGCGATCGCGCCGGTGAGGCCCATAATGAGAACGGCCGACAGAGCCAGGGAAAAATCACTCATCGGGAGGCCCAGGCTCCAATGCAGAAGATACCGCAGGCTGTTGGCCGCGATATAGGTGTTGACCCCGCACCAGCCAAAAAACTGCATGGCGTTGAACAGGGACGGCAACTTGGATCCTTTGACGCCGAACGACACCCGGGTGAGAGCCATGGTGGAGGTGCCCACCAGAAAACCGATAAGGCCCACCAGGGCCAGAAAGAAATAGGTGACCGGGTTGCCGATCAAGGCGGCCCAGAAAGCGCCGGCCATGCCCAGGGCGCCGATGACGCAACCCACATACCAGGAGGTGGGGTTGGCGTTGGCGCAGATCCAGGTGGCGGACATGTCGCGAAAACTGTAGTGGCGATCATGCCCGGGTACGGGGATTAATCCGTCATAATCTTTGAATTCGGAACTCATGGCCACCTCACGCTGTTCTCTGTTGTCGGGCGGGCCAGGGATGGCGCCGAAGCGGGCGCAATTCCGGCGGTACACTGGGGGAGGGTGTAAAAACGTTTTTATAACCTATGAGCGAAAATTTAACATATTAGAACTTTCTTGTCAAATTTTTTTTAAACTAAAAAGAAAAAAAGAAACGGGATAAAATGAAGGCTGCGAAAATGAATGATCCCTTGAAGGCTATTGAAGGCTGCGAAAATGAAGGATCCCTTGAAGGTTATTGATCAGGCAACCAAATAAGTCATAGTCCGTAAACAGCGTATCATGCGCTGGGGGCCGGATTGGCGAAACGATTTTTTCGGTGTCCGCCGGTCACGGGGCCTTTCACCCCGGCCGTCGGCCTTGGGGATTCGGAATGGGGCCCAATCCCGGCACGCGGCCGGTCAATAGTCCAAATCAGCCAGGCCGGCGGCTTCGGCCTCGGGATTGGCCAGGAAGAGCAGCATTTCCCGCGATTTTTCCAGATTCTGATACAGGCGCAAAAAGCCGATGCGGGCCAGCTCCAGCACGGCCAGGAAGCTCAGGATCAACTCGCCCAGGTCGCGGTCGCCGGCGCAGAGCTCGGCAAAGGTGACGTTGCGTTCCTTGAGCAAAGCCTGGATTTCCGCGATGCGCTGGCCGATGGTCTTGGTTTCGACCACGAAGCGCATGACCGGGGCCTCTTTTTTGCGCTCGGCCAGGCGGCGGAAGGAATCCATGAGGTCGAAGAGGGAAGCCGCGGCGAGCCGCTCCCCGGCCCACCCGGCCTCGGCCTCGAGTTCCGCCAGGGGCCGGCCGCCGCGCACGAAAACATCGGTGTTCAGCATCTGGCGCCGGCTCAGGGCTTCGGCCACGTCGCGGTAGTCCGCGTTCTGGCGCAGGTGGGCCAGGAGGGGATCGATGATGGCCGCCTTCAGCTCGCCCTCGGGGTCGGTCTCGGCCGCCTCGTCCTCGCGGGGAAGGAGCAGCCGGGACTTGATCTGGGTGAGGGTGGCGGCCATGACCAGGAAATCGGCGGCCACCTCCACGTTCATGGCCTCCATCAGGTCCAGGTATTCCAGATACTGGGCGGTGATGAGGGCCACGGGAATGTCGTCGAGGTCCACCTCGTTTTTCTTGATGAGATGGAGGAGGAGGTCCAGCGGCCCTTCGTAGATCTGGAGCTTGACCAGCAGATCGCTCATTGGAGGGGGACCGGCGAGATCAGGCTGAACAGGGTTCCCACCACCGGGCCCAGCACGTGGCGCAGCATCCCGGTGACCACCAGGACCAGGAAGAGGATAAAGAAGGCCAGGGAGTTGCGGTAGGCCGCGGCCACCCATTGGGGGGGCAGGAAGTAGGCCAGCACCTTGAAGCCGTCCAGGGGCGGGAAGGGCAGGAGGTTGAAGACCCCCAGGGAAATGTTGACCAGCACCGTGAGGTAGATGATGGTCGCCAGATTGCCCGCCACGCCCGCCGGGACCAGCCGGAACAGGTTGAAAGACACGGCCGCGTGAAAGATCAGGGCCGCCACCAGGGCGGTGATGAAATTCGACGCCGGGCCGGCCAGGGCCACCAGGGTGGTGTCGCGCACCGGGTTCCGGAAGTTGGCGGGATTGAAGGGCACGGGTTTGGCCCAGCCGAAGAGGCCGGAGAAAAACAGCATGACCGTGCCCAAGGGGTCCAGGTGGGCCAGGGGGTTCAGGGTCAGCCGGCCCTCGCGTCGGGCCGTGTCGTCGCCCAGCCGCCAGGCGGCCAGGCCGTGGGCGTATTCGTGGATGGTCAGGCCCAGCAGCACCGGGACGACCATCAGGAGCACTCGTTGGATATCGAAATTGCCAAGCATGGGTATTTCCTAAAAGTGTTTAATGACCCCGGCGTCGGCGCCGGAGGGTCGGGAGACGGAGAAGAACCAGGGACGCGGCTCCGGCCAAAAGGCCGAACAGAGCCTGGGCCAGGGCCGTGACGAGCCCGCCCAGGGGCAGATCGGCCAGCGCCCCGGTCACGGGGCGGAGGAAGGGCAGGCCGTGGACCAGTATGCCCCCGCCCACCAGAAACATGGCCGCCGTGCCCGCCACGGCCAGAATCCGCATCAGCACCGGGGCCGCGCCCACCAGAAGGGCTCCGAGCCGGGGGCAGGAGCCCGAGCGGTCCGGCCCCATCAGGCGCAGGCCCACGTCGTCAAGTTTCACCAGACCGGCCACCAGGCCGTAGACCCCGATGGTCATGGCCAGGCCGATGAGGCCGAGCACCCCGGCCCGCACCCCGAACGAGGCTTCAGCCGGCACCGTGCCCAGGGCGATGACGATGATTTCGGCCGAGAGCACGAAGTCGGTGCGGATGGCTCCCTTGATTTTCAGTTTTTCCAGGGCGGCCACGTCGGGATCGGCGCCCGGCTCGGGCTCCGGCCGTTCCTCTTTTTCCCCGGCCTGGAAAAAACGGTGAAACAGCTTTTCCGCGCCCTCGAAGCAGAGATACAGACCGCCGATCATCAGGAGCGGGGCGATGAGGGCCGGGGCCAGGGTGCTGAGGAACAGGGCCGCCGGGATGAGGATGAGCTTGTTGACCAGGGACCCCTTGGCCACGCCCCAGACCACCGGCAGTTCCCGCTCGGCCCGAACCCCGGCCACCTGCTGGGCGTTCAAGGCCAGGTCGTCGCCGAGGACCCCGGCCGTCTTCCGGGCCGCGACTTTGGTGAGCAAGGCCACATCGTCCAGAACCGAGGCGATGTCGTCCAAGAGGGTCAGGAGGCTGGCTCCGGCCATGGTGGTCATTCCTTCCCGGGCGCGGCCCAGGCCGCGCGGCTGACGGATTATGATACCACGATCCCGGCCGATTCGCCGAAAAAAGTGGTCAGGCCCCGGGGATGCGCCCGCCGTCGGCCTGTGGTACAATTCGGCCAAACCGGCCCGGCCGGAGAATAAGGAGCCTCCTGGCGTATGGAACTGCGGATTAAGCGAATTTATGAAGCCCCGGCCGAGGATGACGGCTTTCGGGTGTTGGTGGACCGGCTCTGGCCGCGCGGCCTGACCAGGGAAAAGGCCGGCCTGGACCTCTGGGCCCGGGACCTGGCCCCCAGCCCGGAATTGCGAAAATGGTTTCACCACGAGCCCGAGAAGTGGCCCGAATTCCAGATCCGCTATGCCGAGGAACTGGACCGGGCCGAGGCCCAGGTGGCCGAGTTCCGGACCGTGATCCGGGAGCGCGCCCGGGTGACGCTGCTGTACGGCGCCAAGAGCGACGAACGGAACCAGGCCGTGGCCCTGAAGGCCTATCTGGAGCGGAAAAAGAAGGGCTGAACAAAGCGCCCGGCTTGTTCATCAGCCCTGGAGATCGGCTTCGAAGCGCAGGCGGACGTAGTCGGCGGTCCAGCGGCCGCTCCGGCCGCACAGGGCCGGG
Source organism: Candidatus Adiutrix sp. (assembly GCA_031549025.1). Lineage (GTDB taxonomy): Bacteria > Desulfobacterota > Desulfarculia > Adiutricales > Adiutricaceae > Adiutrix. The sequence continues at coordinate 56,186 of JAVBQN010000066.1, read as the reverse complement.
CGCAGCAGGTCCCGCAGTTCGGAGATGGCCGCGTCTTGTTCCGCCGGGGGCAGGGCATTGAGAAAAGACCCGGCCATGGTGCGCAGCCAGCCCTCGATGCCGCCGGGGAGCGGCGTGGGCCGGGGCCGCAATTCCAGCCGCCGCGTCTGAAAGCCGGCCTCGGCCAGAAGTTGGCCGTATGCTTCGGGGGTGGGAAAAAACCACGGGTCCAGGGCCAGCGGGTCCAGCCCGTGGTCACGGCTCACGGCGTGGAGGGCCGCCCGGATGGAGGCCACGTTGCCGGCCCCGCCCATTTCCGCCACCAAACGGCCGCCCGGTTTCAGCGCCCGCCGGATGCCGGCCAGCACGGCCGCCGGGCGGAGCATCCAGTGCAGGGCGGCGTTGCTGAATACCGCGTCGAATTCCCCGTCAAAAGTCAAGGATTCCCCGTTCATCAGCCGCGCGTCCAGACCCCGGGCCCGGGCCGCTTCGACAAACTCCGGGCTGGCGTCCGCCCCCACCACCTGAACCCCGGCGGCGGCCAGCTTGACGGTGAGGGCTCCGTCGCCGCAGCCGAGGTCCAGAATCCGCTCGCCCGGCCGGGGTTGAAGCCAGGTGAACAATCCCTCCCCGTAATCGGAGACGAAGCGGGTGTTTTCCTCATATAACCGGCTGTTCCAGACCTGAACCATGATTATGCTTCCTTTTCGCCCCAGGCCAGACGCATGTGGGTGTGACCGTCGTCGGCTTCGAACCCCAGGGCTTCGTAAACGGGCCGGCCGGCGGCCGTGGCCGCCAGGTCGACGCGGCTGAGGCCCCGCCGTTCGCCTTCCGCGATCAACAGGCGCGCCACGGCCGAGGCCAGGCCCCGGCGGCGATAGGCCGGGGCGGTGAGGACGTTGCCCAGGTCCCCGAGGCGGCCGTTGGGCACGGCCGGGCTGGCCGGCCGCTCGATCATCACCAGAAAGGCGGCGGCGGCCACGATCCCGCCGTCCAGGGCCAGGGCGGCCAGGCAGTCGCGGTTCAGACGGGCCTGGAAATAGTCTTCCAAGCGGCCGGCCAGGGCCAGCTTTTCAGCAATTTATTTTTGATATATTGCGTTTTGGAATAATGGCCCGACCGCGCCGGGACGATTGGGGCGGAGCGGCCGGGTGCTGACCAGGAGCGGCCAGCGCTCCCTGAGCAGGGGCAGAAGCGGGGCCAGCGGTTCGGGCTCGGCCAGGGGCACGGGGTGGATGGAAGGCGGGCGGTCGCCGGCGAAATACAGGGCGGCCGCGAGAGGTCCTCCGAAGCCGCCGGACCGGAGGGCCTGGGCATACACGCGCACCTGGTTTTCATACGCGGCCAGCTCTTCGGGCCGGCGGGGCGGTTTCCGTTTGTAATCCACGATCTGGCCGGCCCCGTCGGCGGTGATGAAAAAGAGGTCGATGGTGCCGGTCAGGGTCAGGTGGTCGCGGTTGTCCGGTCCCGGCACTTTCAGGAAGAAGGAAAATTCGCGGCGGTCGGGCCGGCCGGACGCCCGGCCCGCCCGCCAGGCCTGGCCCAGGGGGCCGGCCAGGAAGGCCTCCACTCCGGCCGTCAATTCGTCGGCTTCCGCCCGGGTGGGGGCCAGGCCCCGGCGGGCCACGGCTTCGGCCAGCAGCGCGGCCGCGGCCGGCCGGGCCGGGTCCAGCCGCTCCAGCACGGCGTGGAAGAGAAGGCCCGCCTCCTGCGGCGACATCCGGCCGCCGGTTTCCGGGGCCTGGGGGGCGGGATCGGCGAAAAACTCCTGTCCCGGGGACCAGTGGAAATCGTGGCCCAGACCCAGGTGCTTTTCCCGATAAAAAGCCTCCGGGTCGGCCAAGAGCTGGCTCAAAGCGGTGACGGCCAGGGCCTGGCCGACGAGGCCCGGCGGTTCCAGCAGGGCCGGCGCCGCCGGAGGACCGGCCGGGCCGTCGGAGGCGGCGGGGAGGGCGATGGCCGGCCCGGCCGGGGTTTCCAGCAGGTCGTATTCCACCTCGGCGGTCAACGACGCGGCCGCCGGGCACTGGCGCAGGGCCTCCAGCCAAACGGTCGGGGGACCGGCCGGGGCGTCGTCTTCGGCCGGTTTTCGGCCGCCCTGGTCGGGAAAGCCGAGAAAGACCAGATGGTCCCGGGCCCGGGTGGCGGCCACGTACAACAGGCGGCTGTTTTCCCGGGCGTCGAGGCTCTTTTCAACATCCCGCAATTTCTGAAAATCGCTCGGCCGCCCGGTTTCGCCGGCCGGGCTTTTGAAGCTCAAGGCCACCTGGCCGTCTCCGGACAGAACCGCCGGACTGGCCGAAACCCGGGAGCGGCGGTCGGTTTCAGCCAAAACCACCACGGGAAATTCCAGCCCCTTGGCCCCGTGGACGGTCATGAGGGTCAGGGCCGGCTCGCCGCCTTCGGCCCTGGCCTCGCCGCCGTCCCGTCGCGGGTCCCACTCGCGGCGCTTTTCCATCAATTCCTCGGCCGGGCTGAGGGGCGAATCCGGCCGCCGGCCCACGGTGCGGGAGAGGGCCAGGAAGGCGGTCAGGGCCCGGACCCGGTCCTCGGCGTCGGGTTCCAGTCCGGCCAGGGGCACCAGCCGGCGTTCCTCCACCAGCCGTTCCAGAATCTCCACCGGCCGCAGCCGCCCCGTCAGGGGCGCGAGGGCCAGGAACAGGGCGCGTACCTCCTCCAGAACCCGGACGTCGTCCTCGTCCAGGCCGGACGGCCAGGGCCGGGATTGGCCGCCGGCGAAATATTGGGTCAGCCGGACCGGCGGGGAGCCTTCCTCGTCGGGCCAGGTCAGGCGCGCCAGGGTGTCGTCGCCCACCGGTCCCAGAGGGGAGCGCAGGGCCGCGGCCAGGCTGATTTCCTCATCCTGCCCGCTGAGGTATTGAAAGGCGGCCAACAGTCCCCGCACCTCGTCATAGGTGAAAGGGTTGTCGCCCGAGGCCAGGCAACACTTCCAGCCGGCCTCTTCCAATACGCTCTTGAACAGCCCGGCCCAGCGGAAGCGGCGGAAGAGCACGGCCACCTGGCCGGGCCCGGGCCGGCCGACCCGGCGCTGGTCGTCCTCGAACAGCACCTGCCCCGGCGCGCCCCGGCCCTGGAACATATCGGCCAGGTAGCGGACCAGGAGGCGGGCCTGGGCTTCGGCCCGTTCGGCGGCCCGGCGCGGCGGCGGTCCAACGGACCGCAGCTGCACCACGTGGGGACCGTCGTAGAGGGGCGGCCGCACCGGGGCCTGGCGGTCGCGGTCGGTGAAGCCGTCTTCCAACTGCTCGGGGAAGAGGGCGTTGAAGAAGCAGATGAGCGGCTCCTGGGAGCGGTAGTTGTGGTCCAGGGCCAGGACGCGCCCGCCGCCCGCGTCAAAGGCCCGGCCCAGGCCGGTCATGACCTCCACCTCCGCGCCCCGGAAGCGGTAGATGGACTGCTTGGGGTCGCCGAAGGCGCTGAAGCGGGGGCTCAGGTCGGCCCACTCGAGGTGTTGCCAGATATCGTGGTCCTCGTCGTAGACGGTTTCGTCCTCGGGCCGGAGCAGGAGATAGCCCAGGAGATTGGCCTGGAGCCGGTTGGTATCCTGAAATTCGTCGATGAGAATCAGGCGGCGGCGCCGGATTTCCCGCTGGCGGACGGGCGGGTGCCGGGCCAGGAGGCGGCGGGCCAGGAGGAGGATGTCGTCGAAGGTGATGACCCCCCGGTTTTTTTTGCGGCCGGCCAGCCGCTCCGGGAGCCGGTTGACAAGGTCGAGAAATTTTTCCTTTATGGGGACGGCCAATTGGTCGGTCCGGAGGGTTTGCAGATTTTCCAGGGCGGCGGCCAGGCTCTTTTTCAGGAGCCGGCCCGGTTTGGAATACCAGTCGCCGCCCTCCCGCAGGAGCCGCCAGGACCGGGCCAGAAGCCCGTCGATATCTTCGGCCGCCCGGTTCGGCCATAACCGCGCCAGCCGTTCCTGGGCGGCCAGGATTTTTGGGAAATACGCCTTGTCCGGATTCACCAGCCCGCCGCTCCGCAGTTGGTCCAGAGCTTCATGGACCAGGATGGGGAACGCGGCCGGAACCTGGCCGAACTCGCCGGCGGGCGGGTCCAGATCGGCCCACAGCCGGCCCAGTCCCCAGGAGCTTTGCCGGGCCGCGACCAGGCCCAGCATCCCGCGCAGCGTGGCCAGGGGATAGTGCCGCAGAAGACCCAGCAGAGCCGGGTCGCCCTCGTCCAGCCAGTCGGTGAGGATCTCGGCCAGGTCGCGGCCCAGGGATCGCTCGTCCTCGTCGAGTTCGGGCGAGGCGGCCAGGCCCAGGGTTAACGCGTTTTCCCGCACCAGTTTCAAGGCGTAGCCGTGGATGGTGCCGATATCGGCCCGATCCAGCCGGGCGCCCTGGCCGCGCCAGAATTCCGCCTCGGCCGAACCCGGGAGGGCGGCCCGCCGCCTCTGGTCAAAGGCCCGCCCCAGCCGTTGGCGCAGTTCAGCGGCCGCCTTTTCGGTAAAGGTCAGGGCCAGGAGATCGGTGACGTCCAGGCCGGGCCGGGCCTCGGCCGGGCCGGCGGGGGGCGGGGCCCCCGGGCCCGGGGCGCCTTCGGCCAGGCGGCGCGCCAGGGTTTCCACCAGGGTGCCGGTTTTGCCGCTGCCCGCGCCGGCAATGACGCAGAGCTGGTCGCGGCATTCCAGCACCAGGGTCTGGGAGGGGTTGGGGGTGAAAGCGCTCATGGCCGGACTTTCCTGGGGCGCAACGGCCGAAGTGAATATCTTCAGTTTTCTTCTTCTCGGTCTTGGCCTCGGGGACACAGCAGGGTGAACGAACAATAGCGGCACGGCCCGTCCCCGTCGCCCGTCGGGGGAAAACGCCCGGCCGCGATTCCCCGCCAGGTTTCGGCCAGGAGCTCGGGAAAATTGAATTTGCCCTCATCCGCCAGGGCCAGCCGGGCGGCCGGGTCCGCCAGCATCTCGGGCGTGTCGGTGGGCCGGCCGGACAGCCGGGCGGTCGGGGTGCTGGGATCCAGAATTTCAAAAAAGCCTTCGGCCGGCCGGCCAAAGGCGGCGGACGCGGCCAGGGCGTAGATGTGGATGGCCCAGGCCCGGGCGGGCACGGCGTCGGACTGGACCTGGAGCCCGGGACTGTGGGACCGCTTGTAGTCCCGCACGGCCAGGCCCCGGCCGGTCTGGTCGAGGCGGTCCACCCGGCCTTTGAGGAAGATGGACTCCGTGGGATCGAGGGGCAGTTCCCAGGGCCCGGCCTGATCCTCGAACAGGCTTTCGGGCCGGGCGCCGAAGGACCATTCCACCCGCCAGGGCCGCGTATTTTCGCCGCTTTCCAGCTCCCGCCGCAGCCAGCCCTCCAGGAGGGCCGGCAGACGGTCCCGCCGGATGCGCCACAGGGGTTGCCGGCCCACCGGGTTTTCCCGGGTAAACGTGCGCAGTTCCTCGTCCAGCAGGCTCAGCAGTTCGGCCCGGACGGCCTCCGGGTCGGCCTGGCCCGGCCAGGGGGGGCCGGGCTGGCCGTCAGGGCCCAACCGGGCCCGGAAAAATTTTTCCAGCACCCGGTGCAGGAGGGTGCCTTCGCTCGTCGTCGGCCACTCCTCCACGGGATCGCCGTCGGCCGGCAGGCGCAGCACCTCCCGCCCCCAGAAAAGGAACGGGCAGTCGCCGTAGGCGGCCAGAAAGTCCGGCCGCACCAGGGGGCGGCCCTGGTGTTTTTCCAGGCCGTCCAGCCAGCGGTCCAGGGCGGCCGGGGCCAGCCGGGCCTGAGCCCGCTGGGCGCGCCAGCGCTCCCGGCGGCGGCGGAGTTCGCGCCAGGCGGCCAGGTTGGCCGGGGTGCGCGGGATTTCGGCCGGCCAGTCGGCCGGGTCCAGCCGGGCCAGGCCGGCCCACAGTTCGTCCGGCCCGGCGGCCCGGGCCAGCGGCGGGGCGGCCGGCGACCAGACCGGGCGTTCGGACGGAACCAGGGAGCCGCCGTCCCCGTCCGGCCATAATTCGGCCAGGGCGGTCAAGAGAGGGGAGGGCAGAGCCGTGCGGCCGGACTCGTCCCCCGCGTGGTACATCAACGTCACCCGGCGGCGGGCCTGGCTCAGGCCGGCGGCCAGCATGAGTTCCTCCTGGCGGTAGCGGTCCGCGGCCTCGTTCCAGAGGGGTCGGCCCAAGATATCGGCCTGGGCCGCCGCGCGGGTGAATCCCTCGGGCCACCAGCGGGTTTCCGGCCCGGTCTGGGGAAAGAGGCGCTCACCCAGGCCCAGGAAAAAAATTTCCGTGAATTCGCCGCCGTGGAGGTCGTAATAGTTGAGGACCCGCACCCGGCCCTCAGGGTTGGGGTCGTAGCCCAGATGGCGCTCGGACAGCACGGCCTTGAGCCAGAGCCGGAACTCGGCCAAGCCCACCTCCGGGGCCGGCCGGCCGGCCAGGGCCTGCTCCAGGCGCTCCAGTTCCTCTTTGAAGGCGAAGGCCGCGGCCAGGTCCGCGCCCTGGAGGTTGTTTTCCGGTCCGGTGGGCGCCGAGGCCAGATCGCCCGGCCAGCCAAGGGTGTTCAGGAGTTTTTTAAAACGCGCCAGAAAATCGGGCCAGACGGCGGCGGCGTTCAGGTCGGCCCCGGCTTTTTTCAGGGCGCGGACCAGGCTGTTCAGCTTGCGGGCCAGGCGGGCCGACGGTCCTCCGCCGGCCGCCGCCCGAGACAGATTGTCTTCGAAACCGCCCCCGGCCCGGCGGTCGGTGACGCCGGCGGCCAGGGCCAGGCGGTGGAGGGCGCCGGGGTCCAGCTCGGCCCGGGGCAGATCGGGAAAATTGAAATACGGGCCGCGGAGCAGTTCCAGCAAACGCGGCCGCTCCCAGTGGGAGGACCACAGGTCCAGAAGGCTCAGCACGGCCCGGGCCGGGCCCCGGTCGGCCAGGGTTTCCCCGCGCCGGAAGTGGAAGGGCAGGCCGAAGCGCCGGCTGACGTCGTCCAGGAGGGGGCCGTAACGGGCCAGATCCGGCACCACCACGGCCAGGTCGTGGGGCCGGTCGCCTTGGAGGAGCAGCGCCTTGATCCGGCGGGAAGCTTCCTCCACCTCATGGTAGGCGGTGCCGGCCTGGACTATGGTCAGACAGTCGGCGGGGGCGGGGGGCGGGCCGGCCCGGCGGGCGGCGGGCGGGGCCAGGAGGGCCTCGGCCGCGTAGGTCAGGGCCGGAGGGGCCGGGCTGAGGGCCGGGTCCGCGAATTCCAGCCAGAGGGTGGGCTCGGCGCTGCCCTCGATCCGCCGGATGGTGCGCAGGAGGTCGAAACCCGAGCCGTGGCCGAGTTTTTCCTCCAGCACCCAGGCGGGCACGTTCAGGGTCAGCTCCACCTGGCGGCCTCGGGCCAGAGCCAGGAGAAATTCGGTCTCAAAAGGCGACAGGCGCTGAGACCAGCGGCTGACAATGGTTTTGACCCCGGTCAGGGCCTGGAACTCCTGCCCGGCCCGGAGGCGGTCCAACAGGAGGCGGCGGCGGCCGAAACGATCCTGCCGGCCGCGCGCGGCCAAAAGCCGGTCGTGCCCACGGCCCAGATCGGCCAGGAGCCGGGCCAGGGGGCCGGGCTTCAGGCGGGCCACCTGGTCCCAGGTCAGGCCGGACAACTTCAGGCGGTCGAACCCGTCGCCCAGATCGTCGGCCAACAGGCGCCGGGTTTCGCGGCCCACCGGCGCTCCCTCGGCCGCCGCTTCCGGCCACAGGTGACGGGCCAGGGGCTCGGCCAGTTCGTACAAAATGAAACGCCGCTCGAGGCCGTCGATTTCCGGCGGGGCCAGTTCCGAGGTCAGGGCGCCTTCCAGGGAACCGAAGGTTTCCAGACGCGGCCGGGGCCGGGCCGGAAACCCGGATTCGCCGGGTCCGGGGGCGGCCGCGTCGGACCACATCCGCTCCCGAACCTGGAAACGGACCAGGTCATTGGGGCAGAGCCAGATGGTGTCCGGGGAAAAGAAGAGGGCTTGGGAGCCGGTCGTCCCGGTCGGAGGGCCGGCCGGATGGCGGAGGGCGGGAACGGACACGGGCTTCAGGCGTTGAACACGGCCAGGAGGTCCAGCCGGGCCGCCGCGTCAAGGTCGATCTGGAGGCGATAGGCCGTCTCGGGCCCGGCCGGAACCGGCCGCGCCTGGCCGCCCACGTTCCGGGGCGGGGAAAAATCCGTTTCCAGGCCGTGTTCGGCCCAGTCGGCGGCGGCCAGGCCCACGATGATGTTCAAAAATTCGCTCAAAAGATTGGCCGGCCCGTCCGGCGCATCCAGAAGGCCGTCGTCAAGCCCCAGATGGCTGGCCATGGCCGACAGCAGCGGCCGCAAAGCCTCCCGGCCGGCCAGCCCGCCGATCACATATCCGGACAGATCGCCCCCGTCACGCAGCCGGCCCTGAAAATCGATGCGTACGGCCAGTTCGCCGGGGTGCGGGGGGTTCCCCCCCGGGGCCGCCGCCTCCGGGCCGGACAAAACCCGCAGGCCGGTGGGGTGGAGACGGCTGGTGCAACGGATGACCTCGGCGGCGTGGTTGGCCAGAATCCGGGCGTACTGTTCCTTCATGGAAGGCCCCTTGCGTTTTTTTCCGCCGCCTCGCTTGGGGGCGGCGGTGCGGATTTTACAGCGCTTCCACCCGGGCGGCGATATTTTCCGGGGTGAACCCCAGTTCGGCGAACAGGCGTCCGGCCGGGGCCGAGGCGCCGAAGTGCTCCACCGACAGGGCCGCGCCGGCCGGGCCGAAGTAGCGGCCCCAGCCTAAGGACAGGCCGGCTTCCACGCTCAAACGGCGGGTCACCTTGGCCGGCAGGACTGCCTCGCGGTATTCGGCGGGCTGCTCGTCGAAAATCTCCCACGACGGGAGCGACACCACCCGCACCCGGCGGCCGCGCGCGGCCAGAATTTTCTGGGCCGCCAGAGACGGGGCCACTTCCGAGCCGGTGGCGATGATGATGGCCTCCGGATCCCCGCCCGGGGCCTCGGAGAGGATGTAGCCGCCTTTCAGGGCCCCTTCGTTCACGGCCGGGTAGTCGGCGGGCGCCAGGACCGGCAGGTTCTGGCGCGACAGGGCCAGGATGGCGGGGCCGCCCCGCCGGAGGGCCGAACGCCAGGCGGCCGCGGTTTCGTAAGCGTCGGCCGGCCGGATCACGGTCAGGCCCGGTATGGCCCGGAGAGACGCCAGATGCTCCACGGGCTGGTGGGTGGGACCGTCCTCGCCCACGCCCACGCTGTCGTGGGTGAAGAGCCAGATGACCGGCAGCTTCATCAGCGCGGCCAGGCGCAGGGCCGGCCGGGCAAAGTCGGAAAAGACCAGAAAGGTGGCCGCGTAGGGGCGGAGGCCCCCGGACAGGGCCAGGCCGTTGGTGACGGCCCCCATGGCCCCCTCCCGCACCCCGAAGTGGAGGTTGCGGCCGCCGGGGGCCAGGGCGCTGAAAGAGCCGCCGCCCGCAATGTCGGACTTGTTGGAAGGCGCGAGGTCCGCGCTCCCGCCCACCAGTTCCGGCAGCCCGGCGGCCAGGGCGTTGAGCACCTGGCCCGAGGCCGCCCGGGTGGCCACGGAGCCGCCGGCCGGAAAGGCCGGGAGGGTTTGCTCCCAGCCTTCGGGGAGTTCGCCTTTCAGGCGGCGGGCCAGTTCGGCGGCCTCCCCGGGGAAGGCGGTTTCATAGGCGGCCAGCGTTTCCCGCCAGGCCGCGTGGGCTTCCCGCTGGATGGCCCCGCGCTTTTGGAAATTGTCGTACACCCGGGGGTCCACGGTGAATTCCTGGTCCTCGGGATACCCGTAAAAGGCCCGGGTGGCGCGAATGGCCTCGCCGCCCAGGGGCTCGCCGTGGGCCTTGGCCGAATCGGCCTTGGGGCTGCCCGCGCCTAAGGTCGTCCGGACCATGACCAGGCTGGGCCGTTCCTTTTCCGTCCGGGCGTTGTCCAGGGCCAGCCAGATGGAGCCCAGGTCCTCGCCCTCGCTGACCACGATCACCTGCCAGCCGTAGGCCAGGAAGCGGGACCGCACGTCCTCGGTAAAGGCCAGGTCCGTGGAGCCCTCGATGGTGATGTGGTTGTCGTCGTAGAGGCAGACGAGGTTGCCCAGGCCCAGGGTGCCGGCCAGGGAGGCCGCCTCGGAGGAGACGCCCTCCATCAGGTCCCCGTCCGAGACCAGGGTGTAGACGTGGTGGTCGAAGAGGGTGAAATCCGGCCTGTTGAAGCGGTCGGCCATCATCTTTTCGGCCATGGCCAGGCCCACGGCCATGCCGAAGCCGTGGCCCAGAGGGCCGGTGGTGGCCTCCACGCCCGGGGTGTGGCCGTGCTCGGGATGCCCTGGCGTGCGGCTGCCCCACTGGCGGAACTGTTTCAGTTCCTCCATCTCCAGGCCGTAACCGGCCAGGTGCAGCCAGGCGTACAAAAGGGCCGAGCCGTGGCCGGCGGAGAGAACGAAGCGGTCCCGGTCCGGCCAGTCCGGGGCCTGGGGGTCGTATTTCAGAAACCGGCTCAAGAGCACATAGGCCATGGGCGCGGCCCCGAGGGGGAGGCCCGGGTGGCCGCTCTGGGCCTTTTCCACCATATCGGCGGCGAGTAAGCGCATGGTGTCGGCCGAAGCCCGGTCTTTACGGTTGAAGGTGGGGACTGCCATGGAAAAACCTCTTCAAAAAAAAGCTTTATTGATGATACCATAACCGCCGGCCGAAAAACAGCTTTTTAACCGGCGGCGCGGCGGCCCGGGGAAACCGGCCGCCGCCGTATCGCAAGAACATTGACACCGGGCCGCTTCCGCCCGTATAATATCCCAAACAGTACGTGCAAAGGGAACGGGCGAAAATGCATAGGACACTGGCGGCCCCGATTCTGGCGGCCTGGTTTTCGCTGGGCTGGCCGATTTTTTCCACCCCCGGTTGGGCCGCCGAGGCCGTCACCGTGGAAAACAACACCGGTTTCCCCATCTGCGAACTCTACCTGGCCCCGGCCGCCACCGACGACTGGAGCGATAATCTCCTGGCCGCCCCCTGTCTGGGCCAGGGCGAAACCCGGGCCCTCGACCGGGCCCCGGACGGGGCGCGCTGCGATCTGCTCATCGTGTCCGACCACGGCCTGGACCGCCGGTATTACGGCCTGGACCTGGCCAACGCCCACCTGCGGCTCAACATAACCGAAGCCGAACTTTTCGAGTGGAACCCGGCCGCCGGCCGCTGACGTTTTCTCCCAACCATGTTGCGCATTTTTGCCTCTTTCTCTATAACGGCCGTGGAAACGGCCGGAAAGGAGCGTGGCATGAAAACCAGCCTCAGCCTCCTGCTGGGCGCTCTGGGCGGCTTGACCCTGGGAGTCGGGTCGGCCGGGGCCGATGCCCTGACCATCGAAAACCAGACCGGCCGGCCCGTGGTCGAGCTCTACGCCTCCAACGCCGACGCCCACGTCTGGGAAGCGGAGGACGAAATGCTCGACGGCCGGGTCCTGGCCCCGGGCCAGTCGGTGACCGTGGAACTCAGCCGGCGCTTTAAGATTTACGATCTCAAGGCCGTGCACGACAACGGCGCCGAGCGTCCCTATTACGGGTTCAACATCCGCCGGATTTCCCGGCTCCAACTCAAACCCGACGAGGTGAATCTTCTGCCCTGAAACGGGTATCCCGGAAGGGGAGGGAAGGAACCGTCTTTTATGCTTGACATTAATTAACTGATTAATTAATATGAGGGACAGGATGGTGCCCCATGAAAAAAGATTTCCCCTCGGCCGCCCGGCGCCCCCGCAAAAATCCGGGCCGCCCCCGCGGCGAGCCCACGGCCGCCAGCCCCCGCGAAACCCTCCTGGACGCGGCCGCCGGCCTTTTTGCCGAGCGCGGCCTGGCCGCCACCTCCCTGGCCCGGGTGGCCGCCGAGGCCGGCCTGACCTCGGCCATGGTCCATTATTATTTCCATACCAAAGACCAATTGATTGAGGCCGTGGTGTCGGAGCGGCTGGCCCCCTTCCTGGCCCGGGTCTTGGGCGACCGGGATTTCGATGCGGAGGATCCCGTGGCCTACCTCGCGGCCGTGGTCCAGCGGCTGGCCCGGGCTACCGAGGAACACCCCTGGCTGCCGGCCCTGTGGCTGCGGGAGATCGGGAGCGCCGGCGGCGGCCTGCGGGAACGGTTTTTCCAAATGCTGCCGCTGGATTTTTTAAGCCGCCTGGCCGACAGCTATGCCCGGGGCCAGGCGGAGGGCCGGTTTCCCAAGGACGTCGAGCCGCTCCTCCTGATGTTCACCACCATCTCCAACCTGCTTTTGCCCCTGGTGATCCGTGATTTCCTGGAGCGCCTGCCCGACATCGGGCCGCTGACCCCGGACCGGCTGGCCGCCCACGCCCGGGCCGTGCTGGCCCACGGGTTTTACGGAGCCGTTCCGGCCGGTTCACCGCCCGCCGACGAGTGAAGGAGAATTTTGTGAAAGCGCTGGGGCTCATCATCCGGTTGATTCTGCTGTCGCTGCCGCTGCCGGCCTGTTCCGATGGCCGGGCCGGCTATCAGGGATATGTGGAAGGCGAATTCCTCTATCTGGCCTCGTCCCAGGCCGGCCGCCTGGAAGTGCTTAACGTGGATGCCGGCCGGGAGGCGGCGTCCGGCGCGACGCTGTTTATCCTGGACGCCGCCTATGAAATGGCCCTGGTGCGTCAGGCCGAAGGTGAGCTGGCCTCGGCCCGGGACACCCTGAAAGACCTGAAAACCAGCCTGCGGGCCACGGAAGTGGCGGCCATCGAGGCTCAGGTGGCCCAGGCCCGGGCCGCCCGCGACAATTCCGCCGTCACGCTCCAGCGCGCCGAGGCTTTGTTTTTGGCCAAAAGCGTCTCCCAGGCCCGGTTGGATTCGGACCGGGCCGCGGCCGAGGCTGATCAGGCCCGCGTGGACCAGTTGGAAAGCCAGTTGGCCACGGCCCGGCTGCCCTTGGGCCGGGACGAGGCGATTCAGGCCCAGGCCGCCCGGGTGACCTCCCTGGAGGCCGGCCTGGACCAGGCCAGGTGGCGGCTGGGGGAAAAAACCGTGGCCTCGCCCGGCGCCGGTCTGGTTTACGACGTTTTCTACCGGCCCGGGGAATGGGTGCCGGCCGGGGGCGCGGTGGTTCGCTTTCTGCCGCCGGCCAACGTCAAGGTCCGATTTTTCGTGCCTGAGGCCGATTTCGGCCGCCTCAAACTCGGGCAGCCCGTCCTTGTCGAGGTGGACGGCGTGGCCGAGCCCGTGCCGGCCCGCCTGACCTACCTGGCCGCCGAGGCCGAATACACCCCGCCGGTGATCTATTCCAACGAGAGCCGGGACAAGCTCGTCTTCATGGTGGAGGCCCGGGCCGATACGCCGGGGCGCCTCAACCCGGGCCAGCCCGTGATCGTGCGCCTGACCGGCCCGGAGCCGGGGGAGGCGGGTCATGGCTCCTGACGCCGCCACTGGCCCGGCCGTGGAGGTGTGGGGCCTGAACAAGCGTTTCGGCGACAAGCACGTGGTGCGGGATCTGAGCCTGACTGTGGGGCGCGGCGAGATTTTCGGGTTCCTGGGCCCCAACGGCAGCGGCAAGACCACGTCCATCCGTCTGATGTGCGGGCTCCTGACCCCGGATTCCGGGGGCGGCGCCTGCCTGGGCTTCGACCTCATGCGGGAGGGCGCGGCCATCCGCCGCCACGTGGGCTACATGACCCAGAAATTTTCTTTCTGGGACGATCTGACCCTGCGGGAAAATCTGGACTTTGTGGCCCGGGTGTATCAATTGCCGAACCGGAAAATTTTAGTGGAAAAGACGTTGGAGAATCTGGGGCTGGCCGGCCGGGCCCGGCAGCTGGCCGGGGCCCTGTCCGGGGGCTGGAAACAGCGCCTGGCTCTGGCCGCCGCCATGCTGCCCGAGCCGCGCCTTCTGATGCTGGACGAACCCACGGCCGGGGTCGATCCCCAGGCCCGGCGTGATTTCTGGGAGGAACTGCACCGTCTGGCCGCCTCGGGCATTTCCATTCTGGTGAGCACCCACTACATGGACGAGGCCGAACGGTGCCACAAGCTGGCCTACCTGGCCTACGGCGAGCTTCTGGCCCAGGGCACCGCCGCCGAAGTGGTGGCCGGCCAGCGTCTCCACACCTGGGAGGTGGCGGGCCCGGACCTGATGCGCCTGTCGGCCGATTTGCGGGCCGTGCCGGGCGTGGACCAGACCGTGGTCTTCGGGCAGAGCCTCCACGTCAGCGCCCGCGACCGGACGGCGGCGGAGGCCGCCCTGGCCGATCTGGGGCCGGCCTATACGGCGACGGAAAAGCCCACCGGGCTGGAAGACGTTTTCATCTACCTGATGGGGCAGTCGCGGGACAATTTCGCGGAGGAAAGGGCATGAAAAGCGGGAACGCGGCCGACGGCGGGTTTTCCCCGGTCCGCTGGTGGGGGATGGTCCTGAAGGAATTCATTCAGCTGCGCCGCGACCGTTTGACGTTCGGGCTGGTGGTGGGTTTACCCATTGCCCAACTGATCCTTTTCGGCTACGCCATCAACGCGGACCCCAAGGAGCTGCCCCTGGCCGTGGTCGATCCCGCGCCCAGCGAATTCACCCGGGAATTGACCCAGGCCCTGGACAACACCGGCTATTTTCAGGTCACCCGCCGCCTGGCGAGTGAGGAAGAGGCCCGGGAGAGCCTGGCCCGGGGGCGGGAACTGTTCGTCATCAACTTTCCGGCGGATTTCACCCGGCTCCTGGTCCGGGGCGGGCGGCCGGCCGTGCTCCTGGAGGTGGACGCCACCGATCCCGGCGTCAGCGGCCAGTCCCTGGTGGCCGCCAGCCAGCTGGCCCGGTACGGCCTTAAACGGGGCCTGGCCGGCCCCCTGAAAGGGCTGGCCGCCGGGCCGCCGCCGTTCGACGTGGAGCTTCACCGCCTCTACAACCCCGAGGGCCTGACCCGTTACAGCGTGGTGCCGGGTCTGATGGGCATCATCCTGACCATCACCATGGTCATGATGACCTCCCTGGCCATCACCCGGGAACGGGAGCGGGGCACCATGGAAAACCTCCTGGCCATGCCCCTGACCCCCCTGGAGGTCATGAGCGGCAAGATGATCCCCTACATTCTCATCGGCTTCATCCAGTCCACCATCATTCTCCTGGCCGCCCATTTTCTTTTCGCGGTGCCCATTTTCGGGGGGATTTCGGCCATCTACCTGGCGGCCATGCTTTTCGTGGCCGCCAATCTGGCCGTGGGCATCGCCATATCCTCCCTGGCCCGGAACCAGCTTCAGGCCATCCAGATGACGATCATGTATTTCATGCCCAACATCCTCCTGTCGGGTTTCATGTTTTCCGTCCTGGGGCAGCCCGGCTGGGCCCAGGTCATCAGCAACATCCTGCCGCTCACCCACTTCAACCGCCTCATCCGGGGCTTGGTCCTCAAGGCCAACACCTGGCCCGACCTCTGGCCGCACCTCTGGCCCATTCTCCTCTTCACCGCGATCGTGATGGCCCTGGCGGTCAAGACTTACAAACGCACCTTGGATTGAGGCGCTTCAGGTGAATTCGGAGATCAGGCCGTAGAGCGCCGGAAAGTTCTTCTTCAATTCCGGGCCCGCGGCCAGCTCGAAATCGGCGAAGTCGAAGCCCGGGGCCACCACGCAGCCCGTCAGGCAGAAATGCGCCCCGGGCCTGGGCGTGGCCCCGAACCAGGAACCGGCCGGAACCGTGCACTGGAGGAGCTGGCCGGAAGCCACGTCCGGTCCCAGGACGATCTCCCCGGCCTGCCCGGCCGGGGAGATCGTCACCAGCCGCAAGGGACCGCCGAGATGAAAATTCCAGATTTCATCCTGGCGCAGCCGGTGCAGGCGCGATTTTTGCCCCTCGGCCAGGAGATAGAGGATAGAGGTGGCGTAGGGCCGGGCGCCGCCGAAGACCGGGGGCAGGGCCGAGGGCGGAATGGCCCCCGCCGAGCGGTAGGTTTCCGCGTACCAGCCGCCCTCGGGGTGGGCGGACATGTTCAGGCGGCGGGCCAGTTCAGTGGGGTCGGGCTTGGGGGACATGGACGGCCTCCGGTGGTTTGGGGATCTCCCCGTGATTCCACGGGCGATGGTCTCGGCTGAACATTTTTTCGCAAGCGACCGCCGGCCAGCTAATCGCCGTACCCGGCGGCAAACGGAGATTGCCTGAAAGGCAATGAGGGCGGGTGCGGAGTCGGGTCCAGGGCTCAGCCCTGGAGGGCCGGCGAGGGCCGGACGGTTTTCAGGACACTCCAGACCGTGATGGTCACCAGCACCACCGCGCCCCCGATCATGGCCCAGTGGCCCGGCTGTTCGCCGACCGCCAGGAAGACCCAGATCGGGTTGAGGATGGGCTCCAGGGCGGTGACCAGCACCATTTCCAGGGACGACACCCCCTCGCTGGCCAGAGTGAAGAGGTAATAGGAAAGCCCCAGTTGAACCACCCCGGCAAAAATAATGAGTAAAATGTCGCCCGGGGCGGGCCAGGGCGACTGCCAGAAAAACAGGCCCAGCGCCGCGGTGAGGAGGTTGCCGTAGACCACGCTCTGGAAGCGTTCGCCGCCCTTGTTGTAGCGGATGCTGATGGCCAGTCCGGCGAAGATGATCCCGCTGGCGATGGCCAGGACGATGCCCCAAAACCCCTCGGCCGACAACGAATCCAGGAAGAACATGACCATGCCGCCGAAGGCGATGGTGATGAACAGCCAGTCCCGCCCGCTGGTGCGTTCCCGGAGAACCAGCGGGGCCAGGAGGGCCACCCACACCGGGGCCGTGTATTGCAGCAGAATCGCGTTGGCCGCGGTGGTCATCTTGGTGGCGCTGACAAAGGTGAGGGACAGGAGGGCCATCAGCGCGGCCCCGGTCCACTGGGCCCGGCCGGGCCGGGTCCAGCGCATGGTTTTCCGGGCCAGGAAGGCGATGGTCAGGGCGGCCACCAGGCTTCGGGAGGAAGCGATGGCCAGGGGATTCCAGTCGATGGTCTTGATCAGCACCCCGGACATGCTCCAGAGGGTGGCGGTGACGAGCAGAAACAGCAGGCTCTTGGTACGCAAAGTCATGAGTTGTCAGCGATCTTTGGGGACGCCGTCGCCGGCCGCTTCCGGGTCGGTTATGGGGGGGGCGCTCGGGTGCCCGTCACTGGGGTCGCCCCGGAAAACGCAGACGTTTTGGCCGAACCACGGCGATTTGTAGCCGTCGTGCAGCATTCTTCTCTTCAGCCGGAGCCGCAGCTCCCGGGCCACCGACCACTGGTTGCCGGCGGTGGTGTTGATCTTCAGCCGGATGGTGGTGCCGTTGGCGTCAAAGGCGGTGATGCCCTGGACGGCCACCGGGCTGGTCAGCAGCCGGCGCCATTGCCGGTCCTGGCTCAGTTCGTCGCCCACCTCTCCGGCCATTCGCAGCATGGCGTCGGGATTGGCGTCGTAGGGCACGGTGAATTCCACCAAATCCTGGGAATAATCCCGGGTCATGTTGACGATGGTGTCCACGTTTGAATTGGGCACCACGGTGAGGTTCCCGGAGGCGTCGCGCAAGCGGATGGTGCGCAGGCCCACGGTCTCCACCGTGCCGCTTTTGCCGCCTATTGTAACATAATCCCCCACCGACAGGGTATCCATCAAAAGGATGGAGATGCCGTTGATGACGTCCTTGACCAGGGACTGGGCGCCCATGCCCACGCCCAAACCCAAAATGCCGGCGCCGGCCAGGATGGGCCCCACGTTCACCCCCAGCCGTTCCAGCACCACCACCACGGCCACGAAGATGGCCAGGGTCCGCACCGCGGTCAGGAGGAGCGGCGTCATGGTCCGCCAGTTGCGGTTGCGGTTCACGTCGGGCACGGTCAGGAGCCAGGCCGTGACCAGGCGGCTGAACTTCAGGAAGACCACCAGAGCGCCCACGGTGAAAAGGATGGCGAAGGCCCGGCCGGAAATCTCCCGGGCCAGCTCGTTTTCCAGAACCAGTTCCAGGGGCACGCCCCAGAGCCCCACCACCAGCGCCGCCAGGACGCCCCAGACCACGATGTTGGTCAGGTTGTCCAGGTTCTGGAGGAGCCGCCGCCCCGAACGGGGATCCCGAAGGAGCACGCGTTTGAGCACCATCCGTTCCACTTTGACGACCGCCACGCCCAGGAGCACCAAGGCCAGGGAGCCCAGGCAGCGCCCCACCACCCGGTCGCCGATGTCGGCCGGGTTGAAAAGGGCGATCAGGGTCAGGGTCCAGATGCCGGCCAGGAACAGGGAACCCCAGTGCTTCCGGACCAAATGGTTGGCCGGATAATCCAGGCGGGCTGGCAGCGGCTCGCCGTCCTTGGCCGGGGCGGCCTTTTCGGCGGGCGCCTCCTCGTCGAGGTCGCCGGCGGCGATCTCGGCTTCGGCGATGGTGTTGATCAGCCGCTTGAGCTTGACCACCCGGAAGCTCAGGTAGATGGACATCGGGAGCGTCAGAAGGCCCATGATGAAATAATACAGGGTGCCCGTGACGAAGTTTTCCAGAAACACGGCCCGGAAGAACGCGGCGCCCACGGCATAGACGGCGAAGACCCGCAGGGTGTTCAGAAAATGGCGGGCCAGGGCCGGGTGGATGTTGACCAGGCATTGCCCGCCCGGTCCGCAGGTGAAGAGGGCCTTGATGGTCTGAAGACAGATGTACAGGGCCGAGAGGTTGATGAAGAAATGCTGAACCAAAGTATAGACGAAGGTGAACCCCGTGGCCATGTTCGCGGTGACGCCCGGCGCGGTGGTGGAAAGCGGGGGCAGGGCCAGGAAGGAGAGGATCAGCACCATGTTGGGCCCGGCGACCACCAGGAGGTATTTGAGCGCCGCCTTACCCCGGACGACCGGGACGGCCCCGGGGGCGACGGTGGGCGGTCGGCCGTATTTTTTGAGAAGCACCAGGGTGGCCAGCAGGCAGATCAGCCCCCAGACGCACACTTTCAGGAGATAGGGGCGCCACTGGGCCACGGCCTGGGGTTTGGCCAGGGCCATGAAGACGTCCCTGATCGTCAGCCACGTTTGGTGTATGCCCGCGCCCGTGGCCTGGATGTCCCGAAAGGCTTCGCCGGCCAGGCCGCCGAGCCAGGCGTTCACCGCGTCGTCCGGGGGCTGTTCGGCCTCGGCCGCCGGGGCTTCCCCGGGGGCCGCTTCTTCCTCCAGGGCGGCCATCAGCTTCAGGAGTTTCACCAAATCCCCGCGCCGGGCGTCGTCCTCCAAGAGCGTGATGGCCTTCTGGATATTGCCGTGGGCCGCGCCGTCGGCGGCCGGGGCCGGCTGGGCGGCGGCGGGTTTATTGGCGGCGGGTTTGGCCTGGGCCAGGGCCGGGCCGGCGGGCCAGATCAGGCCGAGGCCGCCGAGCGCCAAAAGGAAGGCGGATGAACAGAACGAAAACGGACGGCGGCGAAGTATGGCGCTCATAGGCGGTCCTCAGAGGAAGTAATGCAAATGGCCAAGCAATGTTTTTTACGTGACTACAGCTCGCGATACAAAAAAGGCGACCCCGGGGCCGCCTTTTCGCTATCGTCAACCCTCGGCTCAATAGCCGGTGAAGCGCAGACCGAGAATGACTTCGTGGGAAGTCAGGTCCATACTGGACTTGTAAGAATAGGAGCCGACCTGGGCCTGCTTGTTGGTGCCGGGCGTGTCGTCTCCACCGGGACCTCCATCCGGTATCCCATCGGTTCCGGGATCATACTGCTGATCAATCACCTCGCCGCCTAAAATGAAACCTCTGGATCCGAAATCGGCTTTACCGAAGTCCGAATACCGATAACCGAGATCCAGGGCCACGTTGGGAGTCATCTGATAGGAGAAACCGGCGCTGGCGTTCCAGGCGAAGTTCCATGAGTTCTGTTGCCCATAGACATTACCCCTGTACGAGTATCGGTTATTAGTCTGGCCGGTCCAGGATTGGCCGGTATTATCGACAGGGTCGTAATACTGGGCAGTCGGATGCCGCATATCCAAGTCCTGGATGCCCGTGACCTGGGCGTCGACATAGGCGCCGCCCGCGCCGACCCCGATGTAGGGCGTGAAGTCGGTGTCGTTACGGAAATCGAGATAGAGGTTGGCCATGACGGTTTGAACCGAAGCTTTCAGGCTTTGATCCATACCGGTATACGGCAGGTTGGTGGGACTGCCCTGGCCGACCTGATACCCATCGTCCCCCGAGACCTGCCCGTGATACAGATATTCCAGTTCCATGCGAACCGGGGCGTAGCCCACCGCCCCGAAATCGTAGCCAATGGCCAGACCGCCGCCAAAGCTGCCGTCGGTCTTGTCTTTGCCGTTAAATTCAGTATCGACGCCAAATCCGCCGGCATAGCCGTCCGTTTTAAAATCATCCATCGACTGATAGGAATACAGAACCTTCGGGGTCACGTACAGCGGCTCGCTGGTGTGCTGGGCCCGGGCCGCGGAGGGCATAAGGACCAGCGCGCCCGCCATGGCCAGCCCTAAAATTTGGCGCCGACATTTCATTTCCATTCTCCTTTTCGCCCGAAACCGCCGCGGGCTGGGGTCAAAATTTTCCATCCCGGCTCCGCTTGCCTGGCGGAGCCGGCCGGTATTCCTGACGACGGTCGGGTCAGCCCGCCCCGCCGATTTAGTTAAAAACCGGTAAAGCGCAGGCCCAGGACGATTTCATGGGCCGTGTAGTCCACGCTGGGACTGCCGGAATAGTTGCCGGGCTGGCCGGAAACATGAATGGAGCCCGCGTCGCCCGAACCCAGGTCCAGGTAGCGATACCCCAGATCCAGGGCCATGACGTCGCTGAGGTGATAGGCCACGCCGGCCCCCAGGCTCCAGGCGAAATTCCAGCTCTGGTCCGAACTTTTGACGCTGGTGCCGGCCCCGCCGCTGGCGATGCTGGCCTTGTAGTCCGTGTCCAGATAGGCCAGGCCCAAGCCGGCGCCGATATAGGGGGTGAAGTCGGTCTGGGTGTTGATGTCGTAGTACCCGTTGAACATCACGCTGTGCGCCCGCACCTTGAAGCCCTGGGAAGCGCTGAGGGTGCGGCTGGGATCGCGCAGATCGCGCACCGATTTGGGTCCGTTCTTGAATTCGGACTCGCTGCGGTACATGTATTCAATTTCCACCCGCACGGGCACATCATAATAAAAACCGATATCCGTGCCCACGGCCAGGCCGATGCCGAAACCCGAGTCGTCGTCTTCGCCGCCCAGGGCCTTGGCCGACCAGCCGCCGCTGTTCCAGTGGGCGTCGGACATATCCCCCATGCGGTAGGAATAGCTCAGCTTGGGCGTAAAATACAGGGAATTGATCTCCTGGGCCGGAGCCGGGACCGCGGGCGACGCCAGAGTCAGGGACAGGGCGACCAGACCGGTTTTTATCAATTTCGATTTCATATCAGTTCTCCTTGAACCCATAGGAACCCCTGGACGTGTGCGCTCCGGGGCGGAATCCTGGCGTGGCCAGTGCTTAGAAACGATTCCAAAATATTATTAATAGGCTTCTTTGTCAAGAGATATATTCTAATTTCACATATTTTTATTTAATTATAGTCACTACTTATGTCAAAATATAGACAAGTTTACACCAAATATGGTGACGGTTGCCGAACGCGCCCCTAAATGTTGTTGTCAAAAAAAATGACCCCACCGGAGTCCCGGTGGGGTCAAAATCGTCAGAAATCGCGGCCAAAGAGCCGCGAAAGGCGCCGAAAAACGAAGGCGCTCTTTTTTTGCTTAATTATATATTAAATTCAATATGTTATCGTATATTTTCCGAATTCGGCCATATGTCGGGGGCGCGTCGCGTCCGACCACCAGGACTGGTGGCCGGGTGCGCGGCCGATCAGGCCCCGGCGTTCGCCCCGGGCGGGGGGGTGATCCATTTGGCCAGGCAGCGAAACAGTTCGGTGAGGTCGAGGGGCTTGCAGATGTGATCGTTCATGCCCGCGGCCAGGCTCTTTTCCCGGTCCTGGGCCATGGCGTGGGCGGTCATGGCCACAATGGGCAGAGCCGCGAAGCGGCCGTCCCGGCGGATTTCCCGGGCGGCGGCCAGGCCGTCCATGACCGGCATCTGGATGTCCATCAAAACCAGGTCAAAGGGTTCGCTGAAAATCCGATCCACAGCCTGGCGGCCGTCGCCGGCCACCGTGACCTGGAGCCCGGTCCGTTCCAAAATTTTGCGGGCCACCAGCTGGTTGACCTCGTTATCCTCCACCAGCAGAATCCGGGCCCCGGCCAGGTGCCGGACCAGGGCCGAAGTGTCGCGGATCTGGGCGGTCCGGGCCAGCTTTTTCCGTTCGTCGGCGCTGTCGCCTTCCGCGCCGAACACCACGGCCAGGACGTCATGGAGCGAGGAGGGCGACAGGGGCTTCGGCAGAACCGTCCGGATGCCCACTTCCCGGGCCTTCTGGATGATCTCGTCGCAACTGTAGGCCGTGGCCATGATCACCGCCGGAATGCGGTCCGGGGCGGTGATTTCGTTGATGCGGCGGGTGGTTTCCAGGCCGTCCATTTCCGGCATGCGCCAGTCGATCAGCAGAAGGTCCAGCTTTTCGTTCCGATCGTTCATGCCGGCCATGATGTCCACGGCCTCCCGGCCCGAGAGGGCGGTGCGGACGGCAAAGCCCATGGCCTTGA
Source organism: Candidatus Adiutrix sp. (assembly GCA_031549025.1). Taxonomy (GTDB): domain Bacteria; phylum Desulfobacterota; class Desulfarculia; order Adiutricales; family Adiutricaceae; genus Adiutrix. The sequence continues at coordinate 33,721 of JAVBQN010000066.1, read as the reverse complement.
GGAACTCGCGGAGAATGCCGAGGGCCAGTTCGTTGTCGTCCACGGCCAGGGCGGTGAGGCCGGAAAAATCGGTGCGGCGTTCGACGTAGCGGGCTTTTTTATTGTGCCGGCCGAAGCGGGCGGTGAAGCCGAAGAGGCTGCCGCTTCCCGCCGCGCTCTCCACCCAGATTTCGCCGCCCATCATTTCCGCCAGGCGCTTGGATATGGCCAGGCCCAGCCCGGTGCCGCCGTAGCGCCGGGTGGTGGAACTGTCGGCCTGGGTGAAGGCCGAAAAGAGTTTATCCATTTGCTCGCCGGAGAGCCCGATACCGGTGTCCCGGACCAGGAAGCGCAGGAGGGCTTCGTCTTCGCGTTCCTCGGCCACTTCCACGGTCAGGTTGATTTCGCCCCGTTCGGTGAACTTGGCGGCGTTGCTCAAAAGATTGTTCAAAATTTGCAGCAGGCGGAAATCGTCGCCGATCAGGCCGGCGGGCGCGTCGGGATCAACCATCAGCAGGAATTCCAGGCCCTTTTCGCTGACCTGGGGCAGGGCCAGGTCCACGGCGCTCTTGAGCAGATCGGTCAGGTAGAATTCGTGGGGCACGGTTTCGAGCTTGCCGGCCTCGATTTTGGAGAAATCCAGAATATCGTTGATGAGGCGCAGGAGGGACTTGGCCGCGCCGTCGCTTTTGAGGACGTATTCCTGCTGCTGCTCGGTGAGGTCGGTCTGTAACAGCAGGTGGGCCAGGCCGATGATGGCGTTCATGGGGGTGCGGATTTCGTGGCTGATGTTGGCCAGGAAGGCGCTTTTGGCCCGGGTGCTCTCTTCGGCCTGGTCCCGGGCGATTTCCAGCTCCCGCTCGTTCCGCCGGAGCTCGGTGACGTCCATGAGCCAGACCAGGTTGGCCGGCCGGCCCTCGAATTCGGCCTGGTAGGCGTTGAGAAGGGTTTCGCCGACGGAGCCGTCGGCCAGGCGGAGCTTCAGGGGACGCCAGTTGATGGCCCCGCTGCGGGCCAGCTCCTCGGCCAGGGCGGCCACCTCCCGGGGGTCGACATAGGTTTGGGTGGTCGGCCCGCCGACTTCCAGGCCCAGGGTTTTCTTGGCGAAAGGACTGGCAAAGAGGACGACGTTGCCGGCGATGATGAGAAAGGGGACCGGGCAGCCGTCGAGAATGTCGCGCAGGAGCAGGCGTTCCCGGTTCAGTTCGGCCTGGGCGGCCAGTATGGGGCGGAGGTCCTGGCAATAGCCGAGAACGATGTAGTCGTTCCGCCAGGCCACCCGGGTGAATTGGGCCGCGCCGGGAATGTCCACTCCGTCAACGGTCCGGAGGGTGATGTCCATATTCGCGGCGCCCTTTTCATAGGCCTCCCGCACCGCTTCCAGGAGCGCCCAGGAAGTCACCCGGCCGTCAGGCAGATTCGGGGCCAGGAGTTCGAAAAAACGGCTCAGATATTCCTTTTTGTCGGACAGGCCGCAGAGCGTGACCGCCGCCTGGTTGCAGTCGATGAGGGACCCCGCCTTGTCGAAGTAGCTGCAGGCCAGGGGCGTGGCGTCCAGCATCAGGCGCATGCGCTCGTCGGCCTCGTGGGCGTCGGTGACGTCCTGCATGGTTTCGATAAACCCGATGGCCCGCATGGTTTCGTCGAAAAGTATGGAACTCTGGCAGGCGTAGAAGCGGTCGGATTCCGCCAGGTAGCGGGTGAAGCTTTTCTTGCCGGCCTGGCCTTCCTGGAAAGTCACGTTGGAATCGCGGAAATCTTTCCAGCCGTCGCGGTAGTGGCGGCCCAGAAGGGCGGCCGGGGAGGGGCCGCCCATGGTGGCCACGGCCGAAGGGTTGAGATAGGTCCAGTGCCGGCCCAGGTCGAAAACCGAGGTGGGGAAGGGCAGGCTGTCCAAAATGGCCTTGTACCACACCCGCTCGTTGGCGAGGAACTGGAAGGCCCGGTTCATGTAGCGGGCAAAGCCGTCTTCGGCGTCCGGGCCGTTCCGGGTCAAGGCGTCGGCCAGGCGCAGAATCTCCTCCCGGAGGCTCGCCTGGATGGCGTCGCCCCGGTTGCCGGGCGCGCTCAGGAGCTTTTCCACCTGGCGCTGGATGTCCAGAAGCAGTTGCCCGCGTTCGGCCAGCTGTTTTTCCAGGGTTTCCTTCTGATTGGAGATGATGGCCAGAGAGAGGGCCTGCTCGTCCGCCAGTTTTTTCTTTTCGGTGAAATCAAGTTGAAAGCCGACCAGCCGGGTGGCCCGGCCGTTTTCGTCGCGCTCCATGGCCCGGCATACGCCGTAGGCCCAGATATAATGGCCGTCGCGATGCCGGAGGCGCAGTTCCATGGGCCTGATTTCCAGGCGTCCGGCCACCATCTCGGCCCTGTTTTGTTGGGATCGCGTCCGATCATCGGGATGGAGAGCGATATCCATCCATTCGGCCATGGTGATGTTGAGCCCGCCCGGAGGATAGCCCAGCATCCGGCAATAGATGTCGTTGCACTCCAACATGTCGGTCGTCACGTTCCAGTCCCAGGTGCCGATGGCGGCGCCCTCGACAATCTGTTCCAGCTTTCGCCGGCTTTCGGACAGGGCCGCGGTGACGGCCTTCTGGTCGGAAATATCGAACGTGACCCCCATCAGCCGGGTGGGCCGGCCGTTTTCATCCCATTCCACGGCCCGGCCGCGATCCATGGTCCAAAAAAAACCGCCCTCGGGCCGGCGAAGCCTGATTTCCGCCTCATAGCGCGGGGCTTCTCCCCGCACGTGGCGGTCCAGGGCTTGGCGGACTTTGGCCTGTTCCTCGGCGGGCATCGCCTGGGTCCAATGGATCGGCTCGCCGTCGGGATCGGGCAGGTAGACCCGGCCCACCGGGGACTGGCTCTGGCTGTAGCTCACCGTGTCGGCGGCCAGGTCCCAGTCCCAGATGAGGGCGTCGGCCGCGTCGATGACGGCGGCCAGCCGCTGCCGCTCCACCCGCAGGGCGGCCTCGCCGGCCTGGGAGCGTTCCCGGACCAGCCGGGCTTCGTGGATGTCGCGGATGCAGCCGAAAAATTCCTCGGGCCGGCCGTCGGGGGTGAACCCGCCCACCTCTCCGAAAACCTGGACCCAGCGCCATTCCCCGGACGAGGCGTGGTACAGGCGATGTTCGATCTCAAAATTCAGCCGTTTGTCGGGCATGACGCCATGGCTGATGGCCACGGCCTCTTTCCAATCGTCGGGGTGGATGTACTCGCGAAGGTATTGATGGAAACTCGCGGGAAACCCGTCACTGGTCCGGCCGACCAGGTGGAGGAACCCGTCGCTGACTTCCAGGGTGAAATCATCGCCCGGCGCCGCCTTCAGACGCCAGAACCCCAGACCCAGGAGCCGCATGGTCCGGTGAATATAATCCTGGGGCAGGCCTTCCTCGAAGGTGCCGGTCATCAATATGCTGGCCATAAGACCCTCACGCGCGCATGGTCGAATCCGCCGGCGGCCCCCAAGGCCGTCCGGCCCGCTCAATCGCCAGTCAGCCGTTTCCGGGGCGCATCTCTTTAAAACTCCACCTTCGGCGGAGCGGCGGCCTGGGGCTCGTCGATGAGCCAGAACTCGGCCAGGCCGAAGCCGAACAATTCGGAAAAGAGGACCGCCGGAAATTTTTCCCTCGCCTCGTTGTAATACATGGCCGCGTCATTGTAGGCCTGGCGGGCGAAGGCGATGCGGTTTTCAGTGGTGGCCAGTTCCTCGCGGACTTCGGCCAGGGTCCGGTCGGCCTTCAGCTCCGGATACGCCTCCATGCTGACCAGAAGCCGCCCCAGGGCCGAGGACAACTGGCCGTCGGCGGCCACCAGCTGGCCCAGGGCCCCCACCTGGGTGGGGTCGCCGGCCAGGCTGATCTGGGCGCTGGTGGCCCGGGCCCGGGCCTGGATGACCGCTTCGAGGGTGTGGGCCTCGTGGCTGAGATAGGCCTTGGCCGCGGCCACGATGGGCGGAATGAGGTCGTAGCGCCGCCGCAGCTGGACGTCGATCTGGGAAAAGGCGTTTTTGAACCGGTTCTTCAGGGTGACCAGCCGGTTGTAGATGACGGCCACCAGACCGCCCAGAACCGCAATGACCATCAGGACGGCCGCGACCAGAACAAGAAGCACGCTCATAAGACAACCTCGTTTCCGATAAAGATATGGGCGGGGGCGCTTGGCCCCCGGCGTCTCAGTCGTCGGGCGCGGTGACCCGCAGCACCTCTTCCAGAGTGGTCAGGCCCGCCCGCATGAGAGACAGGGCGTTTTCCCGCAAAGTGGTCAGGCCCTCCCGGCGGGCCAGGGTCTTGAATTCGGCGGCGCTGACGCCCTCCTTGAGGGTCAGTTCCCGGAGGGTGTCGGTCATGACCATGACTTCCACGGTGGCCAGCCGGCCCAGGTAGCCGGTCTGGCGGCACATTTCGCAGCCCCGGCCTCTTTTTAAGCGGAGGTCTCCGTCGGTGGCCAGGCCCACCTCCCGGGCCGCTTCCCGGGTCAAAACAAAATCCTCCACGCAGTAGCGGCAGATGCGGCGCACCAGCCGCTGGGCCATGATGCCCACCACGGTGGAGGCCACCAGAAAGGGCGGCAGGCCCAGATCGATCAGCCGGGTGATGGCCGAGGGCGCGTCGTTGGTGTGGAGGGTGGAGAGGACCAGGTGGCCGGTGAGGGCGGCCTGGACCGCGTTGTCGGCGGTTTCGGCGTCCCGCATTTCACCGATCATGATGATGTCCGGGTCCTGGCGCAGAATGTGGCGGATGATGCTGCCGAAGGTGATGCCCGCCTTGGGTTGCACCGCGATCTGGTTGAACTCGTCGTGGACCATTTCGATGGGGTCCTCCACCGTGGTCACGTTGACCGACTCGGTGGCCAGCTGGCGCAGGGTGGAATACAGGGTGGTGGTCTTGCCGCTCCCGGTGGGGCCCGTGACCAGGATGATGCCGTGCGGGAGCGAGGTGAAGCCGTTCCACTTGGCCAGGTCGGAGGGGTTCTGGAACATGTCCCGGAGGTCCATGAACAGGGCCTCGGGATCCAGGATGCGCATCACCGTCTTTTCCCCGAAAGCCACCGGGATCGTGGAAACGCGGACCTCGGCCTCGCCTGATTTGGCGGCGATCTTGATGCGGCCGTCCTGAGGCCGCCGCTTTTCGGCGATGTCCAGCCGGGAAATGGTTTTGATGCGCGAGGTCACGGCCGGATGGAGCACCTTGGGCAGATGGTGGACGTCGTGGAGGACCCCGTCGAAGCGCATCCGCACCAGATATTCCTTGCGCTTGGGCTCCAGGTGGATGTCCGAGGCCTTGCCGCCGAGGCCCTCGGCCAGGAGGTAGTCCACCAGGTTCTTGATGTGCTGGTCGTCGTCGGCGATTTCCGAGGCGCTCTTGAGCTTGACGTACTGCTCGAGGTTGCCGATGTCAAAGGCGGTGCGGGGGCCGCCGGCATACATGCCCTCGGCCCCGACCACCGAACCCCGGAAGTTGTATATCTCGCCGATGAGTTTTTTGATCTGGGCGCCCGGCACAATGACCATGGACGTGGGGTGTTCGGCCACCCGGCGGATGTCCTCCAGCACGGTCCGGTAAAAAGGATGGCGGACCCCCACCAGGAGCTGGTTGTTCTCCAGACCCAAAGGCAGGACCAGGTGACGGGCGGCGAAGCTTTGGGGGAGCACGCTGGTCACCAGTTCCAAATCCAGGTCCCGCTGCTCCACCCGGCGGTAGGGGAGGCCCGCGTCGCCGGCGATGATCCGGGCCAGGATGTCGTCGTCGACGGTCCGGCCCAGGGCGTTGTCTCCGGGCAGGAGCAAATGCCGGTTGATGACATAGTCCAGGGGATCGAGGCCGTCGCCGGCCTTCGGCCGTTTCCTGGCCTGGCGGGCCGCCTCGGCCTGGAATTCGGCCCCGATCTCCCCGGCCTGGCTCTGGCCCAGAAGGCCGTTGTAGACCAGGAGATCCAGGACGTAGTCTATGGAATACTGGGTGTGCTTCACTGCCGTTTATCTTTTAACGTCACGATGCGGTTGAAGGTCGGAGTTCCGGCCGAGTGGAGCTTGGCGTCGGCGATGAAATAGCCGAGCCGCTCGAACTGGACCCGCCGGCCGGGCTCCAGGCCGGCCAGGGCCGGTTCCAGCCGCGCTTCGGGGCATTCCGTGAGGGAGCCGGGATTCAGCTCTTTGTTCAGGTCGCCCTTGGGCCGGGGCACGGTGAACAGCCGGTCGTAGAGCCGCACCCGGGCGGCGACGGAGCTTTTGGCCGGCACCCAGTGGATGACCGCCGGCTGGCCGCCGGGCCCGGCCCCGTGGCCCCGGGGCTCTTCGCTGTAGGTGCAGCGCAGTTCCGTCACCTGGCCGGCGGCGTCCCTGACCACATCGTGGCAGTGGAGGTAATGGCCCCAGCGCAGAAGGACCTCCCGGCCCGGGCCCAGGCGGTAGAATTTCTTGGGCGGGTCGAGGAGGAAATCGTCCTGTTCGATGTACAGTTCCCGTGCAAAAAGCAGGGTCCGCTCCGTGGCCGCGAGGCCCGGCAGCTTCCGGCCCGGCTCGTCCGGAAAGTAGGGGCCGGCCATTTCCTGGACTCGGCCTTCGGGCCAGTTCTCCACCACCACCTTCAGCGGTCTGAGGACGGCCATGGCCCGGGGGGTGATGGGGTTCAAATCGTCGCGGACGGCCTTTTCCAGCCAGTAATATTCGATCCAGCTGTCGCGCTTGGCCACGCCGATGCGGTCGCAGAACAGGCGGATGGATTCCGGGGTGAATCCCCGGCGGCGAAGCGCGGCGATGGTCGGGAGGCGCGGGTCGTCCCAGCCGTCCACATGGTTCTCTTTCACCAACTGGAGGAGCTTGCGTTTGCTCATCACCGTGTATTCCAGGTTCAGCCGGGCGAATTCGATCTGCCTCGGCCGGGGGGCCGGCCAGTCCAGGGCCTCCAGGACCCAGTCGTAGAGGGGCCGGTGGTCTTCGAACTCCAGGGTGCAGAGACTGTGGCTGATGCCCTCGATGGCGTCGGAAATGCAGTGGGTGTAGTCGTACATGGGATAGATGAGCCAGGCGTCCCCGGTGCGGTGGTGGTGGGCCCGGCGGATGCGGTACAGGGCCGGATCGCGCATGTTGATGTTGGGCGAGGCCATGTCGATCTTGGCCCGCAGGCTCTTGGAGCCGTCGGGGAATTCCCCGGCCCGCATGCGGCGGAAGAGGTCGAGGTTCTCCTCCACGCTCCGGTTGCGCCAGGGGCTTTCGCGGCCGGGCTCGGTCAAGGTGCCGCGATACTCGCGGACCTCTTCGGCCGACAGGTCGTCCACATAGGCCAGGCCCTTCCTGATGAGGGCTTCGGCGCATTCGTACAGTTTTTCAAAATAATCCGAGGCGTAGCGGGTGTGGCCGTGCCACTGGAAGCCCAGCCAGCGGACGTCGTCCTGGATGGAGTCCACGTATTCGGTGTCCTCCTTGACGGGGTTGGTGTCGTCGAAGCGGAGATTGCAGACGCCTTTGTAGTCCCCGGCCGTGCCGAAATTCAGGCAGATGCTCTTGGAATGGCCGATGTGGAGATACCCGTTGGGCTCCGGAGGGAAGCGGGTGACCACCCCGGGGTGGCGGCCGGCGGCCAGATCCTCGTCGATGAAGTCCCGGATGAAATTGCCGGGTTCTTCGCCGTTTATGGGGTCGAGTTTTTTCTTGTCGCTCATTGATCAATTTCTTCCTGATTTCATTCGAATTTCAACGGCCGAGGCGTGGGCCGGGAGCCCTTCGGCCCGGGCCAGGGCGGCCACCGTGGGGGTCAGGGCGGCCAGGGCGGCGGGCGTCAGGTGCTGAAAGCTGATTTTTTTCAAAAAGGCGTCCGTGGACAAACCCGAGAACATGCGGGCCGCGAAGCCCGTGGGCAGCACGTGGTTGGGCCCGGTGGCGTAGTCCCCGGCCGGGATGGGGGCGTGGGGGCCCAGAAAGACCGATCCGGCGTGGCGCACCCTGGTCAGATGACTGAAAGGATCGGCCAGCACGATCTGGAGATGCTCGGGGGCATAGTCGTTGGCAAACGCCCAGGCCTCGTCGAGGCTGGCCGCCACCAGCACGGCCGCGCCGTTTTTCAGGGCCTCGGCCACGATCTCCCGCCGCTCCAGGGTGGGGAAAATGCGTTTCACCTCCAGGGTCACGGCCCGGGCCAGACCCTCATTGGCCGTGACCAGTACGGCCGCGGCCTGGGGATCATGCTCCAACTGGGACAACAGGTCCCAGGCCAGCCACTCGGCCGGCGCGGTTTCATCGGCGATAATGAAACCCTCGCTGGGGCCGGCCGGGACATCGATGTCCACCTGGCCGAAGACGGCCATCTTGGCCGCGGTGACCCAGGCGCTGCCCGGGCCCACAATCTTGTCCACCCTCGGCAGGCCGCCCAAGCCGTAGGCCAGAGAGCCGATGGCCCAGGCCCCGCCCAGCTTGTAGATCGTGTCGGCCCCGGCCAGGGCCGCGGCGGCCAGAATCTCCGGCCGGGCCTTGAGCCCCGGGCCGGGAGGAGTGACGGCCACGACTTCGCGCACGCCGGCGGCCCGGGCCGGGATGATGTTCATCAGGGCGCTGGAGGGATAGGCGGCCCGGCCGCCGGGAATATAGACGCCCACCCGGTCCAGGGGCCGGGTCATGCGTCCGGCGATGAGGCCCGGGGCGAACTCGTCGAACCAGTAGGGGCGCTCCAACTGGGCCCGGTGGAATTCGAAGATATTGGCGGCGGCCGCTTTCAGGGCCTCCGTGACGGATTGGGGCATGGCCTTGAGGGCGGCCTCGATTTCCTCTTCGCTCACCCGGAGGTCATTCAAGGTGAAGCCCGGCTTCAAGGGGCCGTATTCGCGGACCAGTTCGGCCTCGGGCTCATGGCGCAGGCGTTCCAGAATTTCAGCGGCGGCGGCCCGGGTCTGGCCGAAATCGGCCAGGGAACGGGCCAAAATTTGTTCTCGGCGGGCCGGGGTGAGCCGGCCCAGAAATTCAACGTCGATCATGAAGGGCTCCTCAAAAATTTCCACCATTTTTTAGTATACCTGAAAAATGTTTTGTGGTAAACCCGATTTCCGCCGCGCCAACGGGCCGCGCCCCGGCGGGAGGGACATCCGCCGGGGCGCGAAGAGGATGGCTTTCCGGAATGCGGGACCCGTCAGCACCCCTCTTCCTTCAGCAGGCTCAACAGGTATTGCCCATACCCGCTTTTGGCCAGGTCCGCGGCCAGTCGTTCCAGTTCCCCGGCGCTGATCCAGCCGTGGCGGAAAGCGATTTCCTCGGGGCAGGAGATTTTCAGGCCCTGGCGGCTTTCCAGGGTGGCGATGAACTGGCCGGCCTCGAGCAAGCTTTCGTGGGTGCCGGTGTCCAGCCAGGCGTACCCCCGCTTCATGATCAGGGCCCGCAACTGGTCCCGCTCCAGATAGAGCCGGTTGAGGTCGGTGATCTCCAGTTCCCCCCGGGCCGAGGGTTTCAGGGACTCGGCCAGGTCGCAGACCTTGTGGTCATAGAAATAGAGGCCCGTGACCGCGTAACGGCTGCGGGGACAGGCCGGCTTTTCCTCTAAACTCACGGCCCGGCCGTGCTCGTCGAATTCCACCACCCCATAGCGCTGGGGATCGCTGACCCGGTAGGCGAAGACCGTGGCCCCGACCCGGTCGGGCAGGGCCTCGCCCAGGAGGCGGGCCAGGTCGTGGCCGTAGAAGATGTTGTCACCCAGGATCAGGGCGCTGGGCCGGCCGGCGATGAATTGGCGGCCGATGGTGAAGGCCTGGGCCAGACCCTCGGGCCGGGGCTGCTCGGCGTAGGAGAGGTAGATCCCCCAGCGGCGGCCGTCGCCCAGAAGCTGCCGGAAGAGCGGCTGGTCCTGCGGCGTGGAGATGATGAGGATCTCCCGGATACCGGCCAGCATGAGGGTGGAGAGGGGGTAATAGATCATGGGCTTGTCGAAGACCGGCAGGAGCTGCTTGGACACCGTCAGGGTGGCCGGGTGCAGCCGGGTGCCGGCCCCGCCGGCCAGAATTATGCCGCAGCGTTCACTCATGAGGAACTCCTGTCACAGGCCGGCCAGGGCCCGCAGCCGGTCGAAGGGCAGATGAGCCTCGACCAGGGCGGCCAGGCGGTCGTATTCCCGTTCTTTGATCTGCCGATACGAGGCCAGGCCCGTCCCGTCCGGATCGGCGGCGGCCAGCCCCTTTTCCCGCCGCAGATTGTCCAGAAAACGGCGGGTGAAATCCATATTGTCGAAAAAGCCGTGAAGGTAACTGCCGAACACCCGGCCGTCGCGACTGACCGCGCCGGCCGGCCCGTTCTCCACCCCGCCGTCGGCCAGGAAGCGGGTTCCGGGCCCGGCCGTGGTTTCACCCATGTGGATTTCATAGCCCTCCAGCACCAGGCCGCCGGCGCCGGCCAGAGGGCCGGGCAGATCGCGCAGGCGCAGTCGGGACTGGCTGGTGTGCTTATCCGTGGCGAAAGAGGTCTCCACATCCAGGAGGCCCAGACCGGGGATGCTGGGCAGGGCGCTCTCCACCCCGTGGGGATCGTGGATCAGGCGGCCGAGCATCTGATAGCCGCCGCAGATGCCCACGATGGTCCGCCCATCCCGGGCCAGGCGGCGGATTTCGTCGGCGAACCCGCTCTCGGCCAGGTGGCGCATGTCTTCGATGGTGTTCTTGGACCCGGGGATGATGATGACGTCGGCCGCGGCCAGGCCCGCGGCCTCGTCCACATAGTTCAGGGAAACGCCGGGCAGGCTGTCGAAGACCGCGAAGTCGGTGAAATTCGACAGGCGCGGCAGGCGCAGGACGGCGATTTTCAGGTCGCCGGCCCCCCCCCGGCTGGCCAGACGGTCGGTGAGGCTGTCCTCCTCGTCGATGGCGAATTTTTCATACGGCACCACGCCCAGAACCGGAATGCCCAAAAGTTCCTCCAACTGGCGGAGGCCGGGCTCCAGAATCCGCACGTCGCCCCGGAACTTGTTGACCAACAGACCCTTGATGCGGGCCTGATCGGCCGGGGGCAGCAGCTTCACCGTGCCGTACAGCGAAGCGAACACCCCGCCCCGGTCGATGTCGCCCACCAGAATGACCGGAGCCTCCACCATGGCCGCCAGGCCCATGTTGACGAAATCGCCGTCCATCAGGTTGATCTCGGCCGGGCTCCCGGCCCCCTCGATGACCACCACCTGATATTGCGAGGCCAGGGCCTCGAAGGCCGCCTGGACCTGGGGCCGCAGATTGTCTTTATACGCGTAATATTCGGTGGCCGACATGTTGCCGTGCACCCGGCCGTTGACGATCACCTGGCTGCGGCTGTCCGTGGTGGGTTTGAGCAAAATGGGATTCATCAGGGCCGAAGGCGTCAAGCCGGCGGCCTCGGCCTGGGAGACCTGGGCCCGCCCCATCTCGTGCCCCTCGGGAGTGACGAAAGAATTGAGGGACATGTTCTGGGACTTGAACGGAGCCACGGAATACCCGTGGTTCCTGAAAATGCGGCAGAGGGCGGTGACCAGAAGGCTTTTCCCCACCGAAGAGGCGGTGCCCACCACCATCAGGGTCTTGGCGCTCATCAACGATCCTTTCTCGTCAAACCTTTTTTCCTTGGTTTCGGCAGAGGCGTCACGGGTTCAATTATCCCGATAATTTTCCGGCTATAATCGTCGTCGTCAATATCCAGAATATAATGCTCCTTCGCGCCCGCATACGGAACCCCGCGGGGAGCGCCGGCCATTTCCTCTTTCAGGCCCTCCAGCGGCTTGATGAAGACGGTGCTGTCGCAGACCAGAAGGAGCGGCTTGTCGTTCACATACACCATGTATTCGCCGAACATCTTCCGGTGGCGAACATGCCCCACGCCCTGGATCTGTTCGCATACGTATTCGATAAATTCCGGTGTTGTGGCCATATTCCGCGATTTTCCCTTCCCGCTCGAGACGGCCTGCTATCACAGGTGCCGCTAAAAACGGCCTTCATTCTACCACAGCCCCCTTCGCGGCGGCAACTGGGCGGGCGAAACTGGACGGGGCCGGCGGATTGGAGAATGCGGACGGGGCTTGGGACCGGCCGGGGGCGGGAAAAGTTTTCTCCGAGAGCCGTATGGTCCGATAACGGCTCGCTCCGCTCGACACGTATCGGACCATACGGCTCTCTCCGAAAACATTCCCCGCCCCCGGCCTCGCCATCCGACGAGGTTTCGTCCAGCGTGGGGTTGTTTGGAAAGATCGTCGCCAGGGCCCACTGCAACGCACTGATTCCCAATGCTCCGGTTGTGGGCTTATTACTCCGGCAACTAAACAAGTCATCCCCGTGATTTCGCCAAAGCCCGAAATCACGGGGATGACTTGTTTAGTTGCCGGAGTAATATCTGGAAAATCCATGAATCCCCGCCCCCCCCGATCCCGACGATCTGGCCCGCGTGGCCGCGTACAGCTGCGCCTATGACCCCCGCTTTGCCTACTATGTGTATGTGCCCCGCCACTGGCTTGCCCCGGAACGGCCGGAACGCTACCGGCTGGTGGTGCTCATTCACGGCTCGGAGCGCAGCGCCGAGACGTATCGCACCAATTTGGTGATTTTAGCTCCCCTCTTCCCGGCCGGACTCATCGAGCCGGCCCGGCTGGAGAACTATAATATTTTGCGCTGGCGGGGCGTGGAATTCGACACCGTCCTGCGCCACATGATCGAGGAACTGGGCCGCCGCTTTCCCCTCGATCCCGGCGGGATATATCTCCGCGGCTTTTCGGCCGGGGGCCAGTTCGCCCACCGGTTTTTCTGCTTCCACCCCGAGCTTCTGCGGGCCGTGTCCATCGGGGCGCCGGGCCAGACCACCCTCCTGGACGACCGCTTTCCCTGGCCCCAAGGCTTCGCCGACGCCGAAGCGCTTTTCGGCCGCGTTCCGGAGCCGGACCGGATGCGGCGGGTTCCCGTCCAGATCGTGGTCGGGGCCGAGGACCGCCATATCCACTCCCCCGAAGCCCGGATGAGCCGTCTGGACCTGAACCGGGAGCTGTATCGGCACTATCGGGAATCCGGCTTCCGGGTCCGCTTTGACCTGGTGCCGGCCGCAGCCCACGAAGGCTTCAAGCTCATCTTCGACGTCATGCTGTTTTTTGACGAAATCATGCGGACGGAAACGGCCGCAACGCCGTCCGAATAAACCAAACAATTGTTTGTTTTTTGCGTATTGCACTCTTCCTTCCCCTCTCTCTCCGGTTCCGCTCTTTTCGCTTCCTTTTCGCGCCAAAATACACTATATTGTATCTCAGGCAAGCGAGACCACTACCCGTGGCCTCGCTCTTTCCATCTTTATTTATCCACAACAAGGGGATACCGATGACCACCACCGTTCAACAGGCCTGGCAAACCATTGACGAATATTTGACCGCCACCCGCTACGCGGTGCGTGATCCCAAAACCGGGCGGCCGCTGGAAAAGGATTTTGAAGAAATTGTCGAAGGGCGGCTCATTCCCAAACTCCGCTCCCTGGATAGCCCCATCGCCTCCCCCGAACGCCTGGACGCCGTGGCCGAGGGCCTCCGCAAGCGCCGCCTCATCGCCGCCACCCCCTTTCTGATGTCCTTCGGCAACCCCCACACCCGGCGGCCGGGCTTCTTCTCCTGCTACCCCCTGGGGTGGGTCGAGGACAGTTTGGAAGAAATCGAGGCCATGCGCCACAAGATGCGCACCATCTATATGTCCGGCGGCGGGGCGGGCATCGACCTTTCCCACCTGCGGCCCAAGGGCTCGCCCGTGGACGCGGGCCAGGGCATCGCCAGCGGGCCCGTGGGCTTTCTTCCCGATTTCGACGCGGTCACCGGCACCACCAACCAGGGCGGCCGCCGCCGGGGGGCTCTCCTGGTTCAGCTGGACTGGAATCACAGGGACATCGTCGATTTCATCGAATCCAAGAATTTCAATTCCCGCCTGACGAAATTCATCCAAACCCTGCCTCCGGAGGAACGGCCGGCCCAGGGCACGAACCTGTCGAACATGAACATCTCGGTCAACGCCTTCGGCGAGTTCTGGAACCAGCCCGAACTCATCGGCCTCATCGCCCGCAACATGTGGGCCACGGGCGATCCGGGCCTTCTGTTCGTCGACAACATGCTGGAATATTCGCCCCTCAAGGCTGAGGACGAGCCGCGCTTTTCCAACCCCTGCGGCGAATACCTGGCCAGCGCCGGCTCGGCCTGCAACCTCATCACCGTCAACGCCGCCCGCCTGGCCCGAGAAGTCTTTGACGAGCTTTCCGCCGAGCCCGGCGCCCCCGAGTGGAGTTCCAACCCCAAGTGGAGCGGCGAGTTCAGCCGCCGCTTCTGGCGAAAGCTGTCGGAAACCGCCGGCCTGGCCTGCTTTCTCGGGAATTTAGTGCTGGAATTCGACGAAGGCTACCCCCTGCCGGAAATCCGCGAAAAGACCCAGGCCCTCAAACCCGTGGGCGTGGGCCTCAGCGGCTTCCACACCGCGCTTCTCCTGGCCTTCCGGGGGGGGGTGGACTACGGTTCGGCCGAGGCGGCCCGCTTCGCCCGCATCACCCAGGCCTTTCTCACCCTGGGCACCTTGAATCTTTCGGCCGACCTGGCCGATCAGACCGGCCACGTATACGAAAACCGGCCTTTCTGGACCAAGCATCTCCAGGAACTGGCCGCGACCGTGGCCGATTCCCCGGCCGGCCCGGCCGACGACGCCGATGAAGACTCCCCCGCCACGCAGATAGACATTCTCACCGACTGGATCGAGGCCCGGGGCGGTTTTTACAACTGCCTGACCACCAGCCAGGCCCCCACGGGGAGCGTATCGGTCTTCCTCCGCAACATCGACACCGGCATCGAGCCCTTCTTCGCCCTGGCCCAGAACCGCCGGGTGCGCGACGCGGACCGGGGCTGGCTGGAATTCACCCTCGAACCCATCGAGTTGATGGATCTGTTTGAAAAGCACCCCGACTTCCGCCAGCGCGCCGAGGCCCAGACGGCCCACAAGCTCAGCCCGGCCGAACAGCTCGACATGCTGGCCGCCTTCCAGTATCACTGCCACACCGGCGTCTCCAAGACCATCAACCTCCCCCGGGAGGCCACGGTGGAGGACATCGAGACCCTCATCGCGGCCAGCCGCGACAAACGCCTCAAGGGCTTCACCATCTACCGCGACGGATCCCTCGACGGCATCATCTCCGCCGCCGAACCCGGCCGGGCCGAACCGCAGCGCCCCCTGGTGGCCGACGTCGGCGGCGACCGCGAAAGCCGCACCTTCACCGCCAAGAGCGCCAACCTCACGGCCCACGTGACCCTGACCAACGACGAACACAACAATATCCGCGAAGTCTTCGTCTCCGCCGGCGATGTGGGGGCGTCCATCAATTCCATCTTCACCGCCCTCGGCATGATCATCTCCGTGGCCCTGCGCGAAGTGCCCAGCCTCTTCGACCGCTTCGTCAAGGTCCTCGGCAAGGTCTCCATGGGCGAACGCTTCATCGTCCACACCCGCATGTGCGAAACCCCCATCGTGGGCAACAGCCTGCCCCAGCTCATCGGCCGGCTCATGCTCATCCGCCGCGATTATCTCAAAAACGGCCGCCTCCACGAAGCGCCGGCCGAACTCGGCGGCTACGACCTCTGCCCCGAATGCCACGAACTGACCCTCCGCCGCGAAGGCTCCTGCCGCAAATGCGCCCGCTGCGGCTTCAGCACGTGTTAGTGGCAATATGCTTTTGAAATAGCGGGGGCTCCGCGCCCCCCCACCCTGCGCCAGGGCATAGCCCTGGATTAACCCGGCAACTTCAGAAGTCTGTTCCCGGCCGCTGAAGTCCAGTGATTTCGGGCTTTGGCGAAATCACGGGGATGGCTTGTTTAGTTGCCGGAGTAATATTTTTCCTGGGACCCTTGCTCCAGAAAAAAAAGTGTATTATGATATGAGATCGGAATTTGAGGGATCCTCTCAAAGGGCCGCTGGAGCGGCCGGGATCGGGTTGAGGCCATATTTGTTATATAACGGCTGAAAGCGGGACGAAAAAAATGCCGCTCTCTCCCTGGTCAAACCCGCGATCAGCGCTTTTCAGAGGTCACCCTGAACCAAATTTCCATATTCCAGCGCTCGGGGGGCTCGCCATGTCCTTGCCTGAATCGGTCCGTCGCCAGCCGGTAACCGTCGAACAGATTCTGCGCCTTCAGACCAAGCTTGACCTCATTTTCGACGTCGACCTCATCAATGATTACATCGATGTGCGCCACTCCGTTGTCCTGGATATGACTCCGGAGCGGATCGTCATCACCCAGTCCGACCCGCCCATTCTGAAATCGATGGTGGGCCGTTCCCTGGAAGCCACTTTTGTCCGCCGCGATCCGGTGACCACGGAAATCATGCGCTGGGGCTGGCGTTCCCAGGTGATGGATTTTCTGCCCGCCTACAAGCTGCGGCCCGAAGATACGGAAACCATGCCGGCCCTGGTCCTCAGCCCGCCCCTGCCGGGCGGTCTGACCGAGACCAACGCCCGTATGGATTACCGGCTGACCATCACCAACGATAAAAAGATATCCATCCAGACCCACCCCTCCTTCGGCCGGGTCACCCCGCTGGATTTCTCCGCCGGCGGAGTCCTCATCGGCATCCCCAAGCCGCCCCAGGCCAAGATAGGGCTGCGGCTCTGGTTCACCCTCTTTTTCCCGACCCCGACCTCCCCGGGACAGCCCATCACCATCAACGGCGAAGCCGAGGTGGTGCGGGTGACCATGGAGGATGACGAGCCCTTCGCCCGGGTGGGCCTGAAATTTCTGGATTTGGATCTCAGCGCCACCCGGGCCCTCCAGAAGGCCATCAATCACTATATGTTGGAGGAGCAGCGCCAGCGCAGCCGCCAGCAATCCGCTTCCCAAACCGTGACCGAGCGCGAGCCCGGGTCCTGACCCCGGAGCGTCCGCCCGTCGATCGTCAGCCCGCGTGATAAAGGCCGTCTCCGGCCGGGCTGGCGGACGGGCCCCCAGCCATGGCGTATTACGAACAGGAAAAAATAGACGAGGTCAATGAGGCCGCCGATCTGGTGGAACTCGTCTCCAACTATGTCAGCCTCAAACGGGCCGGCAGCGTCTATAAAGGCCTCTGCCCCTTCCACTCGGAAAAGACCCCCTCGTTCATCGTCACCCCCCATCGCCACCTGTTCCACTGCTTCGGCTGCGGGGTGGGAGGCGGCCCCATCCGCTTTCTGATGATGATCACGGGCCGGTCCTTTCCCGAGGCGGTGGAGGAACTGGGCCGGCGCTACGGGGTGACGCTCCCCGTCCGCGAGGACGGGGAGCGCCCCCGGACCGAGAACCGGGAAAACCGGGAGGCCATTTTCGAGGCCCTGAAACAGGCCCGGCATTTTTATGAGGAAAACCTCTGGGCCGGCAGCGGCCTGGAAGCCCGCCGCTACCTGGCCGGCCGGGGGCTGACCCAGCGGGTGGCCCGGGAGTTCGGCCTGGGCCTGGCCCCTCCGGCCTGGGACGAGCTGCTTCGGCGCCTCCGGGGTCAGGGCTTTTCCGAAACCATCATGGAAGAGGCCGGCCTCGTCAAGCCGGGCCGGGAGGCCGGGCGCTTTTACGACGCCTTCCGCCACCGCCTGATGGTGCCGATCATCGACCCCGAGGGGAGGGTCGCCGGCTTCGGCGGCCGGGCCCTGGACGCGGACCAGACCCCCAAATACCTCAATTCGCCCGAAACTCCCGTCTACAAAAAGGAAAAACTCCTCTTCGGCTTCCACCGGGCCCGGCCCTTTCTACGGGCCGCCGGGATGGTCTTCGTGGTGGAGGGGTATTTCGACCTCATCTCCATGGTGGCCGGGGGCATCAACGAGGTGGTGGCCCCGCTGGGCACGGCCCTGACCGCCAAGCAGCTCAATCTCCTGCGGGGCCAGGTCAACCAGGTGATGCTCCTGTTCGATTCCGACGAGGCCGGCCAGAGAGCCGCGGCCAAGGCCCTGCCGCTTTTGCTGAACGCCGAGCTCGACGGCCGGGTCCTCCGGCTCCCGGCCGGCCACGATCCCGACACCTTCATGCGGGAGTTCGGGGCCGAGGCCCTCTATGAGGCGGCCGGCCAGGCCATGGACATCATCGACTTCCAGGTGGTCCACCTCAAGGCCGCCCATCCCGACACCCCGGCCGGCCAGGCCCGGATGGCCCGGGCGGCCCAGGAACTGATCGCCCAGGTGCCGGATTCGGCCAAGAGCCAGCTCCTGCGGCGGCGCCTGGCCCGGCTTTTGGGCCTGGAGGAGGAGCTCCTGGGCTCGTTCAAGAAAGCCTCCGGGGACGGTCGGCCCTGGGCGGCCGCGCCGGCGCGTGTGACGTCCCGGTCCCGGCCGGGCTATGATTTGGTGGCCGGGCAATTGTTAAAATTCATCCTGGTCCATCCCGAAGCCGCGCCCCGGGTTTTGGGGGAAATGGCCGCCTACTGGCCCCATGATTCCAGCCGCCTGCTCTTCGACCGCCTGCGGGACCGCTACGAGCGGGACGGGGTGGTGGAACCCGGCGCGGCCGGGGACGAATCGGCCGAACTGGCCGCCCTGGTGTCCGAGGCGGCCCTGACCGAGCGGGAATTCTCCCCGGAGGAGTCGGAGGCGGCGGCCGAGGACTTCATGGCCCGGCTGCGGGACAAATGGCGGAAAAATCAGCACGCCGTGCTTTCAAAAAAGATAGCCCAGGCCCAAAGCGAGGGCCGGGAGGAGGAGGCCCGGCGTCTGATGGAGGAAAAGAAGGCCCTGGATGAAAAAGATTTTTGACAAATCGGGAGAGGGGTGTTACAATAACTAATTCGGTGGAATGTTCGATCCACACGAAGTCACCTTGACGGCGCATCACCGCCGCCGACCAAAACCTGAAAAGCCGTTCCGCTCCGCCGGATCCACGGCTTTTTCGCCTTCGGAATCGCGATTCGGCGGTCGCCCCGGATGCCGGCCGGCCCTCCCAAACGCCCTGTCTGTCCCCCCTAAGGAGCTCTATTTCATGGCCCGAGACCCCTTTAAAATGCGCGACCTCATTTCCATGGGCAAAGACAAGGAAAGCCTCAGCTATGACGACCTTACCGAATCCCTTTCCTCCCTGGACGACGGGGACAACATCGAGGACGTCATGGCTTTTTTCGACGACATCGACCTCCCCAACGTCGAGGACGTGGAGCTGGTAAAGGGCGCCAAGAAGTTCGAGGACCTGAAAAACCAGGACGACCGCGAACCCGACCTGAATTTTGAAGCCGAGGCCGACACCCGCGTCACCGATCCGGTGAAGATGTATTTGCGGGAAATGGGCCAGGTGGCCCTTCTCACCCGCGAGGGCGAGGTGGAGATCGCCAAGCGCATCGAGCGCGGGGAACAGCTCATCATCACCGCCATCCTGGAAACCTCCGTGGGTTTCGAAGAGATCAGCGAACTGCGCAAAAAACTGGAAGCCGACGAAATCCGCCTCAAGGAGGTGGTCAAGGACGCCGACGAGGAAGAGGAGGAGAGTTTTCTCGAATCCCCCCAGCGGCGGGACCAGATCATCACCCTCATCAAGGAAATCGAACGCAAGGCCCAGAACTACGCCCGCCAGCAGCGCCGGGTGGCGGCGGAAAAAAAGACCGCCGACAAGGCCAAGCAGGCCAAGATGCAGGCCGATCTGACCAAGCGCAAGCTGGAAATCGCCGAGCTGTTCCGCAGCCTCCGTCTGGAGCAGAGCCGCTATGACGCCATGGTTTCCCGCCTCAAGGCCTGGGACACCGAATTCACCACCTGCCAGAAAGTGGTG
This sequence comes from Candidatus Adiutrix sp., assembly GCA_031549025.1. Taxonomy (GTDB): domain Bacteria; phylum Desulfobacterota; class Desulfarculia; order Adiutricales; family Adiutricaceae; genus Adiutrix. The sequence continues at coordinate 14,039 of JAVBQN010000066.1, read as the reverse complement.
GAGTCCGCCCTGGCCCATTTCAAAGTGGCCACCCTGGCCGAATTCCGCAAATTCTGCCAGGTCGTCAAGAAGGACCCCAAGGGTCAGGTCAAGGCCTGCCGGATGGTCAAACTGACGGCCGATCAGGTTCTGGAAATCGGGATCAAGGTCAACGAGCACGTCCAGCGGGCCAAGAATCTTGAGGAAGAACTGAAGATGCGGCCCAAGGATCTGGGCAAAATCCTCAGGGCCGTGGAAGGCGGCGAGGTGTTGGCCAGCGACGCCAAAAAAGAGCTCATCGAGGCCAACCTGCGCCTGGTGGTGTCCATCGCCAAGAAATACACCAACCGGGGCCTTCAGTTTCTGGACCTGATCCAGGAAGGGAACATCGGCCTGATGAAGGCCGTGGACAAATTCGAATACCAGCGCGGCTACAAGTTCTCCACCTACGCCACCTGGTGGATCAGGCAGGCCATCACCCGGGCCATCGCCGACCAGGCCCGCACCATCCGCATCCCGGTGCACATGATCGAGACCATCAACAAGCTCATCCGCACCTCCCGCTACCTGGTGCAGGAGCTCGGCCGCGAACCCACGCCCGAGGAAATCGCCGACAAGATGGAACTGCCCCTGGACAAGGTCCGCAAGGTCCTGAAGATCGCCAAGGAGCCTATCTCCCTGGAAACCCCCATCGGCGAGGACGAAGACAGCTATCTCGGCGACTTCATTGAAGACCGCCGCATCGTCAGTCCGGCCGACGCGGTCATCAGCCTCAACTTGGCCGAGCAGACCCGCAAAGTCCTGGCCACCCTCACCCCGCGCGAGGAAAAAGTGCTGCGCCTGCGTTTCGGCATCGGTGAGAAGGCCGACCACACCCTGGAAGAGGTGGGCCGCGATTTCGAAGTCACCCGCGAGCGCATCCGCCAGATTGAGGCCAAGGCCCTCCGCAAGCTGCGCCATCCCAGCCGCAGCCGCAAGCTGAAGCCGTTCATCGAGAATTGACTTCCCCCCCCCCGGGTCGAAAATGAAAAAGGGAGCCGGCCGGCTCCCTTTTTCATTTTCCGGAACGAACCGCTCAGACAGGTTTCGAAAAGGCGCCCCGCAGACGGAACAGAAGCAGCAGCACGGCCAGGACCGCCGCCGCCTTCGGAAGCGGCGATTCCGATTCGGCCAGCCAGAAATGGGCCGAAGCCAGGAGCACGGCCAGGTAAATCAGCCGGTGGAGGCGCCGCCAGTTGCGGCCCAGGGCGTTCATGGCCCGCCGGCTGGAGGTCAGGGCCAAGGTGAGAAGAATGAGAAAGGCCCCCTGTCCCAAGGCGATGAAAGGCCGGTGCTGGACGGCCTGGACTATCCGCCCGACGTCCAGGTGCATGAAGATTATGAGAAAAATGCCCGCGTGGCCGGCGGCCCAGGCAAAGGACCACAAGCCGCAGGGCCGCCGCAGCTTGATGAGGAGCGGCGTGTTCGAGAGCTTGGCCGCCGGGGAGACGCACAGGGTCAGGATCAGGAAGCTCAGGGCCGTCAGCCCGCACAGCCCGAAAACCCGGCCCGGCGCGAATCCGCCGCTTACGGCCAGCCAACCCATATAGATTATGGGAAGCAGGCCCAGCCCATGGACGATTTTCCTCAAAAAACCGACGGTCGAGGACGATAACGGCATCCGAAGCTCACTTTCCGGGCCGGGTCGGCAACCTGGCCCCCAGGGGAGGGAAGCGGTCTGGACGGCTTTTCAAGCGAACGGGAGATGGAAAACAAACCGGGACATCGGGACATCGGGACGCGGGCCGGCGTTTCCCGGCCCGGAAAGGCAAATGGGCTCTTTATTCTTCGGCGGACTGGCGGTCCGGCCGGCGTCCGGCCCGCGCCAAGGTGTCGGTGAGCCGGGTCAGGGCCTCCCGATGGCGGGGGGTGGCGTCGGCCCGGAAGGCCAGCCTGTAATAACGCCAGGCTTCTTCGGGGTTTTTGCGGAATTCCCAATAGAGGCCCAGGTTGTACAGGGGCGGGGGATAGTCGGGATTTTGCTTCAGGAGGTCCAGCCAGAGGGTTTTGGCGCTTTCCCAATCACCGGCGGCGGCCAGGCGTTTGGCCTGGGGGCTCAGGGAATCCTGGCCGGATTCGATTTCCGAGGGGGCGGGGTGACGGCCCAGGGTCAAAAGCAACTGGGCCACCAGTTCCCCGGCCAGGCGCTCCCGGCCCGTGGCCTCCAGGTTCGAAGTGGTTTGGGCCAAAGGCTCGGTCAGGCCCAGTTCGGCCAGGAAACCGCCCCGGGTCCGGTCCATGTCCAGAACGGCCCGGCCGCTCTCCGACGCGGCGCCCCCGCTCAGGGGGGTCACCTGCCAGTCGAAGACCAGGTGGCCGGTGAAGCGCTCCAGGTCGAAGTTTTCCACATCCGTGACCATGGGAAATTCCTCGGTGGGCCACAGGCGCTGGGTGAAGGGGTCGGCTTCGTACACCGGGTGGGGCGGGCCGGCTTCTTTTTCCACCGGCACGGTTTCGCGTTCGGCGGTCAGGCCCCGGGTCAGGGAAAGCCGGCCGCCCAGGAGCCCCCGGGTTTCACCGCCGGCCTGGTATTTTTTCAGGGCCCGGGCCACATCCTCGCCGCCCGGCCCGCTGATGGCCCCCACCGCCAGCCCCGGGGGCAGGAGCAAGCGGACCTCGGCCCGGGCCGGAGCGCCGAGCCCCAGGCTCAGAAGCGCCAGTATGGCCAGGAAAAGCGGAATGTGAAGAAGACGCGCCGGTTTGGTCATGACCTTCCTTTGGCGGCCGGAAGCCGATTCCCCATGATAGCCTTCAACGCTTCAATTTTCAAGCGGAAAAGCGTCGAAAGCGGCCCGGGCCGCTTGCAGCAGCCAGGCTTTGCGGCCGTTTTTGGGCACTTCCGGCGGCGGGGGCGGGAAGAGGCCGAAATTGATGTTGGAGGGCGCGAAAATCCGGCCGCCGCCGTCGCCGCGAAGGTGGCCCAGAAGGGCGCCCAAGGCCGTGGCCGGCGGCGGCTGGCCCGGGGCCTGGCCCCGGGCCAGCCGGGCCGCGTTTTCCCCGGCCCAGAGCCCCTGGGCCGCGGATTCCACATAGCCCTCCACCCCGCTCATCTGGCCGGCCACCAGGAAACGGGGGTGGCCCACGATGCGCTGGAACTCGTCCAGCGCTTTGGGGGCGTCGAGATAGGTGTTGCGGTGGATGGCCCCGAAGCGGGCGAACTCGGCCTTTTCCAGGCCCGGGATGAGGCGGAACACCTGTTCCTGGGCCGGCCGGGTCAGGCGGGTCTGGAAACCCACTAAATTCCACAGGGTACCCGCCCGGTTTTCCCGCCGCAGCTGCACCACGGCGTAGGGCCGGCGGCCGGTGCGGGGATCGTCCAGGCCCACGGGCTTCATGGGGCCGAAGGTCAGGGTGCGGGGTCCCCGGCGGGCCATGACCTCGATGGGCAGGCAGCCTTCGAAGAAGCGGCGTTCCTCGAAGGGCCGGGCCGCCACTTCATCGGCGGCGAGGAGGGTTTGGAGAAAAGTGCCGAATTCCTCCTTGTTCAGCGGGCAGTTCAGGTAGTCGCCGGGCCCTTCCTGGTAGCGGTTGGCCGGATAGAGGCGGCCGTAATCCAGCGAGTCGCCAATGACGATGGGGGCCAGGGCGTCGTAAAAATTGAGGGCCGGAGCCCCCGCCAGGCCGCCGATGAGCCCGGCGACCGCGTCCGAGGCCAGGGGCCCGGCGGCCACCACCACCGGGGCCGCGCCTTCGGGCCAGGCGGTGACTTCGGCCCGGACCAGGTCGATGAGGGGCTGGCTTTCGATGGCCCGGGTGATGTCCCGGCTGAAGAGTTCCCGGTCCACGGCCAGGGCCCCGCCGGCGGGCACCCGGGTGCGGTCGGCCGCGGCCAGGACCAGGGAGCCCAGGCGCCGCATCTCTTCTTTCAACAAGCCCACCGCGTTTTCAGGGTCGGCCGCGCGCAGTGAATTGGAACAGACCAGTTCGGCCAGATCCGGGCTCCGGTGGGCCGGGGAAAAGCGGCGGGGCTTCATTTCCCACAGCCGGACCCGGAGTCCGTGCCGGCCGGCGGCCCGCCAGGCCGCTTCGCAGCCGGCCAGACCGCCGCCGATGATTTCCACGTCGTACATCGTCAACGGCTCTCCACTCTTTACTTGATTCCGGCCGCTTCGGGGAGCCAGGCCAATTGGTAATCCAGGGAGCCCAGGCCGATTTCGGCGGCGTATTCCAATTGGTAGCGCCACGGGCAGCTCGGATGGAGGGCGGTCCACTTGTCGGCCCCCGGGGCCAGGGCGGAGGCGGGCAGGGCCGTGCCCGGCAGGCCCGGGGTGGCGTTGACCAGTTCGGCCGAGGCCAGGTCCAGGGCCACGGGGTCGCGGCTGGCCAGAAAACCCAGGTCGGGGATGATGGGGGCGTCGGAGTGGTTGACGCAGTCGCACAAGGGGCTGAGGCCGCCGATGAAATTGATGAACAGGGCCCGGCCTTCCTTGCCCTTCAGGGCGGCCTGGCTGTATTCCACCATTTTACGCATGAATTTCGGGCTGTCGCCTTCCCAGGGGATGGCGATGGCCGATTCCGGGCAGATGGGGATGCAGCTGGCGCAGCCCACGCAGCGTTTGGGGTCGATGAGGGCCTTTTTCTTCGGGGTCAGGGAAATGGCCTGGTGGGCGCACTGGCGGAAGCAGCGCTGGCAGCCGATGCATTTCCGGGCGGCGACCTTGGGCCGGAGATCGGAGTGCTGGTCAAGCTTGCCGCGGCGGGAGGCCACGCCCATGCCCAGATTCTTCAGGGCTCCGCCGAAACCGGTCAGTTCGTGGCCCTTGAAGTGGCTGAGAACCAGGGCGCCGTCCGCGGCCATGAATTCGGCCCCGATCCAGGCCGTGCCCACGCCCCCCCGGTTGACCGCCACCCCCACCTCGGAAGCGCCCCGGAGGCCGTCGGCGACGACCAGGGGAGCCCCGGTCGCCTCGCTGCCGAAGCCGTGCAGAAGCGCGGTCTCCAGGTGGTCCACGGCGTTGGCCCGGCCGCCGACATACAGGGTGTTGGAATCGGTCAGAAAGGGGCGGGCCGAGAGGTTCCTCAAGGCGTCGGTGAACGTCCGCAGCAGATGGGGGCGGATGAAGGTATGGTTGCCCCGCTCCCCGAAATGGAGCTTGACGGCCCACAGGGAACGCGACTGGACCAGTTCCTCGGGCTTGAGGGCCTGGAACAGCCGTCCCATTTTCTGGGGCAGGCTTTCGCGGAAATGGGTGCGCAGAGTGATACCGAAGACTTTGCTCTTCACGATGACTCCTTCGGGCCGGTCGGCCGGCCGGTTTTGGGGATTTCGTCGGCGGCCCGGGCGGGCGCCCTGGCCCGTTTCTCCCCGGCCGCCCCGGGACGGGCCGATCCTTCAGCCGGGCACGAAACATAACTCCAAAAAATTACTTGACAAATACAGTCATTTGGCCAATAATCGCCTCTATAAGGCTCCACCCGACGATCAGTATTTAGGCTTTGTAAAAGATTCTACCCGCATACCCGGTATATGACCTGTGGGGTAAGAAGTAATAGTAATGCTTTTTCCGGGGACAGTAAAGCGTAAAATGGGTAGCCCGATCCCGACCCTCTGATGGACGGTGAAAATATGGCGGTCACCAAAGAAAGAATTATCACGGAAGTCTTCGACCAGACCGATCTTTCCCGCAAGGACGCCCGGCAGGCCGTGGAAAAGCTGATGGATATTCTCAAGGCCACCTTGGCCGAGGAAAAGGACGTCCTGATCAGCGGGTTCGGCAAGTTCGTGGTCAAGCGCAAAAGGGCCCGCCGGGGCCGCAACCCCCAAACCCGGGAATCTTTGGAACTGCGGGCCCGCCGGGTGGTGGTTTTTAAGAATTCCGGCATTCTGCGCAAGAAAATCAACGGTGAAGCCGTCGACGACCAGACACCGGACGATTTTTAACGGCGGTCTCGCTGAAGGCGGCCGACAGACGAGGGGGCCGGCGAGCCACTCTTTTATTGACTTGATCGGTCTTGGCCATTATAATATGAATATTATTAACCCGCCCGTTTTCCCAAACCGGGCGGCCTTTTTTAGGAAGACGGCATGGCTTTGCAAAAACCGCAAATATCGACCTGCATCGACGGACGGGATCACAGTTGGATGATTATCACCACCGAGGGACCGATGCCGGGCGGCGATTCCGGGTTGGAGCACCGCTGGTGCCGAAAATGCGGGTGCCTGGCCCAGGTGGGATATGGCGCCGACGGCCAGCCCGTGGCGGCCGTCGGTGAAGACGGCGCGCCTTATCTGGTCGTTCCCAAAATTCTGGAAGCCCTCGTCAAATAGGGCGGATTCATTCCCGGCGGGGCCGCGGGCCCTTCAAGCCCATTGCCGATCATTCCTCAGTATCCTGAATTTGGCCTGTCAGCTGATTCCGTTCCCGAACCATCCTGATATAAATTTTGGATCAAGTCGATTTGGATCCAGGCGCCGGCCGCCGGTTCGGCACCCGACCTGCCCGCCCCTCGGGGCGGTTCTTTTGTTTGGAGCATTGGATATTCATGAAGCCTGAAAACATCAGGAACGTGGCCATCATCGCCCACGTGGACCACGGCAAGACCACTCTGGTGGACGCCATGCTGTGGCAGAGCGGCCTTTTCCGCGACAACCAGGACGTTCGCGAACGGATCATGGACAGCCTGGATCTGGAACGGGAAAAAGGCATCACCATCATGGCCAAGAACACGGCCGTGGATTACGGCCAAATCAAGATCAACATCGTCGATACCCCGGGCCACGCCGATTTCGGCGGCGAGGTGGAACGGACCCTGACCATGGTGGACGGGGTGATCCTCTTGGTGGATTCCTCGGAGGGGCCGCTCCCGCAGACCCGCTTTGTCCTTCAGAAGGCCCTGGGCCGGGCTCTCCCGATCATCGCGGTCATCAACAAGATCGACCGGCCCGACCGCCGGCCGGCCGAGGTGCTGGACGAGCTGTACTCCCTTTTCATCGACCTCGACGCCGAGGAGGACCAACTCGATTTCCCGGTCCTCTACACCAACGCCAAGGCCGGCCAGGCTTTCACCAGCCTGGAGGAAGGCGAAAAGGCGGCCTCCGGATCTCTCGAACCCCTTTTCGAGGCCATCGTCAAACACATTCCGGCACCCTCGGGCGCAGTCGAAGGACCGGCCCGGTTTCTGGTGACCAACCTGGACTGGTCGGACTACGTGGGGCGTCTCATCATCGGCCCCTTACGCCAGGGAAAGCTCCGGGCGGGCCAGGAAGTGGCTTTGCTCAAGAACGGCCGGGTGGTCCAGAAGGCGCCCCTCAAAATGCTGTATACCTACCAGGGGCTGAGCCGGGTGGAGGCGGACGAAGTCTCGGCCGGGGATATCGTGGCCCTGGCCGGCATTGCCGAGGCCTTCATCGGCGACACCATCTCCGATCCGGAAAACCCCGAAGCCCTCCCGCCGGTGGTGGTGGATGAGCCCACCCTGGCCATGGAATTTTCGGCCAACACCTCGCCCCTGGCCGGCAAGGACGGCTCGCTTCTGACCTCCCGCCAGATCAAGGACCGGCTGGACAAGGAGGCCCTGTACAACGTCTCCATCCGGGTCGATCCCCGGCCGGAGCAGGCCGACAGCTATCAGGTCAGCGCCCGGGGCGAACTGCAACTGGCGGTCCTCGTGGAAACCATGCGGCGGGAAGGCTTTGAGCTGACCCTCGGCCCCCCGCGCATCCTGACCAGCGAAGTGGACGGCCGCCTCCACGAGCCCCTGGAACTGGCGGTCATCGACGTGCCCGAGGAATTCGTGGGCGTGGTCACGGAAAAACTCTCGGCCCGGCGCGGCCAGGTGACCAAGCTGGCCAACCACGGCTCGGGCCGGGTGCGGCTGGAAGTCAAGGTGCCCACCCGGGGGCTCATCGGCTACCGCAGCCAGTTCCTGACCGACACCCGGGGCACGGGTCTCTTGAACACCCTGGTCATCGGCACCATTCCCTTCCAGGGGCCCATCCGGGGCCGGCCCAACGGCTCGCTGGTCTCCGACCGCTCGGGCCAGGCCGTGACCTACGCCCTCTATCACCTCGAACCCCGGGGCACCATCTTCGCCAGCCCGGGCGACCCGGTCTACGCCGGCCTCATCATCGGGGAAAACTCCCGGGGCGAGGATTTATACGTCAACCCCACCAAGGAAAAGAAACTGACCAACATGCGGGCCAGCGGGGCCGACGAGGCCCTCCGCCTGACCCCGCCCCGCCGCTTCTCCCTGGAAGAGGCCATCGAATACATCCGCGAAGACGAAATGCTCGAAGTCACCCCCAAGTCCATCCGTCTGCGAAAAAGACCGGCGGACAAGAAATAGGGCCGGGGGCTTTTACGGGAGCGGGGGCTTCTCGCCCCCGCTCCCCTCGCCAGGGCAACACCCTGGGCCCGGCGGAGCCCGGAGGAACCGGGGCTTCTTCATGGTGTGACGTCGGAAGCAAGTCGCGGCATAGTGCCTGTGCCGCCGGGAAAAGGTGCGGTTCAGGGCGGACTCCGCTAAGCCCAGACCCGGCGCATCTGGAATTAGGGCGCGGCGGGGCGCCGGGGAGACGGCCTTTCTGATGGGCCACAGACTGATGAAACAGTGGGTGGCGCGAGGCCGGAGGGCGGGGAAAATTTCCGTAGAGAGCCGTCTTTTTTTCGAAATGTGCGAAGCGGAGCGGAGCGGAGCCGTTTTCGAAAAAAAAGACGAGCGAACGAAGGAAACTTTCCCCGCCCTCCGGCCGGTCCGACCGCAGCCGATGTGACTTGGCTGTACAATTTCGGGGGAGACGATGTTCGCCGGAAGCCTGGATACCTTCGTCAATATCATCAACACGTTGGGCATCCTGGCCTTCGCCTTCAGCGGGGCCGTGGCCGCCCGGCGGAAGGAGGCCGACGTGGTGGGGGTGCTGATCCTGTCCCTCATTGCCTGTTCCTGCGGGGGGCTGGTCCGCGACCTGATGCTCGGGGATCTGCCCCCGGAGCTGTTGCGCGGCAATTTCATCCTCACCCTGGCCGTGATTTCCGGGCTGGTCACATTTTTCTTCCAGAAACAGGTCAACCGGCTCCACCGGCCCATCGATTTTTTCGACGCCCTGGGTCTGGGCCTGTTCGCCGTGGCCGGGGCCGACAAGGCCCTGACCTTCGGCATCACCCCCACCTGGAGCGTGGGGCTGGGCCTGATCACGGCCGTGGGCGGCGGCATTGCCCGGGACGTGATGCTGGCCCAGGTGCCCACCATTTTCCGCTCCGAAATCTACGCCACCCCGGCCCTCTTGGGCGCTCTGATCCTGGTGCTCGGCAAGAGCTGGCTGCCGGAATACGGCGCCGTCTTCCTGGCTCTGGGGGCGATGGTCACCAGCGGCCTCCGGCTTCTGGCCATCCATTACGACTGGCACATCCGGCGCTGACCCCGCCCCGATTTCGCCCCTCGCCGCCTTCGGAGCCGCAGCGGAACCTTCAGTCCGCGGCCTCGCCTTCCATCGACGTGACCGCCTGACCACTGCCCGGTATCCGGCCGAAAGAACAGGCGGCCAGGCAGAGACCGCACATCGGGAGGCCCGCCTTGCGGCCGCGTTTCTGGCGATGGGTTTGACATTTTTGGATGTCCAGGAGATCGGCGCGCTGGAAACCCGGCTGCCAGGCCGGCCCTTGGATGGCCTGGACCGGACAGGCGTCGGCGCAGCGGCGGCAGGAACCGCAGCCGGGTTTGAGGGGCGTGGCCGGGGGCAGGGGAGCGTCGGTGAAAATGGTGCCCAGCCAGACGAAGGGACCCCAGGCGCGGGTCACCAGAACGCCCATCCGGCCGATCCAGCCCAGGCCAGCCAGGCGGGCGGTGGTTTTTTGCTGATAATAGGCGGTGAGGTGGAGTTCGGGGTTCATGTCCCCGCCCCGCTGATCACCGAAGATTTCGTAACCGTATCCTTCGGCCTGGAAACCTTCGCGGCGGAGGATACCCGTGCCCAGTTCGACCAGAGGGTCGAGTTTCAGGCGGTTTTGGCGATACGCCTCCACATAGTCGGGGTTGGCTGAATCCCGGCCAGGGTTCCGGCCCAGCGCCGGATCCGGGTCGAAAGGCAGGGCCAGGGCCACCCCGGTCGGCAGGTGTTCGAAGGGGCGGGGGGTCACCGGGCGGAGATCGGCGAACCCCACCAGGACGGCTCCGGCATTCTTTAAGTCCCGCTCCAGCCGCCGGGCCAGGGAAGGGGATGAGTCGGATGTTCGAGACGGCACGGCGGAGCCTCCGGTTCAATATCGGCGGCCACGGGCCGCCTTGTGCAGTATAGCATGGTTTCCGCGTCGGCGCGAAACGGGGAAGGGCGAAAAACGGCCCGGCCGGAATTCCGGCCGGGCCGTCGCCGTTGGCGGACGTTCGCGGATATTTTACGGACGGTGTTTGAGGGCGGCCGCCTTTTTTTCGTCAACCAGGGCGGCCAGGTCGAGCATGACTTCCTCCAGGGCGTCGGACTGGCGGGTCAGTTCGCGGGAGATGGCGGCCGTGGACTGGCTGGTGGCGGAAATCTCCTGGACGGCGTTGTCCATGACGGTCACGGCCTGGTTGATCTGGCTGATGCCGATGGACTGCTCGTTGGAGGCCGTCTCCACCCCTTTGACCAGGGCGTTGACCTGCTGGGTGCTGGCCAAAGTGGAGTCGATGCTCTCGGAGACCTGGTGGGCCACGATTTCGCCCTTGCGGGAAAACGAGACGCTGGCGCTGATGAGGGCGTTGGTGTTGCCGGCCGCTTCCGCCGCCCGCTGGGCCAGGTTGCGCACCTCCTCGGCCACCACGGCGAAGCCCAGGCCGTGTTCCCCGGCCCGGGCGGCTTCGACCGAGGCGTTGAGGGCCAGGAGGTTGGTCTGGAAGGATATGTCCTCAATAGTCTTGATGATGCCCGAGACCTGGTCGGAAGAGGAACGGATGTTGGCCATGGTTTCGGTCATTTCCGTCATGGAGGTGGCGGCGGCCTGGGCGGATTCGTAGGTCTGGTTCATGACCTGGCTGGCCTTGACCGAATTGGCGGCGTTGCCCTTGGACTGGGAGGCCAGTTCCTCCAGGGCGGCCGAGGATTCCACCAGGCTGGCCGACTGGGAACTGGAGGATTCGGCCAGTTTCTGGCAGGCGCCGTCGATTTCGTACGCCGCCTTCCCGACCAGTCCGGTGCTGTCGGCCAAAAGGTCCACGGCCCGGTTGATGGGCCCGCTGATGAGCCGGGACATGAACCAGCCCACCATCAGCATCACCACTATGGTGGCCGCGATGGCCGCCAGGTTGATGAGCAGGACCTGCCGCTGGGCCGCCTGGTATTCCGAAGCCGGGATGCCGATGAAGAACATGCCCACCACTTCGTTTTTAATGTCCCGGAGGGGCCAGTAGGCCGTGTCGTAGGGGACGCCCAGGATCACGCTCTGGTCCTGGAAAGGCTGCCCCCGCCGTAACACTGTTTCCAGCACGGCCGGGCTGGTCATCTTGGTGCCCACCGCCCGCTGGCCGTTGTTGATGATGGTGGTGGCCATGCGGGTGTCGCCGCCGAAGACCGTGCATTCCACGTTCAGTATTTTTTTGATTCGGTCGACAAACTCCGAGGTGGCCGGGGTGTAGCCCAGGGAAACCACGCCCACCTGTTTCCCGTCCCTGAATACCGGATAGGCCCCGCGAACCGTGAGCTTGGCCACGGTGCCGCTTTCCATGGCCAGGGTCTCCCGGCCGGCCGCGGCCGCCTGGAAGGTCGCCTGGTTTTGAATGCTGTCGCCGGCCTGGTCGGAATGCCCCCGGGCCACCACGGTGCCGTCCGTTCGGGCGAGCGTGATGAAGGTCAGAAGGGGCGCCTGCTCCAGGAGGCGGCGGCCCAAGGCCTGGAGGGCCGCGGTGTCGCCGGTCTCCAGTCCGGCGGCGATGTCGGGGCAGGCGGCCGCCCGGCGGCCGACGGCGTGAACATACTGATCGCGCGCGGCCAGGTCTTCCGTCACCACGGTGCGGGCCAGGGTGAAGGTTCGGGCAACGGATTCCATGATGGAGCGATTGTCGTTGTAATAGGACCAAAGGCAGACCAGGATCACGGGGACGATGCCGGCCGCGATGTAGGTGACGAAGAGTTTGGTGCGGAGTTTTAACCTGGACACGATTCCTCCCGAAGGGCGAAGCTTGGGGTTATCGCTTGACGGTGCGAAAAGAACCGCTCAAAGGCACGGCTTCCGCGCAGGGGGAGAAGAAATCCCGGTGCGTGACGAATCGGGGCGCGGGAAATTTTGAAAGCCGAGAGCTAAAGAAGACCGTCAGCGTTCATTCTATGCCAGATATGACTGAAAATCAAAAAGACGACTAATCGTAATAATAGGAATATCAATGAGTTGATGGAAATTCATAGCATGTGAAGGGGCCGTTCCGCCGCCGTATCCTTTTACTATAATTTTATCTGTCCTGTAAGTCAAATGAAAAATTATCATTTTGAGGAAGCTCTGGCTCCCGCGATTTGATGTCTCGGATGCGGTATTTCCACCCCGGCCGCTTGACAGCCGGCCTCCGCCCCGATACAGTTTGCTGGAGTTCCCAGGGGACGGCTTGGAAAGGAGGCCGCTGGAGTCCAGTGATTCAGGGCTTTGGCGAAATCACGGGTATGGCGTATTCAGTGGCCGGAGTCATAACGCCGGCCGCTTCCAGCCCCACGTGACCCTGGCCCGGGCCGGAGCCCTGGGCCGGACAGTGCTGGCCGAACTGTGGCCGGCCGGCCCCCTCCCGGACGGGAACGAGGTGGCGGTGAGTTCATTCACGCTTTTCCGGAGTGTCCTGACACCCGCCGGGGCGGTGTACGCCCCGAAAGAGCGTTTTCCCTTTTCCCTCTCAACCGTTTAAATCTCGCGGCCGTCCGGCGGACAGGAACTCCATGAATCCCGTCTCTTTCTTCACCGATCTCCGTGTGGTGGCCGCCTCGGCCCTGACCGCCTGCCTTTTGTGGGGCAGCGCCTTTCCGGCCGTGAAATACGGCTACGCCCTGTGGCATATCACGCCCGGCGATATCCCGGGCCTCCTGCTCTTTGCCGGCTGCCGTTTCACCCTGGCCGGGGCGCTGGTGATCGGGTTCGCGGCCCTGACCGGGCTCCGGGTCTTCGACCTGACGCCGAAGCGCTGGGGCCAGGTGATCCTCCTGGGCCTGGTGCTGACCAGCCTGCAATACCTGTTCTTCTACCTGGGGCTGGCCCGGACCAGCGGGGTGCGGGGCGCGATCCTCAACGCCGCCGGCCCCTTTTTCAGCGTCATCCTGGTCCACTTCATCCGCCGGGACGACCGGCTGCATCTCCGGACCGTGATTGGCTGCCTGGCCGGCTTTCTGGGCGTGGTGGCCATCAACCAGGGCGGCGGCCCCTCGGCCTCGCCCTATCACCTGACCGGCGAAGGTTTTATCATTGCCTCGTCTTTTTGCATGGCGGCGGCCGGGATATATGGCAAAGCCGTGTCGAGGGAAATCAATCCCATGGTCATGACCGGCTGGCAGTTGTTCATCGGCGGGGCCGTGCTGATCCTCACGGGCCGTCTGGCCGGCGGAACCCTGGCCCCGGCCGGCGTTGGGGGCGCGGCCCTTCTGGGCTAGCTGGCCTTCGTCTCGGCGGCCGCCTTCGCTCTGTCCGCGATTTTGATGAAATACAATCCGGTCAGCCGGGTCTCCGTATTCAATTTCTCCATCCCCATTTTCGGAGCCGGCCTCTCGGCCCTGTTCCTGGGCGAAAAACTGTTCGAAGCCAAAAACCTCGTCGCCCTGATCCTGGTCTCGCTCGGGATCTGGCTGGTCAATGCCCGGAAGCCGAGGCCGCCGGCCCCGGCCGGAACAGGCGGCCGGCGCTCCGGGCCGCGTTCATCATGACGCCGAACGGAGCCGGGAAAGGGCGTCACCGCACCAGAAGGTTGCTGATGCTGAAGCTCCCTAATTTCATCTAATTTAGTCGTCCTTTAAAAATAATATAACAATTTGATATTACTGTTTAAAGTCTCTCGAGCTGGTGATATAATATGACCGTAAAAGAAGGAAGAAGCGCCAAAAGGCGGTTAAAAAGACGGTCAGGAGAAGCCATGAAAGGGCC
>JAVBQN010000026.1:0-20176 GCA_031549025.1 Candidatus Adiutrix sp. | reverse complement strand
GACTGCCGAGCACCCAGGCCACAGTTCTCCCTGTAGCACGATCCACCGCTTTGAGGATCCATTTTTTGTTTTTTTTGACTGTATAAAATGCCACATCTCGTCAAACTCCATCTCTTCAATGGAGGCGGGAATTTCCGGCTCGGGTATTTTTTCCGCCTCTTGCACGATCCAGCGATACGCCAGCGACCTGGAAACGCCAAAGATACGCCCCATCATGTTGAAACTGCCCTTGCCTAAAGAATAAAGCAATACAGCCAAGGCTTTCTTCGCAGGCAGGGTCGGGTTGACGCGCTTGTCACCCGTAATGAAATTGTACCCACAAGACGCACACCGGTACCTCTGCTTGCTCCTGACGATGCCGTTTTTCACTACCGCAACGCCGTGGCATCTTTTGCATTCAACCATCCCGCACACCTCCTGCATGATGCGGATGATTATATCATTACAACTTTTAAATATCTATCTTTACGTGAACACTCTCGCCAGAAAAATAAAAACAACATATTGAATATTACGTGTAATATGTTATTATGGGCCTCGGATTGAAACGGATGAAAAAATATCGGCATGAAATGAAAAGCGCCCGGCTGTTTGTGTGCTGTTCAATTTATTAAAGACAGATAAATTGTAAACCGCTCTAAACGAGTATCGCCGGTCTGGGCATCTTCACGAGGGCCCATCCCCAGGCCCTGGAAAGGGAGCGCGCCGCCTGATGAGCTTTTTGATTTTGGTGATCAATCCCGGGTCCACCTCCACCAAGGTGGCCTTGTATGACGACGACCGGGAGAGGGACAGCCGCACCCTGAACCACCCGGCCGAAGATTTGAAAAAATACCCGGCCGTCAACGACCAACTGGGCTTCCGGCGCCAGGCTGTTCGGGACTATTTGGCTGAGCGGGGCGTCCGCCTGACCGACCTGGCGGCCATCGCGGCCCGGGGCGGGGTGGTGGGCCAGTTGGAAAGCGGGGCCCACCTGGTGGACGAAGCGTTCGCCCGGGCCTCGTTCACCTCGACCACGCCCCACGTGGCCAACCTGGCCCCGGTCATCGCCCGGGAACTGGCCGAAGAGGCGGGCCTCCGGGCTTATGTTTACGATCCGGTCTGCGCCTGCGGCCGGCCGGCGGAGATTTTCACCGTTTCGGGCCTGCCGGAAATTCCCCGCCCGTTCCTGACCCACGTCCTGAACAGCCGGGCCGTGAGCATCGAACAGGCGCGGCAGGATGGGCGGCGGCTGGAAGAGACCTGCTATGTGGTTTCCCACCTGGGCGGGGGCATCACCACCAATCTGATCCGCCAGGGAAAAATTCTCGACCTGGTGGCCGACGACGAGGGCGCCCTGTCGCCGGAGCGGGCCGGGGGCCTGCCCTGCCGGGCCCTGGTCCGGCTGGCCCACAGCGGCCCTTCGGAAAAGGAACTCCAGGCCCGGATGAAAGGGCGGGGCGGGCTGATGGCCTACCTGGGCACCAACGACCTGATCGAGGTGGAGAAACGTATCGACCGGGGCGACGGGAAGGCCCGGCTGGTCTTCGAAGCCATGGCGCTCCAGATATCCAAGGACATCGCCTCCCTGTTCCCGGTGGTGGACGGCCGGGTGGACAAGATCATCCTGACCGGCGGCCTGGCCCACTCCGCCCGCCTCACCGGCCTGATCGGCCGCCGGGTGGGCTTCCTGGCCCCGGTGGCGGTCATGGCCGGCACCTTTGAAATGAAAGCCCTGGCCCTGGGCGTGCTGCGGGTGCTGCAAGGCCGGGAACTGGCCCATGTCAATACTTTCGAATACACCAATTGAGGGAGCCGGGGGCTCCGGAAAGAGAGGGGGACATGTCTGAAAGTCTGTTCACTCCCCTGCGGGAGGAGGGATTGACCTCACTGAAGCTGCGGTATGATTATCGCACGGACCAGGAATACATCATCTGTTCCAAGGAATGGGAACCGGACCTGGCCTGGGCGAATTTCAACCGGACTTTCTACGCGGACAGCCTCCTGACCCCCGACGACCTGTATTACAACAACCAACAGACCCGGGAGCTGTACGCCAAATACGGCCTGACCGACTATCTGGCCGAAGTGTTCGGCTATCTGCGGCGGGGGAAGTTCTTCGGGCTGGACGGCTATTATTACGCCAGGAAGGATATGCGCTTCATCGCCAACCTTCACAGCATCGTTCTGGGCCTCAACAACAAGGACCACGCCACCTATACGGGCGGCATCCGGCGGCACGATCCGGACGAGCCGGAGCTGGAGGTGATCGTCGACGGCCTGAACCTGGGCCGGGCCCAGAGCCACAAGAACGTGGCCGCCCGGTTGCCCTACGGCGGCGGCAAGATCACGGTCCAGGCCGCGCCCGTGGATCTGGGCGACCAGGAGGAACTGGGCTTCCTGGCCTTCGCCCTGGACCGGGTGAAATTCTTCACCGGCCCGGACATGCGCTACCCCATCGAACTGGCCGACGCCATGGCCCCCTATTCGGCCTACATCACGGCCGGGCCCAAGAACCCCATCGGCTCCTCCGGCCCGCCCACGGCCGCCGGCGCCATGGCGGCCCTGAAGGAGGCGGTCAAATTCCACTTCGGCCGCGACGATCTGAAAGGCCTGAAAGTGGCGGTCATGGGTCTGGGGTCGGTGGGCATGGCCCAGGCGGACCTCCTGATCGCGGAAGGGGCCGACCTGATCGTCTGCGACCTCGACCCGTCGACCATCCGGGCGTTGCGGGCCAGGCATCCCCAGGCCCACATCGAGGACGCGCCCACCGCGCACATCCTGGATGTGGAGGCCGACATTCTCTGCCCCTGCGCCCAGGGCGGCTTCCTGACCCAAGAGGTGATCGGCCGCCTGAAATTCAAGATGGTGTTCGGCGCGGCCAACAACCAGCTCCACGCGGCCAACCGGGACGAGGAAATCCGCCTGGCCAGGCTCCTGGCCGCCCGGGGCATCCTCTACCAGGAGTGCTGGGTGCACAACATCGGCGGGGTCATGGCCGGGGCGGAAATGTACACCAAAGGCGCCGCGGCCGACAAAAAAGACCTCTGGGAACGCGTCACCGGCGTCTGCGCGGACATCACCCGCCAGAACCTGGCCGAGGCCGCAGCCAAGGGCCTGACGCCCACGGAAAACGCCTACCTGTCGGTGGAGTCGAGAATTTATATCTGATCGCGGGCCACGCCCAGTGTGGAAGCGAACGCGCGTAATGGAGGCCGCTCGTCTCCACTACGGGCATTCACTTTTTTGAGTGTTCCGCGAAGTCGCCCGGATTCAGCCCGCCGCCGCCTCGCGCAGCAGCCGCACTTCGGCGGCGGTGAGGGGGCGGATGTCCTCGCGCCGGAGCTGGCCCAGTTCCAGGCCGGCATAGGCCACGCGTTTGAGTTTCAGCACCGGGTGCCCGATGGCCGAACACATGCGCTTGACCTGGTGGTGGCGGCCTTCGGTGAGGGTGAGGAGAATCCAGGCCCGGTCGTCGGCGGTCTTGACGAGTTGGGCTTCGGCCGGGGCGGCCGGCCGGTCGCCGAGCATGAGGCGGCCGGAGCGCAGCCGGTCCAGGGCGGCCTCGTCGGGCCGGCCCTCGACCTTGACCCGGTAGATTTTGGGCACTTGTGAGGCGGGGTGCATGAGGTTCTTGGCCAGGGGACCGTCGTTGGTGAGGATCAGGAGGCCCTCCACGTCCATGTCCAGCCGGCCCACGGGAAAGACCCGCACCGGCAGGCGGTCGAGCCACGGTTTGATGGTGGGGCGCCCCTGGGGATCGGAGAGGGTGGTCAGGTAGCCGGCCGGCTTATGGAACATAAAGTAGTGGAGTTTTTGGGGCGCGGGAAGCAGGCGGCCGTCCACCGCGATTTTATCGCGTCCGGGGTCGACCTTGAGGCCCTGTTCGGTCACCACCCGGCCGTTCACCTTCACCCGGCCTTCGGCGATGAGGCGTTCGGCCCCGCGCCGCGAGGCCAGACCCGCTTCGGCGATAATTTTCTGAAGTCGCTGCTTTTCCATACACCCACGTGGATTGCCGACAACCCCCCGCCTGTTGTCTAGCGGAAATTCCGCCGCTCCCGAAACACTGTGACGCACTTGTTCCAGATGTTCCGGTTGAGGGCCGAGCGGAGTCCGCCCC
This sequence comes from Candidatus Adiutrix sp., assembly GCA_031549025.1. Taxonomy (GTDB): domain Bacteria; phylum Desulfobacterota; class Desulfarculia; order Adiutricales; family Adiutricaceae; genus Adiutrix. The sequence continues at coordinate 16,074 of JAVBQN010000026.1, read as the reverse complement.
TCAACCGTACCATTTCCTGCCTGTACCGGAAGCCCGCTCCAGCCCGCCTCCGACACCCCAAAAGGAAGGAGCCCCGGTTCCTCCGGGGCTCCGTCGGGTCCAGGGCTATGCCCTGGCGGGGGTGCGGGGGCGAGCAGCCCCCGCTACTTCAAATCGTCCCTTACCACTATTCCAGCAGACCGGCGTCGTCGCCGCCCTGTTCCGGGGTTTCCTCGCTTTCACCGACGGGCACGTTGTCCTCGTCGGCCTCGCCCACGGGGGCCACGTCCACCACCTGCTCGCCCGCGCCGATCTCGATGAGTTTCACGCCGCCGGTGTTGCGGTGGCGCATCGAGATTTCGCTGGCCTTGATCATGATGAGGCGGCCGGTGTTGGTGATGAGCATCAGGCGGTCGTCGTCGGCGGCCTTCAGGACGCCCACCACGTGGCCCTTCTGGGGGGTGGTCTTGATGGTGATGGTGCCCATGCCGCCCCGGGACTGGAGGTTGTATTCCGAGGCCGGGGTACGTTTGCCGAAGCCCTTTTCCGTGACGGAGAGCAGGGCCTCGCTGCGGTCGGCGGCGATGACGTCCATGCTCACCAGGCGGTCCTTGGGCCCCATGGTGATGCCCTTGACCCCGCCGGCCGCCCGGCCCATGGCCCGCACGTCGGTCTCCTTAAAGCAGATGGCCTTGCCGTCGCGGGCCGAAAGCACCAGGGCGTTCTGGCCGTCGGTGAGGGCGGCCGAGACCAGTTCGTCGCCGTCGGCCACGGTGATGGCCATGATGCCATTGCGCCGGGGATTCTGAAAGGCCGACAGTTCCACGCGCTTGATGATGCCGCAGCTGGTGGCCATGACCACGAAGCGTTCCGGCTCGGCCAGGTCTTTCACCGCCAGGACGGTGGCCACCTTTTCGCCTTCCTCCAGGGAGATGAGGTTGACCACGGCCTTGCCCTTGGACATGCGGCCGGCCTGGGGCACCTCGTGGACCTTCAGCCAGTACAGCCGGCCCCGGTTGGTGAGGAAGAGGAGGTAGCTGTGGGTGGAGGCGATATACATCCGCTCCACAAAATCGTCTTCCTTGGTCTTGGCCGCGGTGACGCCCTTGCCGCCGCGTTTCTGCGAGCGGTAGAGGGTGACGGGGCTGCGCTTGATGTAGCCGCCGTGGCTGATGGTGACCACCATGTCCTCGTCGACGATGAAATCCTCGGGGTTGTAGTCGCCGGGCCGGACGTCGGTTATGTTGGTGCGCCGCTCGTCGCCGTATTCGTTTTTCAGGGCCAGGGTCTCTTCCTTGATGACGTTCAAGAGGAGCGTCTCGGAGCCCAGGATGGCCCGGAAGCGGTCGATGTCTTTCATCAGGCCCTGGTATTCGTCCAGAATGCCCTGGCGCTCCAGCTGGGTCAGCTTCTGGAGGCGCAGATCCAGGATGGCCTGGGCCTGGATGTCGGTGAACTCGAACCGGTCCATCAGGCCGCGCTTGGCCTCGGCCGGGGTGCGGCTCTGGCGGATGAGGGCGATGATCGCGTCGAGATGGTCCAAGGCCTTGAGGAGGCCTTCCAGGATGTGGGCCCGGGCTTCGGCTTTTTCCAGTTCGAAGCGGGTGCGCCGGAGGACCACCTCTTTGCGGTGGTTCAGGAACTGGATCAGAGCCTCTTTGAGGGTCAGGAGCACCGGAGCCTGGTTGACCACGGCCAGGAGGTTGATGCCGAAGCTGATCTCCAACTGGGTCTGGCGGTAGAGCTGGTTGAGTATGGTGTCGGTGGACTCGCGCTGGGCGGCCTTGATGTCCAGCACCACCCGCATGCCCTCCCGGTCGCTCTCGTCGCGGACCTCGGAGACGCCTTCCAGTTTCTTGTCGCGGATGAGGAGGTCGATGTCCTCCACCAGCTTGGCCTTGTTGACCTGATAGGGGATCTCGGTGATGACCAGCGACCGCCTGGTGTCCTTGGGCCCGGTTTCCACCATGGCCCGGGCCCGGAGGCGGATGATGCCCCGGCCCGTGTGGTAGGCCTCGCGCAGGCCCTCGCGGCCCAGGATGAAGCCTCCGGTGGGGAAGTCCGGCCCCGGGATATGATTCATCAGTTCATCGATGGTGATGTCGGGGTTGTCGATGAGGGCGGCCAGGCCCGCGGCCACTTCGCCCAGATTGTGCGGCGGGATGTTGGTGGCCATGCCCACGGCGATGCCGGCCGAGCCGTTGACCAGGAGCCCGGGCACCCGGGTGGGGAAGACCAGGGGCTCTTCCATGGAGCCGTCGTAGTTGGGGCCGAAGTCGACGGTTTTTTTGTCGAGGTCGGCCATGAATTCATGGGCCAGCTTGGCCATGCGCACTTCGGTATACCGCATGGCCGCGGCCGAGTCGCCGTCCACCGAGCCGAAGTTGCCCTGGCCGTCGGCCAGGGGGTAACGCATGGCGAAATCCTGCGCCAGGCGCACCAGGGCGTCGTAGACCGCCTGGTCGCCGTGGGGATGGTACTTGCCGATGACGTCGCCGACGACGCGGGCCGATTTCTTATACGGCTTGTTGAAATCGTTGCCCAGTTCGTTCATGGCGAAGAGGATGCGGCGATGGACGGGCTTGAGGCCGTCCCGGGCGTCCGGCAGGGCCCGGCCGATGATGACGCTCATGGCGTAGTCAAGATAGGAAACTTTGATTTCGTCCTCTATGTTGACGGGCTCAATCCGCTGCTGTTCGAATAAATCCATTTTCAACCTCTATGGCGTATCTTCTTTGCCAACAGAGTATTATACCTCAAAAGCGGCGATTTGGGGCATTCTTTTTTCGCGAAGTCAGCGCCAGGATGAGAGGACCGTGCGGGCCACGGTGGCCAGGTCCACCCGGGCCGCGCCGGCTTCCAAAAGGACGCGGGCCGCTTCGCCGGCCGTGGCCCCAGTGGTCAGGACGTCGTCGAACAGAATGAGGCGTGCCCCTTTGACCGCTTCCGGGGCCGGGACGGCAAAACACCCCCGGATGGCTTTCCGGCGTTCGTCGCGGGACAGGGCCGCCTGATGGTGGCGGCCGTCCGAAGTCCGGATCAGGAGCTTTTCGTCGATCATCTCTGGCCGGGAGCGAAAGAGGGCCCGAGCTAAAAGCGAGGCCTGGTTGAAGCCGCGTTCCATCAAACGTTTGGGAGAGAGGGGCAGGGGAACCACGGCGTCCGGCGGGGCGGCGTCAGATTCCAGCCGGCCGTGAGAGAGAAGGCCGTCGAGGGCCGGCCGGGCCAGATCGGCCAGGGCCCGCACCTGGTGCAGCTGGCCGTGGTATTTCAACAGGGCGATGGAATGGCCCACCGGCCCCTGGTACACCGCCGCCGAGCGGGCGGTGTGGTATGGCGGGGGCGCGGCCAGGCAGTCGCCGCAGAGGTGCGCGCCGGGGGAGTTATACAGGGGCCGGGCGCAGGCGGGGCAGGCGGCCTCGGGCAGCATCTCCACCTCGGCCAGGCAGTCCGGACAGAAATGGGCGGACGGCGGCGGGCCGGCCTCCGCCGGCGAGGCCGCCTCGACCAGGGGCAAAAGGCGGCTGCACGTGGCGCAGACCGGGGGCCAGAGCAGATCGCCCACCGTTCCGAGCCAGCGACGGCCGGTATCCAGCCAGGTGCTCACGGCCGCCCATCCACTTCCCAAGCCGCTTTGAATTCGGCCCAGGTCAGATTCGGCGAGAGGCCGGGACAGGCCTGACGGGCATCCAGAAAGGCGCTTTCCCGGGTCAGGAGGGCCGGGAGATAGGGCCATTGGCGGCAGGTGTCGGGTTTGGCGGGATGGATGCGGCACCGCCCGTCGGGTTGGTGGAAAATACAAAAACCGTCGTCGCCGATGCGGATGTCCCACGGCGGCGGGCCCGGAGCCAGACAGCGCTGCGCGAATTCGTCCGCAGGCAGGCCCAGAAAGGCCGCGGCGTCTTCGGCCCGGGCCACGGTCAGGCGGACACCCCCCCGGCCCAGACAGCAGGCGCCGCACTGGCGGCATTCGAAGACGTCGCGGCTGCCGCTCATGGTTTTCCGGAGTGGGCCGGTCACACAATGCGGTTGTTGTTGGAGAGGCCGGGCTGGCCCGTGCCCTCCAGCACGCTGTTCCACAAGACCCCGTTGGGGTCGATCTTTTTGCGCTCCTTGATGGCCAGGGCGATGGGCACGTGAACGAAATGGTCGTTCCACTGGCCGATGAGCATGTCGGTTTTGCCGGCCATGGCCGCATGGACCGCCTTCTGCCCCAGGAAGCTGCAATAGACCTGGTCGCTGGCGTTGGCCGGGGCGCTGCGGATGATGTAGCTGGGGTCGATGTACTTAAGGTTGAGTTCTTTTTTCCGCCCCTTGAAATAGGCCTTGATGGAATCGGCCAGAAAGGTGCCGATGTCCTTGTGGAGGATGTTGCCCGAGGCGTCCCGGTTTTCTTCGGCGTCCTGAAAGAACTTCTGGCCCGCGCCTTCGGCCACCACGATGACCGCGTGGTTCCGGCTGTCGAGGCGCTTTTCCAGGTGGGCCAGGAGGCCGCCCGGGCCATCGAGATCAAAGTCGATTTCGGGGATGAGCACGTAGTTGGCGTCGCTCTGGGCCAGGGCCGCGGTGGCGGCGATGAAACCCGAATCACGGCCCATGAGCTTGACCAGCCCCACCCCGTAGGGCGCGCCGATGGCCTCGGTGTGGGCGCTGCGGATGACTTCGGAGGCCACGGCCACGGCCGTCTCGAAGCCGAAGGACCGGGCCACCAGGCTGATGTCGTTGTCGATGGTCTTGGGAATGCCCACCACCGCGATTTTGAGCCCCCGCTTCCGGGCCTCCTCGGAAATGGCGTGGGCGCCTTTGAGGGTGCCGTCCCCGCCGATACAGAAAAGGATGTTGATGTTCAGGCGTTCCAGCGAATCCACCAGGACCTCCGGGGCGGCGTTCCCCCGGGAGGACCCCAGGATGGTGCCGCCGAACTCGTGGATGTGGGAGACGCCCGCCGCGTCGAGCGGCACCAGTTCGTGCCCGAAATCCGGCACCAGGCCCTGGTAGCCGTATTTCACCCCCAGGATGTTGCGCACCCCGTAGCGGTAGAAAAGGGTCATGACCAGAGCCCGGATGACGTCGTTGAGACCCGGGCACAGGCCGCCGGCGGTGAGGATGGCCGCCCGGACTTTTGAAGGATCAAAATAGATGGTCCGGCGGGCTCCGGCCTCCTCGAAGCTGTCGGGTTCCCGGCCTTCGTCGATGATCCGCTTCAGGGCCTTGGTGCTGACATCCACCAGGACCCGGCTGTCGTCGTCGGTGAAGGAATCCCAGGCCGTGGCCTCGGCCGGGCCATGCGCGGTGAAACCCAGGAGCGGGGAGTTGATCTTGGCCGGCCCCAGAATGTCGATGGCCAGCCAGTGGGTGCCGGGATGGGCCGGCGCCTTGTCGGCCGGCGTTCTATCATTGCTGCTGCTCATGGTCGCTCCTTATCGGAATCGCGGAATGCGGTCGCCGCCCGGATATTGTAAAGTATCCCCCCAGCCAAATCAAGCGGCGCGAAACATTGCGGGCCGGAAGCGCGAAATCCTCTTGATTCGCTTGTTTTTTGTGCTGATGGACGGTATACTATGCGATGGTCCATAGTCACATGAAATGGACGATATCGACAGAGGCGTTTATTTAATGAAGAATATCCGAAATTTTTCCATCGTGGCCCACATCGACCACGGTAAATCCACCCTGGCCGACCGCCTCATCCAGGAGGCCGGGCTGGTCGAGGACCGCCAGTTCCGCAGCCAGATCCTCGACAGCATGGACCTGGAGCGAGAACGCGGCATCACCATCAAATCCAGCGCCGTGACCCTGCCCGTCACCGGGGCGGACGGCCGGAAATACTCCTTCAACCTCATCGACACGCCTGGCCACGTGGATTTTTCCTATGAGGTGTCGCGGGCCCTGGCCTCCTGCGAGGGCGTGCTCCTTTTGGTGGACGCGGCCCAGGGCGTGGAGGCCCAGACCCTGGCCAACCTCTACGCGGCCATGGAGCACGACCTGACCATCATCCCGGTCATCAACAAGATCGACCTCCCGGCCGCGGACATCGACATGGCCCGCGAGCAGATCGACCGCGACCTGGGCCTGGACGCCGACGAGGCCGTGCTCTGTTCGGCCAAGACCGGGCAGGGCCTGGCCGATGTCTTCAAGGCCGTCATCGACCGCATCCCGCCGCCGGTGGGCGACCCGGCCGCGCCTTTGAAGGCGCTCATCTTCGACGCCCACTACGACCCCTTCCGGGGCACCATCGTGGCCGTGCGGGTGATGGACGGGAGCTTCAGGGCGGGCGACGTGATCCGCCTGATGTCCAACTCGGCCGAGCACAAGGTGGAGGAAGTGGGCCTGTTCCGCCTGGAGCGCGAACCGGCGAAGGAACTGTCGGCGGGCATGGTGGGCTACATCATCGCCGGCCTCAAGACCGTCTCGGACGTGGCCATCGGCGACACCATCACCCTGGCCGAGCGGCCCGCGCCGGAGCGCCTGCCCGGCTTCAAGGAAGTGCTGCCGGTGGTCTTTTCCTCCATCTACCCGGTGGCCTCCGACGACTATCCGTCCCTGGCCGAGGCGCTGGAAAAGTATAAACTCAACGACGCGGCCCTGGTCTATCAGAAAGACAGCTCGGCCGCGCTGGGCCTGGGCTTCCGCTGCGGCTTTCTGGGCCTCCTGCACCTGGAGATCGTCCAGGAGCGGCTGGAGCGCGAGTTCGACCAGTCCATCATCATGACCGCGCCTTCGGTGCGCTACAAGTTCCTCCTCAAGGACGGCGAGGAACTCATGATCGACAATCCCCAGGACTACCCGGACCCGGTTTTCATCGACCAGGCCTTCGAGCCCTACATCAAGGCCTCCATCATGGCCCCGGAACGCTACATCGGGGCCGTCATGAAGCTGGGCCTGGACAGGCGGGGCGAAAATTCCCAGATGAACTACCCCACCCCGGGCCGGGTGGAGATCACCTTCGAACTCCCGTTGGCCGAAGTGGTCTACGACTTCTACGACAAGCTCAAGAGCGTCACCCAGGGGTACGGCAGCTTCGATTACGAAATGCTCGACTACCGGCGGAACGACCTGGTGAAGGTGGATATCTTGCTCAACGGCGACAAGGTGGACGCTCTCTCCGTCATCGTCCACCGCGACCGGGCCCGGGCCCGGGCCCTTTCCATGTGTGAGCGTCTGGAGGACGAACTGCCGCGCCAGCAGTTCAAGATCGCCATCCAGGGGGCCATCGGCGGCACGATCATCGCCCGCACCACCATCAGCGCCTTCCGCAAGGACGTGACGGCCAAGTGCTACGGCGGCGACATCAGCCGCAAGCGGAAACTGTTGGAAAAGCAGAAGAAGGGCAAGAAGCGCATGAAAATGGTCGGCCAGATCGAGGTGCCCCAGAGCGCCTTTGTGGCTGTTCTGAAAACCGATGAGGACTGACGTGGCTGACCAAGGCATCAAAATAGTCCCCTTAGGGGGCTTGGGCGAAATCGGCCTGAACTGCCTGGCCCTGGAATATGAGGGCCGCATTCTGGTCATCGACGCCGGGCTCATGTTTCCCGACGCCTCCACCATGCCCGGGGTGGACCTGGTCATCCCCGACTTCACCTGGCTGGCCGACCGGGCCGACCGGGTTGACGGTCTCATTCTGACCCACGGCCACGAGGACCATATCGGCGCGGCCGGCTTTCTCCTGCGGGAACTGGGGAGCCAGGTGCCGGTCCACGGCACCCGCCTGACCCTGGCCCTGGCCCGCGAGAAATTCCAGACCGCCAAGCTCGACCCCCGCCTGGTGGAAATCGAGCCCCGGCAAAAGGTGAACCTCGGGCCCTTCGATCTGGAGTTCATCCGGGTCAACCACAGCATTGTCGACGGCGTGGCCGTGGCCCTCAATACCCCCTTGGGCGCGGTGATCCACACCGGCGATTTCAAGGTGGACCAGGCCAACGCCGAAGACCGCATCGACCTGTACAAATTCGCCGAATACGGGGAGCGGGGCGTCCTGGCCCTCTTGTCCGACTCCACCAACGCGGACCTGCCCGGCTGCACGGACAGCGAGACCGTGGTCGGCCGCACTTTGGAAAAACTGTTCCGCGAGGCCCCGGGCCGGATCATCCTGGCCTGCTTCGCCTCCTCCGTGGCCCGCATCCGCCAGGTGGCCAGGGCGGCCAAGGCCGTGGGCCGCAAGGTGGTCTTCGACGGCCGGGGCATGATCCACATCGTCAAGCTGGCCCGCGGCCTGGGCTACCTCCACCTCGACGAGGACGACGAGGTGCCGCTGGCCGCCTCGGGCGACCTGCCGGACAACGAGTTGGTCATCGTGGCCACCGGCAGCCAGGGCGAACCCACCAGCGCCCTGACCCGCATGGCCCAGGGCGATCACCGCCAGGTGACCATCCGCCCGGGCGACACCATCATCCTCTCGGCCCGGTTCATCCCGGGGCACGAAAAGGCCATCGCCCAGATCATCGACCTGTTCTACCGCCAGGGCGCTCAGGTGGTGGACGGCCGGCGGGTGCTGGTCCATTCCTCGGGCCACGCCCAGGCCGAGGAACTGAAGCTGATGCTCAACCTGACCCGGCCCCGCTACCTGGTGCCCATCCACGGGGAGACGCGGCAGCTGATGCGCCACGGCGAACTGGCCCTTTCCCTGGGCTGGCGGGACGACCAGGTGCGGGTGCTCAAGAACGGCCATACCCTGGTGCTGGACGGGAACGGCGCGGCCCCGGGCGAGACCGTGACCAGCGGCCGCAAGCTGGTGGACGGCAACCGCCTCGGCGAGCCCGAGGACCCGGTTCTCCAGAGCCGCCTGCGCCTGGCCGGCGGCGGCCTGGTGGTGGTGACGGTGGTGCTCTCGGCCGGCGGCGGGGAGCTTCTGGCTCCGCCCAAGGTGGCCGTGGGCGGGGTGCACTACGAAAACGACCTGGACCTGAGCCTGGAAACGGCCCAGGTGGCCGAGGAGGCGGTGCTGGAGTGGCAGCGGGAACGCTTCGGCGGCAACACCCCGCCCGCCGGGCCGCCCGATCCGGAGGAACTCGGCGCCCTGATCCAGAAAGAGGTGCGCCAACTCTTCCGCCAGTCCCTGAGCCGGCGGCCCTCCATCTGGCCCCAGGTGATTTTCGCCGACGATTCGGCCACGATTTAGGAGCCTTATATGAGCGCCGCGCCCATCAGAGAAACCGCCCGCCGGGCCGCCCGGGCCGCCCGGGGCCTGGCCCTGGCCGAAACCGGGGTGAAGAACGCCGTCCTGACCACCCTGGCCGGGGGGCTCCGTTGTCGGCGGGACGACGTCCTGGCCGCCAATGCCCGGGACGTGGAGGAAGCCCGGGCCGGCGGCCTGTCGGCGCCTATGATCGACCGCCTGAGCCTGGACGAAAGCCGTCTGGAGGAGTTGGCCCGGGCCGTGGACCAGGTGCGCGGCCTACCGGACCCCGTGGGCGCGGTGGAGGACGAGCGCCTCTTGCCGAGCGGCCTGGCCGTCAGCCGCCTGCGCATCCCCCTGGGACTCATAGCTTTCATCTGCGAGGCCCGGCCGGGCGCCCTGGTGGAGGCCGGAGCCCTGACCGTCAAGACCGGCAACGCCCTCATCGTCAAATGCGGCCGGGAGACGGCCCGGACCGCCGCCGTCCTGGGGACCGTCTTCGCCGACGCCCTGGCAAGCCAAGGGCTCGGGCCGGCGGCCGTGACGGTCCTCCCGACCCTGGACCGGGAGGAATTGCGGGAGCTCCTGACGCTTTCGGACCTCATCGACCTGGTCATCCCCCGGGGCGGCGAGGGGCTGATCCGCTTCGTCAGCGAGAACAGCCGCATTCCGGTGCTGAAGCATTTCAAAGGCGTCTGCCATCTCTATGTGGACCGGGGCGCGGACCTGGACATGGCTCTCGACCTGGCCGTCAACGGCAAGACCCAGCGGCCCTCCACCTGCAACAGCCTCGAATGCCTCCTGGTCCACCGGGACGAAGCCCCGGCCTTTCTCCCCCGGCTCGGGGAAAAAATGGCCGCGCTCGGCGTGACCCTGAAGGCCGGCCCCGAGGCCCGGGCCCTTCTCCCCCGGGCCCTCCCGGCCGAGCCGGACGACTGGGGACGGGAGTTTCTCGATTTGACGCTGGCGGTGCGGGTGGTCCCGGATTATGAGGGCGCGCTCCAGCACATCGCCGAATACGGCTCCAACCACACCGAGGTCATCGTCACCCGCGACCCGGAACGCGGCCCCCACTTTCAACGGTCAGTGGAGGCCAGCTGTGTCATGGTCAACGCCTCCCCCCGCCTCAACGACGGCGGCTGCCTGGGCCTGGGCGCGGAGATCGGCATCAGCACCACCCGGCTCCACGCCTATGGCCCCATGGGGCTTAGGGAACTGACCACCACGCGTTTCATCGTCACCGGCCAGGGCCACCGGCGTTGATTCCGGTCGGGAAACGAGGGCGGCCCCGCCCCGGGCGGCCGGGGATAAAATATAGTGGCTATTTATACATCGTTATGCTTAAATAGTAGGTAAAATTAGCCGGATACCATTTGAGCGCCAGACGGTCCTAGGCCGGCTGACGATTTCGATTCCCGGGTCTCCCCCGGGGCTCCCTAAAGGCTCCGGAGATTCGTTCCGCGTACTCCCTCCTGGAAAAGGGGACTGTCATATGGCCAAAGAATTGATTGCTTTCCTGAATTTCACCTTCGAGCTGAGCCGCGTCAACATCAAGTCGGTGAACGCGGATACCTCGGTGGAGGTGCCCCGCTTTATCATCAACTGGCGGGAATACCAGGCGGTGCTGGCGGAACTGGGCATCAGGCACGAGATTCTGGACCGCCCCCTTTTCGAGCGATACCAAAAACACCTGCCCGACGAATCGCTCTATCAGAGCCTGGTGGGCTTCCAGGCCGAACTCCGGGCGGTGTTGGCCCAGGTGGTGCGGGAAGGCCGCCTGCCGGGCGACGTCTGGCGCCGGGTGTTTCAGGAGACCGACGGCCTCCGGATGTTCGTGGAGACCACCGGCAACGGCGATCTCAAGCCGGACAATCTGGGAAGCCTGCGGTTCCGCTACGATTTCGCCGCCGAAAATTACCGGCAGTATGTCCTGGCCACCCTCCGCGAAATGATCATCAGCGGCCGCGTCTTTGACCTTAACCAGGACGAGGAGGGCCGTTTCGGCCTGGCCGCGCCTTCGGGACGGACCTTTGCCGAAAAGGCGGAACTCAACCTGGACCAGGCCGTGGCCGAGGAACTGCCCTCCGCTCTGTCGGCCGCCGTGGCCAAAAGGCTGCCCGGGGTGCTGGCCGCGTCGGCGGCCGAGAAGCTGCCGGCCGTGCTGTCGGCCCTGGTCAAGGAAAAGCTGCCCGGCCTCCTGGCCCGCGAGGTGGAGCTCCGGCTCCCCAAGACCCTGGCCCAGGAGGTGGAGTCCCGCCTCCCCGAAGCCCTGATGGAGGAGATCGAGGCCCGCATTCCGGGGATGCTGGACCAACGGGTGGAGGCCAACCTGCCCGTGGCCCTGGCCATCAAGGTGGAGACGCGGCTGCCGTACGCCCTGGCCTCGGCTGTGGACGAGCAGCTCCCCAAGGCCCTGACGGCCGAGGTGGTCCAGCGGTTGCCCGAGGCCCTGGCCCGGGAAGTGGAGGCCAAGTTTCCCGAGGCTTTGGCCGCTGAAGTCCGAAACAAACTGCCCGGCACGCTGGCTTCGGAAATTGAAGTCCGGCTGCCCGAAGCCATGGCTCCGGAGATCGAGGCCCGCCTCCCCGAAGCCCTGAACCAGGCCGTCCAGGCCCGGCTGCCCGAGGCCCTGGCCCGGGAGCTGGCTGTGAAACTTCCCCAGGTGTTGGATACCGAGGTTCGGGCCAAACTTCCTGAACTGCTGAGCGCCCGGGTGGAGGAGAAATTTTCTCCCACCTTGGCCGCGGCCGTGGCTGAAAAACTGCCCCCGGCCTTGAACGCGGAAGTGCAGGCCAAACTGCCCGCGGCCCTGAAGGCCGAGGTGGAAGCCAAGCTGCCCCAGGCCCTGGCCATGGAAATGGCGGCCAAGTTCCCCTCGGCCCTGGCCGCGGCCGTGGCCGACAAGCTGCCGGCGGCCCTTAAAGCCGAAGTGGCGGCCCGGCTCCCGGAGGCTCTGATCGAGGCGGTGGAGGCGGAACGCCCCGGCGCCTTGGCCGCTTTGGACGAGGAAAAGGCCGGGGCCGTGGCCGCGGCCGTGGAGGCCAGGCTGCCGGCGGCCCTGGCCGCCGAAGTGGCCGCCCGCCTGCCGGAGCTTCTGGCCGCCAAGGTGGAAGCCAAACTGCCGGAGGCCCTGGCCCAGACCGTGCGGGAACGGCTGCCCGAAGCCCTGGACGCCGAGGTCCAGGCCCACTTGGCCGAGGCCCTGGACGCCGAGGTGGTCTCTCTCCTGCCGGAAGCCCTGGACATGGAAGTGCGGACTCGCCTGCCCGAAGCCCTGGACCTGCAAGTGAAAGCCATGCTGCCCGAAACCCTGGCCGCGGCTGTGGAAGCGCGCCTCCCCGGAGCCCTGGCCGACGAGGTGGCGGCCAAGCTGCCTGAAATGCTGTCCATCGCCGTGGGCACGGCCCGGGAGGCCATCACCGCTGAAGCCCCGGCCTCCGGGGGGGCGGCGGCCGTGCCCGAGCCGGTGGCGCGCGCGCTGGCGGGTTTCCCGCTGACGGCGCCGGAGTCCGCGCCGGCTGCGGCCGAAACACCTGAAGATCTGGAGGACTATATCTTCCAGTTGGCCAAGGCCATCTCCGAAAATGACGATTTCGAAACCCGGCCGCTGCCCGGCCAGGAGGCTTTCTCGGAAGAGGAACTGCTGCTGCTGGGCGATCCCCTCGCTGAGAAAACCCCGGCCGAGGATGACGACGAGGTGGTGGACCGGCCGCCCCTGGACGAGGATGACGAGTCGGATGAGGACGGGGAAGGGGGGAGCGAGGACGACGACGACGACGACGAGGTGATGCTCCTGGCTCCCCTGGACGGGGACGACGAGTCGGACGAGGAATACGAAGACGGGGACGAGGAGGACGATGACGACGAGGTGATGGACCTGGCTCCCCTGGACGGGGATGACGAGTCGGACGAGGAATACGAAGACGGGGACGAGGAGGACGATGACGACGAGGTGATGGACCTGGCTCCCCTGGACGGGGATGACGAGTCGGACGAGGAATACGAAGACGGGGACGAGGAGGACGATGACGGCGAGGTGATGGACCTGCCGCCCCTGGACGAGGAAGACGAGGACGGGGAGGACGACGAGGCCGATGAGGACGCCGACTTCCCGGAACCGGCCGGGGACGAGGGGGCAGGGGCGGACGAGACCGACGCCGGACAATCCGCGGCGGTAAAATCTGAAGCGGAGGAGGACCTGCTCTTGGCTCTGCGGCGGCCGCTGCAAGATGGTTCCCAAAAGAGCCTGACTCTGGAGCGGCGCCTGGCCACCCTGGGACATCGCCGCCGGCTGAAGACCGAAGATGACCGGTAAGGGGCGATAAGGGGCGATGGCTCCAAAGCCGGGGCGCTGTCCGGCGGCTCGTTGACAAGCTTTGAAAACTGGTTATTATTAGAATATTGGAAAAAATTGTCGGACGGGGCACGGATTTTTCGGGGTTGGGATACCGGGGTGTGTTATGGTTGTGTATGATCTCATCTGCTCCCAGGGGCATCGTTTTGAAGGCTGGTTCACCAGTCTCGACGAGCTTGAGGATCAGTTGAGAGCGCACCTGCTCTCCTGCCCGGTTTGCGGGGATGAAACGATCAGCCGCCGGCCCTCGACCTTCGGGGTGGTGAAGTCCGGCCGGGCGGAGGCGACGCCGCCGGCGCCAGTCGAAACGGGGGCCGAAAATCCCCTGGAATTTTTGCGGCGCTGGCGGGATTTTTCCGCCCGGATGGAAAAGGAATATGACGACGTCGGATCCAGATTTACGGAGGAGGCGTTGAAAATGCACTATGGCGTCACGGGCCGCCGCAATATCCGGGGGCTTTCCACTGATACCCAGGAGGAGATGTTGCGGAAGGAGGGGGTTGATTTTTTCAAAATTCCTCTTTTGACCCGGAAACACCCGTCCACGCCGGACAACTGATCCGGTTCCGTTTGGCTGATGCAGCCAGGCGGCCGGTAAAGGGGTTTCCCCTGTCGCCGGCCCGCCGCCCGGCCGTTCCGGCTTTAGGGCTCCCTTTGACCGAGGGGGCTTCGGGAAATTTCGCTTTTCCAGGTTTACGACAGTGTCTCAAAAATACGCCGGCCAGGTTTTTAGGATTGGAGCCAATTATCCAACCATGAGCGAAAAAAGCATTTCCTACAGCCCTGAAATGGAAAAATCCATCACCTTTCTCCTACAGGCCCTGGCGGATATCCTGTCCGCCGGGGGGCCTCCCTTCAAGCCGGCTCTCGAGGAATTGAAACTTCTCCTGGACGCCCGGCGGATGGGGGATGCGGAATATGTCAAACGGCGGGCCTTCAACCTTTCCAACAGTGTCGGAGAAGTGGCCGACCGGGTGGCCAGCGGGGCGGTGGAGGTGAAAGGCGGCCAGGCCGTCGACTCCCCCGAATCCCGGGAGCCGGCCTTCGGCGGGGAATCGGCCAATATTCTCCTGTCCATCATAAACCATGTAGTGTCCATCCGGCCGTACCAGTATCAGACCGAGGTCCAGGAACTGGTTAAGATGGTGAAGTCCACCGCGGCCATGGAGGTCATTCTGCAAAAGCTCCTGGACCTCATCATTCGGGTCCGGGAAAGTCTGTGGGAGGAGCGGAGCCGGGCTTTCAAGCAGATCGGCGAAATCCTCAAAAGCCTGGAGGACACGGAGAAGGATTTTATCGGCTCCCTGGGTTCCAGCCAGGCCTACCTGACGGAAACCGATCAGGGTTTCACCAACGCCATGGAAGACGGTCTCAAGGAGATCAACGACCTGGCCACGCCGGGCGCGGTCGACCTGGCCACGCTCTGCCGCCAGATATCCGCGAAAGTCGCCAAGCTGAACCACTATGTGCAGGTCAAGCGGAAGGCCGACCAGGAGCGGTTCGAAGCCCTGGAGGCCGAACGCCGGGCGGCCGAACATCGGCTGGAGAAGAACCGGCGCGACTATGAGGAATTCTCCCGCCAGAGCCACGAGATGCTGCAGGAGATCGAAACCCTGAAAGCGGTCTCCCTCTACGATTCGCTCACCAACGTCTACAACCGGCGGGCCTATGACGTCCAGATCGGCAAAGTGCTGTCCTCATTCAAAAGCCAGACCCTGCGGACCTGCGGCCTCATTGTCTTCGACATCGACCATTTCCGCGAATTCAACAACACCTACGGCCATCTGGCCGGCGACCGCATCCTGGCCTACGTGGCCCGCCTGACCCGGGAATCCTTGCGTAATGACGACCTGGTCTTCCGCTACGGCGGCGACGAGTTCGTCATCCTCACCCCCAACGCCGGGCTGGACGCGGCCCTGGGGGTGGCCGAAAAGGTGCGGCGCAACATCACCTCCGTGGAGTTCAAGCTCTTCAAATCCAGCGACCTCACCGTCAAGGTCACCGTGTCCATGGGCGTGGCCGAACTGGGGCCCGACGATGATGCGGGCAGCTTCTTCAGCCGCGCCGATCAGGCCTTGTACCGCGCCAAGACCTCCGGCCGCAACCGCGTCAGTTCCTGCGCGTAATGCCGCCGCGGAAATCGTTCCCGTAAGTGTGCGGGGACCTCGATGGCCATAAAAAACCCGGATGCGCGATCCGGGTTTTTTGCATTATGATCACATGTATAATTCATGTAAATCAAGGAGATAAGCAATTAAATCAATGAGCGTCTTGGCTTTTGATAAACCGTTTTGATAAACCTTACGGTAAACCACCAATCCTTCGCTCTACCCTATTCCGCCCCCCCGCCCACTCCCTGAGCGCCTTCTTATCCGCATTCCCCAGCCTGACCGCTTCCCGGAGCTCCAACGCCCAGGCCAGCAAATCCCCGTTGGTCTTCCCCCGCATCCGGGGCTCGGGGACGTCCTGGAGGTAGACCGCCGGCGGCGTCATCGGCCGGGCCGTCGGGCAGGGCTTACCGCAGGCACTCAATGACGCCGTCAGGGCAAGGGCTGTCAGCCCAAGCCCGAGCTTCCGGATTGTTCCCATAAATTCTCTCCAACTGCATGGTTAAGGCCTGTTTCTC
>JAVBQN010000049.1:0-47187 GCA_031549025.1 Candidatus Adiutrix sp. | reverse complement strand
TCCTCCGCCGCTTCGGCGGCTTCGGGCTCGGCGGGAAGCTCTTCCGGCGCGGCGGCTTCTTCCTCCGCCGCTTCGGCGGCTTCGGGCTCGGCGGGAAGCTCTTCCGGCGCGGCGGCTTCTTCCTCCGCCGCTTCGGCGGCTTCGGGCTCGGCGGGGATTTCTTCCGGCTCGGGAGTCTCGCCCAGCGCTTCGCCCAGGAAGGCCGAGCCGGCGGCGCCGGCCGCCACGGCCAGCAGGGCCGTGGTCAGGCCGTCCGGAGGCTCCTCGTCAAAATCGGGATCATAGGGACTCAAGGGCCCGTAATCCGTCTCGGCCTGATCGGGGGCGTCGGTAAAATGTTCGTCCAGTTCCTCAGTCGCCTCGACCGGGAGAGCGGCCGCATCCGACTCCGCCGCTTCCGTCTCGGCCTGATCGGCGGCGGCGGTGAAGCGTTCGTCCGGTTCCGGTTCCTCATCCGCCTCGGCAGCCAGGGGCATCGCCGGAGCTTCCGCTTCCGGCTCGACCGCCGATTCGGTCGCCGGGGTTTCCTCCGGCTCTTCCGGCCCGGCCCCGACCAGGAGCTCGGGCGGGTCGTTCGGTCTGGGCCCCAGCGACTCCACATCCAAAGGTTCCGTCGCCAGGTCCGGGTCCGCTTCCGGCTCGTCGGCGGGAGCCGCCGACTCCAAATCCGAAAAATCAATCTCCGGGGAGAGGGCCGGCTCGTCGGGCGCGGCCTCCGGGGCCTCCGAAGCGTCGAAAGCCGCTTCCTCCGCCTCCTGGACATCCGCCGCGGTTTGCGGGACCTCCTCCGCCGAAGCCTCTTCCGGAACCGGAAAATCGAAGAGCTCGGGCGGCGGAAAATCACCCATGAGCTCCACTTCGTCCGGCGGCGGCGAATCCGGCTGATCCTCCAGAAGGCGCCGGATGTCCTCGGGCAGATCGGCCTTTTCCGCATCGTCGTCGGCCGGTTGGGGGAACCGGTCCGCGCCCAGGGCGGACAGCAGCTTCAGGGCCAGGGCGCCGTCCTCCTCGGCCACCAGGGCCGCGTATTCGGCCCGGCTCATCCCGGGCGCCACCTCGTCCCGGGGGGCGTCGTCGCCCGCTTCCGGCTCGGGTTCGGCCGGGGGCGGGGCCGTTTCGGCCGGGCCCGGGGCCGGCGGGCTGAGGCGCAGGGAAATCAGGCTGGCCCCGGGGTGGATGAGCAGCTCGATGGTTTCCCCGTCCGGACTCACCTTGACCTCGAAGTGGCTGTCCGGCGGGGTCAGGCGCACTTCCACCAGGCTGTCGGGACGCGGCACCTTCAGGGCCACCCGGGCGGCCGGCGTGTCCGCCGGGACCCCCTCGCCGAAGGGCGCCGCCGGAAAGCCGTCCGCGGAGCGGCCCGCTTCCTTGTCAGTAATCGTAGAGCACATGGTTTTGCCTTGCCGGAAAGTTCCTCGTCGATCAAATGAAGATTCCCTGGAGACGCGGGCCGGGCCAGGGGACGCCCGGCCGATGGTTGTGTTGTCGCGGGTTCCCTGATATAATACCCCAAACTCGGGTATGTGTACACCGTCGTTTTCAGCCGCCATTATACAAGGATACGCTAAAATGTACAAAGCCATTCGACTCATCAGCCTGTTGGTTTTCTTTTTTTGCGCTCTGACGGCCCTCCCGGCCGCGGCGGAAGTGGTGGTCCAAGTCATGTCCGTCCAGGATGAGGCGGCGGCCCAAAAAGAGGCCGACCGGCTGTTCAACCTGGGGGTGCCGGCCTTCAGCCGGGGCGAGGAAGTGCCTGATAAGGGGCTGTGGCATCGGGTCTACGTCGGCCCCTTCGAAACCTCCGGCGATGCCAAAGTGGCCGCTGAAACCTTGAAAAAACAGGGCGTCATCAAAGATTTCGTGGTGCGGACCAGCCCGCCCGCGACCGCCGCCACGGCCCCGGCCGAAGGCGCGGCCCCGGTCGCCGACCCTGCTCCCGGCGTCGCCGCGGCTCCGGGCCCGACGGCCGACCCCGAAGAGGGCGGGGTGGTGTTCGGCGGGTCCGACGAGCCCGAGCCGCGCCTCCCCGTGGCCCAGACGCCCACCTACGGCGAGCCGGTCAGCCCCGAACAGGCCCGGGAACTGGGCCTTTCCGGCCCGGTGGGCCCGACTCCCGCCCGGGATGAGGAAATGCCCCTCGCGCCCGGCGTGGCCCCGGCCCCCGGCGCGGCCGCCCCCGCGCCCGGGGCCGCCGAGCCCCCCGCCGGCGGGCTCCAGACCTACGGCCAGGGCGGAACCTCCGCCCCGGCCGGGACCCTGCCCCCGCCCGACGAGCGCGGCCTGCCCCCGGGCTTCAAGGCCGGCGACGACATGCCCGGCCTGGCCCCCAGCTCCTCGCTGAGCCCGGACCGGGCCCCGCTCCCGGCCCCCTCGGCCGGCGACGACGACTCGGCCGCCCCGATCATGGTGGCCCAGACGCGCCTGGGAGCCCAGAACGCGGATCAGGATTTTCAGGAATATTCGGCGGCCGTGCCCGGAAACCTCTCCGGCTTCACCTGCCTGGTGGACCTCTCCTCCAGCATGCGCCGCCTGGTGGACTGCCAGGCCCGGATGAAGGAAGAAGCCGTGGCCGGCCTTCTGCGCAAGATGAACCACCGCATCCCCAACAAGCCCTACAACGCCACCCTGCGGGTCTTCGGCTATAAAATCGCCGTCACCCGCCGGGATTTCACCACCACCTACTACGGGCCGGCCACGTATGACCGGAACGGTTTCGAAGACGCCATCGCCCGCCTGGTCGCGGCCGATTCCGTCTCCCCCTTCGCCACGGCCATGGACACGGCCGACAGCGAACTGTCGGGCATGGGCGATCCCAAGGCCATACTGATGTTCTCCGACTTCGAGGAATCCGCCGGTTCCGGCGCGCCGATCAAGAGCGCCCAGAACCTCCGGCGCCGCTACGGCCAGAACCTGAAGGTCTACACCTTCTACGTCACCCGCCAGAATTCGGCCGTCCAATTGGCCAAGGACATCGCCGACGCCGGCGGGGGCCGGGCCTTCAACATCTGCCAGATGCTCGACAACGAGGCCGCCTTCGAGGCCATGATGATGGAAATCTTCGGCCCCGCGGACACCGCGCCCTGCGCCGACAGTGACCGCGACGGCGTCTGCGACGAAGACGACATCTGCCCCAACACCCCGCCGGGCGTGCCCGTTGACGACCGCGGCTGCTGGATCGCCGCCTATGAACAGTTCTTCGACTTCGACAAGGCCGTGGTCAAGCCGGCCTTCATGCCGCGCATCAGACACGCGGCCGAGGTCATCAAGTCGCACCCCGAACTCAATCGGATCATCATCGCCGGGCATACCGACAACAAGGGCACCCCGGAATACAACCAGAACCTCGGCCTGCGCCGGGCCCAGGCGGTCCATGACCTGCTGATCAAGGAAGGCGTCCCGGCCTCCCGCCTGGGCGTGGAATCTTATGGCGAAACCCGGCCCATCGTCTCCAACGACACCGAAGAAGGCCGCGCCCGCAACCGCCGCGTGGAATTCCACGTCGGCGAAGTCCCCCGAGCCAGCGCCCGCCCTTAGGCCGGAAGCGGCAAAGGGCTCAGAAATCTTGGGGCTCCGCGCCTCCACACCCTGCGCCAGGGCATAGCCAATCATTGCCTGGCGGCCATCTCTGGTTATCGCCTGGTAAGGCGATAAGGACCCGCGGAGCCCCGGAGGAACCGGGGCTCCTTCATGGTGGGGTGTCGGAAGCAAGCCGGGGCACACTTCCCGCACCGGCGGGAAAAGATACGGTTTAGGGACTGACTGCGCTAGAGCACTTTTTCAAGGTCATGGGCATGAATTGAAAAGTGCCCGGGTGGTTTGGCGTTTCGCTTGATTTGTATTATTAACCCGGCCGCTATAGAAGTCTGTTCCCGGCCGCTGAAGTCTAGTGGTTTCGGGCTTTGGCGAAATCACGGGTATGACTTATTTAGTGGCCGGAGTAATAGATCGCAAAACGCTCTGGGCCCTCAACCGGAACATCTGGAATTGATGTGCCGCCATGTGCCGGAATAGAGAGGGGGGCCGACAGGCCGGCTCAGGAAACGAATTATTCGTCCTTCTTAAAAATAGGCAGGGGCTTGGGATCGGGCCAGGGCTGGGAGAGGCCCCAGAGGGAGGCGGGGTTGACCAGATAGAGAGGGTCGTCCTCGGTCTCGCCGGGGTGGCGCTCCACGATGCGGAAGGCGGCCAGATCGGTCAAGGCCTGATCCAGCTCTTCGGGCGAGGCGTTCCAGCGGGGATGGATGTTGCTTATGGCCGGCCGGACCCCGTCGTTCAGCAGGGCGGTGATGAGGATATAGGCCGACACGGCCGTCACCGACAGGCCCTGGTTGAAAATCTGGGGATCCATGAACGAACAGCCGTAATTGGGGGGATTCTGGCTCATAACCCGGCTCCTTCGGGGCGCGATGAGATGAAGGCCGCGACCGGGCGCGGCCCGAAAATAATGATGACTGGATAGCGCACACTATGACAGACCCGACGGCAAATGGCAACCGGAAACCGCGCCGCCTCCTGGCGCCCCACCCCTGGCCCCTGTGGGACGGCCCGGGGGGCGATGACGGTGGGGGACCTGTTTTCTATCTCTCCTGGCCCGGCTGGGAACTCTTCCTGAGCCGCCGGTTGGGGCTGGCGCCCGTCCCGGGCGGCCCGGCCCCGCTCCTGCTGCCGGACGCGGTGAGCCCGGAGCGCGACTTCGCGGCCATCGATCAGCTCCTCCGCCAGGCCGAAACTCTGGGAGCCGCCGTGCTCTCTCTCGACCGCCGGATTCCCGAAAGCGTGCCGGCACTCGCCGGCGCTCTGCGGGACTACCGTCCCGACCCGGGCCAGCCCACGGAAACCGTGGCCCCGCAACCGATCCTCGACGACCGTTCCTACCTGGCCCTCTGGGCGGCCACCGAATACCTGGCCCGCCAGAGCCGCGATTTGCTGGCTGAAGCCGCCGCCCGGGAGCAGGCCATGTGGGCCGCCCTCAAGGGCGAGGAACCGGAACCGGCTCTCCCCTCTCCGCCCCCGGACGGCGAGCCCGACCGCCGCGCGGCCTACGCCTGGCGCTGCTGGCGCCGCCTGGCCGCCCCGCTCATCCGGCCCGCGGACATCATCGTCCCCACCGCTCCGGCGGCGGACTGAAACCTTTCTCTCTCAACTTTTTTCATAATTTTTACCTCCGACGGCCGACCCGGCCAGGGGGCCGGCCGCCGGCTATTCTTCGCCTTCCTCTTCGTCCTCCGCCTCGACCATCAAACTCTCCTCATCCACCGCCGGCTCCTCATTTGCCTCCGACTCCAGCGCGAAGGGCTCTTCGGGCAGGTCCACCAGGCCGGGCACCACGCTGCCGGTCAGGGGGGGCAGGGCTTCGCGTTCGGGCAGCCTTACCAGCTTCATGGCCGCCCAGCCGTCCAGGGCGATGGAGGAGGCCAGGCTCAGCCCGGCCCGGGCCGCGGCCCGCAGAAGGTGCGCGGTCTGGGGCCCGGGGGCGAAGCCGACCAGCGCCAGGGCCCCTTCCGGGTCCAGCCAGCGGGCCAGGGTTTTGAGGCGGCGGGAAACGAGGTAGGGGGAGAGGTGGGCGGCGATGAGACCGAAGCGGCCGGTCCAGTCGTCCCGCCGGCGGGCCAGTTCCGGGAAAGGGGTGCTGACCGGTTCCAGGTCCGTTGGCCGGCCGTTGGCCCAGAACAGGGCCCGGGCCGAGGCGCAGGTGAGGTCGTCGGCCGCCAGGGTCACCGGGCCGGACCCGGCCAGGCGCGCGGCCAGGCTGGCGGCCGGCAGCGCCGTTTCCAGGACCAGGGCCGGCCGGCCCCTGGTGTCGGGTGCGCCCGGCGGCGGGGTCAGGTGGTCGCGGATCAGGGCCGCCAGAAGCTCCGCGCCGAACCACAGCCGGCGGGAGGGCCGCAGAAAGGGGGGCAGCGCCATCCGCCCCTCGGCCGGCGGCGGCGGGGCCTGGCCCTCGTCCAGAAGGTCGATCGCCCAGGGGCCGAAGGCGGCCGGCGGGTCCGGCGCGGGCTTTTCCGACACGCGGACGGCCGTAAGTTCCACGGCCAGGCCGGGCCGGGTCCGCTCCACGGCGCGGCAGGACTCCTCCACCACGGTGAGTTCCGGGTCCATTTCGCCGAGGGCCAGGGGGATGACGAAATCGAGCCCGTCTTCGGTCGCCGCCACGTCCCAGACGGGACGGGCGGCCAGAAGCCGGGCTCGGAGTTCCAGGCCCGCCGCCAGGGGCAAGCGGGCCTCGATGCGCAGATAGGCGGTCACAGAGATGAAACGAGGGACATCCATTGGTGGGGATCAGGCCGGGCGCCGTACTGGATGCCGACGATCTCGTCATACAGCCGCCGGGTCAGGGAGCCGATGCCGCCGTCGCCCACCTGGAGGTCGCGCCCCTGGTAATGCAACTGCCCCACCGGGGAGATGACCGCGGCCGTGCCCGCGCCGAAGGCCTCCTTCAGGCGGCCGGTCCGGCTGGCCTCGGCGATTTCGTCGATGCTCAGGGTGCGTTCGCTCACCTTGACGCCCCACTCCCGGGCCAGGGTCAGCACCGTGTCGCGGGTGATGCCGGGGAGTATGGTGCCGCCCAGGGGCGAGGTGATGAGCTCGTCGTCGATGACGAAGAGCATGTTCATGCTGCCCACTTCCTCGATATACTTGTGCTCGCAGGGATCCAGCCACAGAAGCTGGCTGAAGCCCCGCTTGTTGGCCTCCTCGGTGGCGTAGAGGCTGGCCGCGTAGTTGGCCGCGGCCTTGACCTCGCCCAGGCCCCCCGGCGCGGCCCGGCTCAGCTCGGGCTCGACGTAGATCTTGATGGGGGCGAAGCCCTCGGCGTAATAGGCGCCCACCGGGCCGGTGATGATCATGAACAGGTATTCCCGGGACGGCCGCACGCCCAGGTGGGGCTCGGTGGCCACCACGAAGGGGCGGATGTACAGGGCGGTGCCCGGGGTCCGGGGCACCCAGGCCTCGTCGATGCGCAGAAGCCGGCCCAGGGCGGCCAGGGCCAGGTCCTGGTCTAAATCGGGGATGCACAGCTGCCGGGCCGAGCGGGCGAAGCGCCGGAAATTGTCGCGGGGCCGGAACAGGGCCAACTGGCCGTCCTGGCGGCGGTAGCACTTCAGGCCCTCGAAGATGAGCTGCCCGTAGTGAAGGCTCATGGCCGCCGGGGACAGCGACAGCGGGGCGAAGGGCTCGATGCGCGGGCCGCGCCACTGGCCGTCGTAAAAATCCATTTTGAACATGTGGTCGGAAAAAATGTCGCCGAAGCCCAGATTGCGTTCGTCGGAGGGAAGAAAGCGGCGCTGGTGAGGGGGGAGGATGCGGGTGGCGATTGGTTCCATGATACGACTTCCTGCGTGGTGAAAAATGTATGGTGAACGGAATAGGAGCCCGGACGAACGATCAGGCCCGCTTGACGGCCTTGGCGGCGAATTTTCGCTTCAGGTGGGCGGCCACGGCCGGGGGCACCATGGCCCCGACGTCGGCGCCGTAGGAGGCGGCCTCCTTGACGATGGTGGAACTGAGGTAGAGCCAGTGGGGCTCGGTCATCATGAACACGGACTGGATGTCGGGCTCCAACTGGCGGTTGACCATGGCCATCTGGAGCTCGTATTCGAAGTCCGGTATGGCCCGGAGCCCCCGGAGCACGGCCGTGGCCTGGCGGCGGCGGGCGTAGTCCATCAGAAGGCCCTCGAACCAGTCGACTTCGACCCGGTCCGGGTCGAAGTCGGAAAGGGACTCCCGCAACATCTCCACCCGTTCCTCCACCGAAAAAAGGAAAGTCTTGGCCGAGTTCCGGGCCACGGCCACCACGATCCGGTCAAAGAGGAACAGGCCCCGCTCCACCAGGCTGAGGTGTCCCAGGGTGGGGGGGTCGAAGGACCCCGGGTAGACGGCCAGGCGGATCATTCGGCCGGCGTGTCGGCCGGCGCGGCCTCTTCGGCCGCCGGGGCCTCGGGCTCGTCATCCCCGGCGGACGGGGTGTAGCCCAGCCGCTCGGGGCTGATCTGGGCCACCTCCGCGATCCGGGCCTGGGCCTTGATCATATCCAGGGTCTTGGCCACTTTCAGGCCTTCGCGCAGGTTGTCCATCAGGCCCTGGGACTTGTAATACTCGCGCAGGACCTCCACCGGCTGATGGTAGTCCGCGCTCATGTTCTGAAGTTCCCGCTCGAGGTCCTCGTCGGTGATTTCAATATTGTTCTCCCGGCCGATCTGGTCCAGGACCAGGGCGGCGGTGACGCTCCGCACCGCGTCGGGGCGGAAGCGCTGGCGCAGCATGCCCACGTCGATGCCCATCTTCTTGAAATCCATGCCGTTGCGGCCGAAGTTCTGGCGCATGGTCTCCAGCTTGTTGGCCACTTCCCGTTCCACCATGACCGTGGGCACGTCGATCTGCACCAGGCCCGACAGGATCTGGGTCAGCTGGCGGTTGAACATGTTGTCGTCGCGCTCTTCCTTTTCCTTGACCAGATCCCGGCGGATATGGTCGCGGAGCGCCTCCAGGGTCTCGACCCCGTCGAGGCCCATATCCTTGGCCAGTTCATCGTCCAGCTCCGGGAGCTCGCGCCGGCGGATCTCATTGAGGGTGGTGTGGAGGCGGATTTCCTTGCCGGCGAGGGCCTTGTTTTCGGCGTCTTCCGGGATGGTGGCCGTGATGTCGCGGGTCTCGCCGGCCTTCATGCCCATCAGGCCCAGGGCAAAGCCGGGGATCATCTGGTCGCGGTCGAGGTCGATGTTGTAGGGGCCGCCGCCCATTCCGGGCAGTTCCCGCTCGCCCTCGAAGCCCTTATAGGTGAGGTTGGCCAGGTCGCCCTTTTCCAGGCCCCGGTCTTCCTCCACCTGCTTGACGGTGCCGAGGCTGAAGCGCAGTTCTTCCAGCTTCTTGGCCACCATCTCGCCGTCGACTTCGCCCTGGACCCGTTCCAGTTCCAGGCCGCGCCACTCAGGGCTCTGGAACTGGGGTTTCAGTTCCACGGAAACCATGAACTTGAAGGGTTTCCCCTCTTCATAATCCACGTCCTCCAATTGCGGCATGCCCACCGGTTCCAGCTTGTGTTCCTCGAGGATGGCCGGCATGTTCTCGGAGACCAGTTCCTCCAGCACTTCCCGCCGCAGTTCCTCGGCGTAGATCTTGGCCACCATGCTGCGCGGGGCCTTGCCGGGGCGGAAGCCCTTGAGGCGGGCTTTTTTGGTGTAGGCGTCGAGGTGCTTCTTGCGGACGTTCCGGGCCTCTTCCTCCGGGAGTTCCACGGTCAGTTTCCGTTTGATGCTGTTGACTTCTTCTATGGTGACGTTCATGGCACACTCCCGTTAGCGTCCGCTCTTTGGATATGGTCAGCCTGAAAAGGCCTTGGTTCACTTGGCTGCGGGCCCGCCCGGCTGGTGCGAGAGAGGGGATTCGAACCCCTACGGCATGGCCGCTGGCTCCTAAGGCCAGTGCGTCTACCAGTTCCGCCACTCTCGCGCGGGTAAGCTTCTATTTATATGAAGTCAAGGCAAAATTGTCAAGGAATATCTTCGGGAACCGGGGCCGGGCCCCGGGCCCATTTCCTCGCGGCTTGGCCGTTGGGAGCGTCCTGGTCCTCCGAGGAAGCGGCCAGAGCCGCGAGTCGAAAAAATACGGCGCTCTCCGAAAATTTTCCCCACCCCAAGGGCTCCGAAGGCGCCCGGCGGTGATTTTTCCCGCCGGGTTGTGCTACAATGACCGTTTTCGGGAAGGAGCCATCCGGGAGGAACCCATGCGGGCTTTGGTCTTGAGCGGGGCGGCGGCCCTGTTTTTCGCCTTCACTTTCATTTTCAACCGGTCCATGGCCCTGGAGGGCGGCTCGTGGATGTGGAGCGCGGCCCTGCGTTTCCTGTTCATGCTCCCGATCATGCTGGGGGTGCTTTGGGTCCGGGGGGAACTGGGGACCGCCCTGGCCCACTTCCGGGGACACCGGGCCGCCTATGTCCTCTGGGGCACGGTGGGCTTCGGCTTCTTCTACGCGCCCCTGACCTTCGCCGCGGACCATGGCCCGGGCTGGCTGGTGGCCGGCGCCTGGCAACTGACCATCGTGTGCGGGTCGCTCCTGGTGCCCTGGCTGTGGCCGGGCTGCGGGGTGCCCTGGAGGAACCTGCGGTGGTCGGCCCTGGTCATCCTGGGGGTGGGGCTGATGGAGTGGCGGCAGAGCGAAGCTGTGGGGGCCGGCACCGTGCTCCTGACCCTCCCGCCGATCATCCTGGCCGCCTTCATGTACCCCCTGGGCAACCGGAAAATGATGCTGGTCTGCCAAAGCGAGGTGGGCACCCTGGCCCGGGTGTTCAACATGACCTTGGGGAGCTGGCCCTTCTGGCTCTTCCTGGCCGCCTGCGCCGCGCTGGACAACGGAGTCCCCTCGGCCGGGCAGCTCGGGCAATCCCTGCTGGTGGCCGTGTTCGCCGGGGTCATCGCCACGGTGCTGTTCTTCTCGGCCACCAACCTGGTGCGCGACGACCCGCCGAAGCTGGCGGCCATCGAGGCCACCCAGGCCGGGGAGGTGCTCTTCGCCCTTCTGGGCGAGGTGGCGTTTCTGGGCACGGGCCTCCCGGACGCCTGGGGCCTGGCCGGCCTCCTCCTGGTGGTCGGCGGCGTGGCCCTGGGGAATCTGGCCGCCCACCGGAAACGCGGCTGAGTCACCCAACCGCCGCCCTTATCAGGACTCCGCTTTTACCAGACCACCACCGAGCCGGTCCCGCTGACGCCCCCGCCCGGGCCGGACCGGCCGGCCACGCCGCAGCCGGCCAGCAGGGCCAGCGCCACCAACAGCAAAACGACCTTTTTCATACGCGCGTTCTCCCTTTCTTCTTCAACGGGTCTTCGCCGATGACGGCAAAAAGGCCGGATCGAAACCGATCCGGCCTTGAGCGGGCGAAGTCCCCTGGCGGCTCAGAAGCCGAAGTCGTCGTCCGGCTCCATGGGTATGGCCTTGGCGGCCATGGTCTTGGCCGGCGCCTTGACCCGGGTGGGGGCCGGGGGCGGGGCCAGGGCCGGGCGGGCGGCCGGGGCGGCCGGGGCGTGTCCGCCGCCGTGCACCAGGCTGCTGAGCTCGCCCACGGCATCCAGGAGGTTCCCGGCCTGGGTGGACAGTTGGCCCGCCGCGCTGGCCGATTCCTCGGCCGTGGCCGCGTTGGACTGGGTGACCTTGTCCATCTCGGTCATGGCCGAGGTGATCTGGCCGATGCCCTGGGACTGTTCCTTGGAAGCTTCGGTCACTTCGGCCAGAAGTTCGGCCACCTTGGCCGAATGGCCTTCCACGGTGTTGAAATTGTCGGCCGTGGCGTTGACCATTTCCGAACCGGAATTGATGTTGCTGATGGTCGAGGCGATGAGGTCGGCCGTGTTTTTGGCCGCGTCGGCCGAACGGATGGCCAGGTTCCGCACCTCGTCGGCCACCACCGCGAAACCGGCCCCGGCCTCACCCGCGCGCGCCGCCTCCACGGCCGCGTTCAGGGCCAGGAGGTTGGTCTGGAAGGCGATTTCATCGATGGTCTTGATGATTTTGCCGATCTCGTTGCCGGAGATGGAGATTTCCTCCATGGCCCGGATGACGCTGGACATGGAGGAGTTGGCCCGGTGCACCGCGTCGGTGGCCTGGGCCATGAGGGCGTTGGCCTCCTGGGCGTTGTCGGCGTTGCGCTTGGTCATGGAGGACAGTTCCTCCAGGGCCGCGCTGGTCTCCTCCAGGGCGGCCGCGTTTTCCGTGGCCCCGGAGGCCAGGGTGTTGGAGGAGGCCGACAGCTGGCCGGAGGCGTTGTCCACCTGCTGGGCGCCCTCGTGGAGCGCGCTGATGAGATGGTTGATGGGCCGGGTGATGCCCCGGGTGATGAGCGTGGCCAGAAGCAGGCTGAGAATCAGGGCCACCACCAGGCCGATCACCAGCACGGTCAACACCCGGTTGATGGACCGGCCGGCCATGGTGGTCACTTGCGTGGTCATGTCGCTCGCGGCGTCACCCATGTCCGAGGCCTGCTTCAGGGCCTGGTCCCGGATTTCCGCCCGCTGCGCGGTGGTGGCGTTGTTTTCCTCCACGGCCTTCCGCAGGGCCTCGACCGCGCCCTGGCAGTCGACGGTCAGCTTGCTCATCTGCCCGAGCATTTCCAGGTTGGCGGGGATGTTGCTGTCCTTGGTGATTTCCGCGATGACCGAAGCGATGGTCTCCAGGTCCTTCCGGGCCTCGTCGAGGGGGGCCGTTTTTCGGGCCATGATGCCGCCCTGCACGTGGATCATCATCTCGCCGATGTTGGTCTCCAGGTCGGACAGGAGGGCCAGACGCTTGCTGCGGCGGAGAATGACCGCGCCTTCCTTGCCGTCCGCGATCTCCTTGACCTGAAGGGCCAGCTGGCCTTCGCGAAATTTGGTGGTGACCGCCAGATAGTCGCGGTAGCTCTGGGCCACCGTGGCCTGGGCCCCGGCGATGGCCTTCAGGTAATCCGGCAGTTTGGCGTTGATCGCGGTGAACGACGCATAGCTCTTGTCCAGATTCTGATACATGCCGACCAACTCGGTCTGCCGGAGATCCGGATCCGTCAGGAGTTCTTTCAGCTTCTCCATATGGCCGCCGACTTCGCCGTGGAGCTTCTGGGCCGCGGCCCAGCTGGCGTCGCTTGAGCTTAAGTTGTAGTTCATGACATATAGCGCTTCAAGAACCACTAAGTATTCGATGTCGCTGGCCAGGGCGAAGGCGGGGATGACCTCCCGCTCCAGGTGTTCCGCCCCGTCGCTGACCACCCGTAACGAAAAAATGAGGTACAGCGACAAGGCTATGAAGATGACGCAGACGGACACAAAGCCCAGAAAAATCTTGCTTCCCAGTTTCATGACAACCTCTGAAACGGCCGTACGGCCGGATACGAAAAGACACCTTTTCGATTGTGAATCCCCAATGATCCGAAAACCCAAGAACGGCCAAAGCGACAGGAAAAGCGCCGACAGTTGATTTTCGAAAAAAATTGGTCTGCGCCGGGCGGCCCGGCCGGATTTCACAATTAAAAAAGTGTCGTTTCTCAGTGGTAATAATTCAAGTGTTCAGAGATTTGCCACCAAATCGTCCGTGATCGTATCCGAAAAGCCCTCCCAAGTCAATAGGTGAGGCCGGCGACCGCAACAAGTAACTATGCAATTAGATGCATATATTTGCCCGCCGCCGCCTTGGTCCGGCCCGGCCGTTTGCGGGGGGTGGTTTTCAGCCGCCGGTCAGTACACGGCCTTCCTCATCAGGCCGGCCAGGCGGCCCCGGTCGGGCGGGCGGCCGGCCAGGGCCGGGAGCGCCGTGAGGCCCCGGGCCCGGGCGACCTTCTGTTCCAGAGGCGGGTTTTCCGCGGGGTCGCGGCGGTAGACCAGGCCGATGGGGATTTCCTCGCCCCAGGTTTCCGCCACCGTCAGGGCCACGGCCCGGTCGGCCGGGTTGTGGGTCTCGGGGAGCCGGCGCACCCGCTTTTTGTACCAGGCGAAGGTGCTGACGGTGTTGAAGGAGACGCAGGGCATGAGGATGTCCACCAGGGACAGGCCCGGATAGCGGATGGCTTCCAGGATCAGGCCGGCCAGGTGGTCGACCTCGCCGGAAAATCCCCGGGCCACGTAGCCCACGCCGAGGCTGAGGGCCGCGCTCAGGGGGCGGAAGGGGTGGTTGAACACCCCCTGGGGGGTGCTTTTGGTGATCTGACCGGGCTCGGTGGTGGGGCTGGCCTGTCCCTTGGTCAGGCCGTAGATCTGGTTGTCGTGGACCAGGACCGTCAAGCCGATGTTGCGCCGCAGGGCGGCCAGGAAGTGGTTGCCGCCCTCCCCGTAGTGGCAGCCCTCCCCGCTCTCGACGATGACGTTGAGTTCGGGGCGGGCCAATTTCAGGCCCGTGGCCGCGGGCAGCGACCGGCCATGAAGCCCGTTGAAGAAGTTGGTTTCAATATAATGAGGCATCTTGGCGGCCTGGCCGATGCCGGAGACAAAGGCCACCTCCCGGGGCGTAAGGCCGCTGGCGTTCAGGGCCTTCAGGACGGCCTCGCGGATGTCGAAATTGCCGCAGCCCGGGCACCAGGCCGCTTCCTGGGCGGTTTTTTCAAAAGCCATCAGCGCACCTCCAGTCGGTCCAGGATATATGAGGCGGTCAGGGGCAGCCCGTCATAACGGAGAATCCGGTCCGCCGGGGCGAAGCCGGTCTCGCGCCGCACCAGTTGGGCGAACTGACCGTCGGCGTTGCCCTCGACGAAGACCACCCGGCCGGCCGCCGTCAGGCGCGGCAGCCACCCTTCCGGGATCAGGGGGTAGACCTGGGCGAAATGCAAGAGGCCCGCCCGGGGATTGGTCCGGTTACGTTCCGCCAGCGCGTCGAGCCCCGCGCCCAGGGTGGAGCCCCAGGTGACCAGGATCACGTCCGGGTTTTCCGCCCCGAAGTAGGCCGGCGGCAGCACCTGACTCCGCAGCCAGTTGAGCTTCTTCAGGCGCTTGTCCTGCATTTTCACCCGCCAGGCCAGATCCTCGGTGATGTGGCCGTCCGGGGTGTGCTCGTCGCTGTCGGCCTTGATCAGGTGGTCGGAAAAGCCGGGGAGCAAACGCGGGGAGCGGCCGTCGGCCGCGTCGGCCTCGTAGCGGAGGTACTTTTTCCCGGGCGGGAGGGCGGCCTCGTTTCGCCGGTGTTCGGCCAGGGCGTCCACGGCCGGGGGCAGGGCCGCCAGATCGAAGGGCGGGATGGGCCGGGTGCAGTCGGACAGGTACTGGTCGGACAGCACGAACACCGGGCCCTGGGATTCGGCGGCCAGCCGGGCCGCCCGGGCCCCCAGGCTGAAGCATTCCTCCGCCGTGGCCGGGGCCAGCACGGCCCGGGGGAAGGCCCCGTGGCCGGCGTATAAGGCCAGGTTCAGGTCGCCCTGCTCGGTGCGGGTGGGGAGGCCCGTGGCCGGCCCGGGCCGCTGCACCACCGCTATCACCAGGGGAGTCTCGATCATGCCGGCCAGGCTCACGCCCTCGCACATCAGGGCGAAACCGCCGCCCGAGGTGCTCACCAGGGCCGAGGCCCCGCCGTAGGAGGCGCCGAGGGCCATGTTGACGGCCGCGATTTCGTCCTCGGCCTGCTCCACCAGAATCCCGGCCTCGGGGCCCCAGGCGGCCAGGCTCAGGGCCACGGTGGTGGCCGGGCTCATGGGATAGAAGGAACAGAAGTTGACGCCCCCGGCGGCCGCGCCCAGGGCCAGGGCTTCGTTGCCGGTCATGAGGAGGCGCGGCGGCGCGCCCGGCGCGGCCGGGGCCACCCGGAAGCGGCCGCCGATTTTCGGCCCGGCCCAGTCGCGGCCGGCCGCAAGGGCGGCCAGGGGTCTTTCCGCGCCGCCCTTGCCGGCAAAGAGTTCCGTCACCGCCCGGTCGGCCTCGTCCGGGGGCAGGTCCAGAGCGGCCGCGAGTAAGCCCAGGGCCACCAGGTTCTTTTCCCGGGCCGAGGACAAGTCGCTGTACGGCACCGTGAGGTGGTCCGCGCCGGCCGGAAGCGCGGGCTTTGCGCCCACGGCGAACAAGAGGCCCCCGGCCCGGAGGCGCGGCCCGTCGATGCGGTCGGTCGCCTCGTCGAGGGACAGGACCAGGTCCGCGCCCTCCTCGGGCCCGGCCAGGGTTTCCGGGCCGATCTTCAGGGCGAAGGTGTTGTGCCCGCCGCGAATGCGGGAATGGTAGCCCTGGAAGGTCAGGAAATTGTGGCCGGCCCGGGTCAGGATTCGGGCCAGGAGTTCGCCCACCGTGGCCAGACCCTGTCCGGCCTCGCCGCCGATGACAATGGTCAGGGAATCTCGCATGGTCACCTCGCATGGTATTGGGAGAAATGTCTGCCGATGAAAACGGCGCCAGACAAAACCGCCCTCCGCGACTTTCGACGAGCGATGAAAACCGGAGGGCGGGGGAGCGGGGAGACGGGCCGAAGCGGCCGGCGCTCCCGTATACGCGAATCAGACGCCGTCGAGGTGGCCGCGGTCCATCTGCTGGGCCCAGGCCTCGGGATCGGTGTAATACATCCGCATATCGGCCAGGACCTGGCGGTGCTGGTTCTCCTCGGCGGCCAGAGTGATGAGGAACTTCTTTTCGGCGTCGCAGCCGGCCCGGGGGATTTCCCGCTCGTAATAGGCCTGGGCCTCGGTCTCGAAGACGATGCCGCCGTCGATGGCCGCCAGGATGCTCTGGTCCGAACCGGCCTGGAGCCCGGTCAGCTTGTGAAATATCTCCCCCAGGCCCGGGCCCACGGCGGGACGCTCCTCGGCGGCCAGCCAGCAGGAGGCGTCGTCGCCCAGCCGGGCGCGGATTTGCTTGATGATCTCGATGTGCGCCAACTCCTGATCGGACAGGAATTTGAAGAAATCGCGAACCAGGGGATCGGCGGCCTGGTTCGAGGCGTCCAGGTAGAAGCTGTGGCCCCGGATTTCCAGCTCCAGGGACTTGTTCAGCCACATTTCCACCCGCGTGGTATCCTTCATGAGGCCTCCTCGAAGCCCGAAAGTGGCGCCGGGCCGGAGCCCGGCCGCTCCGGGCGGAACGGGCGCCGCCGGAGAGGGCGGCGCCCGGGGGGGGGGGATCAGGCGGCGGCCGGCGCGGTGCCGGTGAGGGCGTCCTTGACCATGACGCTGAGGGTGCGGGCCCCCAGTTCCTGGTCGATCATGAACATCCCGGCCCCCTGGCCGGCGGCCAGTTTGTATTTCTGGGCCACTTCCAGGGCGCTGGCCTCTTCCTCGATCTGCTCGGTGACGAACCACTGGAGGAAAATCTCGGAGGCGTGGTCGCCCTCCTCCTTGGCCATGGTCATGAGGTTGTTGATGAGGGCGGTGACCTTCTGTTCGTGGGCGTAGGCGGCTTCGAAGACGTCCTGGGGGGATTTCCACTTGGCCGGCGGGGCGTCGATGGCGCCCAGCTTGACCTGGGCGCCCCGGTCGAGGATGTATTTGAAGAATTTCTGGGCGTGATACACTTCCTCGCGGGCCTGCAGGCCCATCCAGTTGGCCGCGCCCAGATGGCCCTCGGTCTGGAGCCAGGCGCTCATGGCCACATAGAGATAGCTGGAATACAGTTCGGCCACGATCTGGCCGTTCACGGCGGCGGTCATTTTCTTGGACAACATGATATGCTCCTTAAATATGAGGACACCTGAAAGGCGCGCGGGCGGCCCCTGGAAACCAGGCCGGCCGGCCCGCCGGAAGAGAAAGGCCGCCCGGCCCGGGAGAGCCCTTTCGGACTCTCCCGGACCCGCCGGCGGCCGGACAAAGGGGCGTCAGGCGGTGGCCTTCCAGAGCCCGTGGAGGTTGCAGTATTCGCGGGCCTCGACGCTCGGGGCGTCGCACTTGAACTCGGCCACCGGCTGGTCGCCGGGCTTGAGGTACTTGCGCAGGGTGTAGTCGCCGGCGATCAGGTCGATCCACATGATGTAATGCTTCTCTTCCATGGGATGCATCACCGAGCCCACGGTGACCTTGTAGCCGCCGGGGATTTTCTCGATGACCGGCACGTGTTTTTCCCTGGCCGCGTCCACGGTGTTGGCCGCCATCAGGGTGGCGGGGCTGCCGCAGCAGCTGATGGAGCCCTTCTGGTCGTGCACCAGTTCGATGATGTTGCCGCACACCGCGCATTTATAAATCTTCGTTTCAGCCATGTTCGACCTCCGGTTGGGTATTGTGAATTAAGGCGATAACACAAGGGGCGCGGAGGAGGTTCCTCCGCGCCGGGCCGCGTTTGATCCGCCGTCCCGCCTTACGGCTTGACGATATTGAAAAGGGCCTCGAAGTGGTCGATGGGGTGGGCGCAGGCTGGGCACACCTTGGGCGGCTCCTTGCCTTCGTGGATGTAGCCGCAGTTCAGGCAGCGCCAGACAATGGGGGCGTCGCTCTTGAAATACGTGCCGTTCTTGATCTCGCCGAGGTATTCGTTGAAGCGGGCTTCGTGGTACTTCTCGGCCACGGCGATGCTGCTCATGACGGCGCTGACGTCATTGAAGCCCTCGTCCTTGGCGGTCTTGGCGAAGCCGGGATACATTTCGGTCCATTCATAGTGCTCGCCGGCGGCGGCCGAGCCGAGGTGGACCGTGATGTCCTCGGGCATGCCCAAGGCCGGGAAGGCGGCATTGATGGTCACTTCCCCGCCCTCGAGGAATTTGAAGAGGCGTTTGGCGTGTTCCTTTTCCTGGTTGGCGGTTTCCTCGAAAATCTGGGAAACCTTGATCAGGCCGGCTTTCTTGGCCACCGAGGCCGCGTAGGTGTAACGGTTGCGGGCCTGGGATTCCCCGGCGAAAGCGGTCACGATATTGATTTCAGTCTGGCTGCCTTTCAACTTGGTCATAATAGTCCTCCCTCAGGGTATACCGGCGGGCTTGCGGTCCGTCCGGTCTGGTCCGCGCCATCGGCGAAGGCGGGACGCCCTCCGGCCCCTCCCGGGGGCCGCCAGGCGCGGAGCGAAGTGATGATTTTTATGGAAAGGGGGGCTTTCGCCCACAAAACCTTCCGGCCGCCCCAGAAGATTTGCGTCTTTCGGGGGCCACAGTGTCTATAATACTATCCCTTTCAAGTACTATTGTCAACCTGCGGAGGATCGGCCGGCGGGCCAACAAACAGCCGTTCCAGCCGCCTTCCCTCCCGGTCGGGCCGCCCACAAAAAAACTTTTTCCCGGAAGCCTTTCCGGGAAAAGGGTCATAAATCGCGCGAAAGCCTCGCGAGGAACTCCACACCGGCTCCCGACCGCAGTAAAGCGGTCAAGGGCGCTTGAAAATCATTGGCGGCGCCGGGGCTCCCAAAGCCCGCCAAGGGACCCGCCCCCTTGAACACGCCGAAAGCGCCGGCTGGGCGGCGCTTTCGGAGGGGGCCAGGGGACGGGTCCCCTGATATGGTTTGGGGTGGAGCCCCAATCTTTTAATCGCCTCTTCACCTTTAATAGTCTTTTTTCCAGCCGAGGCCGAGTTGGCTGGAGTCGGGGGTGGTGCGGGCTTCCAGGGAGATGCTGGGGGCCAGTTCCACTTCCAGGCGCACGGCCGCGCCGCCGGTGGCCCGGTGTTCCACGCCGACGTAGACCTTGTCGCTGATGTATTTGCCGGCCTCCACGGAGATGTCGTCGCCCTGGCCGGTGGGACGGTTCTGGCCGGTGCCGGCCATTTCCTGGCCCATGGTGCCGGCCAGGCTGGAAGCCCGGCGTTCGCGGTCGCTTTCGGTGCCGCCGAGGCGCAGGACGTCCAGGCCCAGGCCTTCCCGCACCTGGCCCAGGGCTCCGATGCCGCCGCCGCCCGAGCCGAAGGTGGTCAATTCCCGCACGGCCGCGGCCAGTTGGAGGGCCTCGAAGCGGCTGATGGAGGCGGCGTCTTTGCCGAACAGCACCTGGGCCAGCACTTCCTCCTGCGGAAGCGGCGGCCGGCTTTCCATCTTCAGGGTGGGCTTGTCGCCGGTGCCGCCGGCCCGGATGATGGCGGTGATGTTGGGGCCCTGGTTGGTGAGTTCCAGGTTGAGGTTGGGGTTGGTGCCGCCGTTGAAGGAGATGTCGCCGCCGGTGAACTGGAATTCCTTGGAAAAAATCTCAAAATAGCCGCGCACCGGGGCCAGGGCCCCCACCAGGGAGGGGCGGCGGGTGGAGCCCTGGACCTTGAGGTTGCCCTTCCACTCGCTCTCCAGGCCGAAACCCCGGATGAAGAGCTGGTTGGGGATGGTGACGGAGAGGTTCAGGCGGGGCCCGCCGCCCACGGCCACGGCTTTGTCCCCCTTCCGGCTGATTTCCAGGGTCGAGACCGAGCCGCCGGCCAGGGCCATCGACAGGTCCACTTCGCCCCGGTCGACGGTCAGGTTGGAGTTCACCTGGAGGCGGTCCAGGGGCCCCTCCGCGCCGAAATCACCGGAGAGGAAGATGCTGAGGTCATCGCGGTGGAGGGGGTTGAAGCGGCTGACGCGGCCTTTGGCCGAGAGGGCGGGGTTGGCCAGATCTTTGACCGAGGCTTCCAGGGCCAGGCCGCCGCCCTGCCCGTCCTTGGCCGCCAGGAGGGCCCGAAGGGGCAGTTCCGGGGTGGACTGGGCCTCGAGGTTGATGTCGTTGATGAGGAGACCCAGCACCTGGTCCCGATAGCGGCCGCCGGCCAGGTAGACCGAGCCCAGGGGCTGGGGCTTCGAGAGGGGCCCGGACACGTCGAGCTTGACCCGGGCCACGCCGGTCAACGAGCGGTCGGGCTGGCCCAGGAGGCGCCACAGGGGGGCCACCGCGCCGGTGAAATTGAACTGCCCCGTGAGGGGGGCGTTGTCGGCCAGGGCGGGCGGGCCGCCGTCCCGGCCGGGGGTCAGGCCGATCGTGGCGTTGAATTTGCCCGAGGCGTCCCAGCCGGGGCCGCCGCCCAGGGTCCCTTCCACGGCCAGGCTCGGGGCCGGGCCGGCGGCCAGACGGCCTTTGAGGTCCAGGCGGGGCCTGAGGTTCTTCAGTTCCTTGACCGAGGCCTGGGTCTTGAGGGCGAAATCCCCGGCCAGGCCGGCCGGCCCCTGGGCCAAATCCACGGTCAGGCTCTGGATTTCGCCGTCGGGGAGCGCGGCGTCGGCCGGGGCGAAGGCTTTAAAAAAGCGGTAAGGCAAACGTTTGAGATCGGCCTTGACCTTCATGGCCCCTGGAGTCAGGTCGGCCTCGGCGGCCAGGGTTCCGGCGGGGAGGAAGGCGGCCGTGAGGGGGCCGATGCGGGCGCTGTTCCCCAGGGCCAGACGCAGCGGCTTGGAGAGCTTCAGGCCCGAGCCGCCGATGAGGAAATCCAGGCGGGCCAGGTCGATCACCGGGGCCGAGGTCAGGTCGTATTGGCCGGCCAGGTTCAGCCCGTCTTTGGCCCCGCCGCCCAGGGCGGCCATCTTGAGCCGGGACACGGTCACGGTGAAATCCCCGGTGCCGGCGCTTCCTTTGGCCTGGACCTGGCCCCCGCCCCAGGTGGTCGAGCCGGTCTGGCCGGCCCCGAGGCGCAGATCGAGGTCGAGGCCGGGCCGGCCGAAGAGGTCCTCGGCCTGGAAATTCAAGTTGGTCTGCCCCAGGGCCAGGATGGTTTCCGCCCCGGCGCCCAGTTTCAGCTGCGGGATGTCCAGTTCGGCGGAGGCCCGCTGCCGGCCCTCGGGCGCGGCCAGGTTCAGGCGCAGGGTGAGCGGGGCGCCGGTCAGGGGCTGGCCCACGAGGGCGGCCAGACGGCTCCAGTCGGTCAGGTCGGCCGTGACGAGGCCGTCCAGCCGCATATCGACGGCAGCCGGAGTCGGGGCCGGCGACGGAGCCTCCGGATCGGAGGAGGCCGGCGACTGGGAAGCGTCCGTATTTGCATCCGCCGGGGTCGGGCCGGTGCGCAGGGCCAGATCCCCGGCCAGGTTCAGGCCGGCCAACTGGCCCTGGAGATTGGAAACAGCGGCCGAAAGGCCGTCGCCGCCCTGGCGGAACAGCCAATCCGCGCCCAGGGCCAAAGGTCCGCCGGGGCTGTCGGCCGCGGCCAGGTCCAGCCGGCCGGAAAGGTCGGGCCCGGCCCCGGCCGCCCCGGTGGTCTCCCCGGCCAGGGCGGCCCCCTTGACGGTGAGGGTCAGGGAGGGCTGGGAGAGGGCGCCCTGCGGAGTGGTGACCCGGTCGCTGGTGAGGGCCAGGCGGGCCGTGAGTTCATCCAGCCGGCCGTTGGCTTCCAGGTTCAGGGCCAGAGCCCCGCCCAGGTCCGGGGCCAGGGCTTCCAGGCGGCCCAGGCCGGCCTTGAGGTCGGCCGCGAGGGTGCTCCGGGCCGGGTTTTCCGCCGGCCGGTACTCGACCTGGCCGGCCAGGCTGACCTCACCGGCCCGGAAAGGATTGATGTGGGCCGTAAGCGGCCGGTCGCCCCCGCCGCCGAGGTCGGCCTCCAGGTGCAGGTCCGGCCCGAGGAGGCGGTGCAGTTCCGGGCCGGGCCAGCGCAGGTGGCGGCCGACGAGGCGGAGTTGCCCGTTCACGGGCTGGGCGGCGCCCCGCCAGTCCAGATGCCCGGCCAATTCCAAATCCCCGCCGAAGTCTTCCGGCCCCAGGCCGGCCAGGCGCAGCCCTTCGGCCACCCAGGGCGAGCCTTCGGCGGTCTTCAATTCCAGATCGGCTTTCAGGGCCCCGTCGGCCGCCTGGTGCCGGGCTTCGGCCTTCAGGCTGATCCCGGCGCCCTGGATGGCCAGATTTTTGATGGTTTGCCCGGCCTGGTCGAGGGCCGCTTCGGCGGTCAGGGTCAGGGCGGATTGCCCATCCGGGGCCGCCTCGGGCGGCAGAAGGCCGGCCAGGGAGGTGTCGAGGGTGAAATCCCCGCCGTTTTTGGTCAGGGCGCCGGCCGCCTTGATCTGAAGGTCCAGAGCGGGCTCGGCCGAACCGGTGAGCCGGAGGTCGGCGTCGACGGCCTGGCCGCTGCGGCCGGCTTTAAGATTGAGAGCGAGGTCCGGCCCGGTGACCGGGGCCAGGTGGGGGGGCAGGAACGGCCCGGGGGCGAGGGCGGCGGAAAGTTCGGCCTTCCAGTCGGGGCGGCTCAAGAGATCGCCCCAGAGGCGGCCGCTGGCGCCCTGGAATTTCAGGTCGGCCGTCAGCCGGGCGTCGCCGGAGACCACTTCCAGCCGGCCCGGCCAGTCGTTCAGGCCGCCCTGGCCGGTGAGCTCCAGGCGCAGGCCCGGCCAGGCCGGGTCCTGCATCAGGCCGGCCAAGAAGCCGCCGGGCCCGTCGTTGACTTTCAAGGAAAGATCGAGATGGTCGCGGCCCGAAGCCGGGTCGGCCCCCAGCCGCAGCGCGGCCGCCAGGATGTCGGCGTCTTCCCCGGCCTCGGGCGGCCAGACGCGGAGGGTGAGTTCCGCCGTCGGCCGCTCATCCACCAGCCGCGCGTGGCCTTCCACGGTCAAGGCCAGAAGCGGCGTGTCCAGACCCAGCGCGGCCAGGGCCCCGGCCTGAACCCGTCCCCCGGTCAACGCGATCCGGTCAACCTGAACACCCACGGGCAGGGAAAAGGGGCCGGATTCCTCTTCCGGCGCCGGCTCCGACGCCGGGAGCCGGATGACCTCCGGGTCCGTCGCCTCGATGAGCGGCACGTGCGCCACCCCGCGCAGAAGGGCCAGCGGAGCCAGCCGCACCTCCACCAGGCCGGCCTGGAACAGCGGCCCTCGGGCGTCGGCCAACCGGGCGTCGCGGATCATGAGGCGGTTCGGGAGAGGCCCCTCCACCGCCCCGGCGGTCAGCTGAAAGCCGCTCTTGGCCAGCGCGTCCTTGGTCCGGGCGAAAACGAAATCGGCCCCGGACTGGGTCCGCAGCCAGACCAGCGCCCCGGCCAGCGCCAGAACCAACCCCAAAAAACCAAAAAGAACCACCCTGGCCAGCCGCGCCAGAGGGGAACGCCGCCGCTTCAACGCCAGGTTCCTTTTTTTCGTCGCCGATGGAGTCATGTACACTCTTTCACAAGGCGCTCACCGGGGGGGGCTGTTTCGCGAAAGCCCCGCTTTTCGCCAAACGGCCCCCGGGTTTAAAATGCCTGCCCTAGGCTCATGTAGAGTTGCCAGGAGTCGTCGTCGGGGCGGCGGTCGAGGGGCACGGCCACGTCGACGCGGACCGGGCCGATGGCCGTGTAGTAGCGATACCCCAGCCCCGCGCCCCAGAGCATGTCCTGGAAGAGCTTGTCGGCCACGTTTTCGTAGACCATGCCGCCGTCGAGGAAGGCCACGACGCCCATGTCCTCCCGGAAGCGCCAGCGGGTTTCGGCCCCCACCTCCACCTGGGACACTCCGCCTAAGGGGTCGTTCTTGTCGTTGCGCGGGCCCACGGACTGGTAGTCATAGCCGCGCACCGAGCCGCCCCCGCCGCTGTAGAAGCGGAGCGAACTGGGGAGGTCCTGGCTGTTGTCCGCGTTCCACACCGAGCCCCAGACCCCGCGCAGGGCCATGACCAGCCGCTCGGAGCCCAGGGGCAGGAAGCTCTGGCCCTCCACCCGGGTGCGGACCACGTTGAACTCGCTATGGAACGTGCCGGTGTAGGGCGCGACCTGGGTGATCAGCCGGGCCCCCCGGGTGGGATCCAAGAGGCTGTTGGTGCTGTCGTAGGTGGCGGACAGCGGCAGGCCGAACATGAGGAATTCCTTCTTGGGCTGGCCCGGGTCCTCCAGGGAGCCGCCTTCCACCGAGCCCATGGCCCCGACCCGCCAGTGCGGCGTCAGGCGGCGCTCCACGCCGGCCGCCAGGGCGCCGGACCAGAGCTTGTAGGCGTCGGTGTCCTCGTGATACAGGCCGGCCTGGGCGATGAAATCCTGGTCGGGCCGCATGAAGAAGGGATAGCGGTAGCTGGCGGTGAGTTCCTGCATGTCCTGCCAGACCGGAAGGTCGATCCGCAGGCGGTCGCCGTGGCCGGTGAGGTTGCGGTGCTCCCAGTAGGCCTGGACGCCCGGCCCGAAGTCGGTGTCGTAGCTGAGCATGCCGCCCACGGTGCGCTCCGGGGCGCCGGCCAGGCGCAGCCGCACGGGCCGGAGGCCCGAGGGGTCGTCCTCCCGCACGGCCCGGCCCTCCACCGACTGGAAGAGCCCGGTCTGGCGGAGGGTGGTGAGGTAGTTGTCCAGAAGCTCCTGGTTCCAGGGCTGGCCCACCTGCCAGGTGCGCTGGGCCTCGAGGTAGGAGCGGTCCACGGTGGCGTCCTCGGGCACCTCCAGGTCGCCCATGCGGGCGAAGCCTTTGGGATCGATGTGGATTTCAGCGTCCAGGGTCTTGGATTTCTTGTCCACCACGTAGCGGGTGGCCTCCACCGTGGCCCGGGGGTAGCCCCGGTTGCGGAAGGCGGCCTCGACCCGTTTGACGGCGGCCAGGATGTCGTCGGTCGCCGCCGGTTCCCCCGAGGCCAGG
The DNA here is from genome assembly GCA_031549025.1 of Candidatus Adiutrix sp. Taxonomy (GTDB): domain Bacteria; phylum Desulfobacterota; class Desulfarculia; order Adiutricales; family Adiutricaceae; genus Adiutrix. Next base: position 22,386 of record JAVBQN010000049.1, on the reverse strand, counting down.
CCCACGTCGGCCAGGGACTTGGGCGGCGCCGCGGCTTCGCTCTTGGCGTCCAGCGGACCGGACAGGATGACCCGGGCGGAACCCAGGGCGTAGGCCGGGCCGGGAGTGAAGCGGATGACGGCCTTGACCTTGTCGCCGGATTCGGGCGTCAGGCGGCCGGTGACCTCGCCTTCGTAGTAGCCCCGGTTCCGCAGAATGCTCCGGCCGTCCTCCAGGGACACGGAAAGGCGCTGCTCGAGGGTGGCCATGGTCACGGCGCCGTCTTCCCGCATCAGGGCCAGACGGCTGACTTTCTCGAAAGTCTCGGCCAGGGTCGGATCGGCGGAGGACTGGCAGTCGAGGGTGTAGGTGTATTTGCGGTCGTCGTCGGCCTGAGCGCGGGTGGCGGCCTTGGCCTGGCTGGCCAGGTCGGGGGGGATGCTGGGCGAGGGGATGACCGAAAGGGTCGGGGCGCCGTTATTGGCCGGGGCGGTGCGCTTGACCCCCATCGCGGGCTTTTCCCGTTCCGAATCCTGTGATTTGAACGCCGCGCAGCCGGCCAGCGCCAGCATCGCCGCCAACAGCACAGCCGCCCTCAGGGTCATGGGTTTCCGCCTTGTCACTCGTCGGCCTCCCGTTGACTGTCTTTGACCTGGCCGTCGGCTTGCCGCTGGTTGTCTTCGACCTGATCGGCCGCGTCATGGGCCCGGTTCAGGATGGCCGCCGGAATCGAGCCGGCGCCCACCGGCTGCTCGGCCAGGCGCTCCACAGTATCCAGGGATTCGCCCAGGCCGCTGCGGTCCATCGGCTCGCCGCCGGTCTTGGCCGCCGGCCGGTCGCTCGACAGGCCGAAGAAAAACACGGCCAGGCCCACGATGACCGCCAGCATCACCACCCCCAGCACCAGACGGCCCCGCCGGCCGGCCTCGGCCGGAGGCTCGGGGGCCTGGCCGGTGCGCAGGTCGGCCCCGCACTGGGGACAGGTTTCGGCCGGCAGCATCACCAGGGCCGAGCAGGCCGGGCAGCGCAGCCTGGGGCGGTCCGGCTGGCGCCGGGAATCCGGGGTGGGGGAATCGACCATCGAACTGTTCCTCCGAATTTTCTGGTTTATTCGGGTTCCGGGGTGCCGGTCTCTCCGGAGATCGCCTCCCACTGGCCGTTGCCGTAGGCCCGGCCCAGATAGAACCGGGCCGCGGACTGGCGCCCCGGCGCATACTGGACCGGGGCGGCCAGCAGAGTGGGAAAGCCGTTCATGTTGAAAAGGCTGCGGGACAGGTCCCGCACGCCGGGCCCGCCGCCGAGGCTCAGGGCCCGGGCCAGGATCTGGCCCTGGGCGAAGCCGAGGTAGCTCTGGTAGCCGCCGTCCAGCCCCGGCGGGCCGTATTTACGCAAAAGCCCTTCGTACGCTGTGGGGATTTCCTGGCTGGGGGCCAGCACGGCCGGAAAGACCAGGCCGTTCCAGGCGCCGCCGGAGATGATCACCAGGTTGCGGTTGGTGGCGTTGACCGAGTTGGTGAGGTAGAGGGCGTCGGGCTTCCGGGCCTTGGCCGCCTTGATCAGGGCCGCCGTGTGGCCCTGGCTCAGCCAGATGATGACCGCCCCGCCCGTTTCGATATATTCGGCCAGGAAGGGCCATTCGTTGAAATCGGGATTGATGGGGGCCCGCTTGAGCTCCAGCCCCAGCTCGGCGGCGGTCAGGCGGGCCTGGGCGGCCATATCCTGATCCGCCGGGAGATTGTAATACACCAGGAAAACCGGCCCGGCCCGGCCGGGTTCGGCCTGGTGGACTTTCCGCACGTAGCCCAGGAGGGCCTTCAGTTCCTGGCCCGAGGAGGGCAGGACCGCGAAGGGGTCCGTGTCCTCCGCGCGGTACATGAGCCGCTGGTTCGACCAGGGACCCAGCCAGGCCTTGTCGATCCGGCGCAGGTAGTCGGCCAGTTCGCCGGCCCGGGCCTGGGCGACCCCGCCCACCGCGCCGGCCACGTCGGGCCGCGCGAGGCGCGAAGCCAGCTCGGCCCTGGACTCGGGGGCGTCGCCGTCCCAGTCCAGGGTTTCCACGGCCAGGCGATGGCCCCCGAGGCCGCCGTTGGCGTTGAACATGGCCGCCGAAGCGGCGAGGCCGTTCAGGCCCTCGTTCCACAGGGCGCGGGGGCCGCTGGTGGGGGCCCAACTGACCACGGTCACGGTTTGGCCGTCCCCGGCCCAGGCCGAAGAAGCCTCTCCGGGAAGCCCGCCCAGAAGTCCGCCCAGAATTCCGATGACCGCCAGACCGCGCCGCGCCCAAGACATTAAAATCGCTCTCCCCGGAACCTCTAAAATTCGCCCCTCTTCCGGACGGGGAACCGTTTTATAGGTTTCCTCCAGGCTTCTTCTGTGCTATCCTTCCCTGGTGCGGCCTCAAGATTTTGGGGCCGCGGCCGAGCGGAACTCGGTTACTCCACTAAATCTTGATTATAATCGAAAACGAGGCCAAAGGGAAGGGCGATACCGTAAGCATATTTAAACATAATTATGTTTAAATATCAATCTTTTTCCGGTCATCAAATAAAAAATCCCCTCCCCTCTGGTTGCGGAGCGCTCATGAGCACGAAAGAACTTTTTGCCATTCTGCAGGAGAAACTGAACCGGGCCCGTCTGGATCCGAACCTCACGGCCACGGTCTTTTTCAACATCACCGAACCCGACCCGGCCCGGTGGCACGGCCGCATCGATGGCGGCGGCGCGGAGCTTCTGGACGGCGAGCCGCCGGCGCCGGACATCACCATCACCGCCTCCAGCGCCACGGTGCTGGGGCTGTTCCAGAAGACCGTCAATCCCATGATGGCCTTCATGACCGGCAAGATTAAACTGAAAGGCGACCCCGCCAAGGTGGCGGTGCTGAAGGGGCTTCTTTTTCAGAAATAACCGGAACGGATGGGGGCCGCTCTCTGGAGAATACCGTGTTCCGGCCGATCGGCCCGCCCGCTCCCCCTCACCCAAGAAGGAGTCGTTATGTCGTCACCGCGCCTCGCCGGTTCCACCGTTGTGTTGATGCTGTCCCTGATTTTCAACCATTCGGCCGCGTTTGCCGGAGAAATGGACTATCAGACGAGTTCCAAGGTGGCCGGGTATTTTGAAACGGCCCGCGACAACGAAAGCACCCTGGTGGCTTTTCTGCACCACATGCCCAAAGGCGCGGACCTCCACAACCATCTCTGGGGCGATGTCGAGGCCGAAACCTTCCTGGAGACGGCCCTGGCCAGGGGGCTGTATTTCGACCGCGCCGAAAAATCCTTCGTGGCTGAAAAGCCGGCCGGCCCCCATTTCACGCCGGAACAGATGGTGGAAAACTTCTGGAACCGGGCCGAGGTGCTGGAAGGCATCGGCATGCGGAACGTGGAACTGGGCGGTGAAAGCGGCCACGGGCATTTTTTCCGCGCCTTCTATCGCTTCCTCCCGGCCGTGCCGGAGGAGCGGGACATGCTGCGCGACACCTTCCGCCGGGCGGTTCGCCAGAGGATCGGATACCTGGAGCTGATGACCTATCCGGGCGATGCGGCCTGGGTGGCGGACGCGGAAAAGATCAAGGATGAAGTGTTGGCCGAGTTCGCCGAACAGGGTCTCGTCTGGGAACTGGAGGTCAACTTCATCTATCCCCTGGACCGCAATTCGGACCTGGACTCCTTCAGGGAACAGCTGGCCAAAGGGCTGGAGGCGGTCGCCGATCCCCAGCGTCATACCGTGGCCCTGACCCTTTTGTCGCCTGAGGACGACCACATCTCCCAGCGTGATTTCCCGGCCCAGATGGCCGCCCTGGACGAAGCCTGGCGGCGGCTCGACCGGAACCATACCCAGGCGCCGGCCAAAAATCCCCCGCCGCCCCGATTCGCCATTCACGGCGGGGAGCTGACCATGGAATACGCGGCCTACGATTCCATGCTGGACCGCATTTCCAAAACCATCGAACTGGGCCACGCCTCGCGCATCGGGCATGGCGTCTCCATCATGTGGGAGGACCGGGTTTACGACCTTTTGGCCCGGATGCGCGAGCGGCGCGTGGCCGTGGAAATCTGCCTGACCAGCAACGATGCCATTCTCAAGGTCGGCGGCGGAGACCGGCACCCCTTCCGTCTCTATTGGGAGGCCGGGGTGCCGGTGGTCCTGGCCACGGACGACCAGGGGCTCTCGCGCAGCAACCTCACCCTGGAATACGCCAAGGCCGCCGACTGGTTCGGCCTCAGCTACGGGGAACTGAAGTGGCTGGCTTTCAGCGGCCTGGAATATTCCTTCCTGCCCGGCGCCAGCCTTTTCCTCGAGGGCGATTTCAACCGCCCGGCCCCGAATCGGGCCGAACTGCTCAAAAATTCGGCCAAGGCCCGCCGCCAGGCGCACCTCTTGCAAGCCTTCGCCGAGTATGAAAAGTATATGGAGGGAGTGATCGGCCAATTCGGCTGGGACGCCGCCGATTAAACGCATTCGGAGTGATTTGGCCAAAGCCCCAAATCACAGGGGCGGGGCCGTCCGGGAAGGAATATGTTTAGCCGCGGAGCCTATGATTGCGCTTCAGGCGGGGGCGCGGGGTCGAGGGCTTCCAGAAGTTCGCGCATGTTGACGGGCTTGCCGGCGTGGGCGTTCATGCCCGCGGCCAGGGCCTTTTCCACATCCTCCCGCATGACGTTGGCGGTCATGGCCACAATGCGCACCGTGCCCGCGTCCGGCCGGGAGAGCGCCCGGATGGCCCGGCTGGATTCACAGCCGTCCATGACCGGCATGAGCATGTCCATCAGAATGAAATCATAATAACCCGCGGGCGAGTTCGCGAATTTCTCCACCGCTTCCCGGCCGTCCTGGGCCTCTTCGGAAGTCAGGCCGTAGCGCTGCAAAAGCTCGATGACGATTTTCCGGTTCAGGTCGATGTCGTCCACGACCAGGGCCCGTTTGCCGGAGAAATTCCGCCGGGGCGCGGCCTTTTTCGGCCGGCCGGGGTCGGCCGCTTCTTCAGCCGCGGGGGCCGCGGCGGCGGGCACGTTGATGGTGAAGGAAAAGCTGCTGCCGCGCCCCGGCTCGCTCTCGAGACGCAGTTCCCCGCCCATGGCCTCGACGATGTTTTTGGAGATGACCAGGCCCAGGCCCGTGCCCCCGTAGGAGCGGCTGACGCTTTCGTCGGCCTGTTCGAAGGGCTGGAAGAGCCGGTCGGCCTGGCGGGGATCTATGCCGATGCCGTAGTCGCGGACGGTGAAGCGAAAGCGGCCCCGGCCTTCCGCGTAGGACAGTTCCTCCAGGGTCAGGTCGATGCGGCCGCCCCGGTGGGAGAACTTGATGGCGTTCGAGAGGATGTTGATGAACACCTGGTTGAGCCGGAGGGAATCGGCGACCACGTAGTCGTGGGCCAGGCCCCCGGACCGGAGGTCGAGGCCGATCTCCTTTTCCCCGGCCTTGGTCCGCATCATGGACACGACAAAGGCGGCGTTCTGGGACAGGGAGAACTCCCGCGCCTCCAGGTGCATCTTGCCGGCCTCGATCTTGGAAAAGTCCAGGATGTCGTTGATGACGCCCAGGAGGTGCTGGGACGATTCCTCGATCTGCCTGAGGGAGGCCTCGATCTTGTCGAAATCCCGCGAGCCCGTGGCCAGTTGGGTCATGCCGATGATGGCGTTCATGGGCGTGCGGATTTCGTGGCTCATGCGCGACAGGAACTCGCTCTTGGCCCGGCTGCCCGCTTCGGCGTCGTTTTTGGCCCGGACCAGGGACGTCATGTCGGCCAGGACCAGCATGACGCAGACCTGGTCCCCCTCCGCCCCCCCGGCGTCGGCCCGCAGGAGGGTCCCCGCGTAGTGGCGCTTTTCGCCGTCGTCCGGCGGGGTCAGAGTCATCTCCAGAACCAGAGGCTGAAGGCTTTCCCCGGTGAACAGCGGAGCCGCCCCGGCCGGCGGCTCCCGGCCGCCGGCCGGGGCGGCCCGGAGGCGGTCCAGGAGGGCCGCACCGTCGGCGGCCAGACCGTGGAGGCCGAGAAAGCCGCTCATGGCCTGGTTATAGTACAGGAGGTTCCGGCCGGAGTCGAAAAAGGCGATGGCTTCGGGCAGGGCGTCGAAATGGCGGCTGGTGGTTTCCAGGGTGGTGTTGACCCCGGAGATGATGCGGTGGTAGTCGCCCTGGTAGGCCGAACTGGCCGCGCGCTCGCCCAGGCGGCCGGCGCGCACCGCTTTCATGAGGTGTTCGATGTCCAGGACCAGGCCCGTGATGCTGCCGGCCATGCTTTCGGCGGCCCGGGCCAGGCCGCCGATTTCGTCCCGCCGGGCCAGCATCCGGTCGGAGATTTTGAGATCCAGGTCACCCCGGGCCAGACTCAGGGCCCGCCGGCTGATGTATATCAGGGGACGGGTCAAAAGGCGCCTGATGACCAGGAAATAGATGGCCGTGAACACCAGCATGGCCGTCACCATGCTCCCGAGGATGGTCAGGCGGTAGCGGGCGACCTGGGTATGCAGCGGGGTGATGTCCACGTCGGTGCCCAAAAAGGCCACCACCCGGCCGCCGGAGTCAAAAACCGGGGCGTAGGCGTAATACAACTCGCCGTAGTATTCGTTGTAATACTCCGCCTTTTCAAAGCCCCGGCCCGTGGCCAGCACCTCGGCCGCGCCCTCGTATTCGTCCTTGGTTTCATTCAGGCCCAGGGCGTATTTTTCGCCCGGATACTCCTGGCTGTGGGTGGCGTCGTAGATGTAGGTATACATGCCGGGGACGCCTTTGTCGACCAGGATATAAAAGTATTTCGCGTTGATTTTACCGGCCAGCCCGTCCAGGCCGGCGGCGAATTTTTCGTAATCCTCATCGACCGTGAGGGTTTCGGCGAAATGGCGCACCAGATCGCCGTCAATGGCGTAGGCGGCGACGGCGTTCGCGCTGAGGCAGAGGGAGTTGCCGTAGCCGTAGAAGGCGTCCTTGTACATCTTGTAGCTGACGGACAGGACCACGATGATGACGGCCACGAACATCAGGCTGGTGGAGAGGATGATCTTGGAGGCGATCCCGCCCGCCTTCGACGGATACGGATCTCCGGCATCCTGGACGACGTGTGCGGCTGGGGTCATGCCCGAAAAACCTCTCTCGGAGTATCTGACATCATGGCGTAAGTGGATGAATTCTTTTGAATAACTAGGTAGTTACTCTACTATGAGTCCGGAGCTTTGTCAAGACGGGGGCCGTCCTCAGGGCTGGTGGCTGCCCAGGATGAATTCCGCCTCCTGAAGGGCCTTGCCGTAAGCGCCCGGATGGGCCCGCTCCAGTTCGCGATACACGTCGACCCCCTCCCGCATGGCCGCCAGGCCCGGTTCGGTCCGACCCATCAGAAACATGTTCTCCCCATATTCGATCAGGTTCCGGGCCAGGGCCGGCCGCTCCCCGGGCACGATCCCGGCCAGACGCCGGCTGGCCGCGAGAAGCTCGCCCATGGCCGTGAAACGCTCTTCGTCCAGGTTGAACTCCTGGCAGTCCAGGACCAGGATGGACAGTTCGCCCAGAAGCGGGGGCAGGTATTCGGCCGGCGCGGTCCGGGACAGGGCGGCATAGGCGGCCACGGCGGCCTGGCGGTAGGCCAGCACCGGCCGGGCCGAGGATTCCGGGTTCAGGGCGTAGACGGTCTCGGCCAGCTCCTGGTTGGTCTGGGCCAGGAAGGGCAGGTAGGTGGCGGGATCGCGCTTGGCCGGGGCCTTGAGCTTTTCCAGGAGATTCAGCCCGGTGCGGTAGGCGGAATCGAGCTCCCCGGCCTGGCGCAGGCTGGCCGTTTCCAGGGCCAGGCATTCCATCTGGAGGGGAGGGAAGCGGTCCGGGTCGATCTTGGCCAACTGTTCATAGTGGCCGGCGGCCAGGTGGGCCAGTTCGGCGGCCGTGGGGTACTGCTGCCGCTCGTAGAGTTCTTTGGCCCGTTGGCGGGAGGTCTCGGCCGATTCGAGGTCGATCAGCGCCTCGCCCTCGTCCGGCTCCGTTTCGGGGGCCGGGGCCGTTTCAGCGGCCGGGGCCGGCGCGGCGGCCGGGGCGGCTTTTTTCTTGGCCGGGGCGGCGAGGCCGGCCGGGGGCGCCCCCAGCATCAGCCCCAGCATCAGAACCAGCGACAGCCGGATGATCGGACGGATTGATGAAGGCATGGCGGACCCCTCCTTATTTCAAATTGGCCTACCAGCCCAGGATCGCCGTGCCCAGGCACATGTAGATCAAAAGGCTCACCACGTCGTTGGTGGACGTGACCACCGGGCCGGAAGCCAGGGCCGGATCGATTTTCAGGGCCCGGAAAAACAGGGGGATGACCGCGCCCAGGACCGTGGAAACCACGATGGCCGTGACGATGGAGACCCCCACGGCCACACCCAGGCGGGCGGCGGAATGGATCAGGCCGGAACCCAGGGCGATGACCGTGCCCAGGGACGCGGCGATGATGGAGGAAATGCGGATCTCCCGCAAGACGTTGAGCCAGACCCGGCCTTCGGTGATGCGGCCCATGGCCAGGCCGCGCACGGTGATGGTGGCCGACTGCGATCCCACCGCGCCGGAGAGGCCCATGACCATCGGCACGAAAGGCACCAGGGCCAAGAGGTCGGTGAAGGACATCTCGAAATAGGAGAGGATCGCGCTGGTGACGAAACCCGCCCCGAGGTTGAACAAGAGCCACGGCATGCGCAGGGTGGCGATTTTGGCCGGCCCGCTGGAATAGACCTCCTCCTCGGAAGAGCCGGCCAGGCGGTAGAAGTCCTGATCGGTTTCCTCGTGCACGACGTCCATGATGTCGTCGAAGGTGATGCGGCCCACCAGGCGGCCGTGGTCGTCCACGACCGGAGCCGACTGGACGCTGTATTTCTGAAATTTCTGGGCCACCGCCTCCTGGTCCTCGTCCACCTGGACGGTCAGGGGGGGCGAGGTTTTCAGCTCCTCCATGCTCTGGTCGGGCTGGGCCAGGAGGAGCTGCTTGATATCCACCTGGCCGCGCAGCACCCGGTCATGGTCGGCCACGAAGATGTAATACACGTCGGCGGCGGCGTCCTCCATCCGGCGGATGCGGTCCACCACCACGGCCACGGTCTCGTCCTCCAGGGCCGAGACCAGTTCGGTCTGCATCAGGCCCCCGGCCGTTTCCTCGTCGTACATCAGAAGGCGGCGGACGTCTTCCGCGTCCTTTTCCTCGATGGCGGCCAGAACCTTGTGGGCGTCCTCGTCGGGGAGTTCGGCCACGATGTCGGCGGCGTCGTCCGAATCCATCTCGGCCACGAGCTCGCTGAGCTTTTCCAGGGGCATTTCGGCGGCCACCTGGTCCCGGGAGGAGTCGCTCATCCACACCAGGACGTCGGAGGCGTGCTCGATGTCCATCAGGGAGATGACCTTGATGGTGTCCTCCATGTCCAGGGGATTGAGGATTTCGGCCACGTCGGCCGGATGCATCTGGGCCAGCATTTCGGCCAGTTCGGCTTCGCGGCCGTCTTCCAACAGGCTTTTCAGGTTACGCTGGACAACAGATTTCATGGCGGACCGTCTGCAAAATATTCAAGGTGGTGGTGGTTTACTGCTTCGGCTGCCAGACCGGCCGCTGCTGGCCGGGAACCCCCGGGGAGGGCTGGCTGGGCACGCCCCAGGGCTGCTGGCCGGGGATCCCCAGGGACGGCCGGGCCACGCCCTGGCGGCTGCGCTCGGTGATGGCCCGCTCAAGGTTTTCAAATTGAGTCTGCGTCTGGAGGCGGTCCCGCGCCCGGGTCCGGGGGGTGGCGGGCGGGGGCACGGTGCTCATGGGGTTGACCGGGTCCGTGGCGGGCGGGACGTCGTGGATTCGGGCCTTGAACGGCCCGGTCCGGATGCGGCCTTGGGCGGGTTCGTCGCGGAGCGCCTCCTCCGGGGCGGCCTCGTAGCGCTGCCCCGCGTACGGGGTCAGCTGGGGGGCGGCGGAGGGCGACCGGGCCAGGGTCGGAGCGGCCAGGGCCAGAACGGATATGGCAATGAGAGCCGGGACTGTTTTCATTTCCGGGACTCCTTTCCCCTGGGGGCGGATCGGCTGGGTTGAAGACGTCGGGGAGGCGAGCGTCAGGCGCGGGTCAGCCGGCCCAGGGTTTCGGCCCGTTTGGCCCGGACCTCCTCGTCGTCGGCGCCGATGAAGACCAGGGCCGCCACCCAGGACCCGCTCCCGGGCCGGTGGTCGGTCACGGCCCAATCCGCGCCAAAAAAATCCTCCCGGAGAGTCAGGGGGCCGGCCGAGGCCAGGATGTGCTCCCCGGCCAGGGCGACCCCGCCCGGGCTCACGGCCGCCTGCTCGTAGATGACCGCCCGGCCGGCCGCCGGGGGGGGGGGCGTCGGCGGAAGATCGGCAAAAATTTCCGCCAGGCGGATTAAGAGATTTTCTCCGGCCGCCCACCAGACCACGGTGGGGGTCTGGCTCGGCAGGCGGGCGTCGATTTCCAGCACCCGGAGCCCTTTCGGGCCCAGGATGACTTCCACATCCATCAGGCCGCGCAGGTTCAGGGCCTCGGCGGCGCGGAGGGATATTTCCCGAAACTGGCGTTCGTTTTCCGGGGAGAGGTCGGCCGGGGCCCACACCTGGCGGCAGTCGTAGACCTCGTCCATTTCCAGGGCCGTGGTCAGCCAGGCCCGGTGGTGTCCGGCCCGGCCCGTGACTTCCAGGGAATAGGAGGGGCCGGGGCAGTATTCTTCCACCACCCAGCCCGTGATATTCCCGGCCGGAAAGAGCCGGCGGAAATCCGCCGGGCCCTCCAGCAGCCGGACGCCCCGGCTGCCGCTGGACGAGACCGGCTTGGCGATGAGGGGGAATTCGGCCTCGGGCCAGCTTCGCGGGGTGGGAACGCCCGCCTGGCAAAAGAGCGCCTTGGATCGGGCCTTGTCGGAACTCACCTGATAGGCCTCGGGGTCGAAGGCCACGGGCCGGCCCGCGCCCCGGCCCCAGCGGCTGAGGATTTCCAGGGTGGGCCAGTCCTCGCAGGCGGGCACCACCAGGTCGCAGCCGGCAAAGGCTTTATCCAGGGCCGCCGGGCCGTCAATCTTCATATGAAGGAATTCGTCGGCCAAGCCCTTGGCCGGCGGCTCGGGGCGCTCGTCCACCAGGCGCGATTCCCAGCCGGCCCAGCGGGCCAGGTTGGCGGCTTCGGTGCCCTGGAGCCCCCCGCCCAGGATGCCCACCCGGAAAGTCATCGGGGGGCCGTTTCCAGCCAGACCCGGTATTCGGCCGGGCCGGCCAGCCGGAGACCTTCACTCTCCACCACGGGCCGCACCCCGGCCACGCTGCGGGCTTGATTGTCGATGTCCAGGCAGGCCTGGGCCACGCCGGCCAGGTCCATGTCGGCCGGCACCAGGGAGGTGATGACGTTGGCCCCGGCGTCCAGGCGGGTCTTCAGGCCGGCCAGGCCCTCCACGTCCAGGGAGGCCGGGATGAGGCGGTCGGGGTGGGCCAGGCGCAGGGCCGCGATCACGTCCACTTCCCGGGCCTGGGCCTGGCCCGGAGGCGGGGAGGGCGCCCAGCGGCCTAAGGGGGCCCCGGCCGCCTCGGCCGGGGGCACGAAGCCCATGGCCCGCACCTGGCCAAAGGCGGGATGGCGCATGGCCAGGATGGAATCGGCCAGGTCCTCGGCCGTCTCGCCCACGCCGCAGAGTGTGCCTTCCTCGACCCGGAGGCCGATTCCGGCCGCGTCCAGCTTGGATTGCCAGCGAATTTCATAATTCTGGCCCGTCCGCAGGCGATCGAAAAGCTGGCGGTTGTGGGTCTCCTGGTAGCAGGCGTACCACTCCGCGCCGGCGGCTTTGTATTTTTCCAAAGCCGTGCGGGAGGCCACGCCCGGCGAAATCATCACCGGGAGGCCCGTCACCCGCCGCACCTCGGCGATGAGGCCCGCGATTTCATCGATGTAGCCGGGCTCGTCGCTGGCCGGGTCCTCACCCATGGTGAGGTCGATGAGGTTCACGCCCTGGCCGGCCAGGAGTTTGGAGGCGGCCAGGATTTCCCCGGAATTCTTGCGGTAGCGCCGGGCCTCGGGGTTGGTGCTCCGGTAGCCGCAGAAGAGGCAGTCGTTTCGGCACCAGGTGCTGAGGTAGACGAAGCCGTAGGTGAAGATCCGGTCCCCGGTGTGGCGGCGCCGCGCCTCCCGGGCCGCGATCCGGATGGCGGCCCGCTCGCCGTCGTCGGCCGGACTCAGGAGGCGGACGAGGTCGCCCCTCGTAAGGTTTGCGCCGGACAGGGCCTTTTCCAGAATGGGGGCCAGGGTTGTGCTCACGTTTCGCTCCACTTCGGACCAGTCAGACATTCAGCCGGAAACCGGCCACATAGCTCAAGCTGCGGCCGGCCCGGGCCGGATTGAGGGTCACCCCCCCGAGGGCGGCCCGGGCCATGACCAGGCGCTCGAGGCCGAAGCCCAGGCCCACCCAGGGCACGTCGATGCCCCAGGGCGCGTCCAGGGGGTGAGGACCCATGGCCGTGCTGGCCAGTTCCAGGCCCTCGGGGCTCTCCACATCCATGGTGTCGCCGTAGACCGTGGATTCCTCGGTGACGAACCGGCACTTATCCACCGGCAGGTCCGAAGCCCGGAGGACCAGGCGGGCCAGTTCCTCCAGGCGCTCCCGCCGCGCTTCCAGGGGAAGGCCCATGACCACCAGGTTGAGCATGGTGAACTCGGTGGCGTGCTGGGCGCCTTGGGTCTCCTTGCGCATGCAGGGGCCGATTTCGAAGATGGATACCGGATGTGGGGCCAGGCGCAGCAGGTCCACCAGGATATAGTAGAGATTGGGGGCCAGCATGGGCCGCATGGCCTTGTTGCGGTCCAGCCAGAAAATCTGCTTGTTCAGGGGATGGTCTTCGTCGATGCCCATGCGGGCCAGGAGGGCCCGGGACACGGTGAGGGGCGTCTCCACCTCGGTGAAGCCGGCGGCGGTGAGGGCGGCGGCCAGCTTTTCCCGGAGGACCGACTGGTCGGGCCGCCGCACCTCGGCCAGGTGATGGCGGATCTGGTCGGCCGTGGCCCGGGCCATTTTTTTCTCGATATCCTGGAAGGCCTGGTTGCGCCGGACCGCGTCCTCGAAGGAGGCGGCCAGGGTGCCGGCGTCGGCCCCCAGGTCGATGAGGCGTTTCTGCTGTTCCTCGCTCCAATTCACGGCATCACTCCCGGCGGCGTATCAGGATTCCCCGTCCCGCAGGAAGGAGCCCTGGCGGCGGCTGAAAAAGGTGGCCCCGTATTTGGCCAGCTTCCATTCCGGCACGGCACAGGCCGGGCAGGCCTCCTGGTAGAGCTTGCCCCGGAGCCAGCGGGCGGCCCGGCTGTTGCGGGAGTTGCGGACCTTGAAGCTGCGGCCGCAGTGGGTGGTCAGGAGGGCCGTCTCGCCCTGGCGGACCACGCTTTTCAGGCCGTGGAGGAATCCGGTGCGGGAGGGCCACAGCTTCATCTTGTCCAGAAGGGTGAACAGGTCCACCTTTTTGCGATAGAAGCGCTTGGCCGCGCGCTTTTGGTTGACGTTTTCGACCATAGTGAGGAAGCCGCTGTCTTGCCTTCAAAAATTGGCGGAGGGCCCGGGAGTCTCACCCGGCTATGAGGGTTTAGAGCCCAAACGATCCTTTACCGATCCACCCTCCGCATGACGGAGTAACCGCGCTTTTCAGTATAGCATAGCTGGCCCGGAAATGGCACCCGGATATCCGCCTCTGAAATTTTTTTGCCGCCCCGGCGGCTGATTTTTCAAAAAACAGTTGCATATCATTTCGTTTTGACGATATTATAAAAGCACCGGATTGCCGGCGTTTGACATTTCGAACGCCAAACCTCAAAACCATCTTCAACAACGACAACAGCGGCTATAACACGCTTCGGGCCTTGAACCCGGAGTGCGCGGCGCACGGGGCGCCCCTTCCGGGGTGACGCCGTTTCGCCGAGAATTCCTAATCTTCCGCCGCGCCGGCGTTGCCGCCGAACGGTCCCCGCCAGGGGGCCGGCTCTCGGCGCGTCCCCGTACCCCCCCCCTCCCGGCCTCGTTCGGCGAGAACCGTGTTTCGCCGCCCGGACAGAAGGCCCGGCCGAGGTGCCCGCCGTCCGGAGAATCCTCTCCGGCGGTCACGTCCAAGGAGGTCCCCGCTATGGAACAACCCGCTATCCTGAAGCCCAACGGCAGCGCCGAGGAGGAGGCCCACCGCCTGCCCGAACCCCTGGCGCGGGAGTTGGCCGAGTACATTCACGGCCTCCCGGACCAGGAAGGCCAGCTCATCAACGTTCTCCACAAGGCCCAGGGCCTGTTCGGCTACCTGCCCCGGTCGGTGCAGTATCTGGTGGCCCGGGAAATGGGCGTGCCCTTGGCCCAGGTCTACGGGGTGGTGAGTTTCTACACCTTTTTCACCATGCAGCCCCGGGGCCGTCACCCCATCTCGGTTTGCCAGGGCACGGCCTGCTTCGTCAAGGGCGCGGCCCGGGTGCTCAGTTCCCTCAAGGACCGGCTGGGCGTGGAAGTCGGCGAGGTCACCCCGGACGGGCGCTTTTCCATCAACACCCTCCGCTGCGTGGGGGGCTGCGCCCTGGCTCCGGTGATGATGGTCGACGAACGGGTGTTCGCCAACGTCACCCCGGCCCAGCTGCCCGACATCCTGGAGAATTTCAAATGACGCCCGCCCGAGGCCGGAGAGGAGGTCGAACGTATGTCCGTCATTACCAGTAAAGACGCTCTCATCGCCCGGCGGGAGGCCGCCCGGGCCCAGAAGCTGGCCATAGGCCGTTCGCGCACCGTGGTCAACGTTTCCTGCGGCGCCTGCGGCATTGCCTCCGGCGCCGAACACGTCATGGAGGTCATGCGAAAGGAGGCCGCCAAGCGCAACCTGGCCGTGGATTTTTTCCGCTCCGGCTGCATGACCTACTGCTATGCCGAGCCGACCGTGACCATCACCCGGCCGGAACACGCGCCGGTCACCTTCGGCAAAGTGGATGAAAAGCGGGCCCTGGCCCTGGTGAACAACTTCATCGCCCAGGGCGAACCGGTGGATGGCGAGATCCCCGAGGCCTTCGAGCGAGTGGTGCTATAGAGTAAGGAGGAGCACATGGAGCCAGCCAAAAAGCAACTCCGCCTGGCGACGCGCAACTGCGGGTTCATCGACCCGGAAAATATCGACGACTATCTCGCCCTGCGCGGCTACGAAGCCCTGGCCCAGGTCCTGGAGACCCCGCCCGGGGAGGTCATTGAAACGGTTAAAAAGTCCGGCCTGCGCGGCCGGGGCGGCGCCGGCTTCCCCACCGGGGTGAAGTGGGCCGCGGCCCGGGCCCAGGGCCCGGGGGAAAAATACGTCATCTGCAACGCCGACGAAGGGGACCCCGGGGCCTTCATGGACCGGGCCCTTCTGGAAGGCGACCCCCACACCATCGTCGAGGCCATGGCCATCGCCGGCTACGCCGTGGGCGCGGACAAGGGCGCGGTCTACATTCGGGCCGAATATCCCCTGGCCGTGAAAAGGCTCCGCCAGGCCATCGAGGACGCCCGCACCATTGGCCTTCTGGGGGAAAACATCCTGGGGACCGGCTTCAACTTCGACATTGAAATCAAATACGGGGCCGGCGCCTTTGTCTGCGGCGAGGAAACCGCCCTCATCCGGTCCATGCAGGGGGAACGCGGCGAGCCGGCCATCCGGCCCCCCTTCCCGGCCCAGAAGGGATACCGGGGCCGACCTTCGGTGGTCAACAACGTCGAGACCCTGGCCAGCATCCCGGCCATCATCCTGAAAGGGGCCGACTGGTTCGCCGATATCGGCACCGCGACCTCCAAGGGCACCAAAGTCTTCGCCCTGGCCGGCAAGATCAACCGCACCGGCCTCATCGAAGTGCCCATGGGCATGACTTTGCGCGAGGTCATCTTCGAGATCGGCGGCGGCTGCCCCGGCAACAAGACCTTCAAGGCCGTCCAGACCGGCGGTCCCTCGGGCGGGGCCCTGGCGGCGGCCGACCTGGACATCGCCATCGACTATGAAACCCTGGCCGCCCACAAGTCCATCATGGGCTCCGGCGGCATGATCGTCATGGACGAGGACGACTGCATGGTGGCCATCGCCCGCTTCTTCGTGGATTTCACCACGGACGAAAGCTGCGGCAAGTGCACCCCCTGCCGCATCGGCTCCCGCCGCCTCTTCGAGATTCTGGACAAGATCACCACCGGCCGGGGCGAGGCCGAGGACCTGGTCAAGCTCCGGGAGCTTTCCGAGAGCATCAAGGACACCGCCCTCTGCGGCCTGGGCCAGACCATGCCCAACCCGGTCCTCTCCACCCTCAACACTTTTCTCGATGAATACGAGGCCCACGTCCACGAGCGGCGCTGTCAGGCCCGGGTCTGCCGCGACCTGATCACCTATGCCATCAACCCCGAAAAGTGTACCGGCTGCACTTTGTGCGCGGTCAAGTGCCCCACCAAGTGCATCGGCGGGGAGCGCAAGAAGCCCCACAGCATCAACCTGCGCGAGTGTGTGCGCTGCGGGGTGTGCTACGACGTCTGCAAATTCTTCGCGGTCGTCAAGAGATAGGAGGAAGCCACATGTCGCAAGTCTCGTTGACCATCGACGGCCGGACGGTTGAAGTGCCGGAAGGGTCCACCATTCTCGACGCCGCCGTCAAGCTGGCCATCCCCATACCCAGCCTCTGCTTCATGCCCCGGACGCCTTTGCAGCCCCTCAACAACCCCGGCGCGTGCCGCATCTGCGTGGTGGAGGTGGAAGGCCGGCGCAACCTGGCCCCGTCCTGCTCCACCCTGGCGGCCGAGGGCATGGTGGTGCACACCAACACCCTCCGGGTCTTCGGCGCCCGCAAGACCGTCCTGGATTTGCTGATTTCCAACCATCCCAAGGAATGCCTGATGTGCGCCAAGAGCGGGGAGTGCCGCCTTCAGGCCATGGCCGACCGTTTCGCCATCCGCCGGGCGCCGTACGACGAGGGCCGCAAGTCCTCTTTTCCCCACGACAGCTCGCACTCCATCGTGCGCGACATGAACAAGTGCATCCGCTGCCGCCGCTGCGTGACGGTGTGCAACGAGGGCCAGACCTGCGGGGTGCTTTCGCCGGTCAACCGGGGCTTTGACGCGGTCATGTCCCCGGCTTTTGACATGAACCTTCTGGACACGGTCTGCACCAACTGTGGTCAGTGCGTCATGGTCTGCCCCGTGGGGGCCCTGGTGGAGAACGACCACTCCTGGAAGGTGCTGGAACTCCTTAATAATCCCGGCGACCGGGTGGTGGTGGTGCAGACCGCGCCCTCGGTGCGGGCCGCCCTGGGCGAGAGCCTGGGCTATCCGGCGGGGACCTCGGTCACCGGCAAGATGGCCGCCGCGCTCCGCCGCCTGGGCTTCAAATACGTCTTCGACACCGACTTCGCCGCCGACCTGACCATCATGGAGGAGGCCCACGAGATCGTCGACCGCCTCACCCGCCATCTGGCCGGCGACGCCAGCGTGAAACTCCCGGTCCTCACCTCCTGCTGTCCGGGCTGGGTAAAGTTCTTCGAGCACCACTTCTCCGACCTCCTGGACGTCCCCTCCACCGCCAAGTCGCCGCAGCAAATGTTCGGGGCCGTGGCCAAGAGCTATTTCGCCGAGCGCCTGGGCATCCCCCGGGAAAAGCTGGTGGTGGTCTCGGTCATGCCGTGCCTGGCCAAGAAATACGAGGCCGCCCGGCCCGAATTCGCCGTGGACGGCAACCCCGATGTGGACATCGTCATCTCCACCCGCGAACTGGCCCGCATGATCCGCCTGATGAACATCAACTTCCAGGCCCTGGAGGACGAGGAATTCGACGCCCCCTTAGGGGAATCCACCGGTGCGGGCGTCATTTTCGGGGCCACGGGCGGCGTCCTGGAAGCGGCCCTCCGCACCGCCGTGGAAGCCATCACCGGCCACGAACTTGACAAAATCGACTTCGAGGCCGTGCGCGGACTCGAAGGGGTGCGTCAGGCCGAGTTGGCCGTGGGCGACCTCACGCTCAAGGTCGGCATCGCCTACTCCCTCGGCAACGCCCGCAAGCTCTTGAACCGCGTCCGGGCCGGCGAACCCTTTCACGTCATCGAGGTCATGGCCTGCCCGGGCGGCTGCGTGGGCGGCGGCGGCCAGCCCTACTACCAGGGCAACATCAAGACCATCGAGAAACGCGCCGCCGCCCTCTACGAGGAGGACCGGAACAAGCCGCGCCGCAAATCCCACGAAAACCCGTACATCAAGGAACTTTACGAACGCTACCTGGGCCACCCCTTGAGCGAAAAGGCCCACGAACTCCTCCACACCCACTACTTCGCCCGCCCCCCCGCTTGACCAGGGCGCTTGCCCTGGACCCGTCTCCGGGTGAGGGGGAGAG
Source organism: Candidatus Adiutrix sp. (assembly GCA_031549025.1). GTDB lineage: Bacteria > Desulfobacterota > Desulfarculia > Adiutricales > Adiutricaceae > Adiutrix. The sequence goes on along the minus strand of JAVBQN010000049.1, from coordinate 4,094 downwards.
TAAAAGCCTCTTGGCCGGCCGAGTGGGTGACGACCGTGGAATCGGGGGCGGGCCTATACGGCCCGTGAAATGGCGTGTATTGAAGGCTTGACGGATGCCCGGGGGCGGTTGGGATTATTAACCCGGCAACTTTATAAGTCTGTTCCCGGCCGCTGAAGTCCAGTGATTTCGGGCTTTGGCGAAATCACGGATATGACTTATTTAGTTGCCGGAGTAATAGCCCGACTTGACTAACGGCGCGTCGGGCGAGGCCCTTTTCGAAACCCGGCCCAAGGTGGCCGGGTTTCTGGCTTGGCCCAAAGGGACTGTGATCCCCAGGCGGAGCTTGGAGGCCGGTGCGCCCAAGATTGAAAAGCCCTACCTGTCCGCTCATATTGATTCGCAGGGCTGACGCATTGAGATTTTTGGGCGGGCTTTGGCGGATGGCGAGGCCCGGGGACGGCGAAAATTTTCGGAATGAGCCGTATTTTTTCGACACGTGTCGGAGCGGAGCGACGCCGTTGTCGGGAAAATGCGAGCGAATGGAGAAAACTTTCGCCGTCCCCGGGCCGGTCCGGATTTCCGCGTATTCAAGGCGTCAGCCCTTGCCTGGCCGCTTTTTGAGACATATATTATCCTGTGAATGGTTGTCGTGCCGCTCGTGCTCCCCCCCGCGACCGCTTCGCTTTGATTCGTTCAACCTCGCCAAGCCAAATCGCTTTTCATTCTCTAAAGGCGGCCGCCGTCAGGGACCGTCGGAAAAGGAGGAATCGAATGAGCAAAGCCATTTGGGCCCCTGTTTTCAATTCCATCAAACACGGTGGCCTGATCGTCAGATACTGGGACGGCCAGGAAGCGACCTATGGCCCCGAACCGGCCCCGGTCAAGATCATCTTCAACACCGAACCTTCGGCCCTCAAACTGATCGAGGACCCGGTCCTGGCCCTGGGCGAGGCCTATATGGACGGTCAGGTCGATTTCGAAGGCGATTTCGACGCCCTGATCGGGCTGCTATCGGCCAACTTCCGGCATCGGCTGACGGGCTTCGGCCTGGTGTGCCAGGGCCTGTCCGGCCTGGTGAAGGGGCTGGCCGGGCAGAAGGAGAACATCCAGGCCCACTATGATCTGGGGAACGATTTTTTTTCGCTCTGGCTCGATGAGTCCTTTATTTATTCCTGCGCCTATTTCCGGCGCGGGGACGAGGATCTGCGGACGGCCCAGCAACGGAAAGTGGAGCTGGTGCTGAAAAAGCTGCGGCTTACACCGGGCATGCGCATCCTCGACATCGGCTGCGGCTGGGGCGCCTTGATCCAAATGGCCGTGGAACGCTACGGGGTCACGGCCGTGGGCTTGACCCTCAGCGAAGAACAATTGGCCGGCGCCCGCGACCGGCTGAGGGCGGCCGGCCTGGGCGGCGCGGCCGAGGTGCGGCTTCAGAATTACCTCGAACTGGACCCGGCCGAAGGGCTTTTTGACCGGGTGCTGAGCGTGGGCATGTTCGAGCACGTGGGCCGGGCCAACCTGGGGCGCTATTTCGACCGGGTCGGGGAACTGCTGAAGCCGGGGGGCCTGTCGCTCCTCCACACCCTGACCTCTCTGGACGAGGCCGAAACCAACAGCTGGGTCAAGAAATACATCTTCCCCGGCGGCTACATCCCGTCCCTGCGGGAGACGGTCGCTCTCCTGCCCGAACGGGATTTCCGCCTGCTCCATCTGGAAAGCCTGCGACGGCACTATGTCCGCACCCTGGAGATCTGGCTGGAAAATTTCATGAAGCCGGAAGTGTATGACACGGTCCAGGTGCGCTTCGGCCGGCGCTTCATGCGCATGTGGACCCTCTATCTCCGGGGCGCGGCCTCGTCTTTGCGCGGCGGCGCCCTGGACATTCACCAAATTTTGTTCAGCAAGGGCGTCAACAATGATCTGCCCCTGACTTTCGACTATATTTACGAATGAGCCTGATGGGTTGTCCGGTAGTTTTTTCCGGCCTTCGGCCGTCCGGCGCGCGGGCGGCCGAAGGCCGGATGTTTTCCGGGCGCGGCCGGTTGCCGGGCTCTCCGCCGGTGATTCTTCTCTTGATTTTTTCGGGGCACTTCCATAATATGAAAAATGCACTTTTACGGTGCGGCATTTTTTAGGGCGCTGGTTGAGGGGCCTCAAAAACGCTTCGGCCGCATCTTCGGGCGGGCGCTTTGAGGTTCCTTTGAAACAGAGCAAAAAAAGAGCCGACGAACTGATTTTCAACGCCGGCCTGGCCCGCAGCCGCAGCCAGGCCCAGGCCCTCATCATGGCCGGCGAAGTCCTGGTCAGGGACCTTCAGGCCGGGGACCGGGCGGTTAAAAAAGCCGGCGAGGCCTGGCCCGAGGACACGGTGTTCATCGTCCAGCCCCGCCGCCGCTTCGTCAGCCGGGGCGGCCACAAGCTGGAAGGCGCCCTGGCCGATCTGGCCGTGGACCCCACGGGCCTGAACGTCCTGGATATCGGGGCCTCCACCGGCGGTTTCACCGATTGTCTTTTGCAGCACGGGGCGGCCCGGGTGACGGCCGTGGACGTGGGCCGGAACCTCATCGACGCCACGCTGCGGGCGGACGGGCGGGTGACCGTGGTGGAGGGCGTCAACGCCCGTCATCTGGCTGAGATCCTGCCCGGCCGGGGGTTCGATCTGGCCGTGATGGACGTCTCGTTCATTTCGCTGGAATTGATTCTGCCCCAGGCGGCCCGGCTGGTGAAGGAAGGCGGGCGCTTGCTCGCCATGGTCAAGCCCCAGTTCGAGGTGGGCCGGGAAAAGGTGGGGAAAAAGGGCGTGGTGCGGGATGAGGCGGCCATCATCGGCGCGGTGGACAAGATCAGCGCCCTGGGGCCCGGCCTCACGCCCCCCTTCGTGGAGGCCGGCCGCGCGCTGTCGCGTCTCCCCGGCCCGGAGGGCAACCGGGAAGTTTTCATATTGTTCGTTCCGGAAGGGACGGTAAATCCCGGCCGGCCGCTGGGCGGCGGCCCGGGCACAGGAGGGCCAGGCGATGAGTAAGAAAGCGGTTATTATTTTAAGCAGCCCCCGCAAGGGCTCCAACTCCGGTACCCTGGCTCTGGCCGTGGGCGCCGGCATCACCGAGGCCGGCGGCCAGGTGGAGACGGTCGATCTTTCCGGCCTGGATATCAAGCCCTGCCTGGCCTGCGATGCCTGCCAGCGCAACGGCGGCAAATGCGTCCAGATCGACGGCATGCAGACCATCTATCCTAAAGTCATCGCCGCCGACATCCTGGTCCTGGCCACTCCGATCTACTGGTTCAACCTCAGCGCCCAGCTGAAGATTTTCCTGGACCGCTGCTACGCCATCGCCGTGGGCGAGGACAACATTTTCGGCAAGAAGGTCATCGCCGCCGCCCTGGCCTACGGTGACTCTGACCCCTTCATTTCCGGCGCGGTCAACGCCATCCGTTCGCTGCAAGATATTTGCGGCTATACCGGCGCCGCCTGGGGCGGCTGCGTGTACGGCTCGGGCATGGAGCGCGAGGCTTTGGCCAAGGATGAGGAGCTCCTGGCCCAGGCCCGGAAAATGGGGCGCGGCCTGGTCCGCTGATCCTCTCCGGCCTGCCCGGTAACCAGAGGCCCGCCCGGTCCCGCTTTTTCAGCCGGACCGGGCGGGTTTCATAATTTCGAAGGCCTGGCGGCCTCCACTTCGCAAGGGGGCTATAGCCCCCTTGCGAAGTGGAGGCCGCCAGTTCAGGCCGACGGTCAGGATACAGGGGAACCGGGGAAGACAGGGAAATCGCGGCCCAGCCGATCAGGCCCAAAAACGTGGCCGGCTAAAAGGCGCCCGAGGGTCGGTGTTTGGGAATCATAATCATCGTCCTTCTGAAGAATGAGCGGTACGATTATTGTTCAGAAGGGGCGAAGAAAACGGCCCACAATCGTCAAACCGGCCGCTCGCGCGTATGGCGGACGAACCGAAGATTTTTCATATATAAATAGTTTGCTAGGTCGTGTCGTCAAAAGATTAAAAATATGGTATAATTGTGGTGAAATTACAATCTAAGGAGGGGAGCCAATGGACTGCGCCCACCATCGCCACGATATATCTGATGAAACTTGGCAATTGCTGGAATTGAATTTACCT
>JAVBQN010000057.1:0-10240 GCA_031549025.1 Candidatus Adiutrix sp. | reverse complement strand
CGGTGGACCGGCGCATTTTCGGGCCCGCCTTCCCCCCGCCCGCGCCCCACCGGCCCAGGCCCGTCTGCCCGCGGAGCCAAAAGTGGGCGGTGGAAGGTTCGGGCGCGGACTGGCGGTTGCTTATAATTCCGGAACCAGGGTCCAGCCGTAGTCAGGGTTGAAGAGAATTTGCCGGGCGGCCAGGTCCGGGGTCTGAGGCCCCAGATCTTTTTCGTATATCCGGCCGGACTGGTTGATCATGAAGCTCATCACCCCGGAGCGGCCATATTCGGCGGGATAGGCCAGAAGGCCGAAGCCGCCGGTGGCCTGGCCGTCCACCACATACTCCCAGGCCCCGCCCGGAGCCAGGGGCCCCTGGCCGGTAAGGGTTTTGTAAAAATAGCCATAGTACGGCCGCTGGGTGTCCGGGGGCGTGGCGCTGCCTTCGATCGCGGAGCCGCCGCCTTCGGAGCGGTCGGCCCGGGCCAAGAGCTCACCTAAGGGGCTGGGCGGATCATCGGGGCCGGCCGCCGGCCAGTAAAGCCCGTCCTTGTGACCGGGAGTGCTGACCAGGCGGGCGGCGTATCGCGGGGGCCCGGACTGTTCCGGGTTGAGCCGGAAATAGTCCATCTGGGCCTCGAAATAGGCCCGGCAGACTTCCATGGCGTCCAGTTCGTTGCGGCCGAGCTGGCGCAGGGCCAGTTCGTCCTGCCCGGTCGGGCCGTCAAAGGCCCACCGGCCGCCGGGGGCCCGGGCCAGGGGAATGGGGAAGGGCCACAGGTCCCCGCCGAGGAGGAGAACCTGATGGCCGCTGAATTCCGCCCATTCGTGATGAGTTTGATAGGCCTGGGCGAAGCTGGTCAACTCCTCGTCGGTGACCGGGTCGTCGGCCGTGCCCAGCACTCCCGGGGCGTCACGGCCCAGGATGGCGGTGAGGCCGGTCCTGTCTTTCAGGGCCGAGGCCTGGGCCAGGGCCGCCCCCGCCTCGTCGGGACTGGCGAAGAGGCGGAGGCTTTCAGGGGCCTGGCCTGATTCCTGGTCCGCCGCGTCCAGCCGGCCGCTTCCGATAAGGCCCAGGGCCAGGACCAGGGCCAGAAGGCTGAGGAGAGGCGGTGAATACCGTGGGTTTTTCATAAAACTCCTCCTCTGGTTAACGCCGGAACATCGGGTGGAAGCCGCCGAAGCCGCCTATGTGGCCGCCGAAGCCGCCGCCGTGGAAGCCGCCGCCGGGGAAGCCCCCGCCGGGGAAGGCGCCGCCGCCGAAGTCGCCATGACTGGCCAGGTGCTGCCGGCCGGCAAAGCCGCGTTCCCGATCCGGCCAGACCTGCTGGCCGCTGTTCATACGGGAAAAGGCGTGGCCGGCGTCGCCGTGGAAGCGCCTTTCCTGGTCAAACCCGCCCTGGCGGGCGGGGTGTCGGGCCCGTACGGCCTGGCCGTGACGGGCGGCGGACCGATGCGTCCGGTCCAGCCGATGTTGGGCCGCCTGGCCCACGCCGGAATGGCGGGAGCCGGCCTGGCCGACCAGATTCTGGCGGACGGGGCCGGGCAGGGTATCGGGGTCGAGGCCGGCCAGGGAAGCCCGGGCCCGGTCGGTATAGCCCCGGAACTGTTCCCGGGCGTAATCCCGGGCCTCGTTGTCGCGGCCGCCGCCGAATTTCCGTTGAACATCGGGGTTATTGTACGGCACGCCACGCCGGTGTTCCGGATTGTGGGTCCAGATGGACCGGCCGTCCTGATTCACCAGGCCGCTGGGCGGAGGCCCAGGGTGCGGGCCGGGGCCCGGAGGTCCGGGAGGCGGGCCCGGAGGCCCAGGGTGCGGACCGGGGCCCGGAGGTCCGGGAGGCGGGCCCGGCGGGCCCGGAGGTCCGGGAGGCCCGGGAGGTCCGGGAGGCCCCCAGTGGACGTAAATGTCGCCATGATCCCAGTCACAGCCGCCCCAGAAGTCGCTGCCGATGGCGTAGCCAAACCCGAAAGAGAGCACATTTGTGGCGAAATCATCCCAGTAATAGGGCGCGTAATCCGGGTACGGCCAGGCGCCGTAGACCACGGTGGGATTGTAGGCGGGGACGTAGACCACGTCAGGCTGGGCCGGCTGGATGACGATGGTCTGTTTGGCGCCTTTTTGCTGCACGGTCACTTGCTGGTGGCTGTCGGACCGGAGATGGCCGGCGGCCTGGGCCCGGGCCCGCAGCGCCTGGACCGCGTTCATCACGTCGCTCTGCTGGGCCAGGAAGGCGTTGCCGAGCTGTATGGTCCAGTCGATTTTCTCACTCATCATTTGCAGAACCCGGGGGAACGACACCAGGGAAGCGACGCTGGGGTCCCAGTTCTGCCGGGCCAGGGCTTGATTCAGGAGATCGCCTTTCAGGGTCGGATTGGCCTTGACCCACTGGGCGGCCTGCACCACTTCCAGGGGATAGGTGGCGGCCATGAAAATCTGGGCCAGGAGGGGATCGGGGTACAGGGCGATGGGCGAGGTCAGCTGCTCCAACTGGGCCCCGGACAAGAGCGTCGGCGTTTCCGGGCCGGCGGCTGGAGCGGTTTGGGTGGTTTGGGTAGTTTGGACGGTTTGAGTGGTCGGAGAGGCCTCAGTGGGCTGAACGGCCGGGGCGGCCTGATTGGTTGGAGCGGGGGGGGCCGCCTGATCCGCGGCCTGGGCCGATACCCCGCCCAGGGGCCTGGCCAGGAGAAGCGCCAGGGTCAATATCAAGACCCGGGCCCAGCCTGGCGGGTGAAAAATGAGAGACAGGTGAGCCATGAAAGCCTCCCTTATCTTTGAGGAGTTCCCCGGATGGCGGGAAGTTGAAAGCGAAGTTGGCTGGTGTTGGAGGATTTCACCCGTCCGACAGGCGGGTGGATTGGGGGCTCTGTTTTTCAGTCCCGGTTCGACCGAATCCGGGCATACTGAAAACCTTGATTAAGAATATAGATCGGGTTTTCAGTCCTGTCAATCGGGAGAACCGCTCCCCGCTATGCCGGGACCGGGATTCAAGTGAAAAGGCCCGTCTTTTCATAAAAAAAACGGGCCTTTTTGCATTATGGGTCCAGGTGGACTGTTTTCGGGATTTTTTACTGCTCCGGGACCAGGGTCCAACCCGAATCGGGGTTGAAGAGGGTTTGCTTGACGGCCAATTTTTCGGTCTGGGGGCCCAGGTCCTTTTCATAGAGCTGGCCGGACTGGCTGATCATGAAGCTCATCACCCCGGAACGGCCGTATTCGGCGGGGTAGGCCAGCAGGCCGAAGCCGCCGATGGCCTGGCCGTCCACCACATAGCCCCAGGCTCCGCCCGGAGCCTGGGGGCCCTGACCGGTGAGGGCCTTGAAGTAATAGCCGTAATAGGGTTTCCGGGCGTCCGGGGGCGCGGCCGCGCGATCGGCCTGGGCCATAAGCTCGCCCAAGGGGCTGGGGGCTTCCTCGGGGTTTTCCGCGGGCCAGTAGAGCCCGTCCTTGCGGCCGGGGCTGCTGACCAGGTGGGCGGCATAACGCGGGGTTTCGGCCTTTTCCGGATTCAGACGGTAATAGTCCATCTGGGCTTCGAAATAGGCCCGGCAAACTTCCATGGCGTCCAATTCGTTGCGGCCAAGGCGGCGCAGGGCCAACTCATCCTGGCCGGTCTGGGCGTCGAAGGCCCACTGGTTGCCGGTGGTCCGGGCCAGGGGAATGGGGAAGGGCCACTGGTCCTCGCCAATGAGTAAAATCTGGAAAGCGTTTATCTCCGTCCACTCGTGGCGGAGGCTGTACGCCTGGGCGAAGGCGTCCATTTCCTCGGTGGTGGCCGGGTCGTCCGTCAGGCCCAGCACCTCTTTGGCGTTGCCGCCCAGGATGGCCGTGAGGGCGGTCCGATCGTGTTGGGTCGCGGCCAGGGCCAGGGCCGCCCCGGCTTCCTCGGGGCTGGCGAAGAACTTGGCGGCGGCGGGGGCCGGCTGCTCTTGGGGCGTGCTTTCCTCAGGCGCGGTTTTGGCTTTTTTGCTGGCCGCCTCCAGGGGGCCGGTTCCGGCCAGCACGAGGAGAGCCGTCAGAACCAGGAGACGGAGTCCCAATGTTTGCAAAGTTTTCAGCATGATGCACCTTCCTAGTTGCGCCGGCGGAAAGCCGGGTGGGCGCCACCCTGGCCGCCGCCCTGGTGGCCGCCGTAGCCGCCGTGAATCCGGCCGCCGCCGGCGTGGCTGACTTCCCGCTGCCGGCTCTGAAAGCCGCGGTCGCGATCCTGCCGGACCTGCTGACCGCCGCCGGAGCGGGAAAAGGCATGGCCGGCGTCACCGGTGAAGCGCTGGCCCTGGCTATGGCCGCCATGGCGCGGGGCCTGCGGCTGGGCCCGGTGGGCAAGCTGCTGGGCCGCGGGCCGGCGTTCCTGGTCCAGGCGCCGCTGGGCCGCCTGGCCCACGCCGGCGGCCCGGGCTCCGGCCTGGCCCCCTGCATTCTGGCGAACGGCGCCGGAGAGATTTTTGTGATCCAGACCGGCCAGGGAGGCCCGCTCCCGGTCGGCGTGGCCGCGAAACTGTTCCCGGGCCTGATCGCGGGCCGCCTCGGTGCGGTTGCCGGCGAACTGCCGCTGGACGTTATGGTTGCTGTACGGCACGCCCCGGCGGTGGTCGGGATTGTGGTTCCAGACCGCGTTGCCGTTTTGGTCGATGACGTTATTGTGGACGAAAGCGTTGTTCTGGGGGTTCCAGCGGTCGAAGCGCCGGTTGAACTGGTTGTAGTTGTCGACGTTGATGTTCACGTCGCCGTGGTGCCAGTCGCAGTCGCCCCACCAGTTGGAACCGATGGCCAGGCCCAGGCCGAAAGAGATGACGTTGGAAGCCACCATCGCGCCCGGCGACCAGTAGAACGGCTGGTAGGCCGGATACGGCCAGGGACCGTAGATCACCGCCGGATCATAGGTCGGGATGTAGACCACGTCGGGCTGGGCCGGCTGGATGATGATGGTTTCCCGGGGGGGCTCGCCGCCGGCCGAGGGGGCCGCGGCCGGGGCCGGCTGGACGACCACGGTCTGCTGCTGAGTGGACTGGAGGGTCCCGGCGGCCTGGGCCCGGGCCCGGAGCACCTGGACCGCGTTCATCACATCGTTCTGCTGAGCCAGGAACGCATCGCCCAACTGCTCGGTCCAGTCGATTTTTTCATTCATCATCTGGAGCACCTGGAAGAAGGCCACCAGGGATTTGACGCTGGGGTCCCAGCTCTGTTGGGCCAGAGCCTTGTCCAGGGCGTCGCCTTTCAGATTCGGGTTGGCCTCGACCCAGCGGGCGGCCTGAACCACTTCCAGAGGATAAGTGGCGGCCATGAGGATCTGGGCCAAAAGGGAATCGGGATATAGGGCGATGGGCGCGACCAGTTGTTCCAACTGGGCCTCGGTCAGGGGCGGTGGAGCCTCGCTGTCGGCGGGGGCCGGGGCGGCGGCGTCGGCCGCCGGGGCCGGCTGATCCTGGGCGCGGGCCGGAAGCCCGCCCAGGGGGCCGGCCAGGGAAAGCGTCAAGGCCAGGATCAGAACCCTGACCCAGATTGCGGGGCGAAATTCAAGAGGCGGATACGTCATGGACAAACCTCCCGGATTTTGGAAGGCCTCGGTCACCCGAGGCGGATAGCGGAGTCGGTGAATTTTTTTGACCAATGCTTGGGCCGTCACTTGGTGATTGGCAGCGCGGTTTATCTGACTTTTCAGCCCCGGCCGGGTGAAACCGAGCGGGGCTGAGCAGATTTCATTTGACTATATACTTACTTTTCTTTCCTGTCAATCGGCTCGTCCTGTACTCTGGCTTCGAGCCTTCTAAGGCGCCGGCCCGGCGCGAGCGGATTCCCCGTCTGGACAAACCGGCGGAAAGCCAATATAATAAGTGACCATGCCGCGGAGATGTACAATGGGTTTTGGGCGATCAATCGTTTCCCCGAAAAAATGTTGGGCCGTCGAGCCCGGAAAAAGCGAGAATCATAAATGACCGACATCAGACGTACTCCAAAACCCAAGGCCCTGTTTGAGGAAAACCGGGAAGCTTTCAACCAGGCCGTGGCCAAGGGCCAGGTTCCCGACTTCAGCAACCAGAATCTCTCCGATCTGGATCTGTGCGGCTTCAACCTCCGGAACGCCAACCTCTCCGGCGCCTATCTCCGGGGCGCCAACCTCGGCGGGCAGGATCTCTCCTGGGCCAACCTCAACGGGGCCAGCCTCAAGGGGGCCAAGATCAGCGGCTGCCTCTTCCCGGCCGACCTGTCGGCCGATGAGATCCGCCTGTCCGTGGATATGGGCACCCGGCTGCGGCAGCGAAAGGAATAGCCGGTGCCCGCCGTCCGGTCGGAGATTTCCGCCCTGACGCCCTGGTTGGTGGACCTGCGGCGGAGCCTGCATCGTTGCCCGGAACCCATGTTCCAGGAGGAGCGGACTTCGGCCCTGGCCCGGGAGACTTTGATCGGGACGGGTTTTCGGGTATTCGACGGCTTCGGCCGCACCGGGCTGGCCGCGCTGTGGGATACGGGCCGGCCCGGGCCCACCGTGGCTTTCCGGGCCGATATGGACGGTCTGGAAGTCACCGAGCCCGAGGGCCTCCCTTTCGCCTCGGAACGGCCCGGCTTCATGCACGCCTGCGGCCACGACTTTCACCTGGCTTTGCTGCTGGGTTTGGCCCGCCTGGTCGCCGAGGGCGGCCTTAAAGGCCCCCTGGCCGGCCGCCTGATGTTCATCGCCCAGCCGGCCGAGGAGGGCGGGGGCGGGGCCGCGGCCATGCTGAAAGACGGCCTGTTCGACGCCGTGGCCCGGCCCGACTTCATTTTCGCCGCCCATGCCGACCCCTGCCGGCCGCCGGGAAAAATGGCGGTCAACCCTGGGGCGGTCATGGCCGGCGTGCTGGATTTCGAACTGGTGGTCCACGGCCGGGGCGGCCACGCCGGCACCCCGCGTCTGGCTGAAAATCCCCTGCCCTGGGTGGCCCGGCTCATCACCGCCCTGGACGGCTTTGACCGGCCGGCCGGCGGCCTTCTGACCGTGACCATGGTCCGGGGCGGCCAGCGCACCAACGTCATCCCGCCCGAAGCCACCTGCGCCGGCACGGCCCGCTGGCATTCCCCGGCCGCCCGGGCGGCGATCATCGGCGCTGTCGACCGCCTCCGGTCCGAAGCGGCGGCTTCCGGCCGGGTTTCCGTGGACCTCTCCTGGCGCGACGGCTATCCTCCCACCATCAACGACCCCCGTCTGGCCGCCGAAGTGCGGGCCCTGGCCGAAACTTGGCTGGGACCGGACCGGGTCCGGAGCGAGTCCCCCTCCTTCGGGGCCGAGGATTTTTCTTTTTTCCTGCGGGAAGTGCCCGGCGTGTTTCTCTTTTTCGGCACCGGCGGCCCGGGCTGTGACGCGCCGCTGCACAGCCCCCATTTTCGGATCAACGAGACGGCCCTGCCTCTCGGTTTGGAGTTCTGGGCCCGACTGGCCGAAAAGATGCTGGCCGGCGGCGGCTTGGGAGGTGACCGATGACCGCCGTCCGGTGGATAATGAAGCGTATCGCGGTGTCGCTCACGCTGCTGGCCGGCCTGGCTCTGGGCGGACCGGAGGGGGCGGGCGCGGAATCGACGGTCCTGACGATCGGTTACTCCCCCACCCTGACCCAGGCGCCGGCCCTCATCGCCCAGAACATGGCCGCCGAGGGGCAAGGCTGGTTCGAACGCTACCTGCCCGAAGGCGTGCGGATCAACTGGCAGGCCTTCGGCGCCGGGCCCCAGGCCATGGAGGCCATGGCCGGCGGCCTGGTGGAGGTGGCCTACGCCGGGGCCAGCCCGATCCTGGAGACGTATCTCCGGACCGACGGAGGCGTGGTGGCCGCGGCCGGGGCCCTGCGCGGCGGTTCGGCCCTGGTGGTGCCCCGGGCCAGCCTGGCCTCCGGGCCGGCTGATTTTATAGGCAAGCGGGTGGCCACCCCCCAGCAGGGCAGCACCCAGAACCGCATCTGTCAGTTTTGGCTGGCCCGGGGCGGCTTGAAGGCCGGAACGCCCGAAAAACCGGTGGAGATCGTCCCTGTGGCCAGTCACAACCTCCTGACCCTGTTTCGCCGGGGCGGGGTGGACGCGGCCTGGACCGTGGAGCCCTGGGTCTCGCGCCTGGAAACGGAGGCTGGCGGGCGCATCCTCACCACCGGCCCCCCCGGGGCCACCCTGTCCACGGCCCTGGCCTTTCGGGCGGGATTCTGGCGGCTGGAGCCGGACCTCAGCCGCCGGATCGTCCAGGCCCACCGGGAACTTCTGGAATGGATCGTCAGGAATCCCGAGGAGGCCCGCCGCCGGCTGGCCGACGAACTGACCCGCCAGACCCGGCGCCAGTTTCCGCTGGCCATCGTGGAACGGGCCTGGCCCCGCCTGACTTTTGACCCGTATCTGAACACCGCGGACTTCCTACCATATCTGGTGGCCGCCCGGGAAGCCGGAGTGAACGCCGGCACGGACGATCTGCGCGGCCTGGTCCCCGCCCGCTGACCAACCCGCCCCCTGGCTAAGCCCGTGATTGGGCGGGGATTTTTCGCCTTGACAACCCCCGGTAAAGCCATTATCATTACCTTTGTGACAGGTCGTTTTTTTTACTTGACCACCAGGCCTCTGGTGTGCTAAATAAGCGACTTGTTTAGGACCCCATCAGGGGTTCCATCCGGTCCCGGCTCGCTCGAACCGCGACACGGTGCCAACACCAGGCTACGGCGGGTGGATGGATTGGCGATGGCGCTTTTGGCGCCCGGCGAATCCGGAGACTCAAAGCCGTGGAGAATGAAAGTCGCCTTCGGCGGCTCCTCCCGAAACCCCTGGTCGCGGCGTCGCGGTTCGGCCCAAAAGAAGAAGCGGGTCGATACGGACTGTAAACGGGTTAAGGGAGGCATATGAGAGGAATTGACCGGCCAGATTGAATTGGGACTTTGGGTGGCTCAGGTCCAGAAGAGTTTCGGTAGCCACAAAGCCTTGAAAGGCGTCAACCTGGAAGTCCGGGAGGGCGAGTTTTTTACCTTGCTCGGCCCCTCCGGTTGCGGTAAGACCACTTTGCTGCGCATTATCGCCGGCCTGGAATTGCCAGATTCCGGGCATGTCTTTTTAGGCGGCCGGGAAATCACCCGGCTTCCGGCGGCCAAGCGCCAGGTGAACACGGTTTTTCAGAGCTACGCCCTGTTTCCGCACCTGAATATTTTTGAAAATGTGGCCTTCGGCCTGCGGGCCCGGGGCGTGGAACCCGGCCAGGTGCGGCGTCGGGTCCTGGAAAAATTGGACCTTCTGGGTCTTGACGACCTGGACAGACGGTATCCCCATCAACTGTCCGGGGGCCAGAAGCAGCGGGTGGCCTTGGCCCGGGCCCTGGTCAACGAACCGGACGTCCTCCTCTTAGACGAACCCATGAGCGCCCTGGACGCCCACTTGCGCGCCCAGGTGCAGGAAGACCTGCGCCGTCTCCAGCGGGAGCTGAAGCGCACCTTCATCCTGGTCACCCATGACCAGGACGAGGCCATGGTGGTTTCCGACCGCCTGGCCGTGATGAAGGACGGCCTGGTGGAACAGGTCGGCGAACCGCGCGAGGTCTATTCCCGGCCCCGAAACCAGTTCGTGGCCGAGTTCCTCGGGGCGGCCAATATCATCCTGGCCCATCGCGACGGGAACCGGGTGGTGACCTCCCTGGGGTCCTTCGACCTCTCGGCCGCGCCCCAGTGGGACGAAGGCCGGCTGGCCATCCGGCCGGAACGCATCGTCCTCGGCGACTGCCACAGCGACGATCCCAACTGGGTCCGGGCCCAGGTCTGCGAGGCCATCTACCGGGGCCAGAGCCTGGATCTGTGGCTGGCGCCGGGCCCCATCGCCCTCGACACCCCGGCTCCGGAGTCTTTCCGGCTCCGGGTGCGCACCCATACCCGGGACCACTTGCGTCCCGGCGACGAAGTCAGCCTCTTCTTCCCCCCGGAAGATCTGGTGGCCCTGGATAAAGCGTAAGATTCACCTCATATCGCCGGCCCGGCCTTTCACCTGAAAGACCGGGCCGGCCTTGTTGTCTTGTTCGGATTTCAGCCGGAACGTCGATAGGCTCGGCTGAAGTTGGAATAAGGAGGTCACGCTCATGAATGCCTCCCCGACCGATCCGCGCCCCGAACGGGGAGCGGACGGCCCCCCCCGCCGGTCCCCCACCCCCCATTTGGCGGCCCCGCCCCAGGGTCTCCTGGTCTGGTAACGCGGCATCCCCCGCCGGCGCGACCGCAAGCTTACCGGGGCGGGCCGACCGGGTCGCCGCCGGTGACAGGAAGGGAACCGCGAGGT
>JAVBQN010000063.1:0-19570 GCA_031549025.1 Candidatus Adiutrix sp. | reverse complement strand
GCGGTTCAGCCTTTTCCCAAAACTTATCCGATACTTCCCACGATTTGACTTTCGTCATAGCCCCTCCCATGACTCACGACATCATTGGGAAGATTTTACCACAAACCACAACATATTCAAAATTATTTACGAATAAGCTCTTATTTAGTTGCCGGAGTAATACCTGCGGGTCAGCTCCAGGGACTGGCCGTGGCTTTCAATGTAGTGATAGGCGCTCATGGCCGCGACGGCCTCGTCGGAGGCGGCGGTGACCACCTGCCGCAGCGGCGTGTCGCGGACATCGCCGGCGGCGAAGAGGCCCGGCGCCGAAGTGTTCATGGGCACGCCGGTGACGGTCCAGCCGCCTTCACGCTGCTCCACCTGCCCTGGGGCCAGGAATTCCACGTGGGGGGAGGTGCCCACGGACATGAAGACCCCGGCCACGTCCAGCGTGGAGATTTCATCGGTCTTGCCGTTCCTGAGCCGCACCCGCTCCACCACGCCGTCGCCTTCAATGGCCTCCACCACCGGATCCCACACCGGCGCCAGCTTCTCGTTGGCGGCGGCCCGTTCGGCAGCCAGGCGCTCGGCCCGGAACTGGTCGCGGCGGCCTTTCTTGATGACCAGGGTGTCGGGGCCGGCGCCTAAAATGACCAGTCCGCGTTTTGGCGTACATTTCCTCAAGTGCTTTGGGGGTATGGATCGGCCGGGCCTGGGCGGCGGCCCGGCCGACGGTTTTGGTTACGAAAATACGGTCTGCCCGTCCACCTCGGTGGTCAGGGCCGTAAGGGCCTTTTCCACCAGGCGGCGGCGCAGGGCCACTTCTTCCTCGCGGTTCAGAGCCGGGTTCCCCAGGGGATAGGGGATGGCCACGGTGGGGATGATCCGGTTGGCCCCGACACTTTTGGATATCGGGACAATGGAGGCCATGTGAACCACCGGCATGTCGCCCGCGTCTTCGATCGCTTTGGCCAGCGTTGCACCGCAACGCGTACAGGTGCCTCAGGTGGAGGTCAGGATGACCGCGTCCACCCCCTCGTTTTTCAGCCGGCGGCCGATTTCGCCGCCCCACTTCTTGGCGTCGGCCACGGCCGTGCCGTTGCCGACGGTGCTGAAGAAAGTGGGGTACAGCCGGCCGATCCGGCCCTGCTTTTCCAAAAGCCGCAAAACGTCCACCGGCAGCACCCGGTCCGGGTCCTCGTTGGCGTAGGTCTGGTCGTAGCCGCCGTGGGCGGTCTGCCAGGCTTCGCCCGTCAGGTCCGCGACCGCGCCGATGTCATAGACCCCGTAACCCCGGGCGCTGGAGGCGGCGATGTGGTCGGGGTTGCCTTTGGGCACGATGCCGCCGGAAGTCACCAGGGCGATGGTGGCCCGCCCCGGATCTTTGACCGGCGGCCGAGGGGTGACCCGGTCGAAGACCGGCATCGGGTATTCGGTGACAAAGGGCGCTCCGGCAATCTTTTTCACCAGCATGTCCACGGCGCGTTCGGCCCCGCGTTTTTCGTAAAATTTGTTCCGGCGGGCCCCGCGCGCGATGTAACCTTCCTCTTCGGGGCTCCCGAGGGTCTGGCCGTCGAGGAGCTTCATCAGGAAGGCGGCCAGGGCCGGCACGGCCGCGCCCATGCCCCGGGCGTTGTCGGAGGTGGGTAGGATGTAGGCGGCGCCCTTGTAGAGTTCCACGCCGGGGTTTTCAGGGAACATGGCCGTCAGGGCTTTCAGCCCCTGGTCGGCGGCGGCTTTGGCCGCCAGGCCGCAGGCCAGGCCGTAACGCCCGGCGTTGAAGGCCGGCCCGGCCGCCAGGGCTTCGGCCCGGTATTTGGCCACCGTGTCGGCGACCAGGGCCGCGACTTCTTCGGGGTGGCCGGCGCAATAGTTGTCGCCGCAGATGATGGTGGCCGCGATTTCGGCCCGGCCGGCCAGAGCCTGGGTCAGGGCCAGACCGGGACCCACCGGCCCGGGGCGGACCTCGGGGGCCAGGTCGGCCTTGTCCTCGCCGCCCAGGCCGCCGAAGAACTGATTGATATAGTGAATTACCTTATAAGCCATGGCTGCCTCCTTAAATGCCGTAGCCGCCCATTTTGTTGAAACCCAATTCATTGGTGGCCCCCAGGATGGCCTGGATTTCCACCTCCAGGGAGCCGTCCGGCCGCCGCGAGCCGAAAAAGCCGCCGGCGATGAGCTCGGCCGGGCCGGGATCGCCGATGATCCTGTCCATGGGCGGGAGGACGATGGTCATATTGGCGTTGCCGGCCGTGACCACGGCGGTCCCCTCGGGGCAGGAGTCGGCCAGGGACTGGCTGAGCCCGTCGGTTCCGGCGTATTCGTCGGTGATGAGGGCGGTTTTGATGCCGGCCCGCTCGGCTTTGACGCAGTTAAGGACCAGGTCGGCGTCGGGGTTGCCGAAGCCTTCCTCGGAGATGACCGCCGCCTCGGCCCCGATCATTTTCAGGAGTTTGACGGCGTAGGAAGAGTTGCGTTCCTTATCGGCCAGGGTCACGTTCTCGTTGGTGACCACCACCCCGACAAAGTTGATCTCCCGGCCGTGGCGGCGATACAGGGCCTCGATCACGGGATTGTTCTGGTGCACATAGGTGTTGTTCTTGTCACAGGCCGAGACGCAGTTGCCGGAAGCCACGGCCCCGTCCATGATCTCGGTGGGGCAGAGGAGAGTGGGCAAGATCTTCTTCACGTCCACCCCGTAGATCCAGGTGTCGTGCAGAAGCCCTTGCGATTGCAGCATATAGAGATACGCCACTTTCGGGAGACCCGGATACAGCCCGGCCGCTTCGGCCGGCGAGGGGCAGTCGTAGCTGTCGACCATGTCAGGCGCGGCCGCTTTGCATCGCGTGGCCAGATAATGGGCGGCCTTGAGCCCGGCCATACGGCAGGCCTTCTCGGCCTTATGGAGATCGAGGCCCTCGCGGGGCGTCAGCACCAGCACCAGGTTCAGGGTCTGGGAAAAGGGCGTGTAGTCGGCCCCGGGACCGCTCATGTCCACAATGCCCTCCTGCGGGGCCACCAGGCGGCCGGTGGTCAGGACGGCCAGGCCCGACAGGACCAGGGTTTTCCCCTCGCCCACGGTCTCCACCGGCCCGATCAGGCCGGGAAAAACCTCGCCGGGACCCTCGAGCTTACAGCGCGGCTCGATGGCGTCCTTGACCGGCATGATGCGGGTCCTCTCGCCGGGCCGGGCCACTTCCAGCTCGACTCCGGCCAGGTCGGGGTCTTCCCGGAGCAGTTTCTCCAGGTCCTCTTTGGCCACGGTCAAATGGCCGTCTTCGATCCCGGTGGCCGGGCCGAAAGTGATGTCGCGCACGGCGATCCTGCACAGTTCGAGTTTCAAGGCGACCTCCTTTTTGCGGGGAATCTCACGGCCCCGTAATTGCTCCGGGCCAGCCGGCGTCGGCCAGCGGCCCGCGAATAAGTTCATAATCGAGCCAGGCGCAGTCTTCGAGCACGGCAGACGGAACAGCCGCCTGATCGAGAGCCGGGACGCGTCGGTACAGAGCCACGGCCTCCTCCACCAACTGGAGGGACCACTCGTGAATGGAGCCCCGGCCCGCTTCGCCCGTGAGAATCAGGGTGCGATAGAGCTGGCGGTCGGGCCGGATATTGCCGTAAAGGGGGTGGTGGAAAAGACGATAGCCGGCGTGCACCAACGTGCGGCCGGCTAAAAGAACCGTAAGGGGCGGGCCCTCGAAAATGGAACACGAATAACGCCCGGCCTCGAAGCGAACCAGACGGTCGGGATCGAACGGGCTGACAAAGCCCACTGTGCCCAGGCGGGGATTATTGGAAAAAAGAACGACAGACACTCCCGGCTCCTGGAAAAGGAAGTTCTGTCGTCGGCCGGCGGGCAACCGCTTCAGAGTGCGTCGGGCCATGTTCCTGGTACCTGAGAGTTTCGGGAAACCCTTGCCCCTTCGGTGGCCGCGCCGTTTTAAGGCGCCGCGCTCTCACATGGCTTTCAACCGCAATCTAAACCATGGGGTCAGTATACACCTTCCCGCAAAGAAAGCAAGGCCCCCGGAACCGCTGTTCTCCATCAGAGCGTTTTTCTGCTGATACGATCATGGGCATGAAATGAAAAGTGCCCGGATGTTTTGTCGTCGTTCTAAATATGATGATGGTAATTATAATGCGAAACGCTCTAGATTTAAGATTTCTTCCCGAACATGGCCCAGAAAAAGCCGTCGGTTCCATGCCGGTGGGGCCAGAGGGTCAGGGTGCCCTCGGCGGAGAGCATTGGGCGCAGGGGGGCGGGCCAGCCCTCAGGCGGCACGGCGTGGAAACCGGGGGCCGTCTCCAGGAATTTTTTCACCACTCCCGGCCCCTCTTCCAGGCTGAAACTGCACACCCCATAGATCAGGCGGCCGCCGGGGCGCACCGCGCCGGACGCGGCGTTCAGAATGGCCAGTTGCCGTTCGGCCAGACGGGCCGGATCGGCCGCGGTCTTGTTCCATTTCAAATCGGGACGGCGGCGGATGACGCCCAGGCCCGTGCAGGGCGCGTCCACCAGCACCAGGTCATAGCCGTTCGCGGCCGGCGGGTCGGCCAGAAGATCGCGGGGTTCGGCGCGCACGTCGGCGCAGCCCAGGCGCTCGGCTTCCCGCCGGAGGAGGGCCAGGCGGGCCTCGTCCTGGTCCAGGGCGGTGATTATAGCCTCCGGGTGGAGGGCGGCTAAATGGAGAGCCTTGCCGCCCAGGCCGGCGCAGGCGTCCAGCACGGCCGCGCCGGGCCGGAGTGCGCCAGCCAGGAGGCCCACCAGTTGGGAAGCCTCGTCCTGAATGGCGAAGCGGCCCTCGGCATAGCCTGGCCAGGTCTCGGGCCGGCCGGCGAACGCGGCGGCGGTGAGGCCCCAGGGCGATAATGGCGTGGACGTGGTTTCAAAAGGCAGGAGACGGCGCAGGCTTTCCCGGTCCCCGCGCAGCGGATTGATCCGCAGGGTGGGCGGCGTGGCCTGGTTGCCGGCCGCGAGCAGGGCCTCGGCTTCGCCCCGGCCCAGGCGGGCCAGAAAGGCGGCCACAAACCATTCCGGATAACTGTGACGCCGGGCCAGGTCGCGGACCGGGTCCGGATCGGCCGGCGGGACCGGCGGCCAGACGGCCCCGGCCTCCCGGTCGCGCAAAAGGCCCCGCAGCACCGCGTTCACCAACCCGGCCCGGCCGGGCGTGACCGCCTTGGCCAGGGCCACGGTTTCCGAGACCACGGCGTGCTCGCCCAGGCGGTCGAAAAACAGGAGTTGGGCCAGGCCCAGCTCCAGCACCAGGGCCAGTTCCGGGGCGGCCCGGCCGGCCGAGAGGCGTGAGCGCATGAGCCATTCCAGGTAAGCACGATGCCGCAGGACTTCATAGACCAGAGCCGTGGCCAGGCCCAGATCCCGGGGGTCGAGCAAAAGGCCCTGGACGGCCAGGGCCTCTTCGGGGAGGCGGCCTTCGGCCGCTTCCTTCAGCACCCGGAAGGCGACCAGGCGGGGATTGACGGTCAATTCCCTGGATGCGGACGGCGAGGCCGGGGAAGCGGTTTTCGGCGGGGCCGGTTTTTTCCCGGCGCCGGCGGGCCGGCGGCCGGGCTTTCCGGCGGGTTGGCGATTGGCGGGCGCGCCGGGGCGTTCCGAATTCTTACGGCTCATGAGCCCAGGACCTCAGGGCGATATCCGCACAGGAAGGCGGACGCGGCCATGCGCTTCTTCCCTTCGGGCTGAACTTCGGTCACGGCCAGCGCCCCCCGGCCGGCGGCCACCACCAGGCGCCCTTCGGCGTCAAGGCCCAGAACCCGGCCGGGCGAGACTTCGAACGCCCACTCCACAGCTTCGGCGCCAAACAGTTTCAGCGACCGGCCCTTAAGGGTGGTCGCGGCCCCGGGCCAGGGGTCGACTCCGTTGACCAGGCCGGCCAGGGCCTCGGCCGGGCGGGTCCAGTCCACGCGGCCGTCCTCTTTCTTCAAAAGGCGGTTGACCGTGGCCAGGGCCGGGTCCTGGGGCCGGGGCGCGGCCGTGCCCGCCTTCAGTTCGGCGATGGCCGCCAGGAGCTCCTCGGCCCCGATTCGGGCCAAGCGGGCTTCCCAGACGCCGGCGCTGTCCGGCCCGGCGACCGCCGGGTGGGACCCGGGGCCAACTCCGCCCATCGGCCGTTCCTCTGAAGCCTCCGCATCCGCGAAGCACCCGTCAGCCGGCCCGGCGACCGCCGGGTGGGACCCGGGGCCAACTCCGCCCATCGGCCGTTCCTCTGAAGCCTCCGCATCCGCGAAATGCCCGGCGACCGGGAACGCGCGCTGCCGCAGAATGGGACCGGCATCCATCTCGCCTTGCAGGAAAATAACGGACACCCCCACTTCGCGGTCGCCCTGGATGAGGCTCCAGTTGACCGGCGCCGCGCCCCGGTGCCGGGGCAGGAGCGAGGGGTGGATGTTCAGGGGGGGATAAGGGGTCAGGGTCAGAAGCTCATCCGGCAAAAAGCCGCCATAGGCGGCCACCACCAGCAAATCCGGCCGGGCGGCCCGGATGGCCTCTATGGCGACCGCGTTCTTGACCGACTTGGCGGGCAAAATATCCAGCCCCAAGCACTCGGCCCGGGCGGACAGCGGCGAGGGAGCCAGACGGCAACCCCGGCCGCAGGGTGCGGGCGGCGGCGCCACCACCAGGACCACCTGGTCCGGGCCTCTCACCAGGGCCTCCAGGGCCGGAATCGAAAACTCGGAACTGCCAAAGAAAACGACCCGCCACGCCGGGCGGGACCCGTCGCCAACTCCGTCCATCGACCGTTCCCCCGAAGCGTCCGCGTCCGAGGAGCGGCCGCCCCTCGCCGAAGCCTCACTCATCGGCGCCCTCTTTCCGCATTTTTTTCAGCTTGCGCTGGTAGATGTCGCGCTTGAGGCGGCTTAGGTGATCGATGAACAAAATGCCGTCGAGGTGATCGATCTCGTGCTGAAGGATGACCGCCCGCCGGCCGTCGGCCTCGATCTCGAAGGGTTCCCCGTCCAATCCCTGGGCGCGGACCACCACTTCCCCGGCCCGCACGACCTGCTCGTTGAAATCCTCCACCGACAGACACCCTTCGTTGTAGAGCTGCTCGCCTTTCGCCGAGACCACCTCGGGGTTGACCAGCACCAGCACCCGGTCGTCGAAATCCTCGCCGTTTTCCGCTCCGGCGATGACGATCATCCGGCAGAGTTTCCCCACCTGGGGCGCGGCCAGGCCCGCCCCGGGGGCGTCGAGCATGGTTTGCCCCATGTCGGCGGCCAGGGTCCGCAAATCCTCGTCAAAGGCCGTGACCGGCCGGGATTTTTCCCGCAGACGCGGGTCGGGATATTTTAAAATTGGCATGATGGCCATGTCGGATTCTCCTCATCCATAATACTTTATATAATATAAGCGTAAATCGCCGGTTTAGCAAGCCTGGGCGTCCGCGCGGCCATTGGTGGCCCGCAAGAATTGAACCAGTTGACGGCGCCGGATCAATCGGGTACTCTGAACAGGAACTTCACCACGGAGGGTATGATGTATCAAAAAGCGGCCGACCGGCCCGGAGCCCCCGAGCCGCCGGCGCTGTCGTCGGCGGACATCCTGCACAGCCTGCCGGTGGGCGTCCTGCTGATCGATCTCAACGGCCGGGTCATCCAGGCCAACCACCAGGTGGCGTCACTTTTGACTCTTCCGGTGGCCGATCTGCCGGGCATGAACGTGGCCGACTTCTGGCCGCGCGGCGCCGAGGAGATACTGGCCATCGCCCGTTCGAGCCGCCAGGCCGCCGGCCTGGTCCTGCCCGAGCTGGACAACTGCTTCGTCCAGACCAATCCCCTGTCCGGCGGCCGCCAGGGGCTGGCCATCACCATCTTCGACCAGCGCCTGTGGCGGCCCTACCTCAATTTCGGCCCCGCGCCGGACCCCCTGACCCCGTATTACAAGAAGATCTTCGAGAGTTCTTCGGACGGCATCTCCATCTCCGACAGCCAGGGCCGGATGATCCTGGTCAACGCCGCCTCGGCCGCCCATCTGGGGATCAAGCCCGAGGACATCCAGGGCCGCCACGTCAACTATCTCATCGCTCAGCGCCTGGCCGACGGCACCGTCACCCAGGATGTGTTGCGCACCCGCAAGCCCGTCACCCGGCTCATCAAAAACCACAAGACCAACAAACACATCCTCCTCACGGGCACTCCCATCTTCAGCCCGGACGGCAAGGTGCACCTGGTGGTCATCAACGAGCGCGACCTCACGGGCCTTCTGGAACTGGAAACCAGTTTCCAGCGGCAGACGGCCATCTTGGCCCGCTTCAAAGATGAACTGGCCGCCCTCCAGTTGGCCGAACTGGCCGCCAACGAAATGGTGGCCCTGAGCCCGGCCATGCGGCGGACCCTGGACACGGCCCTGAAGCTGGCCCGCCACCGGGTGCCGCAGATCCTGATCAGCGGGGAGAGCGGCACGGGCAAAGGCCACCTGGCCAAATTCATCCACGCCCAGTCGCCTTTGGCCGGAGAACCCTTCATCCACATCAACTGCGCGGCCCTGCCCGAATCCCTTCTGGAGGCCGAGCTGTTCGGCTATGAAAAGGGGGCCTTCACCGGGGCCGCGCCCGAAGGCCGGGCCGGGCTTTTCGAAGCCGCCGGCCGGGGCACGGCCTTTCTTGACGAAATCGGCGAAATGCCCCCGCCCCTCCAGGCCAAGCTCCTGACCTTCCTGGACAACCACGAGTTCCGCCGCCTCGGCGGCCGGCAGACCCTCACCGCCGCCTGCACGGTCATCGCCGCCACCAACCAGGATCTGGAATCTCTGGTGGCCCGCAAAAAATTCCGCCAGGATCTCTATTTTCGCCTGAGCCTCTTCTGCCTCCAGATCCCGCCCCTCCGCGAACGGCCTGAAGACCTCATCGAACTGGCCCGGCGGGAGGTGGAAAAACTTGGCGCCCGCTACGGTCTGGCCCGGGAACTGGACCCTCCGGCCTTGGAGGTGCTGCGGCAATACCCCTTCCCGGGCAACGTTCGCGAACTCCTGAGCTGTCTCCACCAAGCCGTGCTCTTAAGCGAAGGAACGGCCCTGGGCCCCTTCCTGCGCCAGGGCCTGAGCGGCCGGACCCACGCGCTCCCGCCCCCGGTCGACGATCCGCCTTCCCCGGCCCCGCCCGAAGAACCCAAAAGCCGCCGCGCCGCCGAACGGCTTGGCGACCGCCTGGAGGAAACCGAACGGGCGGGCTTACTGGCCGCCCTGGCCCAATGCCGCACCACCCGGGAAATGGCCGCCCGCCTGGGCATCAGCCAGGCCGGCGTCTCCCGCAAACTCCGCAAATACAACCTGACCCCGCCCGGCGGGAAGAGATGAACGGAACAGGGCATTTTATTACTCCGGCAACTAAATAAGTCATACCCGTGATTTCGCCAAAGCCCGAAATCACTGGGCATCAGCGGCCGGGAACAGACTTCTAAAGCTGCCTGGTTATTAAATTTTTGGGCTCCGCCCCCAAGCTTTTAATCGCCTCTCCACCTTTACTGTCTCTCTTTCAGCCTCAGGCGATTTGCACTGTGGACATCACCTTGAAGCTTTTGAAAACCGTGGTGGCCGGCGAGACCTTGGGCGGCGGAAATTTCTGGAGCCAGCCGTATTTTTTCGACACGTGTCGAAGCTTCGCTGCGCCGTTGTCGAAAAAATATGAGCGAACGAAAAAACGTTCGCCGCCCAAGGCCGGTCCCAGCTTCTGGCGCTTCACGGATGTCCACCCCGGAACGCTGTGTTTTTTCTCATAGTGTGCTATACTTATAAGGTTGATAAAGTTGGGCCAAAGCGTTTTCTCATTTTTCACTCGGGCTTGACATCTTGGCTTTATTTTTGGCTCGTTTTTTGCTTTAGATATTTTCGGCCAGTTTTTTGACCATTTTTGGCCGAACCTGTCTTCCGGGTGGACCGCTATGGATATCGCAACCATTATCGGGATCTTTTCCTGTATCGGCCTTCTGGTCGTGTCCATGACCATGGGGGTGGGGCTGGAGGCCTTCTGGGACCTGCCGTCCCTCTTGATCGTCTTCGGCGGCACGGCCTGCGCCACCATGATCAACTACCCCCTGCGGGACTGCCTCAACACCCTGTCGATCCTCAGAAACGCCTTCATCACCCAGCCCATCACCATCGGCGAAATCATCACCGGCTTCACCACCTTCTCGGCCAAGGCCCGGAAGGAGGGGCTCCTGTCCCTGGAAAACAACATCAAGGAAATCAGCGATCCCTTTCTCCGAAAAGGTTTGCAGCTCACCGTCGACGGCCTCGAACCCCAGGCCATCACCGAGATCCTGGAAACCGAAATTTCCTTTCAGGAGTCGCGTCACCGGTTGGGGGCCGACATCTTCCAGACCATGGGCAATTTTTCCCCGGCCTTCGGCATGATCGGGACCCTCCTGGGCCTCATCGCCATGCTGCGCCAGTTGGACGACCCCTCCAGCATCGGGCCGGCCATGAGCCTGGCCCTGGTGACCACTTTTTACGGAGCCGTGCTGTCGAACATGATATTCGTGCCCATCGCCGGCAAGCTCCGGGCCCGTTCCCAGGACGAAACCATGGTCAAGGAGCTCATCGTCCAGGGCATTCTCTCGCTCTGCCGGGGCGACAACCCCCGCATCATCGAGCAGAAACTCCACGCCTTCCTGCCGCCCTCGGCCCGCATCTCGATTTTCAGGTGAGCGGGTGGCCAGGCGGCGGGTCATAGCGTCAGTGGCGGCCGATGGCCGCACGATGATGCTTTATACCACTATCATGCTGATTTTGGTGAGTTTTTTTGTGGTCCTGGTGACCAAGGTCAATTTTGACGAAACTAAATTTTCCGCCGCGGTGTCCTCCATCCGCAGCACCCTGGGGGACCTCCCCGGCGGACGCCTCCCCATCGGCGTGGACGAGGGGCTGCCGGTGCCCGGCCTCGATTTCGAGCCGGGCGGACAGTTGATCCAGCCGGAACTGGAAATGGCCCAGATTCGGGCCGTGCTGGCCCCGGCCCTCCTGAGCCGGGAGGCCGGCATCATCCACACCCCGAACCGCCGCATCATCTCTTTGTCGGACGGCCTGCTGTTTCCCCTCAATTCGGACGAGCTCAACCCCGAAGCCGCCGAAACCCTCAAGGCCTTCGCCCAGATAGTGGCCAACAGCCAGGTCCCCATCCGGGTGGAGGGGCACACGGACAACCTGCCGCCCCAGACCGCCGGGGTCGGCGACAATTGGGACATTTCCGGCCGCCGGGCCCTGGCGGTCCTGAATTTTCTGGTGGACGAGGGCGGCCTGGACCGCGCCCGGCTGACCCCCTTCGCCTACGCCGGCACCAAGCCCCTCCGGTCCAACGCCACGCCCCAGGGCCGGGCCCGCAACCGGCGGGTGGATCTGGTGCTGGACCTTTCCCAAATACCGGGCCGGGAACTGGAAGAGATGCGGGACAAGACCTCCACCTATAATTTCAAGGGCTTTGACTTCCTCTTGCGGGGCGTCCCGGCGGGCGGCCTGAGCGGCGCGGAGGACGGCTCATGAGCGGCGCCTTCTTCGGGCCCCGGCCCGCCCCCGGCCGTTCCCAGCCTCCGCCGCCCCCGGGGGGACAGGCCAGTTGGGTCACCACCTTCGCCGACATGGTGACCTTGCTCCTGACCTTCCTGGTGCTTATCTTCGGGGTCACCAACCTCGACCCCCGCACACTTTTCCGGCTCTCGGAAGGGGTGCTGCGGGAGGAGAGCAATTTAGTCCGCCTCGGGAACGGAGTGCTCCTGTTTTCCGACCGGGGCCTCTTGGCGCCGGTGGTGGATCTGGCCGAAAACCTGGCCCACCTCCCCGACGACATCCAACTCGACCAGGAGGCCATCAAAACCGCCCTGTTTCAGTTGGACCCGGCCCAGGCCCCGAACTACGAACGGCTGGAGGCGGCGGCCAGCCAGGGGGTGGGGATTTTCCGGGACGATCAGGGTCTGATGATCCGGTGGGACCGGGCTCTCCTGTTTCCCGAGGGCGGCGCCATCCTCTATGAGGAGAACCAACTGCTTCTGCAAAAACTGGCCGTGCTCCTGATGAGCGTGGATCTTCCGGTCAGCGTGGAGGCCCACACCAACCCCCTGTCGCCGCTGGAGGGGGGCGAGGGTTCGGCGGCTTTCGACCTGTCGTTCCGGCGGGCCAAGGTGGTCATGGAATACCTGGTCTCCCTGGGGGTGCCGGAGAAGCGGTTCCGGATCGGGGCCCACGGCGGTCTGGCCCCGCTCACCACCAACCCGGATCAGGCCTGGCAGAACAGCCGCCTGGAAATCGTCATCTACCGGCCCGACCAGGGAGCCCCGTTCGGCAACTGATATCGACTTGGTGACGAATGTATACGCGCGACGCGACGTCCGTTTCAGATAAGAAGCATTCGGAGGTATTGTATGGCCAAGAAAGAAAAAGAAAAGACCCCCCCGCCCCCGCCGCCGGCCGCCGACAAGGGCGAGGCCGCCGAAGACGCGGCGCCCGCGAAGAAGAAAGGCGGGAAGCTCAAGCTCATCATCCTCTTGGCGGCGGCCATGGTCGTCGGCGGCGGCGGAGCCGCCGCCCTGATGATCTTCGTGTTCGGCGGCTCGTCCGAGCCGGCCGTGGTGGAAAGCGAAGCCGCCCCGGCCGCCCCGGCCTCCGGCGAGGACAGCGAAGCGCCCATCGAGGCGCCCAAGCGCGGCGGCTCGGAAGCGGCGCCGGCCTCCGGCGGGCACGGCGGCGGCGAGGGCGGCGGCGAGGCGGCGGTGGCCGCCGGACCCCAGAACATCGAGTTCAAACCCTTCATCGCCAACCTCGGCGACGGCGGCGGCAAGCGCTACCTGAAGCTGACCATGAGCGTGGAGGCCGAAACCGCGGAACTGGCCGCCGAGATCAATCAGAAGATGCCCCAGTTCCGCGACGTGATCCTGATGCTTCTGTCGAGCCTGTCCTATGACGACATCGCCACCCTGGACGGCAAGATGCGCCTCCGGGGCCAGATGCTCAACCGGATCAACAGCCAGCTCACGGTCGGCAAGATCAGGAATATCTACTTCTCCGAATTCGTGGTACAGTAAGCGGAAACGGGCCGGAGCCGGAAGCGGCTTCGGTTCTCTCAAGGCGAGGTGGCCATGGCCAAGATATTGACCCAGGACGAGGTTGACGCGCTCCTCAAGGGCATGGGCGGCGGCGAGGTGGAAACCGAGACCGACGACAGCGGCTCCGGCGAGGGCATCACCCCCTATGACTTGACCAACCAGGACCGCATCATCCGCGGGCGCATGCCCACGCTGGAGATCATCAACGACCGCTTCGCCCGGTTCTTCCGCCAGACCATGTCCACGGCCCTCAGGAAGGTGATCGACATTTCGGCCTTCTCCATCGACATGATCAAGTTCGGGGAGTTCATGCGGGCCCTCCCGGTGCCGACGAGCCTTCACATCTTCAAGGCCGATCCCCTGCGGGGCCATGCCATCATGGTCATCGAGACCAAGCTGGTCTTCAACCTCGTCGACAGCTTTTTCGGCGGCAGCGGCCGGGGCTACATCAAGGTCGAGGGCCGCGACTTCACTCCCATCGAGTCGCGCCTGGTGACCAAGGTCATCAAGATGGCCCTGGATGACCTGGAAAGGGCCTGGAACCCGGTCCACCCCATGACCCTGAGTTACGTGCGCGGGGAGACCAACCCCCAGTTCGCCTCGGTGGTGGCCCCCACCGAAGTGGTCATCGTCATCAAGTTCGAGGTGGAGCTGGAGCAGACCGTGGGGACGCTGATCATCTGCCTGCCCTATTCCACCATCGAGCCCATCCGCTCCAAACTGTACGCCGGCTTCCAGAGCGACCAGCTGGAAGTGGACACCGCCTGGATCAACCGCTTCATCGAACGGGTGCGCGAGGCCGAGGTGAGCATGGTGGTGGAACTGGGCCGGTCCATGGTCACGGGCGAGGACATCATGAACCTGTCCGTCGGCGACGTCATCATGCTCAAGCACGACGTGCGGGAGCCGCTGGACGTCAAGGTGGAGGGCGTCCCCAAGTTCAAGGTTTTCGCCGGCTCCTCCCGGGGGCAGAAGGCCGTCCGGGTGGTCGGCGACATCGCTCCCAGGATCTGGGAGGAGTGACGGTTTTTTGACCGCCGCGACGGCGGCGGGCTTTCTTAAGGACACGGAGACAGACTTATGGCGACTTCACCCCCCATTTCCCAGAACGACCTCGATAAACTCATGAGCGACGACGACGGCCTGGAACAGGACTGGGGCGACCCCGGCCCGGCCATGGCCGGACCCGGCGCCGAAAGCGGCGCGGGGGCCCATTTCGGCCCTCCCCCGACGGCCACCACCAGCGACGGCACCTCCCGGCCCCTGGACTTCATCCTGGACATCCCCCTGGAAATCTCGGTGGAGCTGGGGCGGGCCCGCATGGTGATCAACGACCTGTTGCAGCTCGGCCAGGGCTCGGTGATCGAATTGTCGAAGCTGGCCGGGGAACCCCTGGAAATCTTCGTCAACGGCAAACTCGTGGCCCGGGGGGAAGTGGTCGTGGTCAACGAAAAATTCGGCGTCCGGGTCACCGACATCGTCAG
Source organism: Candidatus Adiutrix sp. (assembly GCA_031549025.1). Lineage (GTDB taxonomy): Bacteria > Desulfobacterota > Desulfarculia > Adiutricales > Adiutricaceae > Adiutrix. The sequence continues at coordinate 5,054 of JAVBQN010000063.1, read as the reverse complement.
CCCCATGGAACGGGTGAAAAGCCTGAGCTGACCCCGGCGTCGTCTGAGGGAGCCTTTCCGTCCCCGCCCCGGCCCGGTCTCGGTCCCCGGGGCGGCCCTGTTCGTTTTTTCCGCGCCCCGCGCCCGGTTTCAAGGAGGTCAGAGGCCCATGAAATCCTTCCCGCCCGCTTCCCCGCCCCTGGTTTCCGCCCTGACGCTGGCCTGGCTTTTGGCCCTGATCCTGGGGTGGGCCCCGGCCGTTTCCGCCCAGTCGGAAAACGCCGAAGCCACCACCATCACCACTCCGGGCGCCTTTGCCCAGCAGCCCGAGGCGGCCGTCCCGGGCCCGGCGGTGAGCGATTTGCCCGCGCCGGCCGACGCCCCGACCCTGCCCCCGACCGCCGTCCCGGAAGCCCCCCCCAACGCGGCCGGGAGCGCGCCGGCCGCGGCCGCCTCCCCGCTCACCGGCGATCCGGGCTTCCCCGGAATGGAGATGGTCAAGGCCTTGGGGGCCTTCGTCCTGGTCATGTTTATCCTCCTGGTGGTCTTGAAGGGACTGGGCCGGATGGGGCGGTTCCGGGGTTTCAAGGGCCGGGGCTCGATTTTTGAACTCCGGGGCGTCCACGCCCTCGACAATCGCAAGTATCTGGCCGCCCTGGCCGTGGACGGCCGGATGCTGGTGGTCGGGGTCACCCCGGACCGCATCTCCCCCGTGGCCCAGTGGATCCTGGATCCGGACGACGACCAGGGCCTGGACTTCGCCTCGGTCCCCCCGGCGGCCAAGGACGCCGGCCTGGAATTCAAGCTGCCCGAAGAACCTCCGGCCCGCCCCGCCCCCGATCGGCCGGGCCCGCGCCGGCCGGCCTATGAGCGGCCCGAGGACCTGGACATCAGCGTGGCCGAGCATATAGAGGACCCTGAAAAATGAACGCCCGGATCAAAATCGCGGCCGCCCTCCTGGCGGCGCTCCTTCTCCTGACCCTGGGGCCCGGCCGGGCCCTGGCCCAGGACGCCGGGCGGGTGCCCATCCCCACGGTCAACATATCCCTGGAGCAGGCCGACGACCCGGAGCGCATCGCCACGGTCATCAACATCCTCTTCATCATGACCGTCCTGGCCCTGGCCCCCTCGATCCTGATCCTGATGACCTCCTTTGTCCGCATCGTGGTGGTTTTCAGTTTTCTCAAGCAGGGCATGGGCACGCAGAACTCTCCGCCCAACCAGGTCATCATCAGTCTGGCCCTGTTCATGACTTTCTACGTGATGATGCCCGTGTGGAAGGACGTGGAGGCCAAGGCCTTCAAGCCCTTCATGGCCAACGAGATCACCCAGACCGTGGCTCTCGAGCGGGCCCTCCAGCCGATACGGGAATTCATGTTCCTCCAGACCAGGGAAAAGGACCTGGCCCTTTTCATGCAGCTCGCCGGCGAGTCCCGGCCCGTGAACAAGGCCGACGTGCCCACCCTGTCGCTGATCCCGGCCTTCGTCATTTCCGAATTGAAAACGGCCTTCACCATCGGGTTCCTCCTCTACATCCCGTTCGTGGTGATCGACATGGTGGTGTCGTCGGTCCTCCTCTCGATGGGCATGATGATGCTGCCGCCGGTGATGGTGTCGCTCCCGTTCAAGCTCATGCTCTTCGTCCTGGTGGACGGCTGGAACCTCATCGTGGGCTCCATCATCCGCAGCTTCGGCGACGTGGCCCGGGCCGTGGGGGCATTGTAGAAACGGGCGGCAATGATTATTTTTTGGTCCGGCTACGATCCGCCCCGTCAAGGCGCGAAAGCAGGGAAATCTAACGTGACACCGCAATTCGTCATCGACTTCGGCCGGCAGGCCATGGAACTGACCCTGATGCTGTCGTTGCCGATGCTGGGCGTGGGTCTGGTGGTGGGCCTGATCGTCAGCGTCTTCCAGGCCACGACCTCGATCCAGGAAATGACTCTCCAGTTCATTCCCAAGATCATCTGCATCTCCCTGACCCTGGTGGTGGCCGGCCCCTGGATGCTTCAGGAACTCATCGAGTTCACCGCCCGGATTCTGACCGAGTTTCCGGAGTGGGTCCGGGTCGGGGCCGGGGTGGTCAACCTGGGGATCACCCAGCCGTAAGGAAAGGCCGCCGTGGGAGCCCCCATCATCAACGCGGCCGAATTCGCCGCCTTTGTCCTGGTGCTCCTCAGGATATCCGTGCTTCTGGTGGTGGCCCCCATTTTCCGAGGGACCCAGATTCCGGCCCCGGTCAAGGCCGCCCTGGCCCTGATGCTGGCCTTCGTCATCGCCCCCAGGGTGGCCTACCAGGCCGACCTGATGCCCATGACCTGGTTCGGCTTCGCTTTTCTGGGCTTTGGCGAACTGGCCATCGCCTTTATCCTGAGCTTCATGGTCCGTCTGGTCCTGGAGGCCTCGTATGTGGCCGGCGAATACATGAGCTTTCAGATGGGGCTCTCCATGCTCAACACCATGGACCCGGCCAGCGCCACCCAGACGCCCATGATCGGGCTCCTGGTCAACCTGTTCATGACCCTCATCTTCCTCCACGCCAACGGCCATTACCTGGTCATCAAGGCCGTGGCGGAAAGCTTCCAGGTGGCCCCGCCGGGCTACCTGAACCTCTGGCGGCCGGAGATATTCACCGAGGTGGTCAAAGGGGTGGCCGGCATGTACGTCCTGGCGCTGAAGATCGCGGCCCCGGTCATCGCGGTCCTCTTCTGCGTGAAGGTGGCCTTCGGCATCACGGCCAAGGCCATGCCCCAGATGAACATCATGTTCGTCGGGATTCCGGTGTACATCATCGTGGGCTTCGCCGTCATGGGCTTCGGCATGCCCTGGTGGCCCCAGCTTCTGGGCCGGGCCCTCTTGATGGCCGACGCCTCCCTGGGCCGCATACTGGGCTTTCTGGCCCCGGTCGTTCAGTAGTTTCTAGTCGGGGATGCGACCGCCGGCCCTTCGCTTGAGAAGGGTCATCCGAGGAAAGGAGGGAAAAGGTCATGGCCAGCGATGAAGGCGGCGAAAAAACAGAACAACCAACCGCGCACAAGCTCGGCAAGGCCCGCCAGAAGGGCCAGGTGCCCAAGAGCATGGACGTGACCTCGGGCTTCGTCCTCCTGGCGGCCGGCTCCACCCTGGTGTTCCTGGCGCCCAAGGGCTGGGACCGGATGGTGGGCATGTTCCGCCATTTCATCTGGCGCATGACCGAGTTCGATCCCACCACCCCGGACCTCTGGCCCTGGTTCTACACGGCCATGCGGGAGCTTTTCATTCTGGTCCTGCCCCTCGCCCTGGTGATCATGGTCGTCGGCGTCGCGGCCAACGTCTATCAACTGGGCGGCTTTCTACTGAACACCGACGCCGTCAGCTTCAAGCCCGAAAAGCTCAACTTCATCGCGGGCTTCCGCCGGCTCTTCAAGCTCAAGAGCCTGGTGGACTGCGTCAAGAGCATCCTCAAGCTGGCCATTGTCGGCTGGTTCGCCTATCTGGTCATCAAGAGCCACCTCGGGGAATTCGCGGTCATGAGCGAGATGGAGCCGGCGGAAATCGGGCTCTTCACCCTCAAGGTGGCGGCCGAGATGTTTTTCAAGATCATCATCGTCATGATCATTCTCGGTTTTTTCGACTTCTCCTACCAGAAATGGCAGTTCATACGCGACATGCGTATGAGCAAGCAGGAGGTGAAGGACGAATTCAAGCAGATGGACGGCGATCCCCAGGTCAAGGCCCGCATCCGCCAGATCCAGCGCGAGGCCTCCAAGAAACGCATGCTGGCCGCCGTCCCCAAGGCCGACGTGGTGGTCACCAACCCCACCCACTTCGCCATCGCCCTGGTCTACAATTCCGCTCTGGCCCCGGCCCCGCTGGTCCTGGCCAAGGGCCAGGATTTCCTGGCCCAGCGCATCAAGGACATCGCCCGCGAGGCCAAGGTGCCCATCGTCGAAAACAAGCCCCTCGCCCAGGCCCTCTACAAGGCCGTGGAAGTCGGGGAGACCATTCCGCTGGAGTTTTATAAAGCCGTGGCTGAAGTGCTCAGCTATGTGTATCGTTTAAAAGGCAAGGTGCCGGGTGGCCGAAGAAAGTAGCCTGTTCCAAAAAATACGCGCCAGAGTCCTCAGCGCCGGCGGCGAGGTGGCCATGGGCCTCGGGGTGGTGGCGATCCTCGCGATCATGCTCTTTCCCGTGCCCACGGCGGTTCTGGACCTGTGTCTGACGTTCAACGTGACGGTGTCCATCATCGTCCTCCTGACCGCTCTGTACACCTTGAAGCCCCTGGATTTCTCCATCTTCCCCTCGCTTCTGCTGGTCCTGACCCTTTTCCGCCTGGCCACCAACGTGGCCACCACCCGGGTCATCCTCATCCGGGGCCAGGACGGCCCGGACGCGGCCGGGGACGTGATCCAGGCGTTCGGCTATTTCGTGGTCCAGGGCGATTTTCTGGTGGGCTTCATCATCTTCGCCATCCTGGTCATCATCAACTTCATGGTCATCACCAAGGGTTCCGGCCGCATCGCCGAAGTGGCCGCCCGCTTCACCCTGGACGCCATGCCCGGCAAGCAGATGGCCATCGACGCCGACCTGGCCGCCGGCATGATCCAGGAAGACGAGGCCAAGCAGCGCCGCAAGGAGATATCCCGCGAGGCCGACTTCTACGGGGCCATGGACGGCGCCTCGAAATTCGTGCGCGGCGACGCCGTCGCCAGCATCATCACCACGGCCATCAACCTCATCGGCGGCCTGATCATCGGCATCCTCAAGCACGGCCTGGAACCCCTCGCCGCGGCCCAGACCTACACCATCCTGACCATCGGCGACGGTCTGGTGGGCCAGATTCCGGCCCTCCTGATCTCCACCTCGGCCGGTATCATCGTCAGCCGGGCCGGTGCCGAAGAAACCATGAGCAAGGACTACGCCCGGCAGTTCACCCTGCGGCCCGAAGCCCTGGCCCTGGCCGGCTCGGTGGTCTTCGTCTTCGGCCTGCTTCCGGGCATGCCCACCCTGGCCTTTTGTTTCACGGGCCTGGTGATCGGCAGCGGGGCCTACGCCCTGATCCGCCGCCGCCGCCTGGCCGAGGCCCTGGCGGCGGC
>JAVBQN010000056.1:0-96187 GCA_031549025.1 Candidatus Adiutrix sp. | reverse complement strand
TGCCTCGGCGCGCCGCTGCCCTTTATCTGCGCCTTCATAATCGTGTACGAAATCATCATGCGCACCTGCTTCGAAATGCCGACCCCCTGGGTGGCGGAAACCACGGCCATGCTCTGCGCGGCCTGCTATTTTCTGGGCGGGGCCTGGAACGTCAAGATCGACGGCCATATCCGGGTGGACATCATCTACTCCCGGCTTTCGCCCCGGGTGCGGGCCGGGGTCAGCTGCCTGAACTTCTTTTTGATGGCCCTCTATCTCGGGTTCATGCTTCGGGTCATATATCCGTATATGATGCAGTCGATCCAGTTGAACGAAAGCAGCTACACCTTCTGGAACCCCCTGATGTGGCCCTTGAAGATCGTGCTGTTCTTCGGCTTCGCCCTGGTTTTGCTGCAGGGCGTGGCCAACTTCTGCCGGGATTTTTACTTCCTGACGACGGGGCGTGAACTATGAGCATCGGCCTTCTCAGTTTCGTTTTGCTGGCCTTCCTGATCTTGATGCTGTGCATGGGCCAGCCTTTGTCCTGGAGCCTGGGGGCCACGGCCATAGTGATCTGCCTGATCCAGTTCCCCACCCTGGGGCCGATCTCCAGTTTCGTGAACCGCATTTTCGACCTGGCCCAAAGCTCCACCCTCATGGCCGTGCCGCTCTTCGTCATGATGGCCGCCATCCTTCAGCGCTCCGGGGTGCCTGAGCAGCTCTTCAAAGCCGCCTACATCTGGGCCGGCGGCCTGCGCGGCGGCCTGGCCATCGGGGTCATCCTGTCCAACATCGTCATGGCCGCCATGGTCGGCGTGGTCGGGGCCGAGATAGTCACCCTGGGCCTGATCGCCCTGCCCCAGCTGATGAAAGATAAATACGACGACACCCTGGCCCTGGGGACCCTGGCCGCCGGCGGCGGCCTGGCCACCCTGATTCCGCCCTCGGTGGTCTTCATCGTCTACGGCATGACCGCCAGCGTCTCGGTGGCCCACCTCTTCACCGCGGGCATCATCCCCGGCCTGATTCTGGCCGCCGGCTACATACTGTTCATCATCATCCACTGCAAGCGCCACCCCGAGGCGGCCCCCCTGCCCCCGGAAGAACTGCGCAACCTGCCCCTGATGGCCCGTTTCCGGGCCTTGAAGGAACTGGCCCTGCCCCTGCCCATCATTCTCGGGGTTCTGGCCTCCATCTACGCGGGCATCGCCACCCCCAACGAAGCCGCCGGGGTGGGGGTGGTCCTGGTCATGGCCGCCGCCCTCATCAAACGGAGATTGAACTGGCACATGATCTGGGACTCGTGCCAGGAGACGCTCAAAGTCAGCTGTATGCTGGCCTGGCTCTTCTTCGGGGCCCAGGCGGTCATCGGCGCCTACACCCTGGCCGGGGGCACCCATTTTGTCCAGAACGCCATTTTGGGCATGGACCTGGGCCCCACGGGCACGATCCTCCTCATCAACGTCATCTGGATCTTCCTGGGCTGCTTTCTGGATTGGATGGGCATTCTTTTCCTGACCATTCCCATTTTTCTGCCGGTCATCCTGCAATTGGGGTTCGATCCCATATGGTTCGGCGTCCTGTACTGCATGAACATGCAGGTCTCCTATCTGTCGCCGCCTTTCGCCCCCTCTTCCTTCTATATGAAGAGCATCACCCCGCCGGAAATATCCATGATGCAGATCTACAAGGCCACCATGCCGTTTTTGATCGTGACCTTCACGGTTCTGCTCATAGTGACCTTCTGGCGTGATCTGCCGATGTATTTACTGAGATAGCGGAGACAGCGGCAGCGAAAACAACACCGGAACGGAGCCGGCGTGCGCCATGAACAAAATTATTCGCAAAACTTCGGCTGTGGATGAAGTCTTCCTGGCGTTGCGCGGGCGCATCGCCAAGGGCGAACTGCCCGTGGGACACCGATTCCCTCCGCAGGAGGTGCTGGCCGGGCAGATGGGCGTCAGCCGGTCCACCATCCGGGAGGCCATCAACAAGCTGACCGTGCTGGGTCTCCTGGCGGCCAAGCCCGGGGTGGGCACCATGGTGGTGGCCGACAGCTCCGGGGCCTCCCTGAGCGCCCTGGGCCAGCACCTGTTCCTGAAATCCGGCGAGGTGGCCCAGTTCATGGAAGCCCGGCTGTACCTGGAGAAGGCGGCCATCCGGTTGGCCATTCTCAAGGCCACGGACGCGGAACTGGCCGGCCTGGACGCCCTGGTGGCGGAACAGGACCGGGCCTGCCGGAACGGTGACTGCGACTCCTTCTCCGCTCTCGACGCCCAGTTTCACCGCACCATCATCGAAATCAGCAACAATCAGGTGCTGAGGCGTTTTCTGGGGCTGATCTGGGACGGCCTGTCGCAGTTCATCCGCGAGGTGACCGCCCTCCAGAGCGCCGTGGAAAACGCCATCCACTACCACCGCCGGCTGGTCCGGCACCTCAAGGCCCGGGATTTGGCCCAGGCCGAAACCACGCTTCTGGAACACCTTCAGGACGTGGCCCTCAATATCGAACGCAATCTCGGGCAGGACATCGGGCTGGGGGAAATGTTCAAGTTGGAAATCGAATGCTGCCCGGGCCCCAAGCGGCCCCGGATCGTCTCCCCGGCCGCCGCCCCGACCCGAAAAATACGAAGAACCGCCGCAGCCAAGGCGGCGCCCGGCAAGGAAGGTACCCGCGAGTTATGAAATCCACCCCCCACAATCTGGTGATGTCCTATATCCACGGCGGCCGCCGGGGCGACCGCCCGGCGGCGGTCAACCCCACTTCGGTGGCCTGCGAGGGCCTGATGAAGGCGGCCGAGGCCTGGTTCCCCGAAGCCCACCTTCAGCCCGAAACCATGGCCCGCCTGGCCCTGGCCGGCCACGAAGCGCTGGGCTTCGATTCCGTGATGCCCGAGTATTCGGTCCATCAGGAATCCGCCGCCCTGGGCGCGGAAATGGACTGGGGTTCCCCCACCATGATGCCCGACGGCAAGACCTTTCCCCACGCCGATTTCAGCGAGATCGTCGTGCCGCAAAACTTGCTGGAGAAGCCGTCTCTGGCCGTGATCCTCCGGGCCCTGGAAATCCTCCGGCGCCAGGTGGGCGGCCGGGCCACCGTCATCGGGAAAGTCATGGGGCCCTGGACCATGGCCTACCACATGGCCGGCACCCAGAATTTCCTCATGGCCGTGGGCCGCAAGAAGTTCGACCTGGTCAGGCGGATGACCGAAAGCCTGGCCCCGGTGACCGTCGCCTTTGCCAACGCCCAGTTCCGGGCCGGGGCCGACGTGGTGGTCCTGGCCGACCACATCACCGGGAACCTGGTGAGTCCGCGCCACTACCGGGAACTCCTGTTTCCCCTCCACCAGCAGCTCATCCGGGAAATCGGCGGGCCCCTCATCCTCCACGTCTGCGGCCGCACCCTGGACCGCATGGACCTCTTCGCCCAGACCGGGGTGGACGTCTACCATTTCGAATCGGCCAACGACACGGCCGAGGCCCTGAAGGTGGTGGACGGCCGCATCTCCCTGGCCGGCAACATCAACAACCCCGAGGTGCTTCTCCAGGGCACCCCGGACGACGTGCGCCGGGCCGTGCGCGAGGCGGTCAAGACCGGCCTCGATCTCATCGCCCCCGAATGCGCCGTGCCCCTGACCACCCCGCTGGAGAATTTGCGGGCCCTCACCGCGGCCGTCAAGGAAGGATTCTGATGACTGGTATTCCCACCCCCGATTGGAACCGGGTTCTCACCGCCGTCCGTCACCGGGAAGCCGACCGGGTCCCCCTGGCCGAAGCCCTTATCGCGTATGAAAACCAATCGAAATTTCTCGGCCGCCCCGTGGGCCCGGACGATCTGGCCGCCCAGGTCGAATTCTGGAGCCAGGCCGGCTACGACTATATTCCCCTGAACATCGGCATGATGGAACCGGGCAAAGTCACCGAAAATTCCCACATATCCAAAATACTGAAAAAGGTCATGACTGAGAAAGCGGACCAGGACGATGAAAATAAAGACTGGAACCTGGAGTTCACCAGCTTCATCCACAGCTGGAAGGACTTCGAAGCCTTCCCCTGGGCCGAAATGGGCGCCCTGGACTTTTCGAAACTGACCGACGTGGCCCCGCTTCTGCCGCCGGGCATGAAGGCCATCGGCGTTTCCGGAAAAATCTTCACCCTCACCTGGATGCTCATGGGCTTCAATCATTTCGCCATGGGCCTCATCAGGGACCCCAAGCTGGTGGGCGCGGTTTTCGAACAGGTGGCGAAAATTCAATATTCGGCCCTGGACCGGATCCTGGCCCTCCCGCACGTGGGGGCCATCTGGGCGGTGGACGACCTGGCCTACAATTCGGGCCCCATCATCAGCGTCAAGCATTTCGAGCAATACGTCTTCCCCTGGTACAAGGAGATGGCCCGCCGCTGCCACGAGGCCGGCCGCCTCTTCTTCCTCCACTCCGACGGCAAGCTCGACGCGCTTCTGCCCAGCTTCATCAACATGGGCCTGGACGTCATCCAGCCCATCGACCCCACCTGCAACGACATCGCGGACATCAAGAAAAAGGTGGCCGGGAAGCTTTGCATCGTGGGGAACGTGCCCAACGAACTCTTGCGCGTCGGCACCCCCGAGGACATCCGCGATTATACCCGGATGCTCCTCAGGGACGTGGCCCCCGGCGGCGGGTTCATGCTCGGCTCGGGCAACTCCGTGCCGGACTGGGCCCAGTTTGAAAACTATCAGGCCATGCGGGAGACGGCCCTCAGCGAGGGCGCCTATCCCATCAAGGCCCGCTGAAGGAGCCCCTTATGGACGACCTGGACCGGATGCAATTGGGGATCGTCAGGCAGGATTTTCCGCCGAGCCGGCGGCCGGACATCCCGTCAACCCTGGCCGCCGAATTCCAGAGGGCCGGCTTTGCCGACAAGATCAAGCCCGGCCACCGGGTCCTCATCACCAGCGGCAGCCGGGGCATCGAATCCATGCTGGAAGTGCTCCGGGAACTGGTGAAGCTGGTGCGGGCGGCCGGCGGCCGGCCGCTGGTCCTCCCGGCCATGGGCAGCCACGGCGGCGGCACCCCGGAGGGCCAGGCGGAGGTCCTGGCCCACCTGGGCCAGACGCCGGAGACCCTGGACGCTCCGATTTATCGGGATTACCGGCCGCTCCAGGTCGGCAAGGTCTTTGAGGACCTCCCGGTCTTCGCGGACCGGGCGTGCGCGCCCGAAGAGACGGATCACGTCATCCTGGTGGGCCGGGTCAAGGAACACACCGAGTTCTCGGGGCCCATCGAATCTGGTTTATTGAAAATGGCCGTGGTGGGCCTGGGCCGGGTGGCCGGAGCCACCTCCATGCACCAGGGCGCGGTCCGCTACACCTATTCCCGGACCATCCAGGCCATGGCCGAGGTGCTTTTCCAACAGACGCCGATCCTGGGCGGGGTGGCCCTGGTGGACGATTGCCGCAATATCCTCACCCGCCTCGAAGTGATCCCGGCGGCCGAAATCCCGGCCCGCGAGCCGGAACTGTTGGCCTTTTCCCGCACCGTCAAACCCCAATTGCCTTTTGACCGGCTGGACGTCCTCCTGGTCGAGGAAATGGGCAAGGACATTTCCGGCAGCGGCCTCGACACCAAGGTCATCGGCCGCATCATGAACATCTATGAAAAGGAGCTGGCCGCCCCGGCCGTCACCCGCCTCATCACCCGCCGCATCAGCGAAAAGGGCGGGGGCAACGCCATCGGCCTGGGCCTGTCGGACTTCATCACCCAGAAGCTGGCCGACCAGGTGGACTGGGCCATGACCCGCCTCAATTGCGTGGTGGCCGTTTCCCCGGAAAAAGGCCGCTGTCCCATCGTGGCCCCCACCACGCGGGAGGCCCTGAAGCTGGCCCTGGCCACGGTGGGCCCCTGGCGGCCCGAAAGCCTGGCCCTGGCCTGGATACTGAATACCAAAGACCTCGAATACCTGGCCGTGACCCCGGCCCTCTGGGACCGGATCGCCCCGGGCTCCGCCCTGGCGCCCGTCAGTCCGCCCGCCGCGCTGCCCTGGAACGCGGCCGGGGAGCTTCCCCATTTCACCGACTACCTGACTTTCCGAACTGAGAGTGCGAAATAATGACGAGCGAAAAAGCGCGCATCCTGGCCGCGGCCAGGGGGGAAATGGTCGACCGCTGGCCCTACGTGCCCCGCATCGACCTGTGGTATAACGCCAACGCCCGGGCGGGCGCCCTGCCCAAGGGGCACGAGGGCCGGGATATCAACGCCATCTGCGCGGCCGAGGGCTGGGGCACCCACCACCTGGTGCCGGCCTTTCTCCGCGACGGCCAGCAGCCCCACCGGGCCCTGGGCCTCTATAACCTGCCCGAACAGCCCTACCGCATCAAGATGAGCCCGGACATGGCCGTGGAGGCCGCGGCGGACGGCGACTTCACCACCACCACCTACCACACCCCCGTGGGCCGGGTCCGCACCCGGACCATGTATTCCGAGGAAATGCGGGCCTCCGGGGCCTCCATCACCTGGGTGGCCGAGCACGTCCTGAAGACGCCGGCCGATTATGAGGTGGTGGCCTGGATCTTTGAAAATCTCATCCTGGAGCCCAATTACGAGGATTTTCAAAAATGGCTCGACACCGAGGTGGGGGACGGCGGCATCGGCGCGGCCTTCGCCTCCCTGGCCTCCTCGCCCGTGCACCACATCCAGAAGGATTTCCTCGACGCCACGGATTTTTACTACCACTACCGCGACAACGCCAAACCCATGGCCCGCCTGGCCGAGGCCCTGGGCACGTTCTACGACAAGGCCTTCCGGCTGATCCTCGATTCGCCGGCCGAGGCCGTGCTCTGGGGCGCCAACTTCGACGACATGATCACCTACCCCACCTATTTTGAGAAGGAAATCCAGCCGTGGCTGCAAAAAGTCGGGCCGGCCTTCCGGGAAAAAGGAAAAGTCTGCATCTGCCACTGCGACGGCGAAAATCTGGGGCTCATGGACATTCTCCCGGCTTCGGGCTTCCAGGTGGCCGAGGCCATCTGCCCCTGGCCCATGACCAAGGTGAAAATCCAGGACTACTACCGCCGCTGGCGCGACCGGCTGACCATCTTCGGCGGCATCCCCTCCAACATCCTCCTGGACGATCTGGCCACGGACGAGGAATTCGAGGGCTACCTCGACGCCCTCTTCCGCGATCTGGCCCCGGGCGACCGCTTCATCGTCGGCATTGCCGACACCACGCCGCCCCAGGCCAACTGGGACCGCCTGCGCCGCCTGGGCGACCGGGTGCTCAAGGAATCCCGGCTGCCCCTGGCCGGCGGCGCCGTGCTGGTGGATCCGGCCCGGCCGGAGGAGGCGCCCGTCGCCGCCCCCCTCCCGGCCGGGCCGGCCTCCGGCGGCTCCAATGCGCCCGCCGGAGCCTATGCGGCCATCCGCCGGATGGTCCTCGACGGCGACGACGAGAACATCACCGCCGAGGTCCGGCGCCTCCTGGCCGCCGGCCGCCCGGCCAGGGAGATCATGGGCCTGGGGCTGGTCGCGGCCATGGACATCATCGGCCCCGAATTCAAGGCCGGCCGGGTCTTCATCCCGGAAGTCCTCCTGGCCGCCCGGGCCATGAACCAGGCCGTGGAAACCCTCGAACCCCACCTCAAGAGCAAGGATTCCCTGTCCGAGCAGAAAACCATCGTCCTCGGCACGGTCTTCGGGGACCTCCACGACATCGGCAAGAACATGGTGGCCACCATGCTCAAGGGCGCGGGCTTCAAAATTGTCGATTTAGGCATCAACGTCCCGGCCGAAAAATTTGTCGAAGCCATCAAGGCTCATAAGCCGGACCTGCTGGGTCTTTCGGCCCTCCTCACCACCACCATGACGGAAATGGCCAAGGCCGTGGCCACGGTCACCGAAAGCGGCCTCCGGAACACGGTGAAAATCATGGTGGGCGGCGCGCCCGTCAACGCCAAATTTGCCCGCGACATCGGCGCCGACGGCTACTCGGCCGACGCGGGCGAAGCGGTCGATCTGGCCCGCAAGCTGGTCAGCCCGGCCTGACACTCCGCAATCGACCGGACAAAGCCCCGCCGGAGCCGCCGACAGCGACCCGGCGGGCTTTTTTTAGCCGGCGACAAAAATATTATTGGAGAGATAAAATTACCCTGGTCTTGGGTGGGCTTCCCGGGGGAACACCAAATGTAGTATAATTATGTCTAATTTTGAGTTTTTTCTTGAGGAAATTCAGCATGTTTAGAAAAAATAACACTTGACAAAAACGCCCCCTCCCCCTATTCTGTCTCCATGACGCCCGGCCGGTGAACAAAACGGAGCCCGGGGTCCGCGGATCACTCCCGCACCGCCGCAAGGTCCTTTAGGGGAAAGGGCAGTCAGGCGGAACGGGGCTGACGGCCTTCTCCCTAAGGCCGGCCCCAATCAGTGAGAAACCAGTGCCATTGATCTTTTTCACTCATTGGGACGAATTGGCAGAAACCCTGCATCCCCAACCCCGAACCGCCGCGGACGCCCACACGTCCGCGGCGTTTTTTTGGCGGAGCCGGTCCCTTCCGGGATGGTATAATCAGGAGGCCGCGGGCGGCGGCGTGCGGACCAATTCGATCAGGGTGACTTCCGGCGGGGCCAGAAAGCGCATGGGCAAGCCCCAGAAGCCGGCGCCCCGGCTGGTGTAGACCGCGCCCCGGCCGCCGGGCACGGCGTGGAGGCCGCTCAGGAAGCCGTTGACCCGCTGGATGAGGTAATGGCCGGGCCAGATCTGGCCGCCGTGGGTGTGCCCCGACAATTGCAGATCGAACCGTCCGGCCGTGTCCGGGGCCAGGGCCGGACGGTGCTTGAGGAACAGGATGAAGCGGCCGTCCCCCTGATGCTGGCCGAGCAGCCGGTCCGCCGGCTGGTGGTTGGACCGGCCGCCGAAGACCTCGTCGTCGATGCCGGCGATGACGATGCCCCCGGCCGTCACGGCTTCGCCGCGCAAGAGATGCAGGCCCGAAGCCCGGAAGAAGGCCAGCGCGTTGTCCTCGCCGGCGTAGAGCTCATGGTTGCCGGTGACGGCAAAGGAGCCGTAACGGGGCGTGAGGCCGGCCAGCAGTTCGGCTTCCCCCCGGCGCAGGCTCATGTCCATGTCCACCAGGTCGCCGGTGACCACCAGAATATCCGGCCGGGCCTCCCGGACCAGCCCGGCCATGCGGCGAAGATCCTCCAGGCCGATCAGGCGGCTCAGGTGGACATCGGTCAGCTGGACGATGCGCAGGCGGTCCTCCCCGGCCGGGAGCTTGGCCGTGGGCACCTCCACCCGCACCAGCCGGGGATGATAGGCCATATAATAGGAGTGGACGGCCAGGGCCGCGGTCAGGATCAGGGCCAGGGGCACGGCCCGCCTGGCGGCCAGCAATTTCCACCAGGAGCGGCCGGAGACCAGCCCGGCCAGGCCGGTCAGAAGCCGGGCCAGGTCCAGGCCCACGGCCACCACCAGGAAGAGAATCAGGAAGCCGGACCAGAGCGGGGCCGCCGAAGCCAGGACTTCCCCCCAGGAATCGACGAGCCAGGGCCGCCCCCGGAAAATCTGGGGGGCCGCCAAGAGGCCCAGGCCGATCAGGACCGGCAGTTGCCACCAGCCCCCGCCGAAGGCCGCCCGGCAGCGCAGAAAAAAGTGCAGCGACAGCGTCACTTCGAGCAACAGCCGCATGGAGTAAAACGACATATCCAACTCCGCCGCCGGCGGCACCGCCGGGCGGCCTGGGGTAGGCAGATTCGGAACTGGCCCCGGCCGCCTTACTGGCGGCCGGGGAGCAGCCGGCCCGGGCCCTGATCGCGGCGGCCGGCGCGGGCAATGTGGCCGGCGCCACGGTCAACCGGGCCCGGGGACGGTACGGCCGGCGCTTCAGCGGGCGGAAGTGGTTTCCGGTCCGGCCCGAAATCACTGGACTTCAGCGGCCGGGAACAGACTTCTCAAGCGGCCGGGTTAATAACAGCGAGGCTCACCGTTGGGCGGCCTTGGCTTTTTCGATATCCAAGGTGTCGCAGACCATGGCCTCTTCCAAAGTGCGCATTTCGTTGAAATGGGCGGCCGCGCATTCGAGGATGAACATGGCCACGGCCGCGCCGCTGCCCTCGCCCAGCCACATTCCCAGGTCGAGCAGGGGGACCAGGCCCAGGTGGTCCAGGGTGGCCCGGTGGGCTTTTTCCCGGGAGCAGTGGCCGGCGAAAAAGTAGTCGCGCATGGACGGGGCCAGGCGCTCGGCCAGGAGGGCCGCCGCGCCGGCGATGAACCCGTCGACGATGACCGCGGCCCGGCGGATGGCCGCGCCGAGGTACACCCCGACCATGGCCCCGATTTCCAGGCCGCCCACCTTGGCCAGCACGTCCAGGGCGTCCTTGGGGTCGGGCTGGTTGACCTCGATGGCCCGGCGGATGACGGCCGCCTTGTGGGCCACCTTTTCCGGGGCCAGACCCGAACCGACGCCCGTGGCCTCCTCGGGCTCAAGGCCCATGAGAACCGAGCAGATGGCCGACGACGGGGTGGTGTTGCCGATGCCCATTTCGCCGGCGGCCACCAGGTCCGCGGCCGGCTCGGAGAGGACGATCTCCAGGCCCGTGAGGATGCTTTGAATGGCCTCCCCGCGGGTCATGGCCGGGCCGGCGGCCATGTTGCCGGTGCCGTAGGCGATCTTGCGGTTCAGGATGTTGGGGTGGTCCGGGAAGTCATAGTTGACCCCCACGTCGGCCAGGATCACCTTGGCCCGGGCGTGGCGGCCCAGAACGGTGATGGTGCCCCCGCCGTGGGCGAAGTTGACGATCTGCTGGCGGGTGACGTCCTTGGGATAGGGGCTGACGCCCTCGGCCAGGACCCCGTGGTCGGCGGCGCAGACCACGATGAGGCGGTTCTCGTGACGGGGCTGAAACGTGTTCTGCAGGGCCGCCAGCCTGACCGCGCACTCCTCCAGGCGGCCCAGGGTGCCGCGCGGCTTGGCCAGGGCGTCTTCACGCTTCCGGGCATAGTCGGCCAGGGCCGGATTGGCCGGGGTGATCTGTTTCAGGTATTCCCGCAGTTGGGCTTCAAGCTTCACGGAACGCACCTCGTTCATGCCGCGGCGGCGGCGGTCAATTTTGGGCGGGGCCGGTCTCGGGGTTGGGCCGGTGCCCTTGAAAAAACTTCAGCAGTTCACTTTTTCTGCTCATCAGGTCGACGTAATCAATTTTGACCGCCCGGGCCAGGGCTTCCTCCGGGCCGGGCAGACCCAGTTCCGGCGGCGTGGCCACGCCCGGCCGCACGGGAATCGTCCCTTCGGCGGCGATGATGGCCTGGCCCTCCGGGGACAGGAGGTAGTCGATGAACCAACGGGCCGCCTCGGGGTTGGCGGCGCCTTTGAATATGGCCACCGGACTGGGGATGACCAGCATTTCCGGGGGATAGACCAGGCTCAGATCCGGGGACTGGCCGACGATCCAGCCGTAGGCCAGATAATCGACGGCCAGGGCGGCGGACAGCCGGCCCGTGGCCGTCTCGGCGATGACCTGCTCCGCGCCCGGGCCGATCTGGACGCCGTTGGCCGCCAGCCGCGCCAGATACTCCCGGCCGAAACATTCCCCCAACAGGGCCAGGGCCATATAGGACGTACCCGAGGACGTCGGATCGGCCAGGCCGACGCTGTCTTTGTAGGCCGGGGTCAACAGGTCCGCCCAGGCCCCGGGCGGGTGGGGCGCCCGGCGGCCGTTGACGGCCAGGCCCACCGTGCCCAGGCGGACGGCGGTAAAGGAACCGTCGTAATCCGCGAAGGGGTTCACCACTTCCGCCGCCAGGGGAGACCGGTAGGGCTCCAGCCGGCCCTCCTGCCGCAGACGATAGAAATCCGGCACCTCGCTGGTCCATAAGAGATCCGCCGGCACCACCCCCCGCTGGACCTTGTCGACGATCTCGGTCATGAGGCGGCCGGCGCCGGCGATGCGGTAGTCCAGCTTGATGTCCGGGTGCGCCAGGCCGAAGCCGGCCTGGATCTTTTTCATGAAAGGCTCCTTCATCGAGGTATACAGGAGGAGCCGTTCCTGGGCCAGGGCCGGGCCCGAGCCCGGCCCCAGGCAGATCAGGCCCAGCAGGAAGAGCGGCAAAAGAAGAAGCGGCATACGGTGAGTCTCCGGATCGTGAAGGGAAAAATCCCGGGCGCCCGAGCCCGCCCGGAACGAAATGAAGGCGGCCGCCGCCCGGAAACGAACCCATTCCCGGGCGGGAACCACCTTCGGCCTTCCCCGGCGCGCGCGAGGATCGGCGGCCGGTCTTTCTACTCCGGCAACTGAATAAGTCTTACCCGTGATTTCGGTGTCTTGACCCTGCGGGCAATGTCCGTCTGTCGCCAAGCGCGGCGGCGCAAGCCCGAAATCACTGAACTTCAGCGGCCGGAAACGGACTTCCAAAGTCGCCGGGCTTATTCAGGCTGCATCACAAGCCTTTGGTGATCATGTAGTCGGCCAGGTCGCTGACGCGGCTGGAATAGCCCCACTCGTTGTCATACCAGGCCACGACTTTGGCCATCTTGCCGCCGAGCACCTGGCAGAAGGGGGCGTCGACGATGGAGGACAGGGGGCAGCCCTTGTAGTCCATGGAGACCAGGCCTTCCTCGTCATAACCCAGAATGCCCTTCAGCTCGTTTTCCGCGGCCTTCTTCAGGGTGGCTTTCAGGTCTTCCGTGGTGGTCTCCTTCGAAAGCTCGGCCACGAAGTCGATTACCGAGACCGTGGGGGTCGGCACCCGGAGGGAATAGCCGTCGAAGCGGCCCTTCAGGTCCGGGATGACCAGGGCCACGGCCTTGGCCGCGCCGGTGGTGGTGGGGATGATGTTCAGAGCCGCGGCCCGGGCCCGGCGCACGTCGGAGTGAGGCATGTCGAGGATGCGCTGGTCGTTGGTGTAGCTGTGAACGGTGGTCATCATGGCTTTTTCGATGCCGAAGGCCTGGTGGACGACCAGGGCCGCCGGGGCCAGGCAGTTGGTGGTGCAGGAGGCGTTGGAGACCACGAAATGCTTGGCCGGGTCGTAGGTGGTGTGGTTGACGCCGCAGACGAAGGTGGCGTCCTCGCCCTTGGCCGGGGCGGAAATGATGACCCGCCTGGCCCCGCCGCCGTCGATGTGGAGGCGGGCCTTGGCCGCGTCGGTGAAGAGCCCGGTGGATTCGATCACCAGCTCCGCGCCCACGGACTTCCACGGAATCTCTTTGGGATCGCGATAGGCGAAGTTTTTGACTTCCTGGCCGTTGATGAAGAAGCTGTCGCCGCGGACTTCCACGTCACCGCCAAAGCGGCCGTAATTGGAATCGTATTTGAAAAGGTGGGCGCTCATCTTGGCGTCGCCCAGATCGTTGACGGCCACCACCTCCATGCTGTTCGGATGCCGTTCCAGAATCGCCTTCAAAACCTGCCGCCCGATGCGGCCGAAACCGTTGATGCCGACTTTGACTTTTGCCATATCTGCCTCCTGTTCAAGTTTTCGCCGCGACCACGGCGAGTTACCCTGGCCGCCTTTTAGAATACGGCACTCGCTGGGAGAAGTCAAGATTATACAGGTGTTACTAACCCGGCAGCTATAGAAGTTTGGTCCCGGCCGCTGAAGTCCAGTGATTTCGGGCTTTGGCGAAATCACTGGACTTATTCAGTGGCCGGAGTAATAAAAGCTGGGGCCCGGGCCTCCGCCAGCACCAGCCGGTCCGCGCCGGAAGCCTCGGCCCGGACCACCTCCCGCCGCTCCGCGCGGAAACCGGTTTTGGCCAGGCCAGCCTCCAGTTCCGCCGTCCGCCGGGCCGGAAGCATCAGGGCCAGACGGCCGCCCGGGGCCAGGAGCCGGGCGGCGGCCGCGATCAGGTCGGCCAGGCCGCCGAAGACCTCCCGCCGGGCCGCCTCCCGGCCCGGATGCCGCGACGGGCGGCCGCTCCCCAACGGGAAATACGGCGGATTGGACAGGACATAATCCAGGGGACCGTGGAAATCGGCGGGCGTCAGGCGCCGCCAGTCGCCGGGGATGGCGACCAGGTCCGTGGCGGTCCGGGGCCGGTAAAGGGCCAGATTCATTTCCAGGGCGGCCCGGAGCTCCGGGTCCCGCTCGACAAAAAAAAGGCGGGCCAGACCGGCCGCCCTCCCCTTCTCCAGCGCGCTCAAGCCCACCACCCCGCAGCCGGCCCCGAAGTCGGCGGCCCGGGCCCCCCCCCGAAGGTCCGCGAATTCGGCCAATAAAAGCGAATCAGCCGAAAAACGATACCCGTCTTTCGGCTGATGGAAATGGTTCACGGCGTCGAAAATCACCGCCGGAGCCTCATTTGCCGGCGGCGCCCCACAGCTCGGCGGCCATCTCCCGCAGCTTGTATTTCTGCACCTTGCCGCTGGCCGTCAGGGGATACTGGGGCAGCACCTTGACGTAGCGGGGAATTTTGTAGCCCGAGATCAGGGGCCGCAGGTAGGCCTTGACCTCCTTGACCGTGATCTCCGGCGCGTCGGGCCGGGCGATGAGGAAGGCGCCCAGTTCCTCGCCGTGGAGCTTGGAGGGCACGGCCACCACCTGGACGTCCACCACGCCGGGCATGTGGCGCAGATATTCCTCCACCTCCTGGGGATAGATGTTCTCCCCGGCCCGGATGATCATGTCCTTCCAGCGGCCGGTGATGGCCAGGTAGCCGTCCTCGTCGAAGCGGCCCAGGTCCCCGCTGTGAAGCCAGCCGTCCCGGTCGATGATCTCGGCCGTGGCCTCGGGCTGGTTGTAATAGCCGCGCATGACCACATAGCCCCGGGCCACCACTTCACCGATGCCCCCTTTCGGCAGTTCCGCCCCGGTTTCGGGGTCCACCACCTTCAGTTCGACCCCGGGCATGGGTTTCCCCACGGTTTCGGTGCGCTTGGCCAGGCTGTCGTTTTTGGTGGTCTGGGAAACCACGGGGCTGGTTTCGGTCAGGCCGTAGCAGATGGTGATTTCCCGGGCGTGCATCCGCTCGATGACCTCGACCATGGTCTTGACCGGGCAGGGGGAGCCGGCCATGATGCCGGTGCGGAGAGAGGACAGGTCGTACCGGTCGAAGCTTTTCTGCTCCAGAAGACTGATGAACATGGTCGGGACGCCGTAGATGGCCGTGCACTGTTCCTTTTCCACGGCCACCAGAATGTCCAGGGCGCTGAAATTGTCCATCACCACCATGGCCGAACCGTGGTTCAGAGCGGCCATGGTGCCCAGGACCAGGCCGAAGCAGTGGAACAAAGGCACCGGCAGGCAGATGCGGTCGAGGTTGGTCAGGTTCTGGTGGCGGCCGATCCAGTAACCGTTGGTGACGATGTTCTGGTGGGTGAGCATGACCCCCTTGGGAAAACCCGTGGTGCCGCTGGTGTACTGCATGTTGATGACGTCGTCCGGGGCCAGGGAGTTCTTCAGGACCTCCAGTTCGGCCGCCGGGGTCTTTTCGGCCATCCCCAGAATTTCCCGGTAATTGAACATGCCCGGGTGCGGCTCGTCGTCGAGGAACACCACCTCCCGCAGGTGGGGCAGCTTGGCCGACTTCAGGCCCGAACGTCCCTGGGTCCGGATTTCCGGCACGATGTCGTAGAGGGCGTCGGCGTAGCTGTAGCCCCGGAAGCCCTCCATCAGGAACAGGTAGTTGGATTCCGACTGCCTGAGGAGATACTCGATCTCGCCGTGGCGGTAAAAGGTATTGACCGTCACCAGGACGGCCCCGATCTTGGCGGTGGCGTACATCAGGGTCAGCCACTGGGGCAGGTTCGTGGCCCACACGGCCACCCGGTCGTCCCTCCTGGCCCCCAGGGCCAGGAGGCCCCGGGCCAGGGCGTCCACTTCCGTATTCAGTTGGGCCCAGGTATACCGTTTCTCCCGGTTGGGAAATATTAGAGCCTCCTGGCCGGGCCAGGCGGCCGCGTTGCGCTCCAGGGCCTGCCCGATGGTCTTATTACACAAAAACTCCGGCATATACTCTCTCCGCGGCGGCCGAAAGACCGCCGTTCTGCTGGTCATCGGTAGTGGGCCGGCCGGTCAGACGCCGGCCAACTGGCGGGCTTCGATCATCAAAAATCCCACCGCGCCGCCGCTCTCGATGGAATACCGGCCCAGTCCGGCCGGCAGCATCACCGCCCGGCCGGGGGCCAACCGGGTGGCCGGGGCCGGCCCCCGGGCCCGGAGGCGTCCCTGGCCGAACAGGGGCCAGAGAAACGTGGCCGCCTCCGGGGAAACCGCGGAGCCGAAATGGGAAACGGCGATGAGCCGCACCGTCAGCCGCGGGTCGGCAAACACTTCGCCCTGCCCCGGCCCCAGAGCCTTGGGCTCCAGCCAGACCGGCGTACCGGCCTCTTTGGCCTGGCCCAGCGCCTCCCGGCCGGTGCCGGCCAGGGGCCAGTTGGGAAGCGTCCGGGCCGGAGGGCCGATCTGGGCCACGGTCAGGCCCGCGCCCAGGAGGAGCGGCGCCCGCCGGGGCAGATGGAGGCACTGGCCGGCTTCGACCGGATATTCGGTCATGTACTCCGACCAGAGGCCCGGCTGGCCGCCGGCCTCGGCCGCGGCCGCCAGAAAATCCAGCCCCTCTTGAAAGCCGGCGTTGACCGAGCTGTTTTCCTCGGCGGCCAGCAGATACCAGAGGGAATCCTCGTTAAGGGCCACGGCCAGGGCCATGTCGCCGGTCCGTTTCAGCTTCAGTTCCACGGGCAGGGGGTGGTCCGGGTCGCCGCCGGCGATGGAGCCCACCAGATCCGGCCCCCACAGCTGCTTGAGCTGGCCCAGGCTGCGGCCGGCCTGGGGACCGGCGGCCACCCGGGAATTGACCGTGGCCATCCACATGGTGCCCTGGCGGAATTCGGCCGATCCGCCCTCTTCGGCAAAGGAAGGGGAGCCCGGACGTCCCCAGAACTGGTCGGCGATAATGGGCTCCAGGGTCAGCGGGTATAATTCATTGCTCATCGGCGGTATCCCAGTCGGTTCGGATTAAAGCCCGTCGGCGTTGTCGGCCCCACGTCAATCCTGAAACTATAGCATATTCCGGGGCGGGAAAAAAGACCCGGAACATCGGGCCGTGGCCGGCCGGCGAATTCCGGTCTTGATTTCGGCGAACGAGGACGAGGGCGACACAATCCTTCACAGTTTGCGGACGAAAGGCGGCGGCCCGAAGGGGTTCGGACCGCCGCCCGGAAATCAGGCCGCCCTTCAGCGGACGGACTGTTCGATGTCCCGGTTCAGCTCGGCCATGAGGTCGCCCAGGGCCAGGTTCCAGGCCGCGACCAGGCCGGCCGCGTCTTTGGCCGCCACCGGCTCTTCGCGGCGGTAGGTTTTATCCCAGACCACCTTGTTCGCGGCCCCGCGCAGATCGTTGAGGGTGAAGCGGATGTTGATCACGGCCCGGGGCGGGTCCACTGTGAAATCACCGTACAGGCTTTCCAGATATGTCTCCAGGCCGTAGTCGGCCAGGGTCAGGCCCGGGGTCTTGACCACCCGGACCCGCCGATTGTGGGCCGCGAGATACTGGGTGGCCTGGTCGACCAGGAGGCGGGCCGGGGGGGCCAGGAATTCGTTATAAAAATCCGTGTCGTAGCGGTCCGGCCCGAGGCGGTAGACCAGGCCGCGGTTGTCGTAGCCCGCGGCCGTGGCGGCCCCGCCCGCCAGAAGGGTGCGCCGGGCCGGGAGCGACACGGTGGGCCTCTCGTTCAATGCGGCGGCCAGGTTGAAGAGGTTCTTCTTGGGGTGCGGCTGGGCCAGGCAGGCCGTCAGGGTGAGCATCGCCGCCAGAAACGGGACCGTGATTCGGATCAGGCGCATCATCGTCAGAACTCCTTAACGGGCCGCGTCGGCGTTCCGGGCCGGCTTTGAGGGCTGGGGCGGCTGGCCGAAAAGGGCCTGGCTGGGCTGGGCCTTCAAGAGTTCGGACAGCTCCCGTAAATTTTCGGACATGACCCGCAGGTTGTCCAGGGTCAGGGGCAGGTTGCTCTGGGAGGAGCCGAGAACCTGGTCCACGCCCTTGAGGGTCCGCCGGACCTGCTGGACCGTGGCCTCCACCTCGCGGCCCAGATTGGTGTTGGAGCCGCCCCGGATGGTTTCGTCGGCGTTCCTGAGGAGGGTGGTCAGTTCCCCGGCCGCCAGGCGGATCTCGTTCAGGGTTTCGTCGAAGTCGGTGGATATGCGGGCCGTGTCGAGGTTGTCGACGGTGTTGTTGACCGTCTCCACCAGGGTCTTGAGGTCGCGGCTGATGCCGGCGAAGTCCACGTCGCCGAGGGATTTCACGATGCGGCTGACGGCCTCGCCGATTTCCATG
This sequence comes from Candidatus Adiutrix sp., assembly GCA_031549025.1. GTDB lineage: Bacteria > Desulfobacterota > Desulfarculia > Adiutricales > Adiutricaceae > Adiutrix. The sequence goes on along the minus strand of JAVBQN010000056.1, from coordinate 77,958 downwards.
ATCTGCCCCGGGGCGCTGGGGATGAAGACCATATTCTGGGACTGGGCCCAGGAACGGGCTCTTTCCATATTTTCCGCCCGGTCGTCGCCGGTGGTGTAGTCCAGGTCCAGAAAGGCTATGCCCGTGACCCCCTGAGAAGTCAGAACCACTTTCAGTCCCCGGGTGGTCTGGGCCGCGATATAGGCTTTGGCCTGGTCCGCGTTCTCCTCCTGGCCGGCCAGACTGGTCGGCGCGATTTCAAAGATCACCTTGACCACGGGCTGGCCGCCGGGATCGTCCACCGAGGCCAGGGAGATGGAGGTGACCTTGCCCACCTTGAAGCCCCGGAACTTCACCGGCGAATCCTCGCTCAACCCCTGGACGGAGCGGTCGAAGAAGGTGATACAGACCAGCTGGGGCTTTTTAAAAAGCGTGCCCATCAACCCGAAGGCCAAAAGGCCGGCCACCAGGAGAGCCACCCCGGTGAAGGCGAAGAGACCGATCTTGAAGTAATTGTGGCTGATGGGCATGCAAGACTCCAGCGGTTCAAATCCGGCGGCGAGCCGGGTCGGACGTTTCTGAAAATTTTCAGTCCAGAGGCTGACGGTTGAAGAAGGACTTCACAAAAGGAGGCCCGTCCAGCTTGGCCAGGTCGGCCGGCCGGCCCTCGGCGATGATGCCCTTGGCGGCCTTGTCCAGCAAAATGGCCCGGTCGATGATGTTCATGATGCTGCCCAGCTCATGGGTCACCACGCCGAAGGCGATGCCCAGGTTGCGGGCCAGGGTGATGATGAGCTTGTCGAGCCCGGCCGAGGTGATGGGATCCAGCCCGGCCGAGGGCTCGTCGAGAAAAATGAGCTTGGGGTCCAGGGCCAGGGCCCGGGCAATGGCCGCCCGCTTCTGCATGCCGCCGGATATATGGACCGGCAGGTGGTATTCGAACCCGGCCAGCCCCACCAGCGAAAGCTTGATCCGGGCCGCGGTGGCCACGGCCCGGGGCGACATGTCGGTGAACTCCAGCATGGGCATGGACACGTTTTCCAGCAGATTCATGGAGCCGAACAGGGCCCCGGCCTGGTACATCATGCCGAAGCGGTGGCGGCATTCGTTGAGCCATTTCCCCTCTTCGGCCCACAGATCCCGGCCGAAGATGAGCACCTGGCCGTCCCGGGGCGGCACGAGGCCGATGAGGTTGCGGAGGACCGAACTCTTGCCGCTGCCGCTGCCGCCGAGAATGCCGAAAACCTCCCCGGCCTGGATGGTGAAGTCGAGGTTCTCCAGAATGGGCGGATTGCCGCCGTAGGCCACGGTCAGACCCCGGACCTCCACCGGCGGCGGAGTCCGGGGGGTTTTCCCGGTGACGGATTCAGATGCCGTAGACATAGAAAATCACCGCCAAGAGGCTGTCGATGACGACGATCAGCACGATGTTGGTCACCACCCCGCTGGTGGTGGCCTGGCCCACGGCCCCGGGCCCGTCGCCGGCGGCCAGGCCCCGCTGGCAGCCCACGGCCGCCATGGTGAACCCGAAAAGAACCGATTTCATGATGCAGATGAGATAGGTGGCCATACTGACCTGGGCGGCGGCCTCCTGCCAGACGATTCGCAGGGAATAGCCCATGACCAGGAGAACCACGCTTCCGCCGAGAATGCCCACAAAACTGGCGATGAGGGTGATGGCGGGCGAGGTCATCAGCGAGGCCAGCACCCTGGGGAGGGCCAGTTCCCTCACCGGGGAGAGGCCCATGGTGGTGATGGCGTCCACCTCCTCGGCCGCCTTCATGGCCCCCAGTTCGGCGGAAAAGGCCGAGCCGGAGCGGCCGGCCAGAACAATGGCCGCGATGAGAGGCCCCAGTTCGCGGATGATGGAGACGCCGATGAGATCGGCCACCCATATCTCCGCTCCGAAGAGCTTCAGAAGCATGGCCGCCTGAAAGGCGATAATGAGCCCCACCAGAAAAGACACCAGCGAGACTATGGGCACCGCGTTGATTCCGGACACCTCGGCCAGACTCATGACGTTCGACCACCGGACGCCCCGGACGGGGTGCCGGAGGAGGCGCGCCATTTCGGCCGTCAATTCACCGGCGAACAAAACCAGCTCCACCAGGTCGTCCTTGATCTTCAAAGCGGTCCGGCCCACCTCCTCGACCAGGCTGGCGCGGGGCGGAGGAGCGGCCATGGGCGTCTTGAGAGCGTCCTCGGACAGGTGGAAAATGGCGGAAAACTCTTCCGGCAGCCCTTCCAGCCGCACCTGGTGCCCGGCCTCCCGGGCCGCGTCCCGGGCGTCGAGGATCTGGGCCGAGCCGTTGAGATCCAGCGCGGTCAGGCCGGCCAGCCTGAAAACCACGTCCCGGCCCGGCTCCGGCCGCTGGCGGGCCTGTTCCAGAAGGGGCGCCCAGGCCGCGAAGGGGGTGGCCACGGTCAGGGGCCCGGCCAGAGTCACCCGGACCTCGCCGCCCTCATCCGCCACATCCAGGCGCAGGGCTTCGGCCGCCCCGTCGCCGCCGCCCGGGTTGATTCGGTTTCCAGTCACGTTCACTCCAGAAAGCCCAAGGCCCGGAGGGCGGCCTTTTGCTGATCGTATTCCCGCTTCAAAACGCCCCCGACCCCTTCCAGGTCCTCGCGATAGACGGCGAAACAATCGTCTTCCAGGGCCCGGAGCACGGCCGGCTGGCGCAGGGTGCTGTTGATGGCCCGCGACAGCCGGACCCTGGTCTCCCAGGAAACCTTGGCCGGCAGGTAGAAGGCGAACACCGGACTGCTGGTGATGTCCAGTCCCTGGGCCTTGAGCGTGGGCCGGCCGGCCAGGCAGGGCAATTGGTCCTCATTGGTCAGCACGGCCACCACCTTGAACTCGTCCGCCCGAGGGTGATACGGCAGATAGCCCAAGGGTATCACCATGGCCTCGGCCTGCCCCTCCAGCAGCACGTCCGGGTCCGCCCGGTCGACCGGGGTCAGGGCCCATTCGAAACCGGCCGCCCGAGCCGCCTCCATCGCCATCAGGACAGCAGAGGACACGGGGTCCCGGGAAAGGCAGGCCAGACGGATCGAAGTCTGGGAGGCCAGGGGGGCCAGTTCCCGCAGATCGTCGGCCTTCAGGCCCCGGCGCACGACAATGGCCTGCATCACCCGCCAGCCCGTGGCCACGGGCACCATTTCGTCGCGGATATACGGCGTGTAGCCCTGAATTTCCCGAGTCATGGTGGAATCGGTTCCCAGGGCCCCGAACAGATAGCCGTCCGGCCGGGCCCCGGCCACCATGTTGGCCGCCAGGGCGCCGTCGCCCTGGGGTCGGGACACCAGGGTCACCGGCACGCCTAATTCCCGGCTGAGGCGGGGCACCAGCGCGGCCAGAATCCGCGACTGGGGCGCGGGCTGATCGGACCACAGCAGGGTCTCGGGCACGGAGGTGACCATGGTCACGGACCGTTCCGGCCACTCGCCGTACAGGGGACTCCCGACCCCCCAAAGGATCAGCCAGGCCCCCAGAATCCCGCCGCCCAGGCCCCGTCTCACGCCCCGCCCTCCTCCGCCGGCCCGCGTCCGGCCGGCTCCTTGTCAGCGTCAAGTTCCCGCCGATCCGCCTCGGCCTCCACCGCGGCCGCCAGATGGCCCCGAATCTGGGGGTAGGACCCGGCCAGGCCGGCCACCAAATCCTTGGCCACCTGGCGGATGGTGTGCCCGTCGGCCGGACAGGCCGACTTCAAGACCGGCAGCGCCCAGCCCGCGGCCAGGCGCCTGATCAGGGTCTCGGGCACCAGGAACAAGGGCCGGATAATGGTCAGGCGGCCCGAAAAAAGTTTCTGGGCCGGGGTCAGGCCCTCCAGGCGGCCGCTGAAGAACATGTTCATCAGCAGCGTCTCCTGGGCGTCGTCCAGATGGTGGCCCAGGGCCAGCCGGCCGGCCCCGTATTGCCGGGCCACTTCGAACAGCCGGTTCCGCCGCAGCCGGGCGCAGTTGAAACAGGGGCCGGGCTGTCCCGGCCGGTAGCCCTCCAGCTCCGGCACGGCCGGCGCGGGCTCCCAATGGATGAAATCCAGCCCCAGGCCCGCGAGCCAGGGGCCCAGCGCCCCGTCCCGTCCCGGCCCCAGGTGGACGGCGCCCAGCCGGTATTTCACCGGGGCCCGCCGCCGCAGGTCGGCCAGGAATTTCGTCATGACCAGCGAATCCTTGCCGCCGGACACCGCGGCCAGGATGGTGTCGCCATCCCCGATCAACCCGTACTTCTGACAGATCCGGCCGGCCAGGCGCCGCAGCCGGCGGAGGTCCCGGCCGTCCGGAGCCCCGGCGGCGCCCCCGGCCCCGGCCATCAGGCGGCCTGGCCGCCGGCGGCGCCCGATGATCCCCCGTTCAGATAGGGAGCCACAAGCATCACCAGTTCGTCCGAAAGCCCGGAAGCGGCCAGATCGGCCGGAGTCAGGGCCTGGCGATAAATATCCACCAGTTCGTCGAAGGGCTGGGTGCGGTCCAGAATCAGCCAGCGGCGGCCGTGGAGCCGACAGCTGCCCCCCTTGAGCTTGAGCCCCGCGAAGCGCAGTTGGCCGGCCGAGACCTTCAGGCCCAGCCGCCGGGCGGCCGCTTCCAGAGCTTCCAGGATTTCCCGCTGTTTTTTGGTATGCGGCGACTTGAACGCCATTTTTTTCCCGCCGCTTCCGGCCATGCTTCCACCCCGCGAACTACAATATATAGCGGCTACCCAGTAAACCGCCCCATTATATATCCAGTGTCAGGCCCCGTCAAGTCTGAAAGAAATTTCGATTTTTATAATTAAAATTTAATAATAATAAATTATTTATAATTAAAAATAATTTATATTAAATTATTTTTAAAGAGCATAAAATTGACCAAGAAAACAAGAGGGCGGCCCCAAAAGAAAAGAGGGGCGGCGCCCCTCTTTTTCACAATAAAAAAAGCTTCCACGGAACCGCCGCAGACAATGTCGCCGGAATGCCGCACCTGAAAATTCAAAAATCGTCTTCGACCACTCGCGTGGCGGCTTTTCAGAAAAAACCCAATGAAACCCAATAAACCCATGAAACCCAAACGCCCTTCGGGCGAAAGGTAAAAAGGCTATTTTTATTACCCTCGCTCAACGCAGACAAACCGCCCGGAAGTCCGGGTAGCCGGCGGTGAGCCAGCCGTCGACGCCGTCGCCGAGGTTGACGTTGCGGGCGTGGCCGTAGCCGCCGGAGGCGAAAGCCTCGCCCGTCCAATACTCATAAGCATTCAAACCCTGAGAAGCCGGGCGGTTGCCGCCGGACACCGCCTGCAACTGCTTGGCCGTCGGCAAGTTTGTATCGGGATAGTAAGTTCGGGTAGTCGATAAATCACTATACCCCTTACCCAGCCCGCAAATAGCTGTGGCCCCGGCGCCGCCGTTGTCATACCATTGCACTTCAGCGGCTCTGAACTGGTCGAAACCCACCGCGATTTTATTGGGCAAAGCGGCGCTGACTGAAGGGTCGTTCGCCACCGCGGCGCTTATTCCCACCCGCCCGGCATTCCCGGGGGTCAAATTCCAAGGAGCTGCGCTCGGGTTAAAGCTTAAGGTGGCTACGCCGCTGGTCGTGGTAGAAGTCGTGGCCGCCAAGTTGACGGCGTTATCGCTCTGATTGTATACCTCGCTGCCGGCGAAGCTCCAGTTGACCACCGTGCCGTCCGGGGCCGGCGAACCGTTGAGGGTCACGGCGGCCTTGATGGTCGTGCTGGTGGGGGTGGAAGTGCCGTTGGTTCCGATGGCCACCACGTCAACCGCCCCGGCGTTGAGTTCCACCGCTATGGTGTAGACATCGGTCGGGCTCACCCCGCTGGCCAAGGGGATGGTTTTGGTGGTTCGTCCGGCGCTCAGGGTGGCCAGGAGCGGCGGCGTCACCCCGGCCGGCACGTGGGTCAGGGCCACCTGAATAACCCCGTCGGCGTTAGTGCTGAAGACCCCGCCGGAACCCACCGTCACCCCCTGGTTGACGCTCACCTGAACCGCCCGCCCGGCCACCGGCTCGCCGAAGCCGTTGGTCAAGCGGAATTCAAACGTGTTGTTCCCCAAAGTCCGCCACAGAACGATATTGTAGGTCCCCTCTTTGGCCTGGTAGGCCAGGATGATCTCGTTCTGACGGTTCACGAACTCATGCCGCGAACCGTCCACGGTCCGCATCTCGGCCACCATGGCCGGGGAAAGCTGATCCTCCCAATCCATGCCGAAGTGGTAATTGAAGGTCAGACCGAACTGGGTCTCGTCATGCCCGCCGCTGTGCCGCTGGTTCACGGAAGCGGCGAAGGCCGGCACCGGCGTCCACTCCAGCCCGTAACTCCATATCTTCGGGTCTTTCTGCACCACGTCGTCATTGCCGAAGCTGCCCACGTGGTCGCCCTTCCATTTCTCATACCCGCCGGTCACGGCCAGGTTGCGGTAGAACGGCAGGTAACCGGTCAAGCGGGCGTCGAAGCCCTCGGCCGGGCGTTCCTCCACCAAGTGGCGGTCGTAATCCTCGGAATCCTTCCAACCACTCAAGGGCGTGTAGTAGTTGCCGGACAGCCGCAGCCAGTCATACCAGGCCTCCAGACCGACCCCGCCACGGGTGTGGTTGCGGGAAAAGTCCTGGTCGATAAACGCGTTGTAGCCAAAGGCGAAGTTATCGGCCGGGAAGAAACGCTGCCCCAGCCCGAAGTTGCCGATGACCCTATCGTTGGCCATGGTGCGCAAACCCAGTTGGGTGAAGAAGGTCGACCGCTCGCTGTCGTACAGCGGCAAGAGAAAGTCGCCCGCCCCGGTCACCTCGCCCTCGTCGTTGATCCGCAGTTGGATGCGGGCGTTGCCGTAACCCCCCAGCCAACCCTCGGCCCAGGACGAAAAATAGCCGCTCCCGGCGCTCAAAGCCTGTTCCAGCAGCCGGTCGGCCACGTTGCCGCCACCCCACCGCGACGACGACTGCGCCCCGTAGGAACCGTCGGGATTCCGGCGGTAACGCTCACCGTAGCTCAGGCGGGTGGAGCCGCCGTAACCGGACTGCATCCGCCGGGCCCGGTCGTAGGTCGTCTCGTCATCGCCCGCCGTCCCCGGCAGGCCTACCGCGCCCAAGGCCGTATCCAGCCAGGGCATATCCGCGCCGGACATGTTCCCGGAAGCGGACCGCGGCTCCGGCAGGGTGAAGGTCGTCACCGAATCCTCCGCCGAAACGGAGCCGGTCAGCGACAACACCAGCAAACACAACGCCAACAGCGGGTACAGCTTTCCAACAGCCTGGGGACGCATGGCCGGACCTCCGGGGAAATTACAAAATGACGCTATACTATACCATAAACGGCCGCCGCCGACAACGAGGGGCAGAGGGGCGGAACCCCTCTGCAAAAGCTTTTTATCGCTCAACCCCTCGTCTTCGCCAGTTCGCGGCCGGCCCAGACGGCCAGCTTTTCGCGGTTGATCTTGGCGTTGTGGCGCACATCCACGGGGAAGGCGCGGTATTTGAGAAAGGTGGTGATGTGGATGGTGCGGGGGTTGGCCTTGGCCAGGGAGGTGAGTTCCTCCACCAGGGTGTTCCAGGCCGGGGGTTTGAGGGCGGAGTGGGGTTCGATGATGACGACGGGTTTTTGGCGGCCGGGCCCGCCCGCGCCCACCAGGGCCGAGCGTTTCACCTGGGGGTGGTTGTTGAAGACCGCCTCGCAGGGGATGGAGAACAGGGTGCCCAGTTCGGTGACCACGCGGTGGTTCTTGCGTCCGCAGAACCACAGGCGGCCGTGGGAATCCATCCAGCCGACGTCGCCCATGCGTCGCCAGAACTTGGCGGGGGCATTGGGGTCGGAAGCCGGGTCAGGGATGATGGAGAGGGCCGTGTCCTGGGGCCGCTCAAAATAAGCCGGGCTGACCATGGGTCCCTGGGCCACGATTTCGCCGATTTCGCCCATGGGCAGGCGCAGGTCGTCGGTGAAGCGGGCGATGGGGCCGTCCTTGATTTTGATCACGCCCAGGGAAACGCCGGGGAGGGCCCGGCCCACGCACATGCCCAGGCCCTGTTCGGTCATCAGCCGGGTCTCGCGGGAAATTTCGCCGGCGTCGATGCGCGAGAGGGGCAGGCCCTCCGTGGCGCCGTACGGGGTCATCAGGAGCCCCTCCCCGGACATCAGGGAGGCGAAGGAGGCGGCCACCCGGGGGGGCACCGGAGCCCCGGCGGCGATGACCCGGCGCAGGGACGGGAGGGCCAGGCCGCGTTCGTGGGCGAAGCGGGCGGTCTTGTCCAGGAGGGTCGGGGAGGCGAAAAGGCTGGTGACGCCGTGCTCCGCGATGGGCTCCAGAATGCGGCGGGGGTCGGCCTTGGCGGGCTGGCCGGGGTTCATGTCCGGGATGATGGAGGTCAGGCCCAGGGCCGGGGCGAAGAGGCCGAAAAGAGGAAAGGTGGCCAGGTCGATCCCGCCCTCGCTGAGGTCGAAGCCTTCGCGGATGGCCTCCACCTGGGCCCGGAACATGGCGTGGGTGTAGATCACGCCCTTGGCCGGCCCGGTGGAGCCGGACGTGAAGAGGAGCGCGGCCGTGTCGTCGGGCTGGGTGGGGACGGGCAGGGGTTTTCCCCCTTCCCGGCCGGAGGTGGTCATGATTTCGCGCAGGGTCGGGCCGCTCCAGCCCCAGCGGCGGCCCACCGTGACCCGCAGCTTGATGCCCCGGAAATAGCCGGGCGCGGTGAGGCTTAAAAGGTGGGCCCGGGAAATTCCGATAATGCCCGAAGGCCGCCCCTCGGCCAGGCAGCGGAGCATCCGCTGGAGGCCCATGCCCGGATCCACCATCACCGGCACCAGCCCGGCCTTGAAAAGGCCGAACACGATGGTCACGAAATCCAGGCCGGGCCGGACCATGACAACGACCCGGGAGCCGGGCACGGCGTCGGCCCGCACCAGGTGATCGGCCAGGTGGGAGGAGCTCTCGTCCAGGCCCCGGTAGGTCAGGCGGCTTCGGCCCAGGACGTCGGGCCGGTGGGGGGCGATGACCGCCGGCCGGTCCGGCCACTTCTGGGCGGCTTCGGTGAGCAATGAGGCGATGTTGAAGGCGTTTTCGGGATTCATAAAACCTGTCCGTCGGTAATGAAGCGGCGCGCCCAGGCCGCGAGGCGGCCGGGCTCGTCCTCCAGAAGATAGTGGCCGGCCCCGGGCAGGGCCAGCACCGGAGCCCGGGGAAAGCGACGCCGCCAATCCTCCAGCACTTTGCGGTTGAAGACGAAATCGCGCAGGCCCCAGGCCAGGGCCAGGGGGCGTTCCGCCAGCAGCCCGTCCAGCCGGCGGTCGATATCGGCCAGCACGGCGTAACTGGGGTGGTCCGGCGCGAGGGGGATGTCCTCCACGAAACGGGCCACGGCCAGCCGGTCCTCGGGCTTCAGGTAAGGCGCCAGGAAGCCGCGCCGGGCGGCCGGCGGCATTTTGCGGACCGTGCCGAAATCGGCGGTGCCTTCCACAAACCAGTTGTGTTGCCGGGCCAGGAAATCGCCCAGCGGCCGACCCAGCTTGAACAGGGCCAGGCGCAGCGGCAGCCGGTAACCCGGCGGGACCCGGGTGCCGCTGTTCAAGACCAGCACCGAAGCCACTTTTTCGGGATGGGCCACGGCCCAGCCCAGGCCGATGGGCCCGCCCCAGTCGTGTACGATCAGGTGGGCCGGCCGGTCCAGGTTCCAGCGCTCCGCCAGGGCGGCGAGATCGGCCACCCGGTCGGCCAGACGAAAGCCGTATTGCGCGGCGTCCGGCCGGGAGGACCGGCCCATGCCCATATGGTCCGGCACCAGGCAACGGTGGTCCGGGGCCAGGGCGGCCACCAGGCGGCGGTACAGGAACGACCAGGAGGGGTTGCCGTGCACCATGATCACCGGCGGGCCCGCGCCTTCGTCGAGATAGTGGAGGCTCAGCCCGTCCGGGCGGACATAGCGGCGGCCCTGGAAGGGGTATTCCTCCAAGGCCGGCGGGGTCCGGGTTTCGAGCGCGTCCGTCATGATTCCCGGGCCGCCTTTTTCCGCCACGGCTTCAAGACTGAAATGGCCGCCAGAAACAGGATGAACCCCATCTGGACCAGGCCGCCGGCGATGTTGTCGGACAGGTGGCCCTGATAGACCGGATCGGCCAGGGCGGACAGGCCCAGGCTCCCGGAGAGGGGCGGCTGGCCGTTGACCCGGGGGCCGAGATAAAAGGTGCCGAAAAGGATCAGGGCCACGGTGAGGACCCATTTCACCGCCACCCAGCGGTGCTTGAAGAAGCCCCAGGGCGTCAGCCACGATATTAAAAGGCCGCTCACCAGGCAGCCCATGGCGCCGGGAATGATGATGCCGTCGTCGACGAATTTCCGGGCCAGGTCGTAGCCGTACAGTTCCGGCCCGGACCGGCCCGGGCCCAGGAACAGGAGCATCAGGTTGAGCGCGGCCGCGCCGCCGATCCACAGCCCGGCCGTGACCAGGTGAAAGATTTTCAGAATTTTTTGCCCGCGGGCGCCGAATGCAGCCATCAACCCTCAATCCCTGGAAGACATTTTTCGAACCGGTCAAGTATAGCACAAGATGCGGATGAGGTGAAGAGCATCTCTTATGCGTGATATAATTATCATATTTAAGGCATAATTATATGCTAAACAACACCTTAAATACTATATACTATTATTTTATAAACTTAAAGAGCTATTCAACGTTATTTTACTTTAAATTATATTAATTAGCATATAATTAAATATAAATTATTTAAAACGATTCACCCGCCACCCGGGAATGAGAATGTCGTTGGCCAGCCGCAGAAAGTATTCGTCGGTCATGGCCGCCAGGCAGTCGCGGGCCATTTCCGCCGGGGAATGCTGGCTCGGATACTCGGGGTCGAGGTGGGCCAGGAAATCCCGGGCCTGTTCCAACTCGGGTGGCCCGGATTCGAATTCAGCCATGAGATGTTCAAATATAATGCCGTACAGCCGCTTGATCTTCGGGGCTTCGCGCCGCACGTCCGGGTGGCGGTAGATGCGGGTCCGGTTGAAATCCTTCAGGGCCTTGAGGGCCTCGGCCACGGGCGCGGAAAAGGCCACGAGGCCGGGATTCTCCAGGCAGTTCCGCCGCAAATCGTCCACCAGGCGATAGATGATCTTGCCATTGGTGTCGCCCAGGGTTTCCACGATGCTTTCCGGCAGGTCCCGCCGGTCGACCAGGCCGACCTCGATGGCGTCCTCCAGGTCGCGGCCCACATAGCTCACGCTGTCGCAGAGCCGCACCAGGCAGCCCTCGGCGCTCATGGGAAAAACGTGGGCCGCGGGGTCTTCCCGCCGCCGGGCCACCCGGCGGTCGAACTCCTCCCAGGTGGCCGGGCCTTCGGGCCGCAGGCGGGTATAGTCCGACTCGCCGTCGTGGTTGAGGATGCCGTCCAGAGTGCCCAGGCTCAGGTTGAGGCCCCTCCCCTTCTTTTCCAGCCGCTCCAGGAAGCGCACGCTCATCACGGCGTGGACGAAACGGCCCACGCCCGCCGCCCGGCACAGTTCGGTGAGGTGGTCCTCGCCTTCGTGGCCGAAGGGCGGGTGCCCCAGGTCATGCCCCAGGGCGATGGCCTCGATGAGGTCCGCGTCCAGGTCCAGGTCCCGGCCGATGGTCCGGGCGATGCGGGAAACCATCTGCACGTGCAGCATCCGGTGGGTGATGTGCTCGTTTTTTAAAAGATAGAAGACCTGGGTCTTGTCCAGGTACCGGGTGAAGGCCCGGGAATGGAGGATGCGGTCCACGTCCACGGCCCAGGGCTGCCGGTGGTCCGTGGCTTCCAGGCCGCCCGGCCCGTGGCGGCGGCTCCGCAAGGCGGTCAATACCGTATTCATCAGAGGTTCTCCAAAAACCAATCGTCTTTCAGGCTGCCCCAGAGCACCCGGCGGTTCGGCGCGGCCAGGAGGCGGGCCAGTTCCGGCGCCAGGGCCCGTTCCGGGCCTTCAAGTGCGTCGGCCTGGTTCAGAAAAATCACGTCCGGCCGCAATCGGTCCCAGGCGGACCGGATCACGGCCGCCACCTGGCCGGGGGTCAAAGGTGCATACCTTGGCGGAGGCTCCAGGTAATTATGCAAATCTTCCGGCCGATGCACGGCTTCGGGCCAGGGGAGCCTCAGCGCCGACAGCCCCAGCACGGCCGCCACGAACACGGGCGGCGGAGGCGGCACGGGCTCGCCGGCCCGGTGCAGCTTCAGCGGCCGGCCGGCCGAACCGTCGGCCTCCACCAGGATGGTCGTCTCCGGCCCGGCGGCTTGGCGCAGGGCCGGAAACCAGCCCGGAGGCGGGCCGGAGAATTTGTGCCGGGCCAGATCGTCGGGCCGCTCCGGCCCGACCAGGAGCAGCCGCTCGCCGGAGGCGGCCCGGCGGGCGGCCTCCGCGGCCTCGGCCGGGGGGGCGGCCGCCGCGCGCTCCAGCCGGGGCAGTTGGCCGCGGCCCAGCCGGGTGGTCAAGGTGACCAGCGCCGGCCGGCCGGCCGCGAAAAGGTCGGCCTCCAGCCGGTCGATGAAGCTGGTCTTGCCCCCGCCCCCGACGACCGCGATAGTTTGCCCGGCCGGTATGAAATTCAGCGGTTTCATGTATCCAGTATACACTATATTTCGTCTTTCGGCCCGGCCTTTTCCCGGAGCGGCTGGAGCCGGCCTTCCGCGCAACAAAATTCACAGCCGCCCCTGCAAACACTTTCACATAATCATAAGACCGTATATTTATTATTAAAAATTTACCACGAGCCTGTTTTCACCCTCTCCACGTCCTTCCCGGCGCCGGCTGGTGTGTTTTGCAGTGCACACCGCCCAAACCCGGCATTATTCCATAATTTACTGAAATAATGGCAAATACAATAATGGCACAACCATTGCTTAAGTGTAAGGTTACGAAAAACTCACCGCGGCTCAGGAGGTTCATCATGTCTTCCCAGGTTTACCAAGTCACGGACATCAGCGGCCACGGGGCCGAGGAACTGCTGACCCGGTCCGGGCTGTCCCGCCCGGTCGAGCGCGGCGCCCAATGGCTCATCCAGAGCCAGGAAGAAGACGGGCTGAACGTCTATTACCAGCTTTGCCTGGTTCCGCCCCGGGGCCGGGAGTATACCGTCAGCCTGCCCTGCCGGACCGGGGAAACCTGCCCCCACTGCCAGGGCCAGGGCCTCGTCTACGCCTGGAACCGGGACAACTCGGCCTACCAGGCGGCCCCCTGCCCCGAATGCCTGGGCCAGGGCGCCCTCAACCACGACCGGGAAATCGTCCTCACCGTGGATGACGGCCTGGGCGGAGAGCGGGTCATCCGCAAGCGCCGGGCCGGCCGCTTCAACGCCCGCCTGGGCCTGCGCGGCGATCTGATCATCAATCTGACCTGGGTGGAGGCCCTGCCGGGCGCCGTCGACCGCGATGCCGGCCGGTCCCCGAGCCACTGACCCCACCCGGATCATGGCCGACCCCCAGAGAGTGTCCCGGCGGTCCCCACGCGGCCGCGCAACCGGAAGGAGGCGCCTATAGAATATCCCCCCGCCACATAATGGAAGAATGGTTCACCAAAGACGAAACGGGAGGCCCTCTGGCTTCCCGTTTCGTTTGGGGGCGTCTTTGGCGGGTATTGAGCGGGCGCTCACGTTCATGCTCGGCACTGGATTGGGGGCTTTGGCCAAATCGCTCCGAAGACCTTCAGTCGGCGAGCCAATGCTCGTCTTTGGCCGCGCCCTCTTCCTTTCCCCACTGCCAGTCGCGGTTGATCCGCACGAGGTTGCGGCCGTGTTCCTTGGCGGCATAGAGGGCGGCGTCGGCCGCGGCCAGGGCGTCGAGGAGGATGCGGCTGCCCGGAACCATGGGGTTGAGACGGCCGGCCTCCACGCCGGCCAGGCCCAGGCTGAGGGTGATGGGCCGGGGATCGGATTTGGCCGGGCTGGGTTGCTTGCTCACGGCGACCCGGATGCGTTCGGCGATGACGGCGCCCCTTTCCAGGTCGGTGCCGGCCAGGAGCAGGGCGAACTCCTCGCCGCCGTAGCGGGCGAAGATGTCGCCTTTGCGGAGGATCTGGTTGACGGTTTCGGCCACCAGACGGATGGCCTGGTCGCCGCACAGGTGGCCGTGGGTGTCGTTGAATTTTTTGAAGTGGTCGATATCCATCATGACCACGCAGCAGCTGTCGCCGGGCCGGCGCTTCATGTTTTCCACCTCCCGGGAGGCGGATTCGAAGAAGTAACCGCGGTTATAGAGGCCGGTCAGGGGGTCGCGCAGGGATTTCTGGCGGTACATTTCCTCGCTGGCCCGGAGGGCGGTCTCCATTTCCTCCTTCTTTTTGATCTCCAGCCACAATTCTTTGGTCACGCGCGACAGTTCGTTCTGCTTCTGGCGAATAGTCTCGTTCTGGCGCACCAGGCCTTCGACCATCAGGTTGAACGCCTCGGACAGTTCGCCCATGAAGTCCACCCGCTGGGCCAGGTCGCCCGAGGCCACGCTGTGGCATTGCCAGGCCAGGTGACGGAGGTTGCTTTGCAGGGTTTTGAGGTATCCGGCGGTGGCGCCCGTCATGGGCAAGGGGTGGTGAAATTCGCCGTTGGAAAAACGGAACGCGGCCTCCTTGAAGGCGGCCAGGAGCGTGTACAGCTTTTCAAAGCCCTCGACGGCCGCCAATTCCGGCGGCACCGGCGCCGGCGGGCCGGGCTTCACCAGAAGCGCCTCCAGAAAAGCCACGGCCTGAGGCTCCAGGCCATTTTGTCGATTTTCCCCGGGCATGAGAGTTCCGTGGTCCTCGTTCAGGCGGCCGGCCGGGGGCCGGACGGCCGTCTTCTTTGATGTAACGCGGGCGATTCGCGGGCCGGCGCTTACGGCGCAGGATCGTATCAGTCCCCGGGTTCCAGCGGGCGGGCCGCGAAGCGGCAGGTGCGCTCGCTGGTGCACCAGCAGTCCACTTCCTTGACGTGGAAGGGCCGGCCGGTGAAAGACTCCAGGACGCCGGCCAGAAAGCCCTCGTCGTAGATGCAGATTTCGAAACCCAGCTCCGGCAGGCCCGAACAATCCAGGTCTTCGGAAACAGCCAGGGTGAAGTTCAGGGTGTCGAGGTCGGATTCCTCGATGCGCAGGATGCCCACCCCCAGATCGGCCAGGGTCCGCTGGAGCTTCTGCACCAACTGGTTGAAGGAAGTCGGAGCCGGCTGGAGGACGTTTTCGTAAAAATGGCGGCCGGCCAGGCGGCCGGCCTCGTAAAAGACGCGGTCCGTCTCCTCGGCCCCGTAGCGGACCTCCAGCACGTCGCGGAAGCAGAACTGCATCAGCCGATACACCTCCAGGCGCAAGGTCGGCCCCAGGTTGGGCCGGGCCAGGTCCAGGTTGCCGATCAGGGCCCAGGAAAAGGGATATTTTCGTTCAGTCATCGTCCACCTCGAAAACACGGTGAAAAATCGCCGGCACCGCTCGCAGGAAACGGTCCGGCCGGAAAACCGCCTCGACTTCGGCCGGCGTGAGGAACTCGGTCAGGCGGGGGTCGGCCAAAAGGAGGGTTTTGAACTCCAGGCCCTCCTGATGGGCCCGGAGGGCGTTGCGCTGGATGACGGCGTAGGCGTCGACCCGGCTCAAACCCTTGTCGCACAGAGCCAAAAGCAGTTCCTGAGAATTGTGCAGGCCGCCGGTCAGGGCCAGATTGCGGGCCAGGCGCTCGGGGTGGACCACCAGCCCGGACATCAGGCCGTTCAAGCGGGCCAACATGTAGTCGACCAGGGAGGTGGAATCCGGGGCGATGATCCGTTCCACCGAGGAATGGCTGATGTCCCGCTCGTGCCACAGGGGCACGTCCTCCAGCGCGGCCAGAGCGTTGGCCCGCACCACCCGGGCCAGGCCGCTGATGTTCTCGGCGCCGATGGGGTTCTTTTTGTGCGGCATGGCCGAAGAGCCCTTCTGGCCCTTGGCGAAGGGTTCTTCCACTTCGCCCACCTCGGTGCGGGCCAGGTGGCGGATCTCCACGGCCAGCTTTTCCATGGACGAGGCCAGGAGAGCCAGGGCGGTGAAGTATTCCGCGTGGCGGTCCCGCTGGATGATCTGGCTGGACACCGGGGCCGGGCGCAGGCCCAGGCGGGCCAGGGCCCGGGTCTCCACCTCCGGGGACAGGCCCGGCGCGGAAAAATTGCCCACCGGACCGGAACACTGGCCCACGGCCATGGACCGGCGGGCGGCCCGGCAGCGGGTGCGGTGGCGGCGGAACTCGTCGTAGAACAAGGCCAGCTTGAGGCCGAAGGTGGTGGGCTCGGCGTGGATGCCGTGGCTGCGGCCGATGGTGAGCGTGTCCCGGAATTCATGGGCCCGGCGCTTCAAGGTCTCCAGAAACGCGTCCAGGCCGTCCAGGATGATGTCCAGGGCCCGGACCAGGCGCAGGGCCAGGGCCGTGTCCAGCACGTCCGAGGAGGTCAGGCCGTAGTGGAAATGGCGGGCCGGCGGCCCCACCCGCTCCTCAATGGAAGTGACGAAGGCGATGACGTCGTGCCGCACTTCGGCCTCAATGGCCTCGATGCGGTCCGGATCGATGACCGCCCGGGCGGCCACGGCCTCCGGCACGTCGGCCGGGATGAGACCCATTTCGGCCTGGGTGCGGGCCACGGCCAGTTCCACCTCCAGCCAGACGGCGTATTGATTGTTCAGGGACCATAATTCGGCCATGACAGGCCGTTGATATCGTGGTATCATGCGAATTCCTCAGAAGCGAAACGATCGGGCCGCCGTAAAGCCGGGCATGGGGAAAAGAAGTACGCCATAAAAGGTATATTATCACAAAGGGCGGCCTAAAGGAAACCTCGAAAAACCCTTGTGCCACACACTTTTGTACGGAGATGCTCAACATGTCCCGCACCGGCTCCATCCAGGGTCTCTGGCTGACGGATTTCGACGGCACCATCAAACCGGAAGGCGACGGCCGGGTGGCCCCGGCCGACCTGGACGCTCTTAAACGTCTGGGGGATCTGGGCTGGTTCCGGGTGGTGGCCACGGGCCGCAGCCTGTTCGGCTTTGTCAAAGCCTGGGAGCCGGGCCTGGAGCTGGACGCCCTCATATTCTCCTCCGGCGTCGGGCGCTGCGCCTGGGGGCCCATGGGCCCCGGGCCGCTTCTGGCGGCCCGGGTCTTTGCGCCGGAAGTGGCCGCGGCCGCGCTCCAGGCGGCCCTGGAGCTGGGGTACGGCTTTTTCGCCTACCAGGCCCCGCCGGACAACCACCACTTCTACTACCAGCGGTCGGCCCGGGTGCCGGCCGGCTTCGAGCGCCGGCTGGAAATTTACGCCGCCCAGGCCCGCCCCTGGTCCGGCGACTTCTTCCGGAGGGAACCGGCCGAGCCGCTGAGCCAGGTGCACATCATGGTCCCGGCCCCGGAACTCGGCCGGGTCGAGGCCGAGTTCCGCCGCCTGATGCGGGAACGGGGCCGGCGGCCGGAAGAGGAACTGTCCCTGGTCCACTCCTCGTCGCCTTTCGGGGACGGCTGCCTGTGGCTGGAGATTTTTCCCCCGAAAATCACCAAGGGCCGGGCCGCGGCCGAGCTGGCCCGGGACCTGGGCCTGGCCCCCGACCGGGCCGTGGCCCTCGGCAACGACTACAACGACCGCGACCTGCTGAACTGGGCCGGCCGCTCCTTTGTCACCGCCGACGCGCCCGAGGAACTGCGGCAACGCCACCCGGCCATGCCCCCGGCCGGGCGCGGCGGCCTGGCCTGGGCCCTGGAGACCGTCCTGGGGCCCAAGGCCGGCGGCTGATGAACCGGCGCCGGCGGCGACTGCACCTTCTGGCGGCCGGCCTGACGCTCGCGGCCGCGCTGACGGGCCTGGAGCGGCTGCGGAGCCCGGAACCGGGCCCGGCCGGCGCGCCGGCGGCGGTCTCCGGTCCGGCCGCCTACCGGCCCGACGGCGGCCAGACCCTCGGCTCCGGCGGAAGTGTACATCCCAATCCTCTGACCGAGCTCAACCTCGGCCGCCGGATCGACCTGGCCGCCGCCCACCCGTGGTTCCTGGCGGCCCTGCCCGGCCTGGGCGGCAAAAGCGCGGTCAAAGCCCGGTCCACGGGCCGGCTCCCGGCCCGGGCCATAAAGAACCTCGGCGGCCTGGTCCGGGAAAGTGACGCCCGGACCGGAAACGCCCCGGATCAGGACCTCCCCCAGGACGCGCCATGACCCCCGAACAGCCCCTGACCATCTATGAAATCCGCGCCCTCGACCGGGCCGCGTTCGACCTCTTCGAAGCCCCGGAGCGTCTCCGGCTTCTCGGCCCCGGCCTGGCCGGGCTCCACTGGGAGGCGGACTTCGCCTTCATCTTTTTCGCCGGCGAGCCCGGGCCCGAGGCGGACGTTTTTCTCCAAGCCCACCCCAACCTGGACCTGCGCCACGTCCACCGCCTGACCTACGCCCAGTGGCAGGACGGAGCCGGAGCCGAGCCCTTCACCGTGGCCGGACTGACCATCACCGGCCCGGACGGCCGGGGGGCGGACCCGAAAATCCTCATCGACCCCGGCCTGGCCTTCGGCTTCGGCGGCCACCCCACCACCCGGACCTGCCTGGAATTCCTCGGCCGGGCCTGCCGGGGCCGGAGCGGCCCGCCCGCCTCGGCCCTGGATTTGGGCGCGGGCACGGGGGTGCTGTCCCTGGCCGCGGCCCGCTGGGGCGTGCCCCGGGTGGCGGGCGTGGACTACAGCCACCTGGCCGTGGACGCGGCCCAGAACAACCTGGCCCTCAACGGGCTGGAGGGCCGGGTGGCCTTTTTCCGGGGCCCGGCCCAGGCCTATGCCGGGCACCCCGGCGAAATCCTCCTGGCCAACCTCCACCTGAGCCTCCAGGAGGAACTCTTTGTGCTGGGCGCCTTCGACTCCCGCCGCCAGGTCATCGTCTCGGGGCTCCTTCCCAGCGAGGGGGACCGCCTCCGGGAGCGCCTGGAAGCTTCCGGGCTCCGCCTGACCGACCAAGTCCGCACCGACCGCTGGATCACCATGTTCCTGGAGCGCTGACCGCCCTCACCCTCCGATACGGCTCATACCCCGGCGGGCTTCGGACGTGTCCGCCTCCTCGGCCCGGCCCTCGAAGTGGCTGGCCGGCTTCTGGCCGGCGGCCAGGAGGAAAAGGGCGGCCAATTCCTCGTCCCCGGCTCCGGCCCGCAAGGGGCCGCGCAGGTCGATCTCCCGGTCGGTCAGGAGGCAGGGCTTCAGCCGGCCGTCGGCGGTGAGGCGCAGGCGGTTGCAGCGGCCGCAGAAATGGCCGCTCAGGGGGCTGATGACGCCGACGGCTCCCAGGGCGCCGGCCGGCCGGTAGAGGCGGGCCGGGGCCGAGGGGTCGGTGGGGGCCAGGGGGGTGAGGGGCCCCAACTCCCGGGAAAGAAAGGCCAGGAGCTCGTCGGCCGGCCAGAAGCCGGCCCGGTCCCAGAGCCCTTCCCCGCCCACGGGCATGTGCTCGATGAAGCGGACATCCACCGGGTGGTCCAGGGCCAGCCGGGCCAGAGGCGGCAGCTGATCGTCGTTCACCCCGCGCAGGGGCACGCAGTTGATCTTGAGGGTAAAACCTTTCTCCAGGGCCAGGTGGAAACCGGCCAGGGCCTGGCGGAAGAGGTCCCGGCCGGCCGGGCCGGGCCGGCCCGCCAGGACCGAGTACACGTCCGGATCCAGGGCGTCGAGGCTGAGGTTGAGGCTCCGCAGCCCGGCGGCCCAAAGCTCCCCGGCCAGGCGGGGCAGGAGCACCCCGTTGGTGGTCAGGCGCAGGTCGTCGAACAGGGCTTCGTCCTTGAGGCGCCGGATGAAGCCGGCCAGGCCCCGGCGCACCAGGGGCTCCCCGCCGGTCAGGCGCAGCTTGCGCAGCCCCAGGGCCCGGCCCAGCCGGGCCAGGCGCAAAAGTTCCTCATAGGTCAGGATTTCGGCGTGCCCGAGCTTGGGCACCCCCTCGGGGGGCATGCAGTAGCGGCAGCGGAGATTGCAGAGATCGGTCACCGACAATCGCAGGTAGGTCAGGCGGCGGCCGCCGGAAGCGGTCAGTTCAGGGTTCATGGGACGTCTCACGGGTCCGGGGATGAAGCGGACGGACGGGCGCTCCGCCCCCCGCCCCGGCGATGATGAGCGAGGGCGGGAAACAGGAGATTCCGCCACCCGGCTAATAGCCATAAGTATATCGTTTTTTGACGCACTTGGCCAGGCAGACGCCTCAACCCCGCCCGGCCGGCTCCCGGGCGGGGTTTCCGCGGAACCGCCGTTTGGACAGGGCCGGGCGGCTGTGGTATAGTATAAGGCCGAAAATGGTTTTGTCCACGGAGAGATGACATGTCCGGCTCAGCCCACCCCAAATCCGATCTCGAAACCGCGCTGGAAAGCCGCCTGGTGCCCCTGGAAGGGGGCCACAACCTCCGCGACCTGGGCGGCTACCCCACAACCGACGGCCGCCGCGTCAAGTGGGGCCGCCTGTTCCGCTCGGCCGAGCTGTCCGGCCTGACCGCGGCCGATTTGGAGCAGCTGGCCGAAATACCCGTCCGCACGGTCATCGACCTGCGCCGGCCCTCGGAAATCCGGGAGGCGCCCGACCGGCTGCCCGCCTCGGTGACCGGCGCCGTGCACCTCCCGATCACGGCGGGCGACCCGAGCATGCTGGCCGCCCCGGACCGCCGCACCGCCGCCCGCCGGATGGAGGAAGTCTACCGGGGGCTGGCCCGGGACAACCAGGAGGCCTTCGGCCGCTTCCTGGCCCTCCTCACCGAACCGGACCGGGGCCCGGTGGTGTTCCACTGCGCGGCCGGCAAGGATCGCACGGGCTTCGCGGCCATGCTTTTCCTGGCCGCCCTGGGCGTGGATCGGGAGACCATCGCAACGGATTTCCTCCTCTCCAACCCCGGCCTGGGCCATAAATACGCGGACTGGGTGGCCGAACACCCCCACCTGGAACCCCTGGTGGTGGTGGAGCCCTCCTATCTGGAAGCCGGCTTCGAGGTCATCGACCGGGAGTACGGCGGCCTGAGCGCCTACCTGACCCGCCGCCTGGGCGCGGATATCGGGGCCCTGCGGCGGCTGTATGCGGAATAAGGCCAGGCCGCCCTCACGGCCCCGGCCGGATTGAGAGCCTCTCATGGACCGACGCGCCTTTTTGAAATATCAGTTGGCCGGTTTGGGCTGGTTGGCCGTGGGCGGCGCCCGCTTCCCCCTCCGGGCCGCCGAAGGGCCGCCGGACGTGGCCGTGGCCGAAGGGGCGCCGGCGGCGGCGGCCCGGGCGGCGGTGGATATGCTCGGCGGCATGGGCCGCTTCGTCAAGCCCGGCCAGAAAGTGCTCGTCAAGCCCAACATGAGCTTCGCCCGGACGCCGGAAGAGGCCGCCAACACCCACCCGGAAGTGGTCAGGGAACTGGTGGTCATGTGCCGGGAAGCCGGGGCCGGCCGGGTGCGGGTGCTGGACCACTCCCTCCACCATCCGGAACGGAGCCTGGAATTGTCCGGGATTCTGGCGGCCTGCGACAGCGTGGAAAAAGGCCTCTGCGCCCACCTGATGGACGGCCGCTTCTACCGGGAAGCCGACATTCCCGAAGGCCGGGAGATGCGGTCCAACGCCTTCATGATCGAGGCCCTGGAGGCCGAGGTCCTCATCGCCGCGCCGGTGGCCAAGAGCCACGGGGCCACCGGGGTTTCGCTGTCCCTCAAAGGGCAGATGGGGCTGATCCTCCACCGGGGGGTCATGCACTCCCGCTACGGTCTCGACACGGCCATCGTGGACTTGAACACCCGGGTCAAACCCCACCTGGCGGTCATCGACGCCACCCGGGTCCTGACCACGGGCGGGCCCGGCGGCCCGGGCCGGGTCATCACCCCGGGGCGGGTCATCGCCTCGGCCGACCCGGTGGCCGCCGACGCCACGGCGGCGGCCTCCTTCGAATGGTACGGCCGCCGCATCGAGCCCCGCCAGGTGGCGCATTTGGCCGCGGCCCAGGAGCGCGGGCTGGGGCGATTGGACATTGAAAATCTAATCACCAGACATTTGACCCTTTGAATTTTATTGTTAACTTTGTTTTCAGGCAAAAAAACTATCCTTACGGTTAAAATATTGACCGGAAGTAAAGCTTTCCATTATTGACCCGGCAACTTTAGAAGTCTGTTCCCGGCCGCTGAAGTCCAGTGATTTCGGGCTTTGGCGAAATCACGGGTATGACTTATTTAGTTGCCGGAGTAATAATCCAGAAGGGAAACCGTCAGACCTGACCAGACCGCTGTTCAGAATCCGACGGACTTAAGCTGGCCAAAAATTTCGATATAGGAACGAATCCGGTCCAGGGTGACGGCGATCAAGTCCCAATCCACGAACATGACCACTTCCTTGCCCACGCGCTCCCCCTTGAGAATGCCCGCGTCCTGCAAGACCCCGATGTGGTGGACCACCGCCGTCCGGGAAAGGTTGAACTGGTCGGCGATGCGCTTGATGTTCAACTGTTCCCCGGGCTCGAACAGCATGATGATGCGCTGCCGGGTGATGGACCCCAGCGCGGTCATGACCGGCCCGATGACCTTCCACTGCTCAATTACTTCATTGGAAAATTCTGTTCTCATGTGGTAACCGCACCTTGGGTAATATCAAAAAGATCCGGTCGTCTCCGGTTCGGCTCAAACGCTCCGCCGCCCCGGGCTGTTGATCCTTATATTCTGTCGCTTACAATTGGCCCGGCAATGTTATATACTAAAAAGCGATGATCGCTTCAGGATATGCGGACCTCCCCGACCCGGCGCTCATGCGGGCGAAGCGGTCGGGGCACGGGAAATGGTCGGATTATTTCAAAGGGGGGTCCGCGGTAATCCTAAATGATATTGAAAAGACCTTTCGTATGTCGTTACAATGCGGGAACGATTAAGGAAATTGATTGCAATGTATAGATGTTAGTCTTTATGGGAGTCTGACTACAAAATAAATATATCTGATCGTGCATGAAATGTCAATGTGATTATGGCGTATCCTGTGTCATAACAGCCAGTTCGACCGTCCCCGCCCCCTCCGGGCGGCGGCCGTTTTTTTTTCAATAAACTCCACCGGTTCAAAAACGGCGGGGCCGCCTTCAGGCCGGATCGGCGGGCCGGCCCGGAGCGGGCGCGTTTTTTGCTTGATTTTGTGCCGTAATCGTGGTTATTCTACTTTCAGCGTCACCCTGGACGTCATCCGCGACAGCCTCCGGAAAGACCGGGCCGGCCCTCTGGGGCCGCCAGCCTCCCCAAGCGGACGGCTGCGGCGGGGCATCATATATTTCATGTCGAAGGTGAGGACAATGGATCTGACCAAATTCGAGGTTCTTGAAGAACGAATCACGGCTCTTCTGGAGAAGACCACCGCTCTGGCCCAGCAGAATGAGATGATGGAGGAACGGGTGATGGAGGCCAAAGGGTGCCTGGCCGAAACCCAGCGAAAGCTGGAAGAGGCGGAAAACCAGGTGTTCGAA
Source organism: Candidatus Adiutrix sp. (assembly GCA_031549025.1). Taxonomy (GTDB): domain Bacteria; phylum Desulfobacterota; class Desulfarculia; order Adiutricales; family Adiutricaceae; genus Adiutrix. The sequence continues at coordinate 54,610 of JAVBQN010000056.1, read as the reverse complement.
ATGCTGGCCGAGCGCGAAGCCATCGCTTCGAAGATCGACGCGCTCCTGGAACGCCTGGAATAGTCCCCCCAGTTATTCTCTCGGCCCCCTGAAGGGCGAAAGCGGCGGTGGCGATGAACGACAAATCGAAATTTTTCGACGACTCCGGCCCCGAGGACCTCGGGGGAACGGATATATTCGCCGCGGGCGAACCCCGGTTGGTTTCGGTCCGCATGTTTGACCGTGAATATCAGATCAAAAGCGACCAGCCCCAGTTGGTGGAGCTTCTGGCGGACGAAATAAACCGGGAGGCCAAGAAGCTCCAGGAGATGAGCCCGGTCAAGATGGGTCCCGGCCACTTCGACTGGCCGGTCCAGGTGGCCTTCCGCCTGGCCCTGAGCCGGTTCCGGGCCGTGGAGGCCTATAACACCCTGAAGCGCCAGGTGGACGCGGAAGCCGAAAAAATGGCCCGGCGCATCAACTCGGGCCTGGATGAAATGGAGGCTGAACGTCTGGCCCGGCGCATCACCGCCGACTTCGACGAAAACGAGCTGGGCGGCGGAGCCCCGCCTTTGGGCCTCAGCGAAACCGAAACCGGCAAGCTCGCCCGGCGCATCACCGCCGGCCTCGACGACCTGGAGGCCGATCAGTTGGCCCGGCGCTTTACCGGCGGATTGGGCCAGGTGGAGGCCGAAGCCGAAAAAATCGCCCAACGCCTCATGGGGGCCCGGACTCCGGAGGACAAATAAGGTTCACGTCCCCGGCCGGCTTTTTCAGAGCCGGGACGGATCGATGGGATATTGGCGACAATCCCCCCCTCCGACCCCGCACCGGGGCCGGCGATCATATGGCGGGCGGGCCGGCCGGCGCGTTCGCGGAGATAATATTTATGACGGAATACCTTTTTTGGGCCTCCTCCGGCCTGGGCATCCTGGCGGTCGGAGTTTTCATCGGCTTTTGGTGGCGGAAGCACATATTCGAATCAAAACTGGAAAACATCGAGCACCTGTCCCAGAAAATGATCGAGGAAGCCCAGCGGGACGTGGTCAACATCAAAAAAGAGGCCACCCTCCAGGGGCAGGACATCATCTTCCAGATGAAGGCCGACTGCGAAAAGGAGCTTTCCGAGAAAAAGCGGGAGCAGAAGCGGCAGGAAGACCGCCTCACCCAGAAGGAAGAGCACTATGAACGCCGGGCCGAACAGCTGGCCCAGCGCGAGGCGGCCGTGGCCCGCCAGGAAGCCGAACTGGTCAAGGGCGAAAAGAAGAACCAGACCCGGGCCGAGGAGCTGAACCAGATGGTCGAGGCCCAGGCCCAGGCCCTGGAACGCGCCGCCCACCTGACGGCGGCCGAGGCCAAGGAAATCCTCCTCAAGAACATGGAGGAGGAGGCCCGCCACGAGGGCGGCAAGCTCATCCGCCTGGTGGAGATGGAAACCCGGGAAATCGCGGACAAAAAGGCCAAGGAAATCCTGGCCCTGGCCGTCAAGCGCTACGCCGGGGACTATGTGGCCGAGCACACCATCTCGGTCGTGCCCCTCCCCAACGATGAAATGAAGGGCCGCATCATCGGCCGCGAGGGCCGCAACATCCGGGCCATCGAGGCCGCCACCGGGGTGGACCTGATTATCGACGACACCCCCGAGGCGGTCATCCTCTCCGGCTTTTCCCCTCTGCGCCGGGAAATCGCCCGCCTCTCCCTGGAACGCCTCATCGCCGACGGCCGCATCCATCCGGCCCGCATCGAGGAAATCGTGGGCAAGGTCACCGAGGAGATGGAGCAGTCCCTGAAAGAAGCCGGGGAACAGGCCACTTTCGACGTCGGGGTCCACGGCATCCACCCCGAACTCATCAAAACCCTGGGCAAGCTCAAGTACCGCACCAGCTACGCCCAGAACGTCCTGCAGCACTCCCTGGAAGTGGCCTTCCTCTGCGGCATCATGGCCGCCGAACTGGGCCAGAACGTCAAGCAGGCCAAGCGGGCCGGGCTCCTCCACGACATCGGCAAAGCCGTCGACCACGAGGTCGAGGGCCCCCACGGCCTCATCGGGGCCGATCTGGCCAAGCGCTACGGCGAATCCCCGGCCGTGATCCACGCCATCATGGCCCACCACGAGGACACGCCCCCCGAGACCGTCCTCGACGTCCTGGTCCAGGCCGCCGACACCCTCTCCGGAGCCCGCCCCGGGGCCCGCCGGGAAATGCTGGAAACCTACGTCAAACGCCTCGGCGACCTCGAACGCATCGCCAACTCCTTCGGCGGCATCTCCAAAACCTACGCCATCCAGGCCGGCCGCGAAGTGCGCATCATCGTCAACAGCGAACAGATCTCCGACGACTCGGCCGCGGTCCTGGTCAACGACATCTGCCGCAAAGTCGAAAAGGAAATGGCCTACCCGGGCCAGATCAAAGTCACCGTCATCCGCGAAACCCGCGCCGTCGGCTACGCCAAGTAAAGAAGAAAAGCGGAAAGGCTTTTGAAGAGGGGGGGCTCCGCCCCCGCCGCCCCTTTCTTCTTTCCTGGCCCGCGCGGCGGGGTTTCTCTCCATTGACCCACCCCCTCTTCTTCCCAACCGATGTCGGATGGCGAGGCCTGCGGTCCGCGAAAATTTTCGGAGTGAGCCGCCTTTTTTCGACACGTGCCGGCGCGGAGCGGCGCCGTTGTCGGAAAAAGGCGGCTCCCGGAGAAAACTTTCGCGGGCCGCAGGCCGGTCCGGCCCCCAACGCCGCCCCACCAAAATTTATCGGGAATTAACTTGACCTGATTCCGAATTTGTGTCACAACATATTGGGCTGGAAAAAACGGCCAGTCATATATATTGGCGCGGCAAGGCCACGGATCGGATATGCGCAAAAAAGTCATCGCGGCTCTGGCGGGGCTGGCCATCGTGATCGTGATCATGTATGTGGCCTTTTCCAAGCCGGAAGAAAAAATCAGCTACCTCACCGAAACCGTCCGCAAAGGCGATATCGTCAAGACCGTCAGCACCACCGGGGAGGTGGCCGCCGGCCAGTTGGTCAGCGTCGGCGCCCAGGTCTCGGGCCAGATCCAGACCCTGGACGTGGCCCTGGGCCAGACGGTGAAAAAAGGCGACCTCATCGCCGAAATCGACTCCACCACCCAGCGGAACGAACTGGACATCAACAAGGCCAAGCTCAACACCTACGAGTCCCAGCTCGTGGCCCGGCGGGTGGCCCTGAAGGTGGCCCAGACCCAGTACGATCGGGAAGTGAAGCTGAAAGCCCAGAACGCCACCAGCGACGAGAACCTCGAAAACGCGGAAGACGCCCTGGCCCTGGCCGAAGCCGACGTGGACGAGACCGTCTCCCTCATCACCCAGACCCGCATCTCCGTCAGCACCTCCGAGACCAACCTGGGGTATACCCGCATCGTGGCCCCCCTCGGCGGCACGGTGGTCTCCGTCCCGGTGGAGCCGGGCCAGACCGTCAACGCCAACCAGACCACCCCCACCATTGTCCAGGTGGCCGACCTCAGCCACATGGAAATCAGGATGCAGATATCCGAAGGCGACGTGACCAAGGTCAAGCCGGGCCTCTCCGTGCGCTACACCATCCTCTCGGAGCCGGACCGGGTTTTCACCGGCACCCTGAGCTCGGTGGATCCCGGCCTCACCACCCTCACCGACGGCGCCTACACCGGGGCCACCGACGCCTCGACGGCCGTGTATTATTACGGAAAACTCCTGGCGCCCAACCCCGACGGCACCCTGCGCATCGGCATGACCACCCAGAACACCATCACCATTGCCGAGGCCCGGGAAACGCTCATCGTCCCTTCCATCGCCATCACCCGCCACGGCGGCCGCAGCTTTGCCCAGGTGCTGGAAAAAGGCCGGACCGTGGAGCGGGAGATCAAAGTCGGGCTTTCGGACAACATGAACACCCAGGTGCTCGAGGGCCTGAAGGAGGGCGACGAGGTGGTGGCCGCCCAGATGTCGGCCTCCGAGCTGGACTCGGCCCTGGCCAACGTGCGGGTGCGCGGCGGCCCGAGGCTGTAGCGGCGCCGCCACGGCCGCACATGGTCGGCAACCAGTCTAAACATAATCAAAAAAATGGTTAAATTTTGACGCCGAACCCTATGGACAACATCATCGAAGTCAAACGGATCAACAAATTCTTCGGCGCGGGGGCCAACCGGGTCCATGTGCTGCGGGATGTGGATCTGAGCATCCGCCGGGGCGACTTCGTGGCCATCATGGGCCAGTCCGGCTCGGGCAAGACCACCCTGATGAACACCCTCGGCTGCCTGGACGTCCCCACCTCGGGCAGCTACCGGCTGGACGGCATCGAAATAGGCCCGCTCTCGCCCAACGGCCTGGCCTGGATGCGGGGCCGCAAGCTGGGTTTCATTTTTCAGCGCTACAACCTGCTCTCCAGCCTCACGGCCTTGGAAAACGTGGCCCTCCCGGCGGTCTACACCGGCCTGAACCACCAGGCCCGGGCCGAGAGGGCGAAAGAGCTTCTGGAACGCCTGGGTCTGGCCGACAAGCTCGGCAACCGGCCCCACGAGCTGTCCGGGGGCCAGCAGCAGCGGGTCAGCATTGCCCGGGCCCTGATGAACGGCGGCGAGGTCATCCTGGCCGACGAGCCCACCGGCGCCCTGGATTCCGAAAGCGGCCTGGTGGTCATGGACATCCTGGGCCGCCTGAACCGGGACGGCCACACCGTCATCCTGGTGACCCACGATCCCAACATCGCGGCCCACGCCCGCCGGGTGGTGGAGATCAAAGACGGGGTCATCATCGCCGACACCAGCCGGGCCCCGGAGGACGAACGCCCGGCCCGGGAGAATCCGGTGAACCGGCGGGTCAGCCCCTTCGCCTTCTACCGCGACCAGCTGGTGGAGGCGGGCAAGATGTCGGTCCAGGCCATCCTGGCCCACAAGCTGCGGTCGGTCCTGACCATGCTGGGCATCATCATCGGCATCGCCTCGGTGGTGGCCGTGGTGGCCCTGGGCCGGGGCTCCCAGGAACGCATCATGGCCAACATCAGCGCCATGGGCACCAATACCATCAACATCTATCCCGGCACCGGCTTCGGCGACCGCCGCAGCGGCCGGGTCAAGACCCTGACCGTGTCCGATTCCGACCTCCTGGCCCGGCAGAGCTATCTCGACAGCGCCACGCCCACCACCTCGGCCAGCGGCATCCTGGCCTACGGCAACCAGTCCCTCACGGCCGGCCTCAGCGGGGTGGGCCCCCAGTTCTTCGCGGCCCGGGGCCTGAAGGTGGATATCGGCCGCTTCTTCACCGAGGACGACACCCGCGACGTGGCCTCGGTGGTGGTCATCGACCCCAACACCCGCGACAAGCTCTTCCCGGGCGGGGCCAATCCCCTGGGGCGGGTGATCCTTTTCATGCGCCAGCCCCTGACGGTCATCGGCGTCACCCGGCCGCTGGAAGCCATGTTCGGGCCCTCGGACCAGCTGAACCTCTGGGCCCCCTACACCACGGTCATGAGCAAGGTCACCGGGGAGCGCCACATCAGCTCCATCATCGTCCGGGTCAACGACCGGATCAGCTCCCTGGTGGCGGAGAAGAACCTCACGGCCCTTCTGACCGTCAAGCACGGCGGCCGCAAGGATTTCTTCACCCAGAACACCGACAGCATCAAGAAGACCATCGAGAGCACCACCCGGACCATGACCCTCCTGATCTCCTCCATCGCCCTGATCTCCCTGGTGGTGGGCGGCATCGGGGTGATGAACATCATGCTGGTGTCGGTGACCGAGCGCACGCGGGAGATAGGCATACGCATGGCCATCGGGGCCAAGCGCTTCAACATTCTGGAACAGTTCCTCATCGAGGCCGTGCTCCTGTGCCTCATCGGCGGGATCATGGGCATCACCCTGGCCGGAGGCATCGGCCTGGCCTTCAACGCCCTGTCGAAGGATTTCACCATGTCCTTTTCCACGGCCTCCATCTTCCTGGCCCTGGCCTGCTCCAGCGCCATCGGGGTGGGGTTCGGCTTCATGCCGGCCAAGAGCGCCTCCCGGCTCAACCCCATCGACGCCCTGGCCCACGAGTGAATTATGAGGAAACCCGCCGCCGCCCTCTTGATCCTGGCTCTCCTGGCCGCCCCGGCCGCGGGCGGCTGCGCCCGGGTGGAGCGGCCGGACCAGAGCCTCGACCAGCGGCTGGGCTACGACCAGGCCCTGCGGCAGCAATATCAGGTGGACCCGGACTGGTGGAAGGCGTATAAAAACGCGGAACTGGACCACCTGGTGGCCCGGGCCCTGGAACGCAACCTCGATCTGGCCCGGGCCGCGGTCAACGTCAACCGGGCCCTGTATCAGGCCAAGCTGCTGGGCGCGGACCTGGTGCCCGCCTTTTCCGGCGGCCTGGACGCCTCGGCCCGGAAGAACATCAGGACCGGCGGCCCCTCGGTCCGGTCCGTGAGCGGCGAAATCAGCCTCAGCTACGAGCTGGACCTCTGGCGCCGGGTGGCCGACGCGGTCAGCGCCCAGGAGTGGGAATACCGGGCCACCGCCGAGGACCTGGACGCCGCCCGCCTGACCCTGGCGGGCTCGGTGGCGGACGGCTATTTCAACCTGGCCTACCTGGGCGACGCCATCGAGTCCGCCCGCCGCAACCTGGAAACCTACCAGGCCATCGAACGCGCCGTGGTGGCCAAATACCAGGCCGGCAAGGTGGCCTCGCTGGAACCGGACCAGGCCCGGCAGTCGGTCCTGTCGGCCCGGAACACCCTCACCGACTTCCTGGCCCAGCGCCAGACCGCCGAACAGACCCTGCGGGACCTCTTGAACCTCAAGCCCAACGAGGACCTGGGCCTGCCCGGCCCGACCCTGGCCAGGCAGGAGCTGCCCGGGCTGGACCTGCACATCCCCCTGGCCGTGCTGGCCAACCGTCCGGACCTCAAAGCCGCCGAATATCGCGTCGAAAGCGCCTTCAAGAATGTCGAGGCCTCCGAAAAGGCCTGGCTCCCGTCCATCACCCTGGGCGCGGCCCTCAGTTCCACGGGCCCGAGCTTCAACACGGCCTGGAGCCAGCCCGTGGCCGGCGGCACGCTCTCCATCAATCTGCCGTTCCTGGATTGGTCCCGGGTGCTGTGGAATCTGCGCATTTCAGAAACCGATTTCGAAAGCTGCCGCCTGGATTTCGAACAAACCCTGACCACGGCCCTGAACGAGGTTTCCACCTACTATTTCCTCTATGAACAATCCCGCCAGACCCTGACCACCACCCGCGAAAAATACGTCTATGACCAGCGCATCGCCAACTACTACCGCGACCGTTACCAGGCCGGGGCCGGGGAGCTCTCCGATTGGCTGAACGCCCTGGCCACGCTCAGTTCCTCCCGGCTGTCGTCCCTCCAGGCCCTCTATCAGACCCTCCAATATGAGAATTTGACCTACAAGGCCATGGCCGGCCGCTGGATGGCGGAACGGGCGGCCACCCTATCTCCAACCATTTGAAATTCCTTTTATAAATACATACAGTATGCCGCCCGGCTCCGGTCGGCCCATGTACTATAGATTGGCCGCCATGAGGGCGAAGCACCGTGCCGGCGGCCCCCAAAGCCGCTTGTTTTTTTATAAATTTTTGATATTTATATAAATTAATAAAGTTGCCTTTTGCACTCTAGACCGTAACCCGGCGACAGCCCGCCTCAGGGGGGCTTTTTCCTTTCTCGGAGCGCGAAATGAGGCCTCTGAAAGCCGCTCCAGGGGTTTTATTTATTTTTTTCTATATAAATATCAATATATTATAGTGATACGATCTAATATAGCGCGCCTAAAAAAAAATGCGCGAAACGCCATTTTGTAGTGGAAAAACAGAAAAGAATGTGCTAATATGTTTTTCATCAAATTGAGGATTTTGGGGAAAAGCGGAAAAGATCAGCCGGGTCCGCGCTCTCGATGATCGCGGCCCAGGCGCCCGGATGAGTGACCAGGCTTGATTTCCACTTTTTCTTCAAGGGTTGCCGAATATTTGCCGATTGCGCTCTAGAGCGCGATTGGCGCCCGATTCAAGGCGCCCGGTCTGTCCACTCCAGCCCGGGGCCAACACGCGGACGCCGGTAGCGTCCGTACGGGGGTCTCCCCTAAAACCATCAGCTAGACTGTAGGAGGAATCACTCATGGCGATCAAAGATGTGTATCAGGCGGTTCTTGATTTTGAAGAAGACAGCATTGCCGGGCTTATTGAAAAAGAACTCGCCGCCGGCACCGATGTCAACCAGCTGCTTCAGGAAGGCCTGATCTCCGCTATGGACGCGGTCGGCAAATCCTTTTCCGAAGGCGAGCTGTTCGTGCCCGAAATGCTGATGGCCGCCCAGACCATGAAAGCCGGTCTGGAAATCCTGAAGCCGAAACTGGGCGGAGCCGCCGCGGCCGCGGCCGGCGTCATCGTCATCGGCACGGTCAAAGGCGACCTGCATGACATCGGCAAGAACCTCGTCGGCATGATGCTGGAAGGCGGCGGCTTTGAAGTCCACGACCTGGGCGTCGATGTCGAAGCCAAGGCCTTCGTCGAAGCCGTCAAAAAACACGGCGCCAAGATTCTGGGCCTCTCCGCCCTTCTGACCACCACCATGCCCGCCATGGAAGAGACCGTCGCCGCCCTGAAGGAAGCCGGTCTCGGCAACGTCAAGGTCATGATCGGCGGCGCCCCCGTGACCCAGGCCTATGCCGACAAGATCGGCGCCAGCGGCTATTCCGAAGACGCCCCCAGCGCCGTGGAACTGGCCCGCAAACTGGCGAAGTAAGTTTTTTCGTCTGGTCCCGCTTCCACATGGGCTTCGCGGCCCATGTGGAAGTTTTTTTCAAAAAAAACAGCCGCCGGAGCGAATGGTGAAAATGCCGCCGGGATGGTCCCGGGCGGCGTACCGACTTTTTCGCGCCGGCGGACGTCGACCGCGGGGCGCACCCGCCAAGAGGCAGACATATGATTATTGTTGGGGAATTGATTAACGCCAGCCGCAAGGCCATCGGCGCCGCCATCGAGGCCGGTGACGCGGAATATATCAAGCAGGTCGCCATTGACCAGGATCAGGCCGGGGCCACCTATATCGACGCCAACGCCGGCATCTTCGTCGGTGAGGAAGCCAAGTACATGAAGTGGCTGGTGGAACTCATCCAGAGCGTCTCCGATAAGCCCATCGCTCTCGACAGCCCCGACCCGAAGGTCATCGAGGAAGGCCTGGCCATCTGCAAGCACACCCCCATGCTCAACTCCATCTCCCTGGAGAAGGACCGCTGGGAAAAGCTTCTGCCCGTCGTGGCCAACAACAAGGAACTGAAGGTCGTGGCCCTCTGCATGAGCGACGGCGGCATGCCCACCACCTGCGCCGACCGCCTGAAGATCGCCGACCAGCTCATCGAAGGCCTGACCGCCAAGGGCGTCGCCCTGGACAACATCTACGTCGATCCCCTGGTCCAGCCCCTGGGCACGGACCACACCTTCGGCGTCGAGTTCCTCAACGCGGTCAAGGCCATCTCCGCCAAGTATCCGGGCGTGCACTTCATGTGCGGCCTGTCGAACATCAGCTACGGCCTCCCGGCCCGTAAGTACGTCAACCGCATCTTCATGGCCCAGGCCATCTGCTGCGGCCTGGACGGCGCCATCGCCAACCCCCTCGACAAAGGCATGATGGGCACCATCGCCGCCGCCGAAGCCCTGGCCGGCAAGGACAAGAGCTGCATCCGCTACCTCAAGGCCTTCCGCAAAGGCATCATCGAGGCCTAACGCTCCCGCCCCGGAGAAACCCGGCCCGGCCGAAGCCTTCCGCTTCGGCCGGGCTTTTTATGGCTCCGAAAGTGCCGTTTGACGAAAATGGGGCTCGGAAAACTCTCATTCCCATATTGCCTATTGTCAATGAGAGAATTATGTAGTAAAGTTATTTAATTGTAAAAATAACGCTTCATCATTCCCGGGAAAAAAAATGTTCGCCGCCTCGGCTCCGAGGCCCGGCGCCTGTTCCAGCCAGGCGAAACCATGATTGTATCCGATATTCTTTTATCCGTTGTCATACCGACCTCAACTCAACCAGACCTCAATTTAACTTGAATATATTTACGCCGGCTCAATATGATGACCGGAAGAGTCTTTAAAAATTTGTTTAATTTACGGCATTCCTAAACAAACCGCAGTGAGCCTTATTAGGGGAAGGATCGGGCATATGGCATTTTTGATCAGAAAAGGCCGAATCGTCGCCTTGGCGCTCGCGTTCGCCCTGGCGGTCCCGGCGTTCGGCGCAGGCCAGGCCTGGGCGCAAAATGAGCTCACCGCCGGCGATACACTTGATGTTGATGGCGGTGACGCCGGGCCTCTCGGGCGCGGCAATGACGCCAATTGGACCGGCCGGCTTGATCTCACCCCCACAGGTGCGGTGAATCCCACACTCCCCACGACATATGTGGGTGCGATCACGCTCACGGGCGGTAAGGGCTCCACGGCCGGCTTCGATGGCGGGAATGCCACGATCACCATGCAGAGCGGTCTGTACACCGGCACGACGACGACCGGCACGGTCGCCGCCGGCGTGGACGCGGTTGGCCCGGTGAATGCCGGCCGGTCCGGCGATATCGTGCTCAGGGTTGATGGGGACTACTTCAACAGCCTGGCCGCTGCTTCTAATGCGCTCCTTTTCACCGCTGCCGGGCCGGCCGGCGACGGCGACGGCAGCGGCAGCGGCGACGGCGGCAATCTGGGCGACATTTCAGTCAACATTTCCGGCCGGACGGTTCTTCTTGCTGCGCCCACGGACTCCTACGTATCCGGCGGCAATGCCGGCGGCAATGTGATCTTCGGGGCGCTGAGCGGCGGCGATGGCGCGCTTGTTCCGAACAGCGGCGCGGGCGGCCGCGGCGGCCTGACCCTCGTGAGCTTCGGTGGCGGCGGCGTGTTCGGCGGCGGCTTTACGATGGTTTCCGGTGATGGCGGTCTGGGTCGCGGCGGCAACGGCGGCAACGGCGGCGAGTCGGCCCTGGCCTTCGGGGCCGAGGCGGAACTTGGCGGCGCGTTCACGCTGGCGGGCGGCGCTGGCGGCAATACGGTTGCCGGCGGTACGGGCCATGGCGGCCACGGCGGCGACATCTCTCTGACTCACGCGGGCAACCTTGTGTTCCACGGCGACACGACCTCGGCCGCGCGTGCAGCAGGAAACGCTCAGGATTACCTGCTTGCCGCGGGTAATGCGGGCAGCGCGCTGGGCGGCGCTTCCGGGAGCGGCGGGAACGGTGCTTCCATCACCGCGACGTACGGCGGTTCGGTCACCCTCGAGCGTGGCGATTCCGTCAAGATGGCCGGTGATGCCGGTAATGCCGGTGAAGCTAATGCTCCTCTCTTTACGATAATTAACGGCGCTTCCGGCCACGGCGGCCACGGCGGTTCGCTGACCATCAGCTATGGCGGCCTCTACACGTCCCTGAATTTCAATGGCGATACGGACGGGCTTACTGACACGATCGCCACCGGTGACGGCGGCGCCGCCTGGGGTTCCGGCAACGGCGGCCAGGGCGGGGCCATCACCGAAGACTACTACAACGGCTACCAGATCGGTGCGTCGGCCGCGGCGGATGGAGGGGCGCGCACTCTTGGCATCGTGACCGGCGACGGCGGCGACTCCGGTAATCTTGGAACGCCGCGCGGCTTGATTGGTACGGCCGTGTCCGCGACCGGCGCAGGCGGCGACGGCGGCGGCTATACCGCCACCATCAGCGGTGCGGCGCTCCTCTACGGCCCCATGAATGTCAACACGGGCTTTGGCGGCGACGGCTCCAACGGCGAGGCGGCCGCGAAGGGCGGCGACGGCGGCCGCGGCGGCGATGTCCGCTATGATGTCACCGGTTCGCTTTCCGTTCGCGACAGCAACGTGCTTAACAATGGCAATCTGACCGTGGTGACCGGAGACGGCGGCTGGGGCGGCGAGTCCGGAGCCTCCGGCGCCGGCGCGGGCACCGGCGGCCGTGGCGGCGATTTCCTCCTGGCCGTGGCCGGCAACGGCGCCCGCGTCGAAACGGATGCTCTCCTCATGGCCGGTGACGGCGGCAACTCCGGCGACATCGAAGGCGGACGCGGCGGCGACATCACCAACAACTTCGGCATGGGCCTTAACCGCGCCAGCGACGCGTTGACGGCCGGGCACGATGTCGGCGACCTGTACACTGTCCTGGCCGGTGACGGCGGCGCGGCCGACGGCGACGGCATCGGCGGCCGCGGCGGCCACGTGGCCGAACTCTATCACGGCATCGCCAGCTACATGTCCGGAAGCTTTGCGGCGGGCGGTGGCGGCGATGCGGTCTCCGGCTCCAACGACGGCGGCGTGGGCGGCGCGGGCGGCAACGTCCTGCTGACCTGGATGTCCGACGCGGTTGTCCAGGGCCACGCCTTTGGCTTCCTTGCGGGCGCGGGCGGCGACGCCGCGGCGGCCCTGTCGAACACCGCCGGCGACGGCGGCGCGGGCGGCACGGTCACCGCGACCGTGGCCCGCGATCTGCTGGGAACGGCGGCGGCCGACACGGGCTTGGCGATCTCCGCCGGCGACGGCGGCGACAACGGCAATGCCCAGGCCGGCGGCGATGCCGGTAACGGCGGCGCGGCGGCCCTGACGGTGGCCCGCGACCTGATGTTCGCCGGCGGTACCGAAGGCGCCGCCGGCAATGGCGGCATTCTTCCCGCCGGCGCCGGCCGGAGCGGCCACGGCGGCGATCTGAACGTCTTCGTCGGGCGCATCTACGGCTCCGGCGGCGACACCGCCTACACGGCGGGCAACGCCGGCCAGGCGCGTTCCGCCAATCCGAATCCCTTGGGCTGGGCTTCGGCCGACGCCGACGGCGCGGCCGGCGGCGACGTGACCCTTGAGGTCGGCGTGTTCCAGGTTGCGGGTGCGGGTAGTTTTCTGGCGGGCGACGCCGGCCGCGGCCACACCGGCCACACCGGCGGCCAGGGCGGCGATATCACCGTCGCCGTGTATGGTCGCGCGGCCTACTTCGGTGAAGGCCTCAAGGTGGCGGCGGGTAACGCGGAAACGGCCAACGGCGGGCATTCCGGCCTCGCCGGCAACGCCCGGTTCACGGCCCAGGGCGGCTATGTGGTCTCTCAGGGCGGCTTCAGCCTGTCGGGCGGCGACGGCATGCTGGGCTCCGACAAGAACGGCGGCCTGGCCGGCTTCGACGCGTACTCGCTGGCGCTGACGAACGGCCTCAACGCGGCCGGCGTGGACGGCCTGATTTCCGGCTCGAACACCATCCTGCCCGCCGGCGCGGCCGGCGATCATGATGTGAACGCGGGTTCCGCCCGGTTCAGCACCACCTTCCTGCGTACGGATTACGGCACGGGCTTCGATCTGGATATTCACCGCAACTACGGCCATGTCGACGTGAACGCGCAAAACGTGGCCGCGGTCGGCGAACGCTTCAGCCTCGACCTGAACCGCAACGGGCCTGATGGCAACTATACGGTTACCTTCGGCCACCTGGGGATTTCCAACTCCGGCGGTTCCGACGGACTGAAAATCCACTCGGCTGACACGCAGCGCCTGTTCAACTGGACCGGTGATCTGTACTCGGCCAATGCGCCCGTCCCCGGCCCGAACATGCTGACGGTCACGAAACTCGACCCCGCTTCGGACGTGATCTACGATCAGGTCGACATGTCCGGCCGGACCGTCGCCATCGACGTGGCCAACCTGCGCGACGAGCCCCCCTCGGTGGACTTCGATATCCGTCAGCAGCTCCTCGACGTGAACGGCAACACCAGCGAAAGCGGCCACGGCGTGCTGACCAACACGGCGACGCGGCTGAACCTCTTGGGCGCGGACAACCTGCGCTTCGGCCAGACCGTGAAGCTGTTCAACCTGGCCGACGGCGCGGCAATTGCGACCCACAGCGGCGCCGGCCAGATCGGCGACACCTACGGCAACCTCGCGGACGCGGCCTATACCCTGGCCAGCCGGGCGGACAGCGCCGGCAAAAACTACGCCACGCTGGCCATCGACAGCTTCTCCATCCGCAACGACTGGGTCATCGACAATTCCCGCGATCTGGCGACCGACGCCGCGACGGACTTCCGCAGCCTGTCCGTGCCGGGCGCCCTGCGCATCGTGGACAACCGTTACTTCGGCGCCGACGACATCGGCCTCGTGGTCGACGACCAGGGCGGCACGCGCGGCACGGCCAACCTGTGGGCCAGCACCATCTCGGTGGAAACCACCAACTCCGTGTCCCGCGACTGGGCCGAAGACCCGGCCCAGCGCACCGCCACCACTTTCGACTTCACGGGCGCCTTGGCCGGCAACGTGAACAACCGCAACGTCCGCGGCGCGGCCTTCGACGAGCTGGCCATCAAATCCGGCTCGCACCTGGTGCTGAACGGCGGCATGGGGGCCGTCGGCCAGGCCGGGGCCGGCAATTACGCCTTCGGCGGCCGCCTGGTCGTCGGCGAGATGTTCCGGCCGGATCATACCTCGGCCCGCCTGACCAACGACGCGGCCACCGCCGGGGAGGCCCTGAAGATCAACCGGCTGACGGTCCACCTGGCGAACGATCTCGCCTCCCGCATCAACTGGCTCTCCCAGACCGCCGCGGGCGGCGCGGCCGCGCTGGAAGTCATCGGCGGCCAAGCGCCCATCGTCCACTTCGATCACATCCGGTCTGTCGAGATGAGCCTGTCCCTGGCCTCCCTCGACGCCATGGAAACGGCGCGGAAGAATTTTTCCGCGCCGCGCTTCGCCCTGATCGACCGGATCAACGGCGGCCTGTCCACCATCGGCGGACAGACGTTCGCCCAGAACGGCAACGCCCGCCTGGCCGCGCGGTCCTGGGCCGGCCGGGGCTTCCTCGAAGGCCTCTACGAACTCGGCTACGGAAGCGGCGGCGGCTCCGTCGTCGCCGACTACCGGGGCCTGTCCGCCGACCTCGGCCAGTCCGCTTTGCAGGCCCGCTCCGGCGCGGAACTGCTGCTGGGCCAGGGGCAGGACCTGATCGTCGACCTCATGGGGAATTCCCGGCCCGTCGGCGGCTACGACCCGGCCGAGGGCTTCCGGACGGTGGCGCTCGGGGCCATGAGCGGCGGCTACCGGTCGGTCAAAACGGGTTCGGATGTCTCCGGCGCCGCGTTTTCGGCGGCCGCCGGTCCGGGCCTTTCCCGGGACTGCGACGACGGCCGCACTACCTTGGGCTTCCTGCTTGAGGCCGGCTGGGGCGACTTCGACCTCAACAACTACTTCGCCTGGCGAGGCGGGTTCGACGCCGACGCCGAAAGCTCCTATTACGGCGCCGCGCTGGCGGCCCGTCACGAATACTTCAGCGGCCTCTACGGCGAGGCGTCGGTCCGGGCCGGCGTGGTCGACACCGACTACACGGGGCATCAGTCCCGGACCGGCTTCTCGACCGATTCCATGTATCTGGGCGGCCATGTCGGAGCCGGCTACCAGTTCGACGCCTGGCCGGACGGCATGGTCGACCTCTACGCCAAGGGCCTGTTCACCTTCATGGACGGGGACGACACCGACAACACGGCCGGCGAACACCTGAAGCTCGACAGTTCCACCTCCGTCCGCTCGCGCCTGGGCGCGCGCTTCTCGCACAATTTCAAGCCCGAACTTCGCGGCTATGTCGGCGGCGCCTGGGAATATGAGTTCGACGGCGAACAGAAGGGCGCGATCGGCCTGAGCGGCTCCTCCAACGCGGCCACGACGAGCATCGACACCAAGGGCCACACCGGCCTCGGCGAGCTCGGCGTCGAATGGGCGGCGGGACAGGACCTGACGGTCGGCGCCGGCTTCCAGGGGGCCTTCGGCCAGCGCGAGGGCTGCGGCGGCGCCCTCCGCCTGACCTACAGCTGGTAAGCCGGGTTCAAAAGCCCCCCCCAAGCGGCTCCTTCGGGAGCCGCTTTCTTGAGTTTGGCCGTTACAACCAGTGCTCTGAAACATTGAAGTCACCGGGCCGCCCCTTGAAAGGGTGGCCCGGTGACTGGCCAAATCCTCTTCATCTTTTTTACCCGGTCGAGGCGGCAAAATAACCCGCCCCGGCCGCAAAGCCGGGGCGGGACTATTTATCCAGCACGGCCGCCTGGCCAGGCGGCTCAATGCCCGCCGCACCCTCCTCCCCCGTGGCCGCCGCACACGGCGTCCATCGAAAAGGCCGGCAGTCGGCCGTCCATATAAGCGGCCACCGACTGCCCCACAGTCGGCTGGTCGCCGGCGAAATACACCTCGATGCCCGCCTGGTTGAAGCCCATCAGCGGACGGCGGCCCATGCCGCCGGCCAGGAGCTTGGTCACCCCCCGGTCGGCCAGGAGGCGCACCGGGGCCAGGCAGCCGCCCTCCTGGTGGGGCGGGTTGTCCATGGTTTCCACTTTCTTGACGCCCTCGGCGTCGATCTCCACCAGGGTGTAGCGGTCGCAGTGGCCAAAGTGCCCGCTGACCCGGGCGTCCAGGCCGCCCGGATTGTCGGACGGCACAGCGATTCTGACGATGTTCATAATTGCCTCTCTATTCATTTTCGGTATCGGTTTCGATATCGGTTTCAGGCCCGGCGGGGGCCCGGCCGGTCCGCGCCTGCACGCAGCCGGGACCGGACCCGGCCGGCCGGCCTTCGGCGAGCACCCATTGCCCCCCCTCGATGCGCAGCGCCAGGCCCCCCACCAGGGCCCGGGCGATGACCCGCCGGGCCTCGGCCAGGACCCGGCCGAAGGTGTGGCGGGAGACGCGCATGCGCTCCGCCGCCTCGGCCGCGCCCAGGCCCTCGAAATCGGCCAGGCGCAGGGCCTCCAGGCCCTCCACGGACAGCCGGACTTCTTCCAGGCAGATCATCGGCACGCCCTGGGGCTTGAAATAGGTGACCCGGGGCGGGTCGGCGATGTGGCGGTCGTGCTTGGGACGGGGCATGGGATTGTTCGGAATTCCTTCGCTTGTTTTGCTCAATTGATCATAATCATTTTCCGCCGCCGTGTCAAGAGGCGGCCCGCGAGCCACGGCAAAAATAATATTAACCCGGCCACTTTAGAAGTCTGTTCCCGGCCGCTGAAGTCCAGTGATTTCGGGCTTTGGCGAAATCACGGGGGTGACTTATTTAGTTGCCGGAGTAATAAAACAGTCATTTGAACCCGGAATGAGGCCGCTCTCCGGCCGCCCTCCCCTCCCTCCGCCGAAGCGATGAAACGTCCCGCCCGGAGCCGGTTTGAAAAATGTGCGGCATTATTCGCGCTTCCCTTGACAGTCGGGTATTTTTCTGCCAAAATCATTCAGTTAAGTATTTTTACCATATCGGCTCTGAATGACCGACAACCGGGGACGTCCCCGACGAAAACTGGTGCAGACTATGGCCCAAATTTTCGCATTTCGAGAAGACCGCCTCGGTTTCCATTACCAACTCGGCGCCAAAACCGTCCTCGGAACCGCCCCGGACTGCGACCTGATCCTCCTGGACCGGAACGCCCATCCCCACCAGGCGGAAATTTTCCTGATCGACGAGTATTACTACATCGCCGACCTCTCGGGCGCCCCGACCACCCGGGTCAACGGCCAGCCCGTGACCCTCCAGACCCGGCTGGAGTCCTACGACACCATCGAGGTCGCCCAGGAGCTGTTCGTCTTCGAGCCCGGCCTGACGGTCCTGGTCGGCCCGGCGCCGCCGGCTTTCATCATCCACGATCTGGCCGAGAGCTTCGCGGGCCTCCTGAACGCCCCGGCCGAGGAGGCGGCCGGCCGGGCCGGCGCGGAGGATTGGCCGGAATTGATGACCCTGGCCCACCACCTGGCCCGCGAGGCCGAACCGGCCGAGACCCGGGCCCGGATCCTGGAATTTCTCCAGACCCGTTTCGGGATGACCTTCGCGGCCGTGCTGTGGCCCTCGCGGCCGCTGGCCCGCCGCCTGGTCTCGATGATGACCTCCAGCCCGGACCGGCGGCTGATGCTCAGCCGCACCTCCTTCCTCCGGGCCACCCGGGACCGGGAAGTCCTGGTCTGGCCCCAGGCCGTGGCCGAACTGAGCTTCCAGGACGGCCGCCGCCAGGTGTCCCTGGCCGGCCGGCCGGTCATGCTGGGCCCCATGACCGAAATCGGCGGCGACACGGGTTTGCTGTATCTCGAAGGCGGGGACCGCCCCTACACCGACCGGGACCTGCGGGCCTTCGCGGCCTTCCTGGCCATCGCGGCCCCCGCCTTTTCGTGGCTGGCCGAAACCCGCGGCCGCCAGCGGGAACGGCAATTCCAGCTCTCCGAAGCCTCGGAAGTCATCCTCTCCGGCAACGCCTCCCAGGTCAAGGCCGTCTTCACCACGGCCGCCCAGGCGGCCGAGGGCTCGGCGCCGATCTTCCTCACGGGCGAGGCCGGCACCGGCAAATCCGCGCTGGCCGAATATATTCACAAAAACGGCGCCCACCGCCACGGCCGCCTGGTGACCGCCAACCTGGCCGCCCTGGCCCCGGCCGACCTCGAACGGGCCCTGTTCGGCCGGGCCTCCGTGGGGCCGGCCGACCTCGAACGCCCCGGCCTGGTGGAACTGGCCGACGGCGGCACCCTCTTCCTCCGCCACGTGGAATACCTGACCCCCGCGGCCCAGAAAAGCCTGCTCCGGGTCGTCGAGGAAGGGGTGTTCTTCCCCCTGGCCGCGCTCCAGCCCAAGGCCGTGAACCTCCGTCTCGTCAGCGCCACCTCCGTGGACCTCGAAGCCCTGGTGGAGATCGGCCGCTTCCGGCGGGATCTCTTCCTCCGCCTCAGCCGGGTGAACATATCCATGCCGCCCCTCCGGGAGATCAAAAACGACCTGGAAAACCTCGCCGCCAATTTCCTCCAGCAGGCCGCGCGGGAAATAGGCATAATCTTCACCGGCCTGGACCCGGCCGCCCTCGAATGCCTGCGCAACTACAGCTGGCCCGGCAACATCGCCGAACTGAAACGGGTGGCGGGCCTCCTGGTGCTGTTCGGCCGCCAGGGCCGGGTGGCCCGGGCGGACCTGCCGGCCTACCTGCGCCTGGCCCCGGAAGTCTACCTGACCGACGACGACGAGCACACCCCCCCGCTGACCCGCGAGGCCGAGCGCTACCAGCTCATCGCCGCCCTGGCCCGCCAGAACGGCGATTTGGAGGGCACGGCCACGGTCCTGAACCTGACCCCGGAGGCGACCCTCCTGAAAATCCGCGCCCTCGGCCTCGACCCCGTCGACTACCAGCCCCTGCCCCTGCCCCTGCCGGCCCCGGCGCCGGGACCGGCCGGAATCCTCTAGTCCGGGGATATTATGTATCCGGCGGAGCAATAACCGGCGGGCGGGGCGCTCCATACGAGTTTCACCAGGCGAGGCTACCAGAATGTTCGAATCCAAACGCAACCTGAGAATCCTGTTCGTCGGCATCCCCCTGGCCATCGTGGGGCTGGCGGCCGTCTTCATCCTGATCTACATGCGCCCGATCCCCCCCCTGGCCATGCCGCCCCAGCCCGTCATCATGGGCACGGTCCAGACCCGGGACATCACCGAGTCGCGGGAATACGTGGCCGTGATGGAGGCCGACCACAGCGTGGATCTGCGGGCCCGGGTGAGCGGCTTTCTGGTGGCCAAGAACTTCCAGGACGGCGATCTGGTGAAGAAGGACCAGCTCCTCTTCCAGATCGAGCCCGACCAGTACCAGGCCCTCTTGGCCACGGCCGAGGCCAGCGTGCTCTCGGCCCGGGCCCAGTTCGACCGGGCCAGCCTGGACTTCAACCGCATCAAAGACCTGTATGACAAGAAGACCTCGCCCAAGAGCGACTTCGACCGGGCCAAGGCCGATTACGAAGTGGCCGAGGCCGCCCTCAAAAGCGCCCGGGCCGGCCGCACCCAGGCCGCCCTGAACCTGGGCTACGCCTCCATCAAGGCCCCCTTCGACGGCCGCATCAGCGACACCCCCTATTCCGAGGGCAGCCTTTTGGGGCCGGAAAGCGGCGTCCTGGCCACGGTGGTGTCCCTCGATCCCATCCTGGCGACGTTCGGCATCTCGGAAAAGGTCATTTCCCAATATCAGACTGAAATGAAAAACAAAAACCTGTCGGCGGCCGACTGGCAGGTGCGCCTGCGCCTGGCCCCGGACGTCTGCTACCCCGAGCCGGGCCCCTTGAGCTACGCGGCCCCCACGGTGGATCCGCGGACCGACACGATCAAGTTCAAGGCCAAATTCGCCAACGCCGACAAACTTCTGCGGCCCGGCCAGATCGTCACCGCCATTGTCGAACGCATCAAGCCCGACCTCCGCCTGGTGGTGCCCAAGGAGGCCGTGCTCACCGACACCGAGGGCCGTTTCGTCTATATGGTCAGGGAAGTGCCGGCCGATCCCGAAAAGCCCGGCTCCCGGCCGGGCCTGGCGGCCGAGCCCCGGCGGGTGACCCTGGAACAGGGCGATCCGCTGGATAAGGACTACATCGTCAAGGACGGCCTCGAGGAAGGGGAACAGTTCATCCTCAAGGGCCTGATGTCCGGCGGGGCCACCCTGCGGGCCGGCGCGCCCGTGCAGGTGGCGACGCCCGATCAGGGGCAGGGGCCGGCCCCGGGGCCCGGCCATGACGAAAAAACCGAACCGGCCGCCAAGGACGGAGGCCAGGAATGATTTCCCGCGTCTTCATCGACCGCCCGCGCTTCGCGGTGGTGGTCTCGCTGGTCATCACCATCGCCGGGCTCCTGGCCCTGATGAACATCCCGGTGACCCAGTTCCCGGACATCGTGCCGCCCCAGGTCAACGTCTCGGCCACCTATCCCGGGGCCAGCGCCGAAACCCTGGAAAGCTCGGTGGCCCAGCCCATCGAGGAGGCGGTCAACGGCGTGGACAAGATGATGTACATGTCCAGCCAGTCCTCGGGCAACGGCAGCTACTCCCTGAGCGTGACCTTCCAGATCGGCACCAATCCGGACATGAACATGGTCAACGTCCAGAACCGCCTGAAAAAGGTGGAGTCCTCGCTCCCCATCGAGGTCACCCGCATCGGGGTGAGCGTGGACAAGAGCACCTCGGGCATGCTCAAGGCCTTCGCCTTCTATTCGCCGGACCAGAGCCTCGACAAGCTGACCATGGACAACTGGGTCACGGCCAACGTGGTCGATACCGTCTCCCGCATCCCCGGCGTGGGCAGCGTCCGCAACTTCGGCAGCCCCTACAGCATGCGCGCCTGGATGGATTCGGCCCGCATGGCCAAGCTGGGCCTGACCCCGGCCGACGTCATCGCCGCCCTGGCGGCCCAGAACGTCCAGGCGGCCGTGGGTGAAATCGGGGCCCCGCCCACCGACGGGCGCCAGGAACTGCACTTCACCCTCGACGCCCAGGGCCGCCTGACCACCCCGGAACAGTTCGGCAACATCGTCATCCGCACCAGCGAGGGCGGGGGGCTTCTGCGCCTCCGCGACATCGCCGACGTCAAGCTCGGGGCCCAGGGCTACGACGTGGTGGGCTTCTACAACGGCCAGCCGGCCAGCGGCATCATGGTCAGCCAGTCGGCGGGCTCCAACGCGGTGGCCGTGGTCAACCAGCTCAACCGGACCATCGAGGACATGAGCAAGCGCTTCCCGCCGGGCATGACCTACGACACGGTCTTCGACGCCACCACCTTTGTCCGCTCCTCGATCTACGAGGTGCAGCACACCATTGTGGTGGCCTTCATCCTGGTGATCGTGGTGGTCTACCTGTTCCTGGGCAACTGGCGCTCGACCCTGATCCCCATGATCGCGGTGCCGGTGTCCCTGATCGGCACCTTCGCGGTCTTGCTCGCGGCGGGTTTCTCGGCCAACACCATTTCCCTTCTGGCCATGGTTCTGGCCATCGGCATCGTGGTGGACGACGCCATCGTGGTGGTGGAAAACGTGGAGCGGGTGATGGAAGAGGAGCACCTCCCGCCCCGGGAGGCGGCCGTCAAGGCCATGGGGGAAATCACCAGCCCCATCATCGCCATCACCCTGGTGCTCCTGTCGGTCTTCACCCCGGTGGCCTTCATCCCGGGCGTGGCGGGCAAGCTGTACCAGCAGTTCGCCGTGACCATCTCGGTCTCCACCTTCATTTCGGCCATCAACGCCCTGACCCTGTCCCCGGCGCTGTGCGCCGTGTTCCTCAAGCACGAGCCCGACAAGAAGCACAACTTCGTGGTCCGCAATTTCCAGCGGTTCATGGGGGCCTTCCGCAACAAATACGTGGAGCTGGTGAAAGTCCTGCTCCGGCGGAGCATCTTCGGGCTGGTTTTGGTGGTGGTGTTCCTGTTCTGTTCCTGGGGCATCCTGAAGTTCACGCCCACGGGCTTTCTGCCGGACGAGGACATGGGGGCCCTGCTGGTGCAGCTCGGCACGCCCGAAGGCACGTCCCTGGACAAGACCCGGGAGGTGGGGCTGAAGGCCAACCGCCTCATCCGGGAAATCCCCGGGGTGCGCAACACCATGATGGTGCTGGGCATGAACCTGATCAACAGTTCCGTGCAGAACAACGCGGCCTTCATGTTCATCATGCTCGACGACTATGAAAAGCGCACCACCAGGGACAAATCCATCGACAGCATCCTCATGCAGGCCAACATGCGCCTGGCCACCATCATCGAGGGCACGGCCCGGTCCTTCACCCTGCCGCCGATCATCGGCCTGGGCTCGGTGGGCGGCTTCGAATATCAGCTGTTGGATTATGAGGGGCGGGACTTCCGCGAGTTCGAGCGGGTGGGCTTCCAGGTCATGGGCCAGGCCATGCATGATCCCCGGATGATGTACGTCATGACCTTTTTCAACACGGCCACGCCCGTGGTCAAGGTCACCGTGGACCGCGACAAGATCCAGACCCTGGGCGTGAACGTGGCCGAGGTGTTCGCGGCCATGCAGGCCTTCCTCGGCAGCTACTACGTCAACGACTTCAACCTCCAGGGCCGCACCTGGCAGGTCAACATCATGGCCGCGGCCGGCCAGCGCCGCAACCTCGACGACGTGTACAACATCCACGTCCGGTCCAAGAGCGGGGCCATGGTGCCGCTGTCGTCCCTGATCACGGCCCACACCACCACCGGGCCCCACAACATCACCCGGTACAACAACAACCGGGCCATCAAGATTCAGGGCAGTTCCTACCCCGGCCTGGGCACGGGCGAGGCCATCGCGGTGATGGAAGCGGCCTCGGCCGGTCTCCCCACGGGCTACGGCTTCGAGTGGACGGGCGGGACCTTGCAGGAAAAGGAATCCTCGGGCCAGACGGCCTACCTCTTCGCCCTGTCGATCCTCTTCGCCTACCTCTTCCTGGTGGCTCTGTACGAAAGCTGGACCATCCCCATCGGCGTGATTCTGTCGGTCTCGGCGGCCGTGTACGGGGCCATGCTGGCGGTGAAGATCTCGGGCCAGTCCGTGGGGATATACGTCCAGATCGGCCTGGTGACCCTGATCGCCCTGGCCTCGAAAAACGCCATCCTCATCGTGGAATTCGCCAAGGAGGCCCGGGAGCACGGCCTGAAGATCAAGGACGCCGCGGCCCAGGGGGCCCATCTCCGGTTCCGGGCGGTGATGATGACGTCGATCGCCTTCCTGGCGGGGCTCTTGCCGCTGGTGGTGGCCACGGGCCCCGGGGCCATGAGCCGGCAGAACGTGTCGATGTGCGTGTTCGGCGGCATGCTGAGCGCCTCGATCCTGGGCATCGTGACCATTCCCCTGGTCTACGCCATGTTCCAGAAGATGCGGGAGAAATTCCACATCCTGCGGGGCCGGGAGCTGTATCCCAAGACGCCGCCGCCCGGCGAGGCCCGCGGCGCCTGAAACCGGGGGCCGCCCCGTCTTCTCTCCGATACCGGCCTTCGCGGCCGGTTTCGGCGTTTTCGGGGCGATATTAGGCAGGCGGGAGGCTTGGGACCGGCCTGGGGGAGACGAAAGTTTTCTCCGTTCGCTCAAAATTTTCCGGCAACGGCGTCGCTCCGCTCCGACACGTGCCGGAAAATTTTGGCTCTCTCCGAAAAATTTCGTCTCCCCCGGGCCTCGCCGCCCGCGAAAAAGGGGGCTGAGGGATCAAAACTTCGAGGCCTGGGACCGGACTCGGGGCGGTGAAAATTTTCTCCGTTCGCTCAAAATTTTCCGGCAACGGCGTCGCTCCGCGCCGACACGTGCCGGAAAATTTTGGCTCTCTGCGAAAAATTTCACCGCCCCGAGTCCTCGCCGCCCGCGAAAAAGGGGGCTGAGGAATCCGGGTGGGCGGGCCGAGACGAAGGCTTTTGCCCCCCCGACAGAGGGGGCAAAATGCCGCCCGCAGGGAGACAAACCGAAGCGACCGGGCGAGCCCCCCCTCCCCCCGTCAGGGGGAGGGGGGGCAAAATGTCGACCAGAGGGAGACGGAGCGAAGCGACTGGCGGTGACGCCACCGGCGCCACCCGCCGGGCAAAAATCACATTTTTTGCCCGGCTACGGCCAACTTCGTCAAGGCGCCAAAGCCATAATGTAAAAGAAGGGCGGGGTCGTCGGGCACCACGCCGGTTGACGACCCCGCCAGATAGACCGGGGCATACGCCCCTGTGTGGCAGGCTGGGAGAAAATCTCCCAGAGTTTATTGATGGGGAAAGACCCCTTTGATGGTAGGTAGAGAGGGTCAGGCCCTCGGCAGGAAAGTGCGTCTTCTCCGAATCTTCTCAATATGAGCAAGCTGGGGAAGTAAATTTATGCCGTCGAATCGTCTTGTATCTCCGTTTGCGGTAATGGTACAATCACAATTTGTCAGGTGCGATTGCCTTTCGGCGGCTCTCTTATGTCTGAAAGTATATGCCAGTTTTGTGCCAACTCGGCGGCCAGACAGTTTGAGAGCCTTTTTTTTAGGATATTGCGGGCTGAAAACTGTTTTGCGGTTTCCATTTGGGCCGATTGCGCCGGAATCGACGGTTGGGACCGGAAAATAACCGATGGGCAACCGCTCGACATTAGTTCTTTTTCCCAGATTTAGGGGTTTGAACCGGGAGTCGGGCCATATCTATGGGCAGCATCCCTAAAAATCGGAGGCGCCGTTGTGCGAATCAAAACGTTATTTCGCACCAAAGCTCCGCTCCGTTTGATGTCCACATATAGACATTTTGTGTCCTTATATGGACATGTGACCGAATAAGAACAGTCGCCCCTCGGATCCCTTCCCCCGCATTTATCTCTTGGCACATCTTTCATTCTTATCTATAATGTAAAACGCCTTCGGTCCCGTGTCCAGAGGCGGCCCCCCCAAAAAACGCCCCCGCCGGGTCCGGGCCGTTTCTCCGATCCGGGGCCGAATTTCCGAATTTTTCGCTTGGCTCCGACCGCTCCCCGTCCCCGCCCAAGCGACCGCAAAGGAAGACCACATGACCGACCTGGAACCCGTCATCGGGCTGGAGATACACACCCAGCTGAAAACCGCCAGCAAGCTCTTCTGCTCCTGCCCCACCGCCTCGGCCGAGCCCAACCGCCATATCTGCGAGGTCTGCTCGGGCCAGCCGGGCGCCCTGCCCCGCCTCAACGCCCGGGCCGTGGAACTGGCGGCCAAGGCCGGCCTGGCCCTGGGCTGCCGGGTGAACGGGGTTTCCATATTTTCGCGCAAGAATTATTTTTATCCGGATTTGCCGGGCGGGTTCCAGACCTCCCAGCTCAACCCGCCGATCTGCCTCGGGGGGGAAATGGAGATCGGCGAGGGTGAAACCCGCCGCCGCATCCGCTTGAACCGCATCCACCTCGAGGACGACGCGGGCAAGTGCGTCCACGACGACCAGCGCGGCCAGACCCTGGTGGATTTGAACCGGGCCGGGACGCCCCTGATCGAGATCGTCACCGAGCCGGATTTCCGCTCGTCCACGGAAGTGGTGGAATTTCTGAAAAAACTCCACGCCATCCTGGTGCGGCTGGAGGTCACGGCCGGCCGGCTGGAGGAAGGCGAGTTCCGCTGCGACGTCAACATCTCCCTGAAACCCCGGGGCGCGGAGCGCCTGGGAGTACGCAGCGAAATCAAAAATCTGAACTCCTTCCGCCACGTGGCCCAGGCCGTGGAATACGAGATTGTGCGCCACGGGACCCTGATCGGCCAGGGCCGGGAACTGACCCAGGAAACCCGGCTCTTCGACCCGGCCCGGCAGGAGACCCGGCCCCTCCGGTCCAAGGAAGAGGCCCACGATTACCGCTACTTCCCCCAGCCGGACCTCCCGCCCGTGGTGGTGAGCCCGGAGCTCCTGGCCCGCCTCCGGGCCGAGATGCCCGAACTGCCCGAGGAAATCCGGGCCCGCCTCCTGGCCCGGGGTCTGACCGCCGAACAGGCGGCCGTGCTCCTGGACCGCCGCCAGGCCGTGGCCTATTTCGACGCCGCCTGCCGGACCCTGGACGAGCCCCGCCGCCTGGCCGCCCTGATGCTGGAACTGCTCCTCCCGGCCTGCCAGCGCGACGAGATTCCGCCAATGGAAGGCCGGGTGGCCCCGGCCGGCCTGGCCGGCCTGGCCAAGCTCATGGCCGACGAGCGCCTCAGCCGCCGCGCGGCTTATGAACTCTTCCCCGAGCTTTGGGAAAAAGGCGGCGACCCGGCCGCCCTGGCCCAGGCCAGCGGCCGCACCCAGATTTCCGACGCCGGGGCCATCGCCGGCCTGGCCCGCGAAATCATCGCCGCCCATCCCGACGAAGTGCAGAAGTATAAGGACGGCCAGGAGAAAATCCTGTCGTTCCTGGTCGGCCAGCTCATGCGGCGCAGCCGGGGCGCGGCCAATCCCAAACTGGCCGGCGAAGTCCTGGCCGGCCTTTTGAAGGAGTAGCGAACATGCCCATCGACCTGGAAACCGTCAAGCGCACCGCCGATCTGGCCCGGCTGGACCTGACCCGCGGCCTGTCCCCGGACGAGGCCCCGGCCGCCCTGGCCAAGCTGGCCGACGAAATGGCCACCATCGTCGGCTATATCGACGTTTTGGGCGAGGCCGACACGGCCGGGGTCGAGCCCCTGTATTCACCCCTCCTGGAAGCCCCCGGCCCCCGGCCGGACGCGGCCCGCGACAGCGGTCTCGCCGAAGACCTCCTGGCCCAGGCTCCGGACCGTTTCGGCGATTTCTTCGCCGTGCCCAAAATCCTCTGAGCCGCCGGCCGGTTTTTGAAAGAGATTTCATCCATGAGCGAACTGCACAAACTGACCCTCACCGACGCCGCGGCCAAGCTCCAGGCGCGCGAAATCAGCGCCGCGGAACTGGTCGGCGCCTGCCTGGACCAGATCGAGGCCACCGAGCCCCGGGTCCACGCCTGCCTCACGGTCCTGGCCGACCAGGCCCGGGCCGAGGCCGCCCGCCTCGACGCGGCCGGGCCCGACCCGGCCCGGCCCCTCTGGGGCGTGCCCCTGGCCCTGAAGGACGTGTACTGCACCCAAGGCGTCCGCACCACGGCCGCTTCCCGGATGCTGGAAAATTACCGGCCCCCGTATGACGCCCAGGTGGTCACCCGCCTGAAAGAGGCCGGGGCCGTCATCGTGGCCAAGACCAACCTGGACGAATTCGCCATGGGGGCCTCCACCGAGTTCTCGGCCTTCGGGCCCAGCCGCAACCCCTGGAACCCGGCCAAGGTGCCGGGCGGGTCCAGCGGCGGCTCGGCCGCGGGCATCGCCGCCTACCAGACCCCGGGCGGCTTCGGCAGCGACACGGGCGGCTCCATCCGCCAGCCGGCCGCGCTCTGCGGCTGCGTGGGCCTGAAGCCCACCTACGGCCGCGTGTCGCGGTACGGCATCTTCGCTTTCGCCAGTTCCCTGGACCAGGCCGGCCCGTTGGCCCGTAGGGTGATCGACTGCGCGCGGTTGCTCGCCGCCGTGGCCGGGCCGGACGAGCGCGACAACACCGCCTCCCTCCACCCGGTGGACGACTATGCGGCGGCCCCGCCGGCCCAGGTGCGCGGCCTGAAGCTGGGCCTGCCCCGGGAACTGTGGGCAGCCCGGCTGGACCCGGACGTGGACGCGGTGCTCAAAAACGCGGCCAAAGCCCTGGAAGCGGCCGGGGCCGAACTCCGGCCCATCGCCATGCCCAACCTGCGCTATTCCGTGGCCGCCTATTACATCCTGGCCACGGCCGAGGCCAGCACCAACCTGGCCCGCTTCGACGGGGTGCGCTACGGCCGCCGGGCCGGGAACCCCAAGGACCTCAACGAACTCTACGTGGCCTCCCGCAGCGAGGGCCTGGGCCCGGAGGTGCGCCGCCGCATCCTTCTGGGGACCTTCGCCCTGTCCTCGGGCTACTATGAGGCGTATTACCAAAAAGCGGCCAAGGTCCGCCGCCTCATCCGCGACGAGTATCTCGCGGCCCTGGACGAGTGCGATTTTCTCCTGGCGCCCATCACCTCCCGGCCGGCCTGGGATTTCGGCAGCTTCGCCGACGATCCCCTCACCGCCTACCAGCTCGACCTGATGACCCTGCCCGTCAACCTGGCCGGGCTTCCGGCCCTGTCCCAGCCGGCGGGCTTGGGGCCGCAGAGCGGACTGCCGGTGGGAATCCAACTGGTGGGCCGCCCCTTCGGCGAGCGCGGCCTCATCGGCGCGGGCCTGGCCTTCGAGGAGATGTTCCCGCCGCTTTTGTGAGGGGCGGACCGGCCTCGGGCCGGTGAAAGTTTTCTGCGTTCGCTCGTTTTTTTCGACAACGGCTCCGCTCCGCTTCGACACGTGTCGAAAAAAACGGCTCACTCCGAAAATTTTCACCGGCCCGAGGCCTCGCTGTTCGACCAGGTTCGTCGAAAACCTCAGGGCGTCAGCCGGACCCGGCTGCGGGCCCCCCCTGGCGAGCAGCACCACTCTTCAAAAGGTCGCCCAGAGGGCGACGGAGCGAAGCGACAGACGGTGAGGCCCCGGCGTCACACGCCGGGCAAAAATCACATTTTTTGCCCGGCTACGGGCCATTACCTGTGGGCACACAGCAAGGAGAATTCTAATGTGCGGGATAATCGGCATCATTAGCGAGCGGAGGGACGTGGTCCCGGAACTGGTCACGGCGTTGAAGCGGTTGGAATACCGCGGCTATGACTCGGCCGGGGTGGCCACCCTGGCGGCCGACGGGCGCGCCATCTCCCGCCGCCGGGCTCCGGGCAAGCTCCAGTCCCTGGAATGCCTCCTGCGGGACGAGCCGCTGTCCGGCTTCATCGGCCTCGGCCACACCCGCTGGGCCACGCACGGCGTCCCGAGCGAAACCAACGCCCACCCCCACGCCACGGCCGAAGTGGCCATGATCCACAACGGCATTATCGAAAACTTCCTGGAACTGAAAAAAGAGCTCCTGGCCCGGGGCCACCAGTTCGAAAGCCAGACCGACAGCGAGGTGGTGGTGCAGTTGGTCAGCCGCTATATCCGCGAGGGCCTGGACCCGGTGGAGGCCGTGCGGGCCGCCCTCCCCCGCCTGGAAGGCGCCTTCGCCCTGGTTTTCCTCTTCGCCGGCCACCCGGACCTGCTCATCGGCGCCCGGCGCGGCTCGCCCCTGGCCGTGGGCTACGGCGACGGCGAGATGGTCCTGGGTTCCGACGCCCTGGCCCTGGGCCCCATCTGCGGCCGCCTGACCTACCTCGAGGACGGCGACTGGGTGGCGGCCCGCCGGGACGGGGCGACGATTTACGATCATTCCGGCGCCGAGGTCCGGCGGCCGGTGGCGGTCTCCACCGTGGGCTCCCTGAACCTGGGCAAGGGCGGCTACCGCCACTTCATGCTCAAGGAAATCCACGAACAGCCCCAGGTCATCGGCGACACCCTCAACACCATGGTCAACCCCGTCACCGGCCAGATATCCCTCCCCAACCTCCCGCACCTCAAGCGCGCCCGCCACCTGACCATCGTGGCCTGCGGCACCTCGTACTACGCGGCCCTGGCGGGCAAATACTGGATCGAAAAAATGGCCCGCCTGCCCGTGGAGGTGGAGGTGGCCTCGGAATTCCGCTACCGCGACCCCGTCCTGGAGCCGGGCCAGGTGGCCCTGTTCATCTCCCAGTCCGGCGAGACGGCCGACACCCTGGCGGCCCTGCGCCACTGCCGCCAGGCGGGCCTGGGCATCCTCGGCATCGTCAACGTCCAGGAGAGCACCATCGCCCGCGAGTCCGACGTGGTCCTGCCCACCGTGGCCGGGCCCGAATTCGGGGTGGCCTCCACCAAGGCCTTCACCGCCCAGCTGACCTTGCTCGCCGCCCTGGCCCTGGTCCTGGCCAGCCACCGGGGCCACCTCGACAGCCAGGAAGAGGCCCGCCTGGTCCGGGCCCTCCTGGAGGTCCCGGCCCGGGCCGCCGACATCCTGGGCCAGAGCGAGGAAATCGCCCGGGTGGCCCGCGACCTGGTGGCCCCGGCCCGCGACGTGCTCTTCCTCGGCCGCGGGCTGAGTTTTCCCATCGCCCTGGAAGGGGCGCTGAAACTGAAGGAGATTTCCTACATCCACGCCGAAGGGTATGCCGCCGGCGAAATCAAGCACGGCCCCATCGCCCTGGTGGATGAAAACGTGCCGGTCATCGTGGTCGCGCCCAGCGACCACCTGTTCCCGAAAACCGCCTCCAACCTCTCGGAGATCAACGCCCGGGGCGGCCGCACCATCTTCATCGGCGACGAAATGGGCTTCCCCCACGTGTCGGGGCTGACGGGGCATATCCTGATGCCCCACGTGGACCCCTTCGTGGCCCCGCTGGTCTACGCCCTGCCCGTGCAGCTCCTGGCGTATTACGCCGCCGTGGCCAAAGGCACGGACGTCGACCAACCCCGCAACCTGGCGAAAAGCGTCACCGTGGAGTGAAGAGGCCGGGCTTGGCCCGGGCTCTCCACCGCCGGGGTGGGGGAACAGGGAATTTTGCGGTTTGCGGAGGGGGGCGGCGCCCCCCTTTTCAATCGCCAAGTTCCTTTCAATAGTTCCGCAGTTCCTCGCCGGAGATGGCGCGGCCGACATCGGGGGCGATGGCGGCCAGGGCGCGGTCGAGATCGTCGAGGCGGAGGATCATGATGGCTCCCCGGTCGGACCGGGCCACCAGGGAATACATGTATTCCACGTTGAGGCCCACGTCTTTGAAGGCCTGGAGAAGCCGGCTCAGGCCGCCGGGCTGGTGGGGCACCTCCACGGCCAGGACCTCGGTCACCTGGGCCATGAAACCGCCCCGGGCCAGGACCCGGCGGGCGTCCTCGGGGCGGTCGGTGATGAGACGCAGGACGCCGAACTCCAGGGTGTCGGCCAGGGAAAGGGCGCTGATGTTGATGTTTTCCCGGGCCAGGGCGAGGGTGACGGCGGCCAGGCGGCCGGGCTTGTTCTCGAGAAAGACGGAGAGCTGTTCGGCTTTCATGGTTTTTCCTTTCAGGTCATGACCGTTCATATCTGGTCCGTGCGGTTGTCGACGACCCGCCTGGCCTTGCCTTCGCTGCGGGCGATGCCGCGGGGCTCCACCAGGCGGACCTGGGCGCTGACGCCGAGGAACTCCTTGATGCGGCGGGTGAGGGTGCGGGTGATGGCCTGGAGCTTCTTCACTTCCCCGCCGGCGAGGAAGTCCTCGGCCAGTTCGACCTGGATTTCCATCTGGTCGAGGTTGTCGACGCGGTCGACCATGATCTGGTAATGGGGGGTCAGGCCGTCGGTCTCCACGAGGAGGGCCTCGATCTGGTTGGGATAGACGTTGACGCCCCGGATGATGAGCATGTCGTCGGACCGGCCCATGATGCGGCCGATGCGGCGGTGGGTGCGGCCGCAGCGGCAGGGGGTGGGGTCCAGGCGGGTGATGTCGCGCGTGCGGTAGCGCAGAAGGGGAATGGCCTCCTTGGTGAGGGTGGTGATGACCAGTTCGCCCTCCTCGCCCGGGGGCAGCACCCGGCCCGTGTCGGGATCGATGATTTCGGGCAGGAAATGGTCCTCGAAAATGTGGAGCCCCTCTTTGGCCTCCACGCATTCCATGGCCACGCCCGGGCCCATGATCTCCGACAGGCCGTAGACGTTCATGGCGTCGATGCCCATCTCGCGCTCGATGGCGGCGCGCATTTCCTCGCTCCAGGGCTCGGCCCCGAAGACGCCGGTCTTCAGGGCCATGACGGACTTGTCCTTGAAATCCAGGCCTTCCTCGCGGGCCGCCTCGTGGAGGTGGAGGGCGTAGGAAGGCGTGCAGCACAGGACCGTGGCCCCCAGATCGCGCATGAAGTGCACCTGCCGCCGCGTGGCCCCGCCCGAGGCCGGCACCACCGTGGCCCCCAGGCGCTCGGCCCCGTAATGCGCGCCCAGGCCCCCGGTAAAGAGGCCGTAGCCGTAGGCCACGTGGACCATGTCCGTCCGTCCGGCCCCGGCGCAGGCCAGGGACCGGGCCATGAGGTCGGCCCAGTGGTCCACGTCGCGGCGGGTGTAGCCCACCACGGTCACCCGTCCGGTCGTGCCGCTGGAGGCGTGGAGCCGCACCACGTTGTCGCGCGGGACCGCGAAAAAGCCGTAGGGGTAATGCTCGCGCAGGTGCTTCTTTTCGGTGAAGGGCAGGCGCTGGAGGTCGCCGAGGCTCCGCACCTGATCCGGTCTGATCCCCGCCTCGTCGAATTTTTTGGTGTAGAACGGCACGTTGGCGTGGACGCGGCGGCAGAGGTCCTGGAGACGCCGCAGCTGCAGCGCCTCCAGTTTCTCTCGGGGAAGGGTTTCCTTTTCAACGTCGAAAATCATTCGGGGACTCCTTGAAAATATGACTGGGACATAAAAAACCGGGCCGCCGGTTCGGGATTCCCGAAACGGCGGCCCGGGTGGCGACGCGGCCGAAGAATCGGGATTAAATTTTGAGGGCGACCAGGCCCAGCGGGGGCAGGGTCAGGACCAGGCTCTGGGCACGGCCGTGGGACGGCGTGCCCTCGGTAAAGAGCCCCCCGTTCAGGCCCACGTTGGAGCCGCCGTAGTGGGCCGAATCGGAATTGATGAGTTCGCGCCAGAAGCCGGCCCGGGGCACGCCCAGGCGGTAGCCCGTGCGGGGCACGGGGGTGAAATTGAAGACGAAGAGAATCTCGTCCCCGGGCCGGGAGCCCCGGCGGAAAAAGCTGACCACCGTGGCGTCCAGGTCGCGGAAGTCCAGCCATTCGAAGCCCTGGAAGCTGTAGTCCCGCTCATACATGGCCGGCTCGTTTTGGTAGAGCCGGTTGAGGTCCCGGGTGAAGTTGGCCAGGCCCTGGTGGGCCGGGTGTTTCAGGAGATCCCAGGACAGTTCGGCCTCGTGGTTCCACTCGGTGGTCTGGCCGAATTCGCCGCCCATGAAGAGCAGCTTCTTGCCCGGCTCGGCGAACATGTAGCCCAGCAGCAGCCGGAGGTTGGCGCACTTCTGCCAATAGTCGCCGGGCATCTTGTCCCACAGGGAACGCTTGCCGTAGACCACCTCGTCGTGCGACAGGGGCAGGCAGAAATTCTCGTGGAAGGCGTACAGGAGGGCGAAGGTGAGCCGGTCCATGTTGTAGCGGCGGAAGACCGGGTCCTGGGACATGAATTCCAGCATGTCGTGCATCCAGCCCATGTTCCACTTGAACATGAAGCCCAGGCCCCCCAGGTGCACGGGCCGCGACACGGCCGGGAAGGCCGTGGATTCCTCGGCGATGGTCAGGGCCCCGGGGAACAGCTCGTACAGTTTGGTGTTCAGGGTTTTTATGAATTCCAGGGCCTCGAGGTTTTCCCGGCCGCCGTAACGGTTGGGGATCCACTCGCCCTCTTCCCGCGAATAGTCGAGGTAGAGCATGGAGGCCACCGCGTCCACGCGCAGGGCGTCGATGTGGTACTGGTCGACCCAGAAGAGGGCGTTGGCCACCAGGAAGTTCTTCACCTCGTTCCGGCCGTAGTTGAAAATCAAGGTGCCCCAGTCGCGGTGCTCGCCCTGGCGCGGGTCGCCGTGCTCGTAGAGGTGGGTGCCGTCGAAATATTCCAGGGCGAAGGCGTCCTTGGGGAAGTGGGCGGGCACCCAGTCCATGATGACCCCGATACCCGCCTGGTGGCAGCGGTCGATGAGGTGGCGCAGATCGTCGGGGGTGCCGAAGCGCGAGGTGGCCGCGAAATAGCCCGTCACCTGGTAGCCCCAGGAGGCGTCGAAGGGATGCTCGGCCAGGGGCAGAAACTCGATCCAGTTGAAGCCCATGTCCTTGACGTAATCCACCAATTGGTCCGCGGCCTCGCGGTAGGTCAGCCACTCCCAGCCCTTCTTCCGCCGCCAGGAGCCCAGGTGCACCTCGTAGACGCTCATGGGCTCGCTCAGGTGGTTCGTGCGGGCCCGTCTCTCCAGCCATTCCCCGTCGCCCCATCGGTATCGGGTCAGGTCGCAGACCACCGAGGCGGTCTTGGGCCGCTGCTCCATCTGGAAGGCCATCGGGTCGCTCTTGATGAGGAGGGTGCCGTCCTGGGTGGTGATCTCGAATTTGTACAGGGTGCCCGCCCGGGCGTGGGGGATGAAGAGCTCCCACACCCCGGAGGCGCCCCGGCCGCGCATGGGGTGGCGCCGGCCGTCCCAGAAGTTGCCGTCGCCCACCAGGCTCACCCGGCGGGCCGAAGGGGCCCAGACCGCGAAAAGCACGCCGGCCACGCCCTCGTGTTCCATGGGGTGGGCCCCGAGCTTGTTGTAGATCTGGTAATGGTTGCCCTGGTTCCACAGAAAAAGGTCGAACTCGGACAGGACCGGGCCGAAGCTGTAGGCGTCGTAAAAGGCGGAAGCGCCGCCCGGCCGGAAATCGGCCCGGAGGCGGTATGGCCGGAAATCGTGCGCCCCGGCTTTGAAACCCTCGAAGAGGCCGCCCGGATGCGCCTTGGTCAGTTCCAGTTCGCCTTCCGGCAGGAGGGCCGCGGCCTTCTCGGCCCCGGGGAGGTAGGCCCGGAAGACGGTCCCCGACTGGCCCTTCCGGCGGAACGCGTGGGCGCCCAGCACCGCGAAGGGGTCGGACACCTGACCGTTCATGAAGAGTTCGACGAGTCGATCCATGCCTGACCTCCTTTTCGCGACCGTGAAGGGAGCGGTTGCCTTCCTCGCGTATCATAGCATATAATACGGGAAGAAGGGAACGCTTTACCCTCTTTTTCTCACATTGGCCAGAGGGGAAGCCCGGGCGGGTTCGAGCCCGGCCTTCCCCGCCGCCCTTGCCCGGGCGGCCCCTTCTCCCCAAGGACGGTGTTTCTCAATATGAATACAGCCCTCATGCTGGGCGCGGCGGTTCTGCTGGTGCTGATGAACGGCCTGTTCGTGGCCGCGGAGTTCGCCTTCGTCAAAATCCGGCCCACCCGCCTGGAGCTCCTGGCCCGGGAGGGCCACGCCCGGGCCCAGGCGGCCCTCTTCGGCCGCCGGAACCTCGACGCCTACCTCTCGGTCTGCCAGTTGGGCATCACCCTGTCGAGCCTGGGGCTCGGCTGGCTGGGCGAGCCGGCCGTGGCCGCCCTGCTGCGGCCGCTCTTCGAGTGGGTGGGGATCACCACCCCGGCCCTGGTGCACACCATCTCGGTGGTGGTGGGCTTCAGCCTCATCACCTTCGCCCACGTGGTGTTCGGCGAACTGGCCCCCAAGACCATCTCCATCCGGGCCTCCGAGAGCGCGGTCCTGCTCCTGGCCTATCCCATGCGCTTCTTCTACTTCCTGTTCCTGCCCGGGGTGAAGATATTGAACGCGGCCGCCAACCTCACCATCCGCCTGGTGGGCGCGGCCAACCTCCATTCCCAGGAGGCCCACTCCACGGACGAGCTGAAAATCCTCATCTCCGAGGCCAAGGACGGCGGCCAGCTCGACGCCGACGAAGAGCGCTACGTCACCAACATCTTCAACCTCGACCGCCGCTATGCCCGCGACATCATGGTCCACCGCACGCGCGTGGTGTCCCTGTCCACGGACCAGACCGTGGGCGACGCCATCGGCCTGGTCCGCGAAAACGGCCACACCCGTTTTCCCATTTACGAGGCGGGCGACAAGGACAACATCATCGGCTTCCTCCACGCCAAGGACCTCCTCCTGGAACCCCTGGACCGTCCCCTGCGCGCCTTCGCCCGGCCGGCCCTCTCCATCTACGACCACCTGCCCATCGACGAGGTTTTGGAACAGATGCGCCTCGACAACCAGCAGTTCGGCCTCGTCTGGGACGAATACGGCAGCTGGCAGGGCCTCATCACCATGGAGGACGTCATCGAGGCCATCGTCGGCACCATCCAGGACGAATTCGACCACGAGGAACCCAAGATCAAGCCCCGGGGCGACGGCGCCTTCATCATCGACAGCACCGTCTCGCCCGACGAGCTCCGCGCCTACCTCAACCTCGACCTCGGCCCCGACGCCGAGGAACACTACCGCACCCTGGCCGCCCTCATGGTCGAAAAATTCGGCGCCGTGCCCCACGAAGGCGACGCCCTCGACCTCTACGGCGCCCACTTCACCATCCTCACCGTCGACGGCCACACCGTCACCACCCTCCTCGTCCGCCCGAACCGGGGAGAGGAAGAGAACGGTGAAGGGAACCTCTAAAAATTCGCCAGTTCTTGGTCGAGAGAGAGTGGAGCCCTGACAGCTAAAATTTACATTTAATAAATTCAAATGGTTAAATTTTAGCGAGAAGGGCGGGAGCGAACTCCCGACCTAGAAATGGTCATTTTTAGAGGTTCCCTAAAGAGTTTTTGGCGAGCGGGGGTGCCGGCCGCCAAACGCTCTGCGGCCGCTTTTCGCCCCTTTCCGGTTGCGGGCGGGAGGGGTGAGGGGAAAAATTACCCATATTTTTTTCGCAAAACAAGAAATACTGAAATATTTTATCGAGGGCTTGCACATTTTTACATAAGCGCTTATACTTATTACGCCATCTCGGGCGGCCGGGTTTCGTGAAGAAACCGGTTCAAAGTGAACGGCATCGCCTCGTCATTTATAGCCCAAGAAAATATTGATCCCCTGAACATTATTTGACTTGATTTCTTGTTGTTTTATTGCTATTTTAATCGTGATTCTACACCTCCGTGAAATCTGATAAGGATTGACAATGCTCCTTTTTGCTGTCGGGCGGCGGCCCCCGGCATATTTGGCGAGTGTTTTTTAAACAAAAATAACTAAATAAAAAGTCAAGTATTGCCTGCCATTTTTTCAACACCTGGCCCGATACGTTTGGATGTACGCTCCCCTATGAGTCAAGAAAACACCATCGAGGTCAACCGCCTCATACGCCCCCTGGCCCGCCTGGACGTGGTTCTGGATATGGATCTGGTGACCGGCCGGGCCGATATCCGCTCGTCCCGCATTTTGGACATCACCCCCGAATTCATCATCGCCGCCCAGACCGAGCCGCCCGTCATGAAATCCTCGGTCAACCGGACGGTGGAGGCCACGGTGATCCACCGCAACCCCATCACCGGCGATTACACCCGCTGGGGCTGGGCCAGCCGCCTCCTGGGCCTCAACAACCACTTCCGGCTCCAGTCCGGCGGCCCGCAGTCAGACCCGGTGCCCGTGTTCTTCCTGACCCCGCCGACCACGCCCCGCCTGGCCCGCAGCAACGTCCGGCAGTTCTACCGGCTGGACGTCGGGGACCGCAGCCGCATCGAGTTCCGCATCAACCCCTCCCGAATCCCGGTGACGCTTTTGAACTTCTCGGCCGGCGGCGTGCTCCTGGGCACTCCCCCGCCCCCGGTTTTCGAATTGGGCCAGGTGTTCAGTTACGAACTGATCTTTCCCGAAACCCCGGAATACTCCCGCACCGTCATCCGGGGCCGGGGCCAGGTGGTGCGCCAGGAACACGAGCCCGGCCAGCCCATGGTGCACCTGGGCGTGAAATTTCTGGACCAGGGCCGGGACACCGAGCGCGATTTCCAAAAAATCATCACCGCCTTCATGCGCCAGGAACAACGCCTCCGCAACCGCTGAGCGCGTGGCCCGACCGTCGCCTGGCCAGGCCCTGAAATCGCTCGCAGAGCAATGACCGGGACGGCTCCGGGCGGCGGGGAGAGCGGGAGCGGCGTGGTCGGCCGGGAGGGGGACGGCGGCGGCGGCGGCGGCGGGCCCGTGCGGCCCGGCGGGCGGGCCCGTATCGAAGGCTTGACGGCCCCCCGGTGGCGGCCGGGATCAGCCCGGCTTGACGGGCGGCGCGTCGCGGGGCGCGGGGAAGAGGACAAAGGTTGGGGCCGGACCGCTTTGCGGTCCGGCCCCACTTTTTTGGCGGACTATCGACGGCGCCCCGCTCCCGGCGCCCCGCCGCCCGCTGCTGGCAATGAGGGGGCGGGGGCGCGGAGCCCCCGCTGCTTTGCCAGATCGCCCTTTTCCATCAAATCGTATTCAAATCTTGTTGACGGCGCCTTCGGTGGTTCCTTTTTGGAGGAAGCCGATCATTTGCCGGGCCACGGCGGCGGCCACGTTGACCTGTGATTCCTCGGTGGAGGCGCCCAGGTGGGGGGTGCCGATGAAGTTGGGCAGGGTGAGGAGGGGGTTGTCGGCGGCCGGGGGTTCGGCGGTGAAGACGTCCATGGCCGCGCCGGCCAGGCGGCCGTTCTGGAGGGCTTCGGCCAGGGCTTTTTCGTCCACCAGGCCGCCCCGGGCGCAGTTGATGAGGCGGGCGCCGGGTTTCATGCGGCCGATGGTGTCGGCGTTGATGAGGTTCGCGGTTTCCGGCGTTTTGGGCACGTGGAGGGTCACGAAGTCGGACGAGGCCAGGAGGTCCCCGAAGGAGGCGGGTTTGGCGCCGCCGGCCCGGATCTGGTTGTCGGTGAGCCAGGGGTCGCAGGCCAGGACGGTCATGCCGAAGCCCTGGGCGATAATGCCCATGCGGCGGCCGATGGCGCCGAAGCCGATGATTCCCAGGGTTTTGCCTGAAATTTCGGTGCCGCCGAGGTTTTTCTTTTCCCAGCGGCCGGCCTTGAGCGAAGTGTCGGCGGTCACGATATGGCGCACCATGGCCAGCATCAGGCCGAAGACCAGTTCGGCCACGCCGTTGGCGTTCTGGCCCGGGGTGTTCATGACCAGCACCTTGGCTTTGGTGGCGGCGTCCACGTCGATGGTGTCGACGCCGGCGCCGGCCCGGCCCACCACTTTCAGGCGGCCGGCCCGGGCCAGGATGTCGGCGGTCACTTGGGTGGCGCTGCGCACCACCAGGCCGTCGTATTCGCCGACCACGGCCGCCAGTTCCCCGGCCGTCAGCTCAGGCCGGATATCCACCGCGAACCCCGCCTCCCGAAAAATCTTCGGGCACACGGGATCGATCTTTTCACTGATAAGTATTCTGGGCACGGTCAACCTTCCATCAGCCATTTTTACGTTGAAATTCAGCCATGAATTCGATGAGTTTGTCCACGGCTTCCGGGGGCACGGCGTTGTAGAGGGAAGCCCGGACGCCGCCGACGCTGCGGTGCCCGCCGAGGCCCATGAGGCCCTCGGCCTCGGCTTCCTTCTTGAAGCGCTTTTCCAGCTCTTCGGAGGGCAGGCGGTAGGTGATGTTCATGGGCGAGCGGCTGCCGGGCCGGGCCGTGCCGCGATAGAAGCCGCCGCTCTGGTCGATGGCCTGGTAGAGGCGGTCGGCCTTGGCCTGGTTGAGCGCGGCCATGTTCTCCAGGCCCCCGACGGTGTGGCGCAGCCACTTGAAGGTGAGGCCCGAAATGTAGATGGGCCAGACCGGGGGCGTGTTGTACATGCTGCCGTTCTTGATATAGACGGGATAGCTGAGCATGGTCGGGACGTCCAGCCGGGCCTTGTCGGCGAAGGTGCGGCGCAGGGCCACCACGGTCACGCCGGCGGGGCCCACGTTTTTCTGGGCCCCGGCGTAGATGAGGCCGAAGGGGGCCAGGTCCACGGGCCGGGAAAGGAATTCCGAGGACATGTCGGCCACCAGGGGCGACGGCGCGTTGTGGGGGAACCGGGGCCAGCGGGTGCCCCGCACCGTGTTGTTGCTGGTCAGGTAGATGTACTTGGCGTCGGGATTGAAGTCGAACACCTCGGGGATGTGGGTGAAATCGTCGTCCTCGGAGGTGGCGGCGATGCGGGGCTGGGCGCCGCAGATCTGGGCCTCCTTATACGCCTTGGTGGCCCACAGGCCCGTGTTGATATAATCGCAGTGGCCGCCGGGCCCGGCGAAGTTCATGGGGATCATGGCGAACTGGAGGGTGGCGCCGCCCTGGCAGAAGACGACCGCCCATTCCTCGTCGAGTCCCATGAGGGCCCGCAGGTCGGCCTCGGCCTCCGCCACCATGGCCCCGACGGGCTTGCTGCGGTGGCTGTTTTCCATGATGGACATGCCGGTGCCTTTCCAGTCCAGCATGTCGCGGG
Source organism: Candidatus Adiutrix sp. (assembly GCA_031549025.1). Taxonomy (GTDB): domain Bacteria; phylum Desulfobacterota; class Desulfarculia; order Adiutricales; family Adiutricaceae; genus Adiutrix. The sequence continues at coordinate 14,515 of JAVBQN010000056.1, read as the reverse complement.
CCGCCTCTTCCAGGACTTCCACGGGCAGGGCCGCGGGCCCGCCGTTAAAATTGGCTGTTCTCATGATCCTCTCCCCAGGCCGGCGCCTCGGCGCCGGTTTCAGGCCGCATGGCCTGCCGCCCGACATCGCGGGCGTAAGCCAGTACTATAAAATGACTCGGGATTTCCGTCAAGAGTTTTAGCGCGCTTTTCTATTGATACGGTTTTCGGCGGTGAAAAGCAAATGTTTAGCCAATTTTAATAGTCACAAGGAAAACCAAAGCGAAACGCAATCATATAAATATATCACAACTCAACAACAAGTTTAGTTGCAGTTATTTTCCGGTCGGCTCCATCGCGATTTTTACCGGCCCGGCGGCGGTCTTCCGGGGGGCAGAGACCCGGAAACCGTCCGGCCGACATGGGCTTGGCCGCGCTCAAACCCAATCCGGCCAAGAGTTATCCACGGCGCCCGCCGGGAAATTATGGCCGGATCAATATTTTCGTTTTCTGGAGTTCCGCCCCGGATCGAGCGAAATTGACGAGTTACAGGCGAAATTAACCGGCCGGCCCTCTTGCCTACAGCCAAGTGAATAGTATATAGTTAAGACACATTACACTGGAGGTCCACACAAAAAGCGACCCCTGCCCAAACGAGTCCGGGAAATTTGGAAAATCGCCGGCTCCGTCCCGGGAGAGAACGGCGCCCCGGCCCCTGAAAGGCCCCGCCGGAAAAGGCGGACAGCCGTCGGCGGACGGGGGCGGACGAGCGGTCTCATCCATATGGGCGGCCGGGAGGCGTATCGCGGGGAAAGATTTGCCGCCTTCTCCCTGACTCCGGTGTTCAGAGGCTTTCCGACGATTCGATCGGTGATTGACTTGCGAGGTGTCTTTTGTATCCCATGAGCTCGGACGACAGATTCCACCAGGGACCCCGGCCGGCCCACGGCCTGGGTTTCCGGACCGGCCAAGGCCTCAACTTCTATTCCCACAGCCTTTATTGGCTCATCCAGTACACCGGCCCGGTCAAGGTGGTGACGGAATTCCTGAAGGATGGGGAACCGGTCCTCTATGGGACGATGAGCAATGAAGACCTGGATCGTCTGGTGGCCTCCGGCCAGCTGACTCAGGTGCGGCGTCACGCCTGGGGCATAAGCTGGCCCTTCAGGGACCAAACCCAGGGCGCCGCCGACGACTTTTCCAATTTCACCGCCTGGCGCGAACACCTCCTCCAAGCCCAGGGCCCGTGCCCCGGACCCGTCTCCGAGTACGGGGGAGAGCCGGAGGAATTTGGCCGGCCGGGCTGGTGACGGCCGGGGAATCGGGGGCGGCGGGCCTGCGCGACGGGGTGAAGGGGCTCCCGGGCGGCGGGCAGACCGACGATCACGGGCTGAAGTCCGTGGGGGCCGACGTCCTCGCCAACGACGCATCGTGGGCCTCGACAGCGCCAACCCCGAGGCCCTGGCCGACTTTCAAACGCCCGAAGCCCAAGCCGCGTATCAACAGCGAAACGCTTCCAGGACTTTGAAAACCCCCTCCCCTGGCGCGGGTTCGCGCCGCCGGATACGGTCAGCCGGCCAGGGCCGACCGAAAGAGAGGGCCTCTCTTTTCACCGAAAGAGAGGCCCTCTCTTTTCAATGCTGGGGAAGCCGCCTCCGCTCCGTCGGCGGGTCGGCCGGCCCGGCCGGCCCGGGCCCCCCGTGCGCGGGCCGGCCGATGATCCGGCCCAAAGCCTCCACGGCTTCGGCCAGATTGGCGGCCCGGCGGTTCAACGCCTCGCTGGCCTGGGCCGCGTGCTGGGCGTTGGCCACGGTCGCCTCGGCCACCTGGTCGATGAGGGACGCGCTCTGGCTGATCTGGTGCATGCCCTGGGCCTGTTCGCCCGTGGCCTCGTCAATGTCCCGGATCATCTCGCCCGCTTCCCGGGTGGAGTGGCGCAGTTGACCGAAGAACTCCTCGATGGCCTGGGTCAGGGCCCGGCCCGCGGCCACCCGACGCACGGTGTCCTCGATGAGGCTGCGGGTGTCCTGCGAGGCCTGGGCCGAGCGCTGGGCCAGGTTGCGCACCTCGTCGGCCACCACGGCGAAGCCCTGGCCGGCCTCGCCGGCGCGGGCCGCCTCCACGGCCGCGTTCAAGGCCAGGAGGTTGGTCTGGAAGGCGATGCCCTCGATGGCCTTGATGATGTTGCCGATCTCCTGCGAGGACTGGCTGATGGCCTCCATGGCCGAACCCATCTGGCCCACGGTCTGGTGGCCGTTTTCCACCTGGGTGGAGTTCCCCGCCATCAACTCGTTGGCCCGCTTGGAGCTCTCCGCGTTGCGGCTGGTCATGGACGTCAGTTCCTCGATGGCCGCCGAACTCTCCTCCAGCGAGGCCGCCTGGTTGGCCGCCCCTTCCGAAAGGGCCGCGCTGGTGTGGGACAGCTGGGCCGACACGGCGGCCAGTTCCTCGGCGTCCACGCTCAGCGCTTCGATGACCCGGTTCAGGGGGCCGGTCAGGCGCCGCTTGATGGACAGGGCCACGAAGGCCGCCAGGATGACGCTCAGGACCAGGGCCGCGAGCATGGCCCAGGTCATGACGGTCAGGCCGCGTTCGCCGTCGGCGATGACCTGGCCCTTGTCCCACCGGTCGAAGAGGCTCTTGGCCTCGATCGTCCGGTTCAGGAGGTCCACGCATATGAGGCGCTGCTCCTCCAGCCGGCCCTGGCCGAGCTCCTCGGCCGATTCATAGATGCCCTGGCCGCGGGCCGCTTCCTCGATCATGCCCGAAAAGCCGCCCACCACCTGGTCGGCCCGGTTCAGAAGCTCGTCGAAGAGCGGCTGTTCCCGGGCCGCGCCGCCGCCGTTTCGGATCAGGGCGAAGAGCGTGCCGGCCGCCTCGTGGAAGGCCCGGTGGGGCTCGCTGATCTCGTGCATGGCCTTGGCCATCACCGGGTTCCGGCTGAACAGCTCGCGGCCCGCGTCGAAGCTCTCGCGCCACTGGCCGAAGGCGCAGAGATTGTCGGCCGTGGTCACTTCCGGGCCCGACACCTCGCCTTTCGCCAGCATTTCCGCCAGGCGGCGGACCAGGAAATAGTGGTCGCCCCGATAGCGCTGCATGGAGCCCCACAGAAGGTTCGGGTTGAGGATGAAGGTCCCTTCCCATTCCTTGTAGAGCCCGAATATCTGGTCGTTGATTTTGACCCACTCTTCCACGGCCGGCTTCAGAGCGTTCCAGGCGCCCTCGAATTCCTCGGCCTGGGGGGAACCCACCCGGCAGATGTCCTTGACGAGCGCGTCGAAGGCGGCCACGGCCGCCGCCAGGGCCGCCCGGCTTTCCGCGTACCGGGCGTGGGCCGCCTGGTGGTCCTCCAGGGTGAGGTTCTGGTTCAGGAGGAAATTCTGTTCGGCGACCGCGGCCTCGAAGGCGCGGCCGATCCGGCCCAACTGCTCCTCCGCCGGCAGGTCCAGGCGAACCACGTCCTTGAGGGCCGCATTGGAGGCCCGATACCCCGACAGCCCCAGGAGGGCGATGGCGGCCACCAGGACGGCCATCACCGCGAACGACAACAGGATTCTCGTGTTCAGACTCATGCCTGCTTCCTTTCCACCCCGCCCGGCCGGTTCACGGTTCCGGGCTGGCTGAAGACTCCGCTTCGAAGTTTGGCGACAGTACAGCCAATTTTATTTTCACAATAAAAATATTCGCTGTTTTTCAATTCATTAAAATGAGGGTATTTCAGTGAACCCTGTCAAGGGGCCAAAGACATGTCACCGATAACCGCTCAATATCAGCCAGTATAACCGCTTTCCGCGTTTCAGGCAACAAAAAATGGCGTTTGGCCTTCGGCCGCGCCGGCTTCCGAAAACATCGAAGCCGCCTTTCGGCGACAGCCGAAAAACCTTCATTACGTATTGCAAAATGTCCGCGTTGCGGATACAATGGCAAATCTTCCCGCGCCGGAGGGGTTATGGCGGAACGCACATATATGGTCAACTCGGTGGTCAAGGGCCTGGCCATCATGGAAGCCCTGGCCGGACAGGGCCCTTCGTCGCTGGCCGACCTCAAGGGCAGCCTCGGCCTGGACAAGGCCACGCTCCACCGCATCCTCAGCACGCTCAAGGCCCTCGGCTACGTCAAGCAGAACCAGAGCGACCAGCGCTACTTTCTCACCTTCAAGATGTTCCAGACCGGGAACCTGGTGGTGGAACGCGGGGGGCTGAAGGCCCTCATCCACCCCTACCTGGAAAAGATCTCCGCCGATTTTCAGGAACTGGTCTACGCGGCGGTCATGACCGAGCCCGGCCAGGCCATCTGCGTCGACAAGACCGAGGTGGACCTCTACCAGCAGCTGCGGCTCAACGTGTCCATCGGCGGCAACGTGAGCATGCACGGCTCCAGCATGGGCCGCTGCTTTCTGGCCTTCATGAACCCCGCCAACCGCGCCGCCGTCCTGGCCGGCCTCAAATACGAACAGTTCACCCCCCACACCGTGGTGGAACCCGAAGCCCTGGAGCGCGAGCTGGACAAGGTGCGCCAGGCCGGCTACGCCATCGAGGAAGGCGAACGCATCGAAGGGGCCATGTGCATCGGCGTCCCGGTCCTCAACAGCCAGGGGCACGCCCAAGCGGCCATCAGCGCCACCGGCCCCAAGGGCCGCATGCTGGTGAAAAAGGAAGGCCTCATCCGTTCCCTCACCGAGGTCTCCAAAGAACTGTCCATCATCTGCGGCCTGCCCCCGGAGCGTTGGCCCGTCGGGGCCTCCTGAGCGACCCCGTGGACCCGGCCCGCCCGCCGACTCCCGACGCCGCCCCGCACCCCGCGGCTCCCCGTTTCGACGCCGAAACCGTCCGGCGCCGCCTCCGGGCCTTGGCCCCGGCCCCCGAGCCCCCCCACCCGGACCGGCGCCCCGGCGCGGTGATGGCCATTTTCCTCGACACCCCCGACGGCCCCGGTCTCCTTTTCACCAAACGCGCCCCGCACCTCGGCGAGCATCCGGGCCAGATATCCTTCCCCGGCGGCGCGGTGGAGCCCTTCGACCCCGACTTCCTCGCCGCCGCCCTCCGGGAGACGCGCGAAGAGATCGGCCTTTCGCCCCACGAGCTCGAGCCCCTCGGCCCCTGGCCCTCCCAGCCCGTCCTGGACCGCTGGCTCATCCACCCCTTCGCCGCCTGGTGGCCCAAACCGAGGCCGCTCACCCCGGCCCCGGCCGAAGTGGACCGCATCATCATCACCCCCCTGGCCGAGCTGTTCCGCCAGCATTCGCGCGAATGCTGGCTCATCCCCGACCCGGCCCAAAGCTGCCGGTATCAGGTCGGCGGCGACACCCTGTGGGGCGCCACCGCCCGCATCACCGGCCGGGCGTTGGACGCCCTGGCCGGGGGATTTTGAGGATTTTGGCGATTCGGAGACTGCTCGGAACGGCGCCTTCGGGCGCTTTTCCTGTTGGCGGGCGGTTTCGGGGCCGCGCCGGCTTTTTGGCGGGAAGATGACGAAGAGAAGAGTCGAAGGAATTGGATCTTGGCGTTCGCCGAGGGGCGGAGCCCCCCTCTTCAAGGCCTTTCACCTCTTCAAAAATGCGCCCAGAGCATGGCGGCGGGGCTGTCGACGACGCCGCGGGCGGCGGCGATGAGATCCGGGGGGGAGTTGGTTATGGCGTAGCCGTTGTAGCGGCGGACCATGGAGATGTCGTTTTCGCTGTCGCCGACGGTGAGTATTTCGTCGGGGCGCCAGTTGTTGAGCTCGATGAGGAGGGCCAGGCCGGCGCCCTTGTCGGAGCCGCCGGGGACGACATCGACGCAGAAGCCGCTCTGGACCGCGTACATGGAGTCGCCGAGGTCGCGGTTGAGGGTCTGGACGCTTTGGCAGGCGAGGTCGGGGTTGGGGAATTCCAGGCCGATCTGCTGGAGCCCGGTGAGCTGGCGGGCCTCGTCGGTGGTGATGGGGTCGAGGGGGAGGCCGAGGCCGGTGAGCCAGGACTCGGAGGAGTGCAGGTCAATAAACGTGTGGCCGTGCCGGGAGAAGAGGAAGTAGCGGCTGGCGCGCACGGCCGGGTGGTCGATGACGGCGGAGGCCGCGCCCGGAGGGAGGGACGCCAGGTGCAGGGGCCGGTAGTCCTGGTCGTAGATGGCCGAGCCGGTGTTGCAGATCATGAAGTCGAAAGGGAGGCGGCGCTGGTCGATTTCGGTGCGCATGAGGTTGTAGTCGCGGCCCGTGGCCAGGCCGAAGAGGTGGCCGCGTTCCCGCCAGGCCTCGATGGCCTCCAGGTCCGCCCGCTCGATCCGGCCGCGCCGGAAAAGCGTTCCGTCATAATCGCTGGCCGCGATCTTCATATTTTTCCCTTTCCCGGGCCGGGGCCTCAGTAGTTCGGATCCTCGGGCCCGAAGCTGGAATACTCGTGGCGGAAGCGCAGGTTGACCACCCCGGTGGGGCCGTTGCGGTGCTTGCCGATGATCATTTCGGCCTTGCCGCGCAGGGTGTCGTCGTCCTTCTTGTAGACCTCGGGCCGGTAGACGAAGGCGATGATGTCGGCATCCTGCTCGATGGCCCCGGATTCGCGGAGGTCGGAAAGCAGGGGCCGCTTGTCGGGCCGGTCCTCGGCCCGGCGGTTGAGCTGCGAGAGGGCCAGGACGGGGACGTTGAGTTCCTTGGCCAGCCCCTTCAGGGCCCGGCTGATCTCGCTGATTTCCTGCTCGCGGTTGTCGGTGCGTTCGCTGCCGCGCATGAGCTGAAGATAGTCGACCATGATGAGGCCGAGTTCCGAGCCCCGGGCGTCGAGCTGGCTCTTGAGGCGGCGGGCCTTGGCCCGCAGTTCCAGGACGCGGATGGCCGGGGTGTCGTCGATGTAGATTTCGGCGTTCTCCAGGTGGGTGATGGCCGTGGTGAGGTTCGAAATGTCCTCGGGCTTGAGGCGGCCGGTGCGGAGATCGCCCAGATTGAGGCGGCCGGTCTGGCACATCAGGCGCTGGAGGAGCTGCTCGGTGGCCATTTCCAGGCTGAAGATGGCCACGGCCGCGCCGGGGAGGTTCTTGTGCTGCTGGCGCTGGCCGGGGAGGGCCGCGTTGAGGGCCAGGTTGAGGGCCAGGGCGGTCTTGCCCATGGCCGGGCGGCCGGCCAGGATGATGAGGTCGGACCGCTGGAAGCCGCCGGTGAGGCGGTCGAGTTCCTCGAAACCGGTGGGGACCCCGGTGAGGCCCTCGCCCCGGTCGTGGAGGGTGATGATGCGGGCGGCGGCGCCGGCCAGGAGGTCGGGGACGCGCTTGAGGCTCTGGCTGCCGCGCTCGTCGCGGACGCGGTAGATGGCGCCCTCGGCCCGGTCCAGAACCTCGTCCACGTTCCGGGGCGTGCCCTGGCATTCCTCGGAAATGGCGGCGGAAATGGAGATCAGGCGGCGCAGCACCGAACGGTCGATGACGATGCGGGCGTAGCGGTCGGCGTTGGCGGCGATGCCCACGCTGTCGTACAATTCGGAAAGATAGGCCGGCCCCCCGGCCCGCTCCAGGCTCCCGCGCCGCTTCAGGCCCTCGGCCACGGTGATGAGATCCACGGGCTCGCCCTGGTCGTAGAGGTGGGTGATGGCCCGGAAAATCTCGCCGTGGCCCTCCTGGTGGAAATCCTCGGCCATGAGGCGCGTCTCCAGCACCCGGGGCAGGGCCTCGGCCGCGTCCAGGAGAACCGCGCCCAGAAGGGCCTTCTCGGCCGGGAGACTCGAGGGGGCCGTATCGGCGATGGCCCGGTGATCGTCAGAAGACATATATACCTCGATGGGGCTTGGGACCGGCCCGGCGGGGCGAAAGTTTTCTCCGCTCGCTCGTATTTTTCCGATAACGGCGTCGCTTCGCTCCGACACGTATCGGAAAAATACGGCTCGCCGCGAAAATTTTCGCCCCGCCGGGCCCGGCCGTCCGCGGGAGTTCGGGAAAAAGCCCGAGCGCGCAACCCTCGCGTATCGGGAAAATACGCCCCGCCGGGCCTCGCTGTTCGCAAGAGTTCGGGAAAAAGCCGAGCGCGCAACCCTGGAAAAAAAGGCCCGCCCTGATACCAGGACGGACCTTTGCATAGTACCGCAAGGACGGTGACCCGTCAAGCGCGGCGGCTTACTTCGCCGGTTCCTGGGCCGGGGCGGCCTCGTCCTCGGGAAGGACGGAGATCCGGAAGGCGGCGTTCACCTCGGTGTGCAGACGCACCGGCACCTCGAAATCGCCGACGCTCTTGAAGGGCTCGGAGAGGCGCAGGCGGCGGCGGTCGATGTCAAAGCCTTCGGCCTTCAGGGCTTCGGCGATGTCGATCGCCGTGACCGCGCCGTACAGCTTGCCCTTTTCGCCGGTTTTGCGGCGGAAGGTGAGCTTGACGGCGGCCAGGCGGGTCTTCAGATCCTGGGCCTGGTCCTTTTCGGCCTTGGCCCGGGCTTCGAACTCGGCCCGCTTCCTGGCCAGCATCTTGAGGTTGGCGGGCGTGGCCTGGAGCGCCGTGCCGGAGGGCAGAAGGTAGTTCCGGGCATAGCCGGGAGCCACCGTCAGCACCTGGCCGGCCAGGCCCAGATTCTCGACGTCGCGGATGAGAATGATTTCCATGATGCCCCCCATTAATAGCCGCCCGACGACACCATGGCCGTGTAGGGCAACAGGGCCATGAAACGGGCCCGCATGATGGTCTGGGTCACAAGGCGCTGATGCTTGGCGCAGGTGCCGCTGATGCGGCGGGGCACGATCTTGCCCCGTTCGGTGACGAAATTGCGCAGAGTCTTGATATCCTTGTAGTCGATCTCGTTGATGTGGTCAACGCAGAAGCGGCACACCTTGCGGCGGTGGAAAGGGCGCTTTTTGCCCCGGCCGCGGCGGGGATTTTTGTCATCCTGCTGATTATCGTACATGGCTGAACTCCTTACTCTTCGTCGTCGGCTTCGGCGGCCGCGCCGGCGTCGTCGTCATCGTCGTCGTCCTCGTCGTCACCGCGCCCGGCGTTCTCGGCGGCCTCGCGGGCCTTGGCCTTTTCGGCCTCGCGGCGGGCGGCTTCGGCCAGGAGCTTTTCCTTGGCCGCTTCGAGGTCTTCGTCGGTGAACTTCTTGTCGAGGACCAGGGTCAGGTACTTGAAGACCTTTTCGTCGATCTTCAGGTTGCGCTCCAGTTCGGCGGCGAGTTCCGGGCCGCCCTGGAAATCGTAGAGCAGATAGTGGCCGTACAGTTCTTTCTGGACCGGATAGGACAGGCGGCGGCGCCCCCAATCCTCGAACCGGACCAGTTGGCCCTTGCCGGCGCCCATGATGTTGTCAACCTTGGTTCTAAAGGTTTCCAACTCCTCGGCGGGCAGGTTGGGGGCCAGCATGATCAGGGTTTCATACCTTCTGGGATGCATGGATTCCTCCTCATGGACAGTAAGGCCCCGCCGGTCGAAGCGGGGCGAGGATGGACGGCCGTCTCCGGCCGACTCAAAAAAACGGTAAGCCGGTAAACGGCTGACTCGAATTTTTTATTATAGGCGATTTTCAGAGACGTGGCAAGATAAATTTATATTACGGGCACTGGCGGGTCAACCGGTACGGGGCCGGATCGCGGAGGGCGTTGTGGTACGGGGACAGGTTCTTGGGAAACCCCTGGCCGCGGGAGAGGCTTTCCAGGGCCTGGAAGCAGCGGCGCGCGGCCGGGTCGTCGCCCAGGGCCAGGAAAAGGAAAAAAGCCCGGTCGAGGAAGCCGGCGGCCTCGCGGTGGCGGTTCCGGCTGACGAGCAATCGGCCGAGGGCCTCGGTGTCCTGGGCCAGGCCGGTGGTGTTTTCGGTCCGGCGGTCCAGCTCGAGGGCCGCGCGGAAGCGCTGTTCGGCCAGGGCCGGGTCGCCGGCGGCCAGGGCGGCCTGGCCGGAGAGGCTCAGAGCGTCGGCCCGGGCGAGGAGGCCGGCGGTCTTGGGCTCCGTCCCCTTGGGGGTTGGGAGGAGGTCGGGCCCGCCGGCGGCTTCGAGGGCCCGGGCGGCCATGGCGGCGAATTCGGGCCGCTTCGCGGCCAGGTAAAGCCGGGCCAGGTCGCAGTAATACGGGGCCGGGGAAAGGCCGGCGGCCAGGGCGGCCTCGGCGGCGCGGTTCCAGAAGCCCTCGGCGTCCTGGACGCGGCCGAGCTTGAAGGCCAGGGAGCCGAGGTTGGCCAGGACCTTGTCGAGCTCGGGCCGGCCGGGCTGGGCCTCGACCAGGTCGAGGGCCTGCTCGAGGTAGTTGGCGGCCGAGACGGCGTCGCCCCGGGCCAGGGCGGCGGAGCCGAGGCTGTTCTGGGCCCGGATGATGAGGAGCACCTGGTCGCTCAGGCGGGCCGCGTCGAGGGCCCCGCGATAGAAGCGCTCGGCCTCGGGGTAGCAGCCGCGCTCGTACCAGTAATGGCCCCGGCTGAAGCTGTCCTTGGCCTCGGCCAGGTTGGGCGGGTCGGGCGGCGGCAGGGGGCCGCCGCAGCCGGTCAAGGCCAGACCGGCCGCCAGAAACACCCGCAAAAGCTTCGCAATCCTCATGCCCGCCTCGACTCGTGTAATCATTCAGAACGAGCCATACTACCATATCTGGACGGGAAACGGTAGGGGGAACCCAAGATACGCGGGGCCGGCGCATTGAAAGGCGCGAAGCCTCGCCGCCCGCAAAAGGGTTCCGGGCCCTGATGCGCCGCCCGGCAAGATACGCGGGCGGAGGGGCGGCGAAGGCGCGGAAGGTTCGGACCGGCCGGGGGGCGGCGGACGTTTTCTCCGCTCGCCCGTGATTTTCGGGCCTTTACGTGGCTGCCAACAAACTACCTGCCCTAATACCACGGCTCGCTCCGAAAAAGTCCGCCGCCCCCCGGCCTCGCGGTTCCCCCCTCCGCTACTTGAAAAGCGAAATCCCGCTTTTCACGCCTCGATAAGGAAAGGCCTGAATCAAGCCCTCGCAGATTGTATCAACCTGCCGTCTGGTGATGGGATAATTTTCCCGTATACTCGGCAGATCTTTGTCAGTGAAGTCGCGCTCGACCAAATTCACGCGTCGGTGATGCCGTATCCCGTATGCGGAATAATAGTCATCATATTTGTAATCCCCGCCCATGATATTGTCCGACAGAATCATTCTGACGTTCGGTATCCCCAGGGAATCGGCCGCGATAAGCCCATGCATCGCACTGCTGATGATGTTTCGGCATTCCGCGATTCGGGGAAGAAAACCGGCCGGTCTCTGCTGTATGTCGATCACGGTGGAATTTCCCACCTGTATTTTTGACAACAATGAACTGCCAGCATCGATGAAGTGCGGTATTATTCCCAGGTCGTATTTCTTCTGCAGGCCACCGGTGTCAACCAGTTGGCCGGCCAGCAGCCCCGGATCGCCGACCGCCACCCCCGTCAATTTTCGGCCGGCGAGGTTTTCCAGACGCTCCAGGGTCGCGTATCCGCGAACGGCATACACCTCCACCCGGCGCTTTAATGTTTCACTCTTCCGCGTCGGCGCGGATATAAATCCGCTTCCCCAAATTTTCACCGGCGGGCGCAGCCAGGGGAGCAGCCAGCGGCGCAACCGTTTTTTTCCCAGAAGGTGACCCAGCATGCTTCCGCAGAAAACGGCCTCACATTTAGTGGCCGGCGAATATTGGACGGTTTCCAGGGCAAACCATCGGGCCAAATCCTCGTTGATGACGTCCCCGAAATTCAGATCTTTCATGTAATACAGCAGACTCAGGACCCCGGCTTTCCGTTCCCCCGGGGTTCCTGGGCGGACCAGGGGCGGAAGGCCGCCGAGGAAACGGGAAACAACCTTGGTTTTGAACGGTTCCATCATCAGGCGCCCTCACGATGAAGTTTTTTCGGACTCATCTTCCCTGCCTGGCCGGGAAGGACTGGGTTTCGGGCTCGGGCTCGGGGCGGAGGTTGCCGCGGATGAGGAAGTTGCGCTTGGCCGAATCGAGGACCTCGTTGGCGCTGCGGAGCCCTTCGCGGGCGCCGCGGGTGATTTCGGGGGCCGAGCGGGTGGCCTGCTCCACCTGGCTGGTGATGGTCTCCACCTTGTTGACGATGGGCGGCAGGTGCCGGCCCAGATCGCCGGAGAGGTCGGCCACGTGGCCGGTGGTGGAGCTGACGTTCCCGAGGATGTCCTGAATGCTGTTGATGGTTTCGTCGCTGGTGAGGAGGCGGCCCAGGGAGCCCTCGCCGTCGGCCACGGAGGAGGTGATCTTGCGCACGTCGCCGAGGGTGCCCATGAGGGGCCCGTTCGGTTCCTGGAGCTGGCGGGTGAGGCTGTCGACGTTGACCATGATGGCCTCCACCCGGCCCAGCATGGCGTCGAGGCGGAGGTCTTCGATGTAGTCCATCAGGCTTTTGCGTTCGATGGCCGGGATCTGGCCGCCCCGGGGGATGGGCAGGGATTTGACGGTGCCGGGGAGGATATCCACGTATTCGCTGCCGATGAAGGTGGGGCTGGCCACGGCGGCCACGCTGTCGCCCCGGATGCGGTCGGCGAATTCGGCCAGGATGGACAGGTGGACCTTGACCTTGTTGTTTTCGGTCAGTTCCAGGCGGGTCACCAGGCCCACGTCGGTGCGGAGGAATTTCACCTTGACCCCGGGGGAGAGGCCGTAGCCGTCGTTGTACACGGCGTAGTAGGCGTAGTAGGAGCGGAACCAGTCCCGCCCGCCGCCGACGAGGACGGCGCTGAAGAATATCAGCCCCAGCCCGGCCAGGAGGAACAGGCCGGCCATTTTCTCGCGTCTGGTGTAGGGAACGGACATGGAGACTCCGCGCGTAATATTCCGGGGAACTTCCGGCCAGGGCCCGGTCCCCTCAACGGCTACTCTACCCTATTTATAGCCCCGGACTCAAGGACGAAAATTATGAAAAATCCCCCGGCCCGAAGCGGTGGACGGAGCGGAAATCCTCCGGGGCGTAGGGCGCGCGGCTGCGGTCGAAGACGATGTAGGCCAGGCCGGCCTCCCGGGCGCGGCGGAGGATGAAGTCCCAGACCGGGGCGAAATCGCGGTCGAGGAACTGGACGGGCCGCTCGACGAGCATCAGGCGCGGCTCCTGGTTCAGGGCCAGGGCGTAGAGGCCCAGGCGGCGGCGGGGTTCGGCCAGGGCGTCGGCCCGGAGGCCCTCCTCCCCGGCCAGGCCCAGGGCCCCCAGGAGGCGGCGGGCCCGGGCCGGGCCGCCGCTGGTGCGGGCGTAGCGGTGGTAGAGGGTGAGGTTTTCCAGCAGCGTCAGCTCGGGCAGCAGCTGGCAGTGGCGGTCCACATAGCCGATGCCGCGAAAGAACTCGTAGCGGCTCCAGACCGTGGGCTCGGCCTCGCGGCTCCCGGGCCACCACGCAAGGCGGCCGGAATCGGGCTGGTCCAGGCCCAGGCAGCAGCGCATCAGCCCGCGCAGGAGCCCCAGGTCGTCGGCGATGACCAGGGCGCCCTCCCCCGCTTCCAGGGTCAGGTCCAGGGGGCCGTAGAGAAGCTGGTCCTGGTGGCGCAGGGTGAGGGCCGTGGCTGTGAAGACCGCCGTCATGTCAACCGCCTTCGGATGATTCGGGAGCGCCCGCGCCGGTCACGAGTACACCACCGACACCAGGACGCTGAGGAAAATGCCGTAGAAAAACGACTCGCCCATGGCCCGCCGCATGACCGCCCGGCCCTGGTCCAGGCTGCCGACCTCGATGGAAAAACCGTTGTAGACGCAGAAGAACGAGACGGACAGGGCGATGACCACGCTCTTCAAGGCCATGATGAGGAAGTGGTGGCCGCCGGTCTGGGAGCCGAGGGAGAGGACGAACTCCATGGCCGGCTGGCCGCCGAGGCGCCAGCTGAAATAGGAGGCCCCCACGAACGAGGCCAGGGTGAAGGCCGCCAGAAGCACCGGCATGGCCAGGAAGGCGGCGATGATCCGGGGCGCGGCCAGGTAGTGTTCGGGCGGGATGCCCTGGCGGACCAGGGTTTCGAACTGGCGGCCGGACTTCATCACGGCCAGTTCCCAGGTGGTGGGGCCGCCGTAGCGCAGGATGGCGATGACCGTGGTCATGATGGGGGCGATCTGGACGGTGTGGATGTTGATGAGGAACGAACTGATGTTCTCCACGCCGCCGATGTTCGACAGGGTCCCGAACCACAGGAAGGACCACAGGAACCCCAGCATGGAGCCCACCAGCAGCACCAGCAGCATCGAATCGCGCGCCAGCTTGAAGACCTCGTCCAGGACCAGCCGGCACAAAAGCGTGCGGCGGCGGGACCGGCGGCCCTGCCAGGTGAGGGTCACCAGGCGGCCGGCGAAGCCGGCCTGGTCGGCGAAGCGGCGGCACTGCCATAAAAAGAGACGACCGGTCCGGCCGGCCGCCGCATTGATCAGGGCTGAAAAGCCTGACGGGGGTTGGTCGGAGCGGAGCGAAAAACGCGGTTTCCGCTCCGCGAGCGGCTTCTGCACCCTCTTCACCGGTCGCTTCGCTCCGTCGGCCCGGGGCCGACCTGATTGATCAGGGCCGAAAAGCCTGACGGGGGTTGGTCGGAGCGGAGCGAAAAACGCGGTTTCCGCTCCGCGAGCGGCTTCTGCACCCTCTTCACCGGTCGCTTCGCTCCGTCGGCCCGGGGCCGACCT
>JAVBQN010000060.1:0-50336 GCA_031549025.1 Candidatus Adiutrix sp. | reverse complement strand
GTTACTGGGTGCCGAGTACGGCCAGAGGGGGGGGCGGCGAAATTTTAGGAGAGAAACGTATTTTTTCGACACGTGTAGGAGCGGAGCGACGCCGTTGTCGAAAAAATACGAGCGAACGGATAAAACTTTCGCCGCCCTCCCCTCTGGCCCCCAGCCACCGACTCTCTGGAAAAAAAGGAATATAGGAGCTGTCATCATGACCGAGATGTTCAAAGGCCTCCCCCTCATCAAATACGAAGGTCCCAAGAGCAAGAATCCTTTGGCCTTCAAGTTCTACAACCCGGAGGAAAAAATCGGCGGCCGGACGATCAAAAGCACCCTGCGCTTCGCCGTGTCCTGGTGGCATACCTTCTGCTCCGAAGGGGCCGACATGTTCGGCGCGCCCGTGGTCAAGCGGCCCTGGAATGTCGACGACCCCGACCAAACGGCCCGGCTGCGTGTCGAGGCGGCCATGGAATTCATGGACAAGCTGTCCATCGAGTTCTTCTGCTTCCACGACCGCGACCTCTTTCCGAATACCGGCGACCTCGCCCGGGAAACCGAGGGCCTGCGCGAAACAACGGCCTATCTGAAAAAGCTCATGGGCCAGACCGGCGCCAAGTGCCTGTGGGGCACGGCCAATCTGTTCGGGCACCCCCGCTATATGCACGGCGCGGCCACCGCGCCCCAGCCCGAGGTGTTCGCCTTCGCGGCGGCTCAGGTCAAGGCGGCCCTGGAGGCCACCAAGGAACTCGGCGGCGCGGGCTACGTGTTCTGGGGCGGGCGCGAGGGCTACGACACGCTCCTCAATACCGACATGGGCCTGGAACTGGACCATCTGGCCCTGTTCCTGAAACTGGCTGTGGAGCATGCGAAAAAAATAAAATTCAAGGGGCAGTTCCTCATCGAGCCCAAGCCCATGGAGCCCACCAAGCACCAGTACGACGCGGGCGCGGCCACCTGCCTGGCCTTTCTGTGGAAATACGGACTCCAGAACGATTTCAAGCTCAACCTCGAGGCCAACCACGCCACCCTGGCCGGCAACACCTTCGAGCACGATCTGCGCGTCGCCCGCGTCAACAACATGCTCGGCTCCATCGACGCCAACCAGGGCGACCTCTTCTGCGGCTGGGACACCGACCACTTCCCCACCGACATTTACCGCACCACCCTGGCGCTGTATGAAGTCGTGTCGGCCGGCGGCCTGGCCCCGGGCGGCTTCAATTTCGACGCCCACATCCGGCGCGGTTCCTGCGAGTTGGACGATTTGTTCCTCGCCTACATCGCCGGCATGGATACCATCGCCTTGGCCTACAAGGCCGCGTACAGACTGTACCAGGGCGGCGAACTGGAGGAGTTCCGCAAAAAACGCTACGCCGGCTGGAAGCGGGGGCTGGGAAAAGACATCGCCAGTGGGCAAGCCACGCTGGAATCCCTGGCCCAGGCGGCCCTGAAAATGCCCGAGCCTGAAATGACCAGCGGCCGCCAGGAAATGCTGGAAGCCATCGTCAACCGCTATCTGGTGGAGGGCTGATCCCGGAAAGGAGGATGGGAATGGACGTCTATCTCGGTCTGGATTTAGGTACCACCAGCCTGAAAGGCCTTTTGGTGGACCAGGGCGGCGTGGTGCGCAAAGCCCTTTCCCATCCCCTCACCCTCAAAACGCCCCGCCCGGCCTGGGCCGAGCAGGACCCGGAGGAATGGGTGCTGGCGGCCGAGACTGTGCTGGCGGCCATTCCCGCGAAGTATCGGGTGCGGCGCATCGGGCTCTCGGGCCAGATGCACAGCCTGGTGGCCCTGGACGAAAAGGACCAAGTCATCCGTCCAGCCATCCTGTGGTGTGATCAGCGCACCACCGGCCAATGCCGGGCGGCCACCCGCGCCCTGGGCGGCGAGGCCCGGGTGATCAAACTGGTGGGGAACCCGCTGCTGGAAGGTTTCACTTTGGGGAAACTGTTGTGGCTCAAGGAGGTGGAGCCCGCCAATTTTGCCCGGATGAAAAGCTTTCTGCTGCCGAAGGACTACCTGTCCTTTCGGCTCACCGGGCAAAAGGGCATCGATTTTTCCGACGCGGCCGGGGTGGCGGCCTTCGACGTGGGCCGGGGCCGTTGGAATACAAAGGTTCTGGAGACGCTGGGTTTGCCGCTCGAGTCGTTCCCGACGGTACAGGAATCCCACGCGACCCGGGGCCGGTTGCAACCGGACCTGGCCAAAAAATTCTGCCTGGACCAGCTCGAGGTGGCCGCCGGCGCGGCCGACAACGCCGCCTCGGCCTTGGGCGTGGGCGCGCTGACGCCCGGCGACGTGATGGTCTCGGTGGGCACGTCCGGCACGGTGGTGGCCGTGACCGGGCAGACCAAGCCCGAGCCCGCCGGGCGGCTCCACTTCTTCAACCACGCCGCACCCGGGTCGCGCTATGACATGGGGGTGATGCTGGCGGCGGCTTCGGCCGTGCAGTTCTTCACCTCGAAAATCGGCCGCAAATTCGACTGGGAGGAAATGACCCCGGCCGTGAAAGCCGTGCCCGCCGGCGCGAACGGCTTGATGTTTCTGCCCTATCTCAACGGCGAGCGCACGCCCCACCGTGACCCCTCGGCCCGGGGGACCTTGTGCGGCCTGTCCCACTCCAGCGACTGGCCGCACATTCTCCGGGCGGCTCTGGAAGGCGTCAGCTTCGGCCTGCGCGATTCATTCGAGCTGGTCAGGAAGCGCACCGACATCAAGCGGCTGTATCTGGTGGGCGGCGGGGCCAAGAATCCAGTCTGGCGGTCCATCCTGGCCGCCAATTTCCAGCGGCCCCTGGTGGTGCCGGAAGTGGACGAGGGCGGGGCCTACGGCGCGGCCATGCTGGCGGCCATGGGCGACGGCCTCGGCCTGGACCAGGTCGCCGCCTGGGTGCGCCCCAGGGTGACCGTAGAACCGGAAGCCAAGCTGGTCAAGGCGTACGATCAATGGTATCCGGAATTTCAGGGATTGTACGGCGACCTGAAGAAACGCTTCCAGCGCCTGGCGGAGTTGGCTGAGGAAAAGTAGAAATTTTTACCGCGTCAACGTGAATCGTGAATCCGTAACCCGGCTTAGAAAATCGTGATCGTGGCTCACGACTATGTATGGCAGGCCGCAGCTTTTCAGAACCGTTTCCAGCCGCTCCACGGTCTCGGTGTCCAGGCAAGTGGTGGGCTCATCGAGGATGAGCATCCGGGGTTTCAGGGCCAGGGCCGTGCCGATGGAAACCAGTTTTTTCTCCCCGGCCGAGAGATCGTGGGTGACCCGGTTTTCGAAGCCGTTCAAGTCCAGCAAGTCCAGCATCTCGTGAACCCTTTGGTGGGCCTCGTCGCGGCTGAGGCCCAGATTCAGCGGGCCGAAGGCCAGGTCGTCGGCCACGGTGGGGCAGAAGAGCTGGTCGTTGGCGTCCTGGAAGACGAAGCCGATCTGCGGCCGCACTTCCTGAAAATCCTTTTCCTCCCGCCGGGCGCGGCCGAAGATTTCCACGGAACCCTGCTGGGGCTTCAGGAGCCCCATGATGAGATACAACAGCGTGGTTTTGCCGCAGCCGTTGGCCCCCACCAATCCGAGGCGTCCGCCGTCGGGAAATTCCAGTGTAAAATTCTCCAGCACCGGCGCGCCGCCGGGATAGGCGAAGGTCACGCCTTTGAGTGAGATAAGCGTTTCAGACGACATTATCGAGCCCCAGCACCACGGACGCCAACATCAGCAGACAGAAGCTCACCGCCCAGTCCAGCCGCTTCCAGGCGAACTGGCCGTCGATCCAGAAGCGGCCGTTGTAGCCCCGGCAGAGCATGGCCGCGTGGACCCGCTCGGCCCGGTCCAGGCTCCGCACCAGGAGCATGCCCACCAAGTTGGCCAGCGTCCGGTAGGTGTGGAGATTCATGCCCGGCCGGAAGCCCCTCATCCGCATGGCCACCCGCAGCCGCGAGTATTCCTGCCGGATCACCTCGAAATAGCGGATCATCAGAAGGAACATGGCCGTCAGTTTTTCCGGCGCGCCCAGGCGGCGGGCGGCGGCGGCCAGGTCCAGGATGGGCGAGGTCCCGAGCAACGCCAGGGCCCCCAGGGCCACGCCGTTGGCCTTGATGGTCAACAGCAGCGCCAGGGCCACGCCTTCGCGGGTGACTTCCAGCGGCCCCCAGGCGGCGATGATTTGGCCCGGCGTGGAAAAGGAAAACGGCAGCATCAGCCACAGAAACACGATGAACACGTTGATCACGCCCAGCCGCTTCAAGGTCGGGACCGGCGCGAGGCGGGCCGTCACGACCAGCAGGGCCGAGCCGGCCAGCCCGGCCAGGGCCGCGTCGCGCGTCGTGGAGAGGGCCAGGAGAAACGACCAGGCCAGGGCGGCCACAATTTTCAGCCGGGGATCCAGCCGGTGGATGACGGAACGGCCAATATTCTGGTGACAGCTCATACGTTTCTCTTTTCCGGCCCGGCCAGGACCCGGCCTTGCAGCAGCCTGGGCCGCACTTTCAGGATGAACTGAAGGCAGAACAGAGTGATCACGGCTTCGGCGGCGGCGATGGGGAGATTCGCCGCCACCAGGGCGTAGGCGGCCACGGTGAACTGTTCGCCGCTGAGGTACAGGCTGAAAGCCACCAGCACGCTCGATAAAAGAATCGAGCCGCCCCCGCAGGCCAGGGCGCAGATCGAGGACACGGATTTCCGCCCGCTGACGAGGCCTGGCCGCAGGAGAACGCCCAACAGGGCGGCCGGCGCGGCGATGTTGAAGGTGTTGACCCCCAAAGTGGTCAGGCCGCCGAACTGGAACAGGAGCCCCTGCAAGAGGAGCCCGATGAAGACTATCGGAAAGGCGGCCCAGCCCATGAGCAAACCGATGATCCCGCTCAACACCAGATGGGTGGACGAGAAGCCCACATTCACGTGGATCAGGGAGGCCGTGAAAAACACCGCCGCCAGGATGGACGCCTTGGGGATGTCCTCGGTGCCGATCCGGCGAAGGCCCAGGGCCAGCCCCCCCAAGGCCAGGGCCGCGCCGCCCAAGAGCACGGGGGCGGAGAGTACGCCTTCGGAAATATGCATCGGAAACTCCATATAAAAAGCCGCATCTCGCCTTTCGCGAAACGCGGCCTTCGTGACCTGTATTTGGCTGCAACGACCAAACGCCCGGCGATTTTCGTAACCGCCGTATTAAATATAGCTCATTTCCCGGTCCCTGTCAATTTGGCGGATTCGGCGGCCGATGGCGGGAACGATCCGGCCCGGCGTCCCCTTGCCATGGCCGGCCGCCGGTGTTATGTTTGTATAAGGGCCACCGTGCGAACCGGTCCTGACTCTTTGGGAAGGAGAAAAGCCATGCGGTACTATCGCGCGGCCGCGTTTATGGCGGCCTCTTTGGCGCTTCTGGGCGGGGGGCTCGGGCTCGCCCCCACCCCGGCTTCGGCCGAGGACTTTCAGTACAACCGACCCGCCCCGAAATCCGGCGACGCGGCGGAAACCACGACGGGTGAGGTTTCCCGGTATCATCCCAAATGCTACCGGGGGCTGAACGGCGAGGGAGGAGTCATCGCCTGGGCGAAAACCGAACAGCAATGCCGCTATCAGAGCAACGGGCAAAGCTGGGGCGATGCCGGCTTTTACGTCAACATTTACCGCGACAAATACTTCGACTGAACGAATCAAAAAGAGCCGGCTGCCGCCGGCTCTTTTTGATTTTGTCGGCTTGGCCGCCCTGACGGTTTTTCAGCGGTGTCAGCGGCTGAAAAGGCAGCCCTTCATCTTCAGGTTCCCGTCCTCAAAGGCGGCGAACTGGCCGCTGGCTTTCAGCTTGTCCCCGCTTTTCAGGGCGCGCAGGTCCACCCGCTGGCCGGCCCCGGACCACGGGTAGCAGGCCAGGGTGGATTCCGGATGGCGGGAGCCGATCAGAAATTCCACGAACAGCTCGCCCTGGGCGTCCCGGGCCACCCGTTTGACCTGACCGGTGAACGTCACGGGCAGGTCGCGGTAGCGCTCCTCGGCGGCCAGAATGTTGTCCAGGCAGTCCAGAAGGATGCGTTCCGGATCGGTGGGATAGCCCACCGCGTGCCAGACGTCGTAGGTGGTGACCCCGCTTTCACCCACGATGAGGCTGGTGGTTTTATAGCGCCGCTTTTCAATGAGGCCGAGGGTGGCGTCCACATCGCCGCCCCGGACGATGACCACCACCTGGGTCACCAGGGCCTCGAAGCGGGTGTCCCGAACCTGGCGCACCAGGGCCTGAAAATCATCGTGGCTGAGGCGGCCGGCCTGCGGCGCGCCGTACATGGCCCAGCGATCGCCGAACGAAAAGGTGCGATTCAGGCCGGCCGCGGCCGGGCCTTCCGCGCCCTGGGCCGTCTGGGCCTCGGCCGGCGCACACCAGAGACCCGATATCAGAAGCAGGACCGGAAGCACAATAATCGCGCGCATAGCCCCCTCAGTTCGCTTCGAAACCGCCCAAATATGTACTCTGCACCTGGGGATCGTGCAGCAACTGGGCGGCCGGGCCTTCCAGCACCAGCCGGCCCACTTCCATGACGTACGCCCGGTCGGCCAGTTTCAGGGCCGCCCGGGCGTTCTGCTCCACCAGGATGACGGTCACCCCGGCCTGGTTGATGGCCCGGATGGTCTGGAAAATGGATTTCACCAGGAGCGGGGCCAGGCCCAGGCTGGGCTCGTCCAAAAGGAGCAGGCGCGGCTCGGCCATCAGGGCCCGGCCAATGGCCAGCATCTGCTGCTCGCCGCCCGAAAGGGTGCCGGCCATCTGGGTCTGGCGCTCGAAAAGCCGGGGGAATAGTTCATAAATCCATTCCAGCCGTTTGGCAATGGCCGGGCGGTCGGTCTTGGTAAAAGCGCCCAGGCCCAGGTTCTCGGCCACGGTCAGGGGCCCGAAGACGCGGCGCCCCTCGGGCGACTGGGTGATGCCCAGGGGCACCACCTGGTGGCTGCGCAAGGTGTCGATACGCTGGCCGCAAAAGTGAATTTCCCCTTCGGAGGGCGCGACCAGGCCGCTGACGGCCATGAGGGTGGTGCTCTTTCCGGCCCCGTTGGCCCCCAGGATGGTCACCAGTTCGCCCTCGCGCACGGCCAGATTCAGGCCGTGGAGGGCCTCCACCTGGCCGTACTTGACCTTCAGGTTTTTCAACTCCAGCATTATTTCCCCGCCGGTCATCAGTCGTCCACCCCCAGGTAGGCCTCGATGACCTTGGGATTTTTCTGGATCACTTCGGGCGGCCCCTGGGCGATGAGGGCCCCGTTCTCCATGACCACGATCCTGTTGCAGACCTTCATGACGAAGCCCATGTCGTGCTCGATGAGGATGACGGTGATGTCCCGGGCCTTGATGCGGGCCACCAGGTCGCGCAGTTCGAAGGTCTCCTGGTCGTTCATGCCCCCGGCCGGTTCGTCCAGGACGATGAGCTTGGGCTCGGTGGCCAGGGCCCGGGCGATTTCCAGGCGCCGCTGGTCGCCGTAGGACAGGCTCCCGGCCTCATTCCGCCACAGGTCGGCCAACCCCACGAATTCCAGTTCCTCCCGGGCCGCGACCAGGGCGGCCTTTTCCTCCCGCCGCTGGGCCGGGAGGCGCAGAAGCGAGGAGATGAACGGGGATTTCATCCGGCAGTGGCTGCCGGAGAGGACGTTCTCCAGCACCGAAAGCTTGGGGAACAGGCGGATGGTCTGGAAGGTGCGGGCCAGGCCCAGGGACACGATGCGGTGCGGCTTGAGGCGCTGAATCTCGTGGCCGGCGAAGAAGATGTGGCCGTCGTCGGGCCGGGTGGCCCCGGTGATGAGGTTGAAGACCGTGGTCTTGCCCGCGCCGTTGGGGCCGATGAGGCCCATGACGTCGCCGCGCTCCACCTCGAAGGAGACCCCGGCCACGGCCACCAGCCCGCCGAAGCTCTTGGTCAGGTTGTTCAGGGACAGGAGAATCATGATGCGTCGGCCGCCCGCCCCGGCTCCGCCCCGGCCCCGTCGCGCGCCGGCGACAAGGGCAGACGGTAGGTGCGGCCCTTGGGCGGCAACAGGCCCTGGGGCCGGAAGATCATCATCAGCACCAACGCCGCGCCGAAGAAGAGAAGCCGGCTGTCCTTCAGTTCGCGGAGGAGTTCGGGCAGGCCCACCACCAGGAAGGCGCCCAGGAGGACCCCTTTCTGGTTGCCGCTTCCGCCCAGGATGACAATGGTGAAAAGCACCACCGATTCCCAGAAGTTGAACGAGCCCGGAGAAATGGTGCGCATCTGGCTGGCGTACAGGGTCCCCACGAAGCCGGCCCAGACCGCGCCGATGACGAAGGCCATGAGCTTATAGTGGGTGGTGTTCACGCCCACGCCCTCGGCGGCCACGGGATCTTCGCGGATGAAATTGAGAGCCCGGCCGAAGCGGGAATTCTCCAGCCAGTGGAAGAGGAGCATGGACACGGCCGTGAAGCCCCAGATGAGGTAGAAGAACTGCCAGGGCTTGGTGAGCTTCATCCCGAAAAGGACGGGCCGGGCGATGCCGAAAATGCCGTTGGACCCGCCCGTTAGGCCGAAGAGGTTGTTGACCAGGGCGATGCGTACGATCTCCACGATGCCGATGGTCACCACCAACAGGTAATCCCCCCGCAGGTGGATGATGGGCGCGGCCACCAAAAGGGCGAAGAGGCCGGCGGCCAGGCCGGCCACCGGGAGCGTGGCCAGGATGGGCCAGCCGTGGACCGTATTGAGGATGGCCGTGGTGTAGGCCCCCACCGCGAAAAACGCGGCGTGGCCCATGTGGAACATGCCCGCGTGGCCGAGGATGATGTTGAGGGACAAGGCCAGGAGCGCATACAGCCCCACCTGGTTCAAAACCCCCAGCCAATACGGGTCCAGCCCGAACCCGGGCAGCGCGAAAAAAAGAAGCACCCCCAAGGCTTGAAGAACAATGACTCCCCGGCCCTTGGCTTCCGGGGCGTTCGCCGTATGCCGGGCTTCGGCCATCACAGCTTCTCCGCCACCCGTTCGGGGAGGATGCCCGTGGGCCGGACCACCAGGATCAGGATCAGGACGAAAAAGGTGATGGCGTCCTTCCAGGCCACGGACACGTAGGCCGCGCCGAAGGCCTCGATGAGCCCCAGGAGAATTCCCCCGAGCATGGCCCCGGGAATGTTGCCGATGCCGCCGATGATGGCCGCGGTGAAGGCTTTCAGGCCGTAGAGCTGGCCCATGGAAAAGGTGATCTGGCCGTAGCAGAGGCCCACCATGACCCCGGCCAGGCCGCCTAAGGCCGGGCCGATCATGAAGACGATGGCGATGACGTGGCGCACGTCGATGCCCATGAGTTTGGCCGCGCCCTGGTCGATGGCCGAGGCCCGGATGGCCGTCCCGATGCGGGTGCGGTGGATGAAGGCGTAGAGCCCGACCATGACCACGATGCTGGAGACGAAGACCACCACCCGGATCAGCGGCACGGGCTGGCCGGCGATGGAGATCATCAGCCGGGGGAGGAGGTCGGCCGGGTAGGCCAGGTCCCGGGCGCCCCACACCAGCATGATGGCGTTTTGCAGGAAAATGCTGGCCCCCAGGGCCGAGACCACGGCCGACAGGCGCCCGCTCTTGCGCAAGGGACGGTAGGCGGCCCGCTCCAGGATGTGCCCGGCCAGGGCCGACAGGCCCATCACCAGCAGCACGCACACCAGAAGCGCCGCCCCCACCCCGATCTGGCCCGAGAGGCCGAAGGACACCAGGACGGTGAAGCCCAAATACGCGCCCAGGGTGAAAAGGTCCCCGTGGGCGAAGTTGATGAGCTTCAACACGCCGTAGACCATGGTGTAGCCCAGGGCGATGAGGGCGTATATCCCCCCCACCGCCAGGCCGTTGGTCAATTGCTGAACGAAGAACTCCATGCGCGGGACTTACGGAACGAGCACAAAGGCCCCGTCGCCGTTCACCTCATACAGGCGGTAGACGTCGCCCACGCGGTCGCCCTTGTCGTCAAAGGCGATGGGGCCGGTGAAGCCCACGAAGTCCTTGAGGTCCTTATGGAGATACGCGGCCAGATTGGCGCTCGTGGGGTCGTCCACCTTGGCGATCGCCTGGGCCAGCACCTGGAAGGCGTCGCCGGCCATGACCGACCACACCGAGGACGGGATCGAGTTGTAGCGGCTCTTATATTCGGCCATGAATTTTTGGCTCATCTCGTCGGTCAGGTCGCTGGGGCCCGGAGGGCTGATGAAGTAATAGCCC
Organism: Candidatus Adiutrix sp.; assembly: GCA_031549025.1. Lineage (GTDB taxonomy): Bacteria > Desulfobacterota > Desulfarculia > Adiutricales > Adiutricaceae > Adiutrix. The sequence goes on along the minus strand of JAVBQN010000060.1, from coordinate 40,161 downwards.
TTGGCCGCATCCTTCCCGGCGATATCCACCAGGGCCAGGTTGTTGGTGGCGTCGCCGCCGATCATGGCCACGTCCCAGCTCATTTCCCGCTTCTGGCGCAGCAAAAGGCCCGCTTCGGGATAGTAGCCGGTGAAGACGATGATGTCCGGCTCCACGGTTTTGATCTTGGTGAGGGTGGTGGTGTAGTCGCGGTCGCCGGGGGTGATGGCGTCATTGAACACGATGGCGATGCCGCTCTTTTCAAAGAGGGCCTTCACTTCGTCGGCCAGCCCCTTGGCATAGGAGGAGTTGTCGTGGACCAGGGCCACCTTCTTGAAATTCAAGGCTTCCACGTGCTTGGCCAGCACCCGGCCCTGGTCGTCGTCCCGGGGGCAGGTGCGGAAAAAGAGGGGGAGTTTCTTTTCGGTCAAACGCACGGCCGTGGAACCGGTGGCGATCTGGAGGACGTCGTCGTCGGCGTAGATTTCCTGGCTGGCCTCGGTGATGGCCGAGCCGTAGGTGCCGATGACCGCGACCACGCCCTGGCTGACCAGGCGCTGGGCGGCCAGGGCGGCGGTTTTGGGGTCGCCGCCGTCGTCGCCGACTTCGATGATGATTTCGCGGCCGCCGGCCTTATTGAGATCCTCGGCGAGGAGCTTGACGATGTTGACCATGTCCTGGCCTTCGGAAGCCCACTGGCCGGTGACCGGAGCCATGACGCCGATCTTGACCGGCTCCTGGTCGGCGGCCATCAAGGGCGAGGCCAGCAAAAACGTCAGCACCAGTCCGATAATAGTCGCAAGTCTCATCACATAACCTCCTCGCGGAATGCAATTAACGCATGTTTAAAAAGGCGGCGTAGGCCCGCCCGGTCATCAGCACATCAGCTTTGGAAGACAATTCAAAGGGGGAATGCATGGCCAGAAGCGGGGGCCCGCAGTCGACGATATCCATGCCGTAGGCGGCGAGGTAGAGGGCCACGGTGCCGCCGCCGCCCTCCTCTTGCTTCCCGATGATGGAGCTCTGCCACACCACCCCCGCCTGGTCGAAGGCCGCCCGCACCCGGGCCATGTATTCGGCCCCGGCCTCGGAAGCCCCGTATTTGCCGGCCCCGCCGGTGTAGCGCACCAGGCAGGGGCCGCGCCCCACGTGACCCGAATTCAGTTCCTCGTGCACTTCTTTATAATCGGGGTCGATGCCCGCCTCCACGTCGGCTGACAGAGCCCGGGTACGCATCAGGGCCCGGTTGACCGCGGCCCAGCGGGGCTCGAGCCCCGCGGCCTCGAAGGCCCGGGCGGCCAGGTGCTCGACGAAGTTCCCGGAAGCCCCGGCCGCGCCGTAACTGCCGATCTCTTCACGGTCGTAGACGATGACCAGGCTCGGGCGCTCCGGCTTGGGCGCCAGGTTCAGGGCCTCGAGCGCGGCGAACACGGGCAGCCGGTCGTCCTGGCCGTAGCCGCCGATGAGCGAGCCGTCCAGGCCCACCTCCCGGGCCGGCCCGGCCGGGACGATCTCCAGCTCCGAGGATATGAGGTCCTCTTCCACCAACCCCCAACGGTCGTTAAGGATCTTGAGGACGGCAAGTTTCAGGCGGTCCTTGTCCTCGGGCGCGCCCAAGGGGATGGACGTGGCCACGATGTTCATCTTGTCGGCCACGATGGCCTCGCCGATCTTCTTGTCGCGCTGGACCTTGCGGTCCAGGTGCGGGAGCAGGTCGGGCACGGTCAGAACCGGATCCGACGGGTCCTCGCCGAAGACGATGTCCACGGTACGGCCGTCCTTCAGGGCGCAGAAGCCCCACAGGGCCAGCGGCCGGGAGAGCCACTGATACTTCTTCAGCCCCCCATAGAGATTGGTGCGCAGCATGCCGAAGCCGGGCGCGGTCTCCTCATAGACACACTTGGGCTTCAAATCCAGCCGGGGACTGTCGCCGTGGGCCACGATGAGGTTGAAGCCCTCGGCCGGGCTTTTCTTCCCGGGCACGAACACGCCCGCAAGCTTCCCCTGGTGGGTCAGCCAGCCGCCCTTGGAAGCCTTCCCCGGCTTCTTCCCCAGATCGACAAAGCCGCGCGCCGACAAGGTCTCGGTCACGGCGCGGACCACGGCCCGCTCGGTCTTGGCCCGGTTCAGGAAGTCGATATAGCGGCGGCCAACGGCCTGGGCCTCGGCCAGAGAGGCCTGATCCAGCTCGTCCCAGACGAGCCGGGGCTTGACGGCCAACTGATCGGCCAGCTTCTTCAGATCGATCCGCTCATTCTTTTTTTTCGCAGTAGCCACGATGGTAACCCTTACAAATAGAAACTCCCGCCAGGGCGGGAGTGGAATGCACCGGCGCTAGAGCGCTTTTCTGAAAGGATATGGGCATAAAATGAAAAGCGCCCGGATGTCTGGATGTTTTACAATTTATTAAAGACAGATAAATTGTAAAACGCTCTAGGCCGCGATACTGTAAAATTTATGGTGGCGATGCAGGGACTTGAACCCCGGACACTGCGGATATGAGCCGCATGCTCTAACCAACTGAGCTACATCGCCCCGAAAAGTCTTTTTCAAAGACGTCCCGGCGCCGGACAAACCCCGACGCTGAACCATTTACGGTTAATACCATAAACGACGCCGGGGCGTCAATAGATAATTTAACGCCCCGGCGGCCAGAGTCATGCGAAAACCACCCCGGCGCCGGTTTTTCACTCGCGCCGGGTGACGTTGCCGGAATGGAGGTTGGACCCCAGATGGCTATATCGCTTGAATACCGGCTGGACTCTGGTCATCTGGGCAATGGTGTCGCGCATCCGGACCAGGCGGTCGCCCAAAAAGGCGGAAAGCTGGCTCTCCACTTCGGTCAGCTCTTCCAGAACGGCCCGCACCCGACCGGTCACGGCCCGCCGTTCGGGGTCGTCGGCCGGCGGCCCGGCGGCCGAGGTCAGGGTGTCGAGACTGCCCTCGACCACGGCGAAGAGATCGGCCCGGGCGGCCAGAAAATTTTCCAGCGAATCCAGGTCCACGTCCAGGCGATGGTCGTCTTCCGGCGCGTCGGACTCGGGGCCGACCGTGGACCGGACGTATTCCCGGCTCAGATCCAGGCACCGCGAGCAGCTCTCCAGAAGTTCCGCCAGGGCCCCGCCGGCGACGGGGCCGACGGCGGGGTTGAAATCGGTCGAAACGGTGGACATCAAACGCCTCCCCCGCCGCGGTCAGTGGCCGGCGTTTTTCAACTTGGGCAACAGATCGATGAGGTCGACCAGGGCATTGTCCAGTTCGTATTCGAGCACATCCGCCAGGTAAATCCAGTCCGACTGTTCCTGAAGCGAAATGAGGGTGGTCAGGGTGGCGCCGAGTTTTTCGAGATAGCTATTCAGGGAATCCCGGCCGTCGACGACGATCTCGTCGCCCAGGCCCATGGCCTGCTTGGCCTGTTTGAGCATGCTCAACAGCAGGTGCAGGGATTCCAGGAAACTCAGGAAATGCTCGTTGGCCTCCACCTCGTCGCCCAGGCGGAACTCGTCGACGATCTTCGGCAGGGCCAGGCGCAGGGAATCGACGAAGAAGCGGCCGTTTTCCAGAAAGTGGAGGCAGAGGTCCTCGGCGGAGTTGGTGACCAGCTCCAGAGTGTCTATCTGACCGCGCTTCACTTCCAGGGCGGCGTGGGGCACCTCTTCGCTGTAGTGGGAGCCGTTGACCAGCACCTGGGTGATGACCCGGCTGGTGACCACCGGATGCTCCAGCAGGGTGATGAGGATTTCCTCCAGATTGGCGCCGGCGATGTCGCGGGCGGTCAGGGTGTTGCCGTCAACGGTCAGGGTGTTCATATGGGCCTCCATCAAATGGGAAATTGAGGCAATTTCTACCTATGCCTCAAGTCAAGCAATTTCAAGGCCAAGCTCGGCGGCCAGGCCAGTCGCGGCGGCCTGAAAACGGCCGGCGGCCTCGGAGTTTTGCGGAAAACCGTTTTCGGCCAAGGCGCGAAAAAAACGGCCGTCCGCGGCCAGGGGCCGCGTCGGCGGCGCGTAGTCCGCGAACCATCCGGCCACCCGGGCCGCGTCGGGCGTGTAGCCGGGCCGGAGCACGGCCCGCCCGGCTTCGGTGGCCAAAAGGGCCTGGACCTCGCCGGCGGCCAGGGGCGGGCGGCCGAGGGGCCGGAGGGTCTGGCCGAATTCGTCGAGCGTGGTGCGCCAAACGCGATGCCCGGCCGGCCCATCCAGGGGCCGGCCGTCATCGGCCCGGCCCCCCAAAAGGCGCGCGGCCAGACGGGCGGCCAGGCCCGGGTCGGGCCGTTCCAGGCACTGGCGACGGCGGCATTCGGCGGCCTCCCGGCAGGGGGCGCACTCGGCCAAAGCCTGGTAAATCAAATGCCCGGGGCCGTAGGGACCGGTCTCGGGGCCGTAGGCCGGACCGAAAAACAGGGCCAGCACGGGTGTGCCCACGGCCGAGGCCAGATGCATCACCCCGGTATCGGGCGTAATCAGAAGGTCCAGTCCGGCCGCGACCGCGCCCAGCTGTTCCAGATCCGTGGCCCCCATCAGATTGACCAGGGGGCGGCCTTCGCCCCGCAGCCGGGTGAAGCGGGCGCCCAGAGCCCGCTCCTCGGCCGCGCCCAGGAGGACCGGAGTCACGGCGACGTCCAGCCGCTCCAGTTCCTCGACCAGGCGGACGAAATCCTCCACGGGCCAGCGCCGCAGATGGTTGCGGGAGCCCAGTTGCAGACCGACGGTGAAGCCCGGCGCGGCCGGCGTCGCCCCGGGCCGCACCGTGGGCCAGACCAGCGGGGCCGGGCCGGCGCCGGGGATGAGAGAGGCCCAGACATCCACCAGGTTGAAACGGCCGGACGGACGGTCGGCGGCCATGAGGGCCATGAGAAAATCCTGGGCCGGGGTGAAGCGCAGGCGGCCGTCCTCCAGGCGGGGGCCATAGTAATGCTTGGCCTCGACCCGTCCAGCCAGGGCGGCCGCGCGGGAGTGGCTGTTCAAGACCAAGACCGCGTCAAAAAGCCCGGACGGAACCGCGCCCTCGCCCTCCCCCGCCGGCCAAACCGCGTCCACCAACGGCGAAAGGCGGGCGGCCGCCAATACGGCCGGCTGCTCGGCGGCCAGGTGCACTGCGGCCCCGGGCCGGAGCCGCCGCACATTGGCCAAAAGAGGGGTGGACTGGATGAAATCCCCCAGCTTGGCCATCTGGATGACGAGGACGCGTTCGGACACGGTGTTCACTCCATGGCCGCCAAAAGCGCGGCCAACCGGTGCCGGTAAAGGTGTTCGTTATGGATGCGCCGCCCGGCCGCCCGGATGACGCTCTCCCGGGCCTCGGGGCGGTCGGCGTACCACAGGGCCAGGTGGCGGGCCTCGGCCGGGTCGCGATAGGTGACGACTTCGCGGCCGGGCTCGAAGAGGTCGGCCAACTGTTCCTGGTGGTCGGTGAGCAGAAAGGCGCCGGCGGCCGGCACGTCGAAAACCCGCTGGTTGAGGCCGGTCTTCATCTGGGCGCTGGTGATGTTGAGGTTGACCCGGCTGGCCTGGTAGAAGGGGGCCAGTTCGGTGTAATAATCCAGGGCCGGGATCAGACGGCCGGCGTCCAGACCCAAGAGCGGCCCCCAATGCCGGTCCCCGGCCACGGTCAGGCGCGGCCAGGGCAGCGCCCGCAACACTTCCAGGCGCTTGAGCCGGCTGGCGCGCCAGGTGACCAGGGCGGCCAGGTCCAGGAGCTTTTCGGCCGGAGTATTCGCCAGGCCGGCCAGGTCCGTCAAGGTTTCGGACGCGGGCCAGAGGTCGGGGCGGCCCAGGAACTCCCCGGCCAGACGGTCGGCAGCGGCCAGAATTTCGGGCACGCGGGCCTCGGCCGGGTCCAGGCCGAGTTTTCCCAAAGCCTTGTCCGTGGCCGCGGTCAAACTGTCGCCCACAAAAGCCAGGGTGTGGGCCGGAGTCAGGGGCGCGGACCGGGGATGGAAAAAGGACTCGTCCGTGGCCAGGGGCAGATGGCGCACCCGGGCGAAACCGCGCCCGCGCAGGAACGGCAGGTAGTCGCGGTCCCAGCTGAAGGCCGCGACGTAGGGGCTGGGCCGGTTGTCCCCCAGGATGAAGGCCGGGCTGTCGACGAACCAGGAGGCCACGGGCAGTTTCAGCCGGGTGAAGAGATCGTCCATAATCCCTTCGGCGTCAAAGCCGAGGTGATTGACGGTCAAGACCAGTTCGGGCCGGAAATTTTTGATGAGGCCCAGGAGGTCCCGGAAATTGTCGCCGTCGGCTTCCAGCCCGCGCTCAAAACGCCAGGCCGCCGTTTCCAGGCCCAGCTCCCGGGCCGCGTTGGCCAGTTCGCGGTCAAGAAAATAGCCGCTCTGAAAAACGAGCAGACGCCGGGCCAGGCGGGGCCGGGCCGCCGGCCGGGCCGGAACCGGGACGCCCGGATATTCGGCGGCGAAATGGCGGGCCGTGCTCGGCCGCCACAAGACTTGCGGCGGCGGCGTCTCGTCGCCCCAGGGGCGTTCGGTGAAGGGGCCGATAAAAAGGCGGAACCCGGGCCGCGTAAACAGCGCGGACAGGTCGCGGTGCGCCAGGGCGCAGCCGGCCAGTTCCGGCCGGGATTCCAGCACCCACAACGGCGCCTCGGGCGCCAGGCGGCGGGCCAGTTCCTCCAGGTGACAGCCCAGGCCCAGCCCCACACAGAGCACGCCGCGTTCCGGGTCCGGAGCGAACCGTTCCACCAGGGCCCGGTCCTCGGCGGCCGGGTCCATGGCGCTGGCCAGGCGCACCAGGCGACTGCCCTCTGCATGGCTGAGCCCATAAAACCCTTTTGGGCCAAGCTCCAGCGAAGCCACCCCGCCGCCGGCCGCCGTCACCCGATCGCCCTCAAAGCGCAGGCCCGCCCATTCAGGCTCTTCGCCGGAAACGGCGGGCGTATCGAAGGTGTTGGTATCAAAAGCTGGCAGTGACGACACGGTTTTCTCTTTTCCTTATACCGTTCAATGCAGTCCGGCATTTTCCTCAACGCCGGTTTCCAGCCAAAGGCCGTGGAGGTTTTTGGCCCGGAGGTTGAGGTCGAAGAGGCGGTCCCATTCGGCGGCCACCAGGTCCCAGGAGTAGCGGGAGCGGATGGTTTCGCGGGATTCGCGTCCCAGGCGGTCCAGTTCCGGACGGTTGGCGAGGAGGTGGATGGCCCGTTCCACGTAGTTGTCCACATATTCGGCCGAGCCGGGCCGGCCGCCCACCTTCATGGGCGCGGCCACCACGGTTTCGGAGAGGGCGTAGGCGTCGGAGGTCAGGATGGGCACACCCAGGGCCTGGGCCTCAAGGGCGGCGATGCAGCTGACCTCGGGAAAGATGGAAGGGTAGACCATCATGGCCGAGCCGGCCAGGTGGCGGTAATATTCGCGCTTGCCCAGGCCGCCCAGGACCACCACGCCGGGGGTGCATTCCAGGAGCACGTTGACCTGGCGATACAGTTCCTCCAGGCGCGGAGGCAGATGGTCGAGCTTGATCTGGTAGCCGCAGACGTAGAGCCTGAGGTCCGGGTTCCAACGGTGGAGGCGGGGCCAGACGGATTCCAAGAGAGTCTTGAGGCCCCGCTCGGGCCGCGAGGCGTAGATGAGTTTGTTGGGGTCCGCCTCCACCCCGGCCGCGGCCTGGTCGAGGAGGTCGAAATCCAGGCCGTTGCGGGTGACCACCAGGCGGTCGTCAAGCTGGGGGAGGCGGATGAGGAAATTGTCCTTGTGAAAATTGGAGAGGACCAGAAAGAGGTCGATCTCGTCGTGTATGAGCCGCAGTTCCCGGGGGTTGTCGAGGGTGTCATGGTTCCACAGGACTTTCAGGCCGGCGGCCACGGGGAGCGTGAAAAACGACGCATATCGGCTGACCACGAAAATATCGAACCGCTCCCGGGCCAGGATGGGAAGCGAGGCGGCGAAGGGGATATAGCGGACGCCCTCGTACTCCCCGGCCGATTCGCAGGAATTGAAGGCCGTGACCTCGTGGCCGCGCCGGGCCAGGGCCCGGGTGATCTGGATGAAGGCGGTCTCGCTGCCGCCCAGGCCTCCGCCCCGCTCCAGGGAGTCGCCGCAGAAGGGGATGCCGGCGGTGTAGAATCCGATTTTTTTACGGTCAGGCATGGGCCGCTCCTCCGGTGTCCAAACGGGCGTAGAGATTCCGGCCCCGGCGGTGTTCGGGGGCCAGTTGCAGCACCCGTTCCAGGCAGCGCCGGGCGGTCTGGTCGTCGCCCTCGGCCAGGGCCACTTCGGCCAGGGCGAAGGGCGGCTCCGGGCTTTTGGGGTCCAGGTCCCAGGCCAGGGTGAAGGCCTGGCGGGCCGAAGCGGGCCGGCCGTCGGCCGCCCAGGCGCGGCCCAGCAGAAAAGCCGCCTTGAAATTGCAGGACTCCTGGTCGGCCCCCCAGACCCGGTCGCCCGTGCCCAGGATGAGAGCCGATTCCAGATATTCCCCGGCCTCGGCCAGCCGGCCGGCGTCATACAAGAGGCGGCCCAGATGATAGTGGGCCGGGCCGTAGCCGGGCTCCTCGGCCACCAGGGCGCGGGCCGTCTTTTCGGCTTCGTCGTGGCGGCCCAGGCGGCTCTGGGCCTGGGAGAGCAGAATCAGGGCATGGCCCCGGAGGGGCCGGTTGTCGGCGCCCGCTTTGGCCGCCCGGGTCAGCCACTGGGCGGCTTCCTCGTACCGGCGGAGGTTGGCCAGGGTGCGGCCGGTCTGGTAAAGCCAGTAAAATTCGCCGGCCCGGGTCTCGGGGCAGTTGAGCAGAAGTTCCAGGTTGCGCTCGCCCTTGCGCCGGGCCGAGAGCGCCTCGGCATAGCCCCAGTGGCTGATCTCCACCCCGGTGGCCACGGCCGCCCAGTGGGCCGGGTGGACCAGTTGCTCGTGCACCCGGCCCTCGAAGCGCACCTCGCCCGGCCGGTTGGGGAACACCCGCTTCTGCCACAGGCGGTCCCCCTGCGGCACCACCACTTCCGTGGCCCACAGGACCAGGTTCCCGCCCTTATCCCTTTCGCTGTTCAGGCGGCGCCGGAACTCGGCCAGCCCCTCGGGCGTGACCGCGTTATCGGCATCGAGCCAAAAGATAAAATCCGTGGTGGCCCGGGCCAGGCCGAAGTTGCGGGCCGCCGAGAAGTCGCCGATCCATTGGAAGTCCAGCACCCGGGCCCCCAGGGCCCGGGCCAGGTCGCGGCTCTGATCCACGGAGCCCGTATCCACCACCACCATCTCGTCGACGTGGGGCGCGGCCAGGGCCAGACTCCGGCCGAGGTTCACGGCCTCGTTCTTCATGATCATGGCCAGACCCAGGGTGGCTTGTCGATCGGCGGCGCTCACGGCGGCGGTCTCCGTTCTCAGGCGTTTTCGTTCAGGTTGGTCTGCATGACGGTCATCAGGCCGTCAGCCCGGTCGAGGGCCTTCATCAGTTCGTCGCGGCCGCCGGCCACCAGGGCCTCGGCCATGATCTGGGCCAGGAATTTGCTGACCTGGCCGATACCCTTGATTTCCTCGTAAGCCTTCTTGCAGTCCATACGCGCCAGGCGGCGGAGCGCGCCCACCACCCCGGCCAGTTGGGCCACGTCGCCTTGCATTTCCTTGCGGGAACCTCGCGGCAGCCGGGGGAGGACGGCGGCCAGATCCAGGCGGCCGTTCACCGGGGCCAGGGAAGCCACCACCGTGGCCAGGGGGATTTCCGTGAAACCGGGAATCCGGGCTCCGCCGGCCGAGGCGTTGTACAGGGGCGGCGGGGAGGTCTGGGTGGCGATGGTCTTGGCCGCTTCGGCGTACCAGGTGAGGGAGGCCAGGAGCCCCGTGTTGGTCTCGACGATGGAATCGCCCACCCCCCGGACCGTGATGGACCCGGGATCGGTTTCGTGGACCTCGCCGGGCGTGCCCGAAGCGTGGAGGCGGCCCTGGCCGTAAGCCTGGTCCTGGGCCACCAGCACCAGCGGGGCCAGCCCCCAGGCAAAGGCCAGGGCAAAGGCGGCCGTGCCGCTGTTGCCGCCCTGCGGCAGGAACACGCCGTTGGAAAAAGTCTGGGCCTCGCCGGCCGTGAGATGGAAAACGGCCGGTTGGAAGCCCGGCACGTCAAAGTGGGCCGGGTGGCAGCTGGAGGACAGGGCCAGCACCGTGCCCTGGCCTAAAAATTCCTGTTCTTCGGGAGTGAGGCGCAGGTAGTCGCTGGTGTCCTCGGACTCCAGCACCAAAACCGCGTCCGGCCGCACGCCTTTGGCCAGCAGAGGCTTCAAGGCCGACGACGAGGCCAGGATCAGCCCCTTGTCCCCCACTCGCCGCAGTTCCTCGGCGTTCCGGTCCAGGCTGGGGCCGGAACCGACGATGAAAGCCGGCCGGGCCGGGAGCCGGCCCTTGAGGATCATCAGGTCCGGCATTTCGGGAAAATGCCCGGCATTGGCCGCCAGGTGATCCAGAAAGCGGCCGTCGGTGCTTTCCCGGGTGCGCTCGATGACCGCCCGGCGGACGATTTCCTGCCGGGTATACTGGTTGAAGGCGCCGAAGGCCTCGGGCCGCACCAGGCGATAGCCTTCCGGCGCCACCACGATGACCCCGGAACGGTTACCGTAGACCAATTCCCGGCCCACGGCGGTCTCGTATTCCCGCCATTCGGTGATGACCAGGGGGGCCTCGCCCGATCCCGCCTTCATAACGCCGTGCTGGTCGAAGAGCCCCTTCATGTCCGGCAACGGTTCGAAGACCACCAGACGGATGCCCGGGAAACGCCGCCGCAGGGCCCGCAGGTGATAGCCCAGGCCGAGGCCGAAGACCAGGGCCAGGCCCGGCTCGCGGTCGGCCCGGTCGCGGGGGGATTCGTCGATCCAGGCGTTCGCTTCGCCGTCGGGATCGGTTTCACTGTGGATGGGGATCTGGTCGTAGACCAGGCCGGGGCCGCCCGGGCCGTCGACGATCCGCGGGCCGCGCCCGGCCGCCTGAAAGCGCCGGGCCAGGTCGAAACTCAACTGGTGTTCCATGGTCATTATGATCCGCTCCCGTCAATTCAGGGTGAGATAGGAGGCCCGGGCGCCCTGGCTGTAGACCTGGCTCAGGAACTCGTCCTCGGGATGATGCTGCAAGGTGGCGGAAGCCACGTCCATGGCCTCGGCCGGCGCGCCGCAGTTCAGCAATAAGCCGCTGAGGGCCCGGCCCGCTTCCAGATTCGACGGCCGGCCCTGGTGGGCCGAAAGGTAGAACTCGAAGGCCGTCCACAAAGCCGGGTCGTGGGGCAGGAGGTTGAAGCCCGGGGTGATGTGCTCGCCCATGTCCATGAGCCTGGCGGCGATGGGCAGCACGGCCTCGAAGTGAAGGTTCCCCGCGCTCATGGCCGGGAACTCGCCCGCGAGGCCCGTGAAGGCGCCGAACCAGCGGGCGGCCTCGTCGGGCCGGCCCACGTTCATGGCCAGCATGCCCAGGCCCAGGGCGGCCCGGAGAAAGCCCTCGTCCCAGGAGCGGTTCAGCCAGCGCAGGGCGTTGTCCGGCTCGCCCTTCAGGCGGCCGATGTGGCCGAGCATGAATTTGCCTTCCGGGGAGAGGCGCCCTTCCTCGGCCGCGTTCAGAAACAGCCGCTCGGCCCGGAGGATGCGGTCCTTGCCGCCCTCGCCCGGCCAGCGCAGGGCCGTGAGGAACAGGGTGCGGCCGGTGAGGTCCCAGGCCTCGGCCCCGTGGGCGCCGCGTGTAAGATTAAGGGTGGCGGCCGCTTTCAGCACCGTGTCGGCCCGGTGGCCGATGTCGTGGGCGCCGATCACTTTTTCCAGGGCCCGGCCGGCCATCTTGCGCAGGCGGGCCTCGTCGGCCAGCCAATATTCGGCCGCGGAGAGGACCTCCTCGGGCTCGAACCAGGCAAAATCTTCCCCGGGCCGGAACAGCTCGCCCAAATCGCCCCCGGCCTTTTCCGTAAACAGCACCGTGCCGCTGGCCATGGCCTCGAACATGCGGGTGGTGACGCCGGGAAAGAGATTCTCATTCAAAATCAGGCGGGATTGGCGATACAGACCGGCGCTCTCCTCGGCCCCCACCCAGCCTTCTTTATGCCCGCCCAGACTTTTGACGCTGTAGCGGCCGGAGAGCTGCTTGACCAGCCGGCCGCGCTTGGCCCGGATGTGGTCGTCCAGGACGCCCACGAAGCCGAAGTCGTAGATTTTGTCCGCCGGCTCCTCGCGGGAATCGCGATAGGCGCTGGTGTTGACGGCCACGGGCAGCCAGCGGGCGTCCAGGCCGCGCTCGGCCAGGGGGGACACATACGGCTTCTGGTCCACGAAACTGATGTCGAACATCGGGGCGAAGTGCTTCTGCCACCAGAAGTTGATGGGCGTATCCACCGCGTAGTAGATTTTGGGGATATCCAGTTCCTCCAGCCCCTGGGGCCAGCCGTGCGTCCCGAGGTGGTCGGTGTAGACCACCAGGTCGGGCCGGTCCACCAGGTTGTGGTAGAAGTCGCCCACCGGAAAGCCGTCGGCGTGGGGCGGAGCCAGCACCTTGTGGCCCCGGCTGACGAAGGCGTCGTGAAAGTATTCGCTGCCCAGACAGAGAATGTACATAAAATTTCTCCCCTCCCGCGACCCTAGGCGGCCGCTTTTGTGTATGCCTCAAGGAGGACCGCGCCTCCTGTAATGAACTTTCAGCCCGCCGCCGCCAGGCACTCCCGGCAGGGCGATTCCGTGCGCGCCCCGGGCCGGGTCAGGGCCAGGGCTGCGGCCGAACGCCAGGCGGCCAAAAGGCTTCCCGCGCCGGGCTTGAACCGGCCCACCGGCGCCCGCCGCCCGAAATCGGAACAGCAGGGGGACAGCCCGCCCTGCGCGTGCAGGGCCAGGCGGGTGAAGGGCTCGGCACAGAAGCCGGCCGGCCGGCCGTCTCCCGCCGTTTCGGTCCCGGGACGGAAATCCGTGTCCAGGGCGCCCAGAATATTCTGATACCGCTGGAAACTGAGATAGTCGGCCAGGGGCGCGAAAATCCGCTCAAAGGCCTCCCGGTCGTCCCGGTTGGTGGACATTTCCACAAAGCTGACCCGCAGGAGCGGGGTGACGGAAGCCAGCTCTTGCCGGATCCGCCGGAATTCCGCGATGTGGCGGAGCAGGATCTCCCAGTCGCCGCCGGGCCGCACCCGGGCGTAGGTGGCCGCGCTCCCGGCGTCCACGGAAATCATCAGCCGGGTGAGGCCGGCCTCGACGAGGCGGCGGCTCATCTCCGGGGTGAGGAGGCGGCCGTTGGTGACGAGACTGACGTCCAGCACCCCGGCCGCCCGGGCCGCCCGGACCCAGTCCGGCAGGTCCGGCACCAGGAGGGGCTCGCCGGTAATCCCCAGGCGCAGCGAGGGGAGGCCAAAACCGGCGGCCTCTTCCAGGGCCCGGTCGTACATGTCCCGGGGCAGGAACCGCCCCCGCGTGAGACCGGGAAAATTGTGCCCACTGTTTCCGGACGGGCACATGGGGCAGCCGAAATTGCAGGCCGTGGTGACGTCCACATCCAAATGCAGCGGGATATCCGGCCGTTCGCCGGCCTCGGCCCGGGCAAAGGCCCGCCGGTAGTCGGCGAATTTCGGCCCCAGAAGCGCGCCGAGCGTTTCGTTGGGATCGGTTGGGGCCGCCAGGCGGCTGCGGAGGATGGGCTGGTTCATGGATACGTCATCCGTCATAGTTTTTTGAAGCCTTGGCTCAGGGAAAGCTTCAGTCGCCGCCCTAAAATGCAAGATCAGGGCCAACAAATCGGCCAGCGACCGCGTTGACGGAAAGAGGCGCCGATGGTACAGTGACACCAAGGTCTTTGAAAAAACCCCCGGCGGACCGTATGAGCGACTCCCCTTCCCCCCGACGCATCATCCACCTGGACATGGACGCCTTCTACGCGTCGGTGGAGGTGTTGGACAATCCGGCCCTCCGGGGCCTGCCGGTCATCGTCGGCGGCCTGGGTTCCCGGGGGGTGGTGTCCACCGCCTCCTATGAGGCCAGGGCGTTCGGGGTGCACTCGGCCCTGCCGATGGTCACGGCCCGCCGCCTCTGCCCGCACGGGGTGTACATCCAGCCCCGCCACCGGCGCTACCAGGAAATTTCCGAGCGGATCATGGCCATCTTCGCCCGTTACACCCCCCTGGTGGAGCCTCTGTCCCTCGACGAGGCCTTTCTCGACGTCACCGGGTCTCAGCGCCTTTTCGGCCCGGCCGAGGACATCGCCCGGCGCCTCAAGGCCGAGGTGCGGGCCGGGACGGGCCTCACCGTCACCGCCGGGGTGGCCTCGCAGAAGCACCTGGCCAAAATCGCCTCGGGAATGAACAAGCCCGACGGCCTGACCATCATCCCGGCCGGCCAGGAGCGGGAATTTCTGCGGACCCTGCCCTTGAAAGATTTGTGGGGAGTCGGTAAAGTGACCCGGGCCAAGCTCGAGGCCCTGGGCCTCTCCACGGCCGGGGACCTGGCCGCCCTCGACCGGGAATTTCTGGAAAAGCGTTTCGGTCAGTCGGGCGGCCACCTGTGGGAACTGGCCAATGGCCTCGATCCCCGCGAAGTGGTGCCGGACCACGCCCCCAAATCCATCGGCTCCGAAGAAACGTTTCCCGAAGACCTGACCGATCCCGAAGATATAAAAGCCGCCCTCCTGGCCCAGGCCCTTACGGCCGTGGGGCGGATGCGCAGGCAGGGCTATCTGGCCCGCACGGTCACCGTAAAATTCCGCGACGGCCGTTTCCAGACCCGCACCCGGGCCCACACCCTGCCCCGTCCCACAGACCTGCGGGGCGAGATTCACCGGGCGGTGCTGGACATTTATGAAAAAGAAGCCCCCCCGCTCAGGCCCATGCGGCTTCTGGGGGTGACCCTGAGCCGCTTGAGCCGCCCCGGGGAAGAGCCGGAAGCGCCGCCGCCCCCGGCCCAGCGGTCACTGTTCGACCCGCCGGACCAGCCGGAACCCGACCCGGCCCCGGTCACGGATGAAAAAACGTCCCGGCTCAACCGGGCCCTGGACCAGTTGGCCGGCCGCTTCGGCGCCAGCGCGGTGCGGCCGGCCACCTTGGCCGACCCTCCAAGGCCTCAAAAGCGGATAAAAAACCAAGGAGCGAAGCATGAACCGCAAGTATGACGATGATTTTTTCCACCGGATGCTGGATGTCGTGGAACGGGAGATCGTGCCCCAGACCTGGCGCGGGGTGCGGATGGGGGCCAAGGTGTTCGGGGCGGCGCTGCTGCGGAGCAAGGATTTGAGCCTGGTGGTGGCTTCCGCCAACCACGAGGCCTCGTCGCCCCTGTGGCACGGCGAGGTCTACGCCATCAAGGAATTCTATGAGCTCCAGAACCACCCCGAGCCCGGCGACTGCCTGATGCTGGCCACCCACCAGCCCTGCTGCATGTGCGCTTCGGCCATTGCCTGGGGCGGCTTTCCGGAGTGCTGGTACGTGTTCGGCTATGAACAGACCGGCGCGGATTTCAACATTCCCCACGACCAGAAGATGATCCGGGAACTCTTCGGCGCCACCGAACCGAGGCCCGACAATGCGTATTATCAGTTGCGGTCTTTGACCGCTTTGATTCCGAGCCTGGCCGACCCGGCCCGGGCGCAAAAGCGGTATGACGCGCTGCGGGCGCGGTATGCCGAGCTTTCCGAAATTTATCAGAATTCGGAAAAAGTGATGGCCCTGAGCTGAAGAATTAGAAAAATTGCATCTGGAGAATGCCCGGAACGGCGCCCGTTGGGCGCCGTTCCTGTTGGGACGCTGTCCCAAGCCCTGCCAGGGAAGGGGCTCGCCCCCCTTCCCTGGACCCATCGGGCGCCAAGGGGAGACCCCTTGGAACCCCCGAAGAGACGAGGGGGGCGGACGCCCCCCTTCTAATCCCCCGAAGAAGCGAGCGGCCGCGTCAAGGGAACGATGGTTCCCTGACGCGGTCTGTTGGTGTGTGGCGGTGGATATGACCCGTAAGCCCCGCCGGAACTCGCTTCGCTCAGACATCCGGCGGGGCGGTAACGGTCGGGCGCAAGGGGCACGGGGGGGCTACTTCGTGTGTCCTTCTCTCCGAAACTTCGGTAAGCGACAAAGCCGCTCACGCGCGCCCCAAAATTTGTCATCCCGGCGAAGGCCGGGATCCAGGCCCTTGTAAAGGCCGCGCAACGTCCGTTTGCCAAGTTGGGCTAATAGCGGCGGCCTCCGGGCGTCCGTCAAGCTTTCGATACGCGCCGCCTCGCTTGACCACGGTTCCACTATCGTTACCCTCTCGGCCGACCAAGCCCTTCCGGTTCTCCCCGTCGTTCGGAGATGGGTCCAGGGCACGGCCCTGGTTAAACGTAAATATCCACGTAGGAGCCCTTGCCCGGGGTGCCAACCAGCTTGGTCGAGGGAGTGATCTGATCGCCGGGCAATTGGCGGTCGCGCATCTGGGTGAGCAGTTGGTCCAGCATTTCCTCCCGCCAGGCGGCCCGGGCCTCGGGGGCCGGATGATATTCGGGCTGTCCGTTGATTCGAGAGCTGATGGCGTTCATGATGGTCTCCTTCCAGGCCGAGCGGCGTATCTGCGGAACCACTTATACAAGAACCAGGCCAAAACTGAGCGTCAAATTGCCGACTGGCGGGGCCCTTCAGCAGGACGGGAAGCTGTCAATACGCGGCGTAGCGTGACTGTAAAAGGCTCTTCGCCGGGAGGGACGACGGCGGGCGGTCGAGGCGGACTTCCCGCATGTCCGGGCTGTCCATAAGCTCTATTTCTTTGCGCGCGCGCACGGCTCTGGCGATGTCGTTGAACCTGGGGTTGGGCGTGGTCGCCGGCTTTCCGTCCAGGGCCGGCATCTCCGAAGTCGGCAGCCCCACGTGGTTGAGATGGTTCAGGCCCAGCTGGGTGATATGGCGCTGGCCCTCGGGGTCGGCCATGATCCTCTGCCCGATCTGTTTCAAGGCGTTCAGCGTTTCCGGGCTGCCCGCCTTCAGTGTGTTCACCTCCAGGCCCAACTCGGAAACCACCTCGTCGTGTATTTGGCGAAAATACTCCTCGTACCTGACCATGTCGCTGGTGGGAACAATTTCGCCGGTGACCCGGTTGGGAGAGCTGACCGCGTACTCCCCGCCCGGGAGGCCGCGCCAGGGATTGTCGGGATTCCGCAGCCTGGCGAAGTTGCTGTAATCGGAGGTCTCGCCGGCCGCCGGCCCAGCCCCGTCGGCTTCCTCCGGGAAGTCTATTTCCGCCTGGTAATACCCGGCGAACGATTCGTCCGGAGCGGGCGACGGCCTCGAAGCGAATATTTGCCGATGGTCAAAAGAATACCCGGTGAGAGGATCGACGGTCATAGCTATCTCCTTTTCGCCTGGCTCACGTCGCGTGAGGTTGGAACGAATGGTTGCGCCTTTGACCGTTTTTGTTGCAGGGTCCGGGCCATTCCCGACGGTTCCGGCCCTTTTCGCACATTTTGTATGGAGACGCCGTCGAGAGGCCCCGCCTTTTGTGCCCGCTCCGCCGCGCGGCGGCCGGCGGGCGTCGCGGGCCGGGGACCCCGTCAAAAAAATAACCCCGGCCGCCGGGCCGGGGTGGGGGCAAAGAGACTGGCTGAAACCGCCTACCGGGCTTTGACCGCTGGCCAGACCACCGCGCCGACGATGATCAGGCCGCCGACGGTCGTCTTCAGGAGGAGGTCCTGGCCCAGCAGCATCCAGGCCATGAGGATGGCGTAGACCGGCTCCATCGCCGAGATGGCCAGGAAGGCGAAAAAGGCCCGCCCCAGACGATCACCACCGGGCTCACCGACATCCGCGCCGCCAGGATGGCCGACAGCCCGAACAGGCGGACGGCCGCGTTCAGCACCAGCCAGGCTTTGGTCCGCCCCATTACACGAGCCGCACGGGGCAGCCGCGCTCGTGAAGATACGCTTTCAATTCGGGGATGCTGTATTCGTTGAAGTGGACGATGGAGGCCACCAGCGCGGCCGAAGCCCGCCCTTCGGTGAGCACCTCGTGGAGATGTCGGGGCTCGCCCGCCCCGCCCGAGGCGATGACCGGGATGGACACGGCCTCGGCCACCATGGCGGTCACGGTCAGTTCGTAGCCGTCCTTGGTGCCGTCGGCGTCCATGGCGTTGAGGCAGATTTCGCCCGCGCCCAAACGCTCTGCCTCGCGGGCCCAGGCCAGGGCGTCGCGGCCCGTGGGGGTGCGGCCGCCGCGTATGACCACCTCATAGCCCGAAGGGATTTCCGGCGTCACCGGCACCTTTTTCGCGTCCAGGCCCAACACGATGGCCTGGGAACCGAAGGCCGCCGCGCCGTCGGCGATGAGGCGCGGATTCTTCACCGCCGCCGAGTTGACCGACACCTTTTCCGCGCCGGCCAGGAGGACGTCCCGCATCTGCGGCACCGCGGAAATCCCGCCGCCCACGCTGAAGGGAATGAAAATGGTCTCGGCCACCTTCTCCACCACGTCCAGAAAAATGCCCCGCCCTTCGGCCGAGGCGGTGATGTCATAGAAGACGATTTCGTCCGCGCCCTGTTCATAATAGCGGCGGGCCACTTCCACGGGGTCCCCCAGGTCGATGTTGCCCTGGAACTTGACGCCCTTGGTCAGCAAGCCGTCCCGGACGTCCAGGCAAGGGATGATGCGTTTGGAAAGCATGGTCAACTCCGCGCCCGCAGGCAGTATTCGTGAAAATTGCGCAACAGCCGCAGGCCCGGACGGCCGCTTTTCTCCGGGTGGAACTGGACGGCCCACAGGCCGTCCCGGCCGAAGACCGAGGCGAAGGCGAGCCCATAGTCGGTGGTGCCCAGCACGAATTCGGGGGCCGGCTCAGGGTAATAACCGTGGACGAAATAGAACTGGTCATCAACCGCGATCCCTTCGAACAGCGGGCTGGGCCGCACCGGCCGCAAACCGTTCCAGCCCATGTGGGGGATGCGGATAGGCCGCCCGGCCTCGTCCGTCAGGGCCGCGTCGAAGCGCGGGTTGCGGCCGGGCACGACGCCCAGGGTGGGGACGCCCCCGTCCTCGTCGCTGGATTCCAGCATGATCTGGCAGCCCAGGCAGATGCCCAGGAAAGGCTTCCGGCCCGCCAGGTCGCGGATGACCGCGTCCAGCCCGGTCCGGGTCAGAAGGCCCATGGCCTGGCCGGCCGCGCCCACCCCCGGGAAGAGAAGGCCGTCGGCCGCCTCCAGCCGGGCCGGGTCGGCGGTGATTCCAGCCTCGATCCCCAAATGGGCGAAAGCGCGCTTTACGCTGGTTTGGTTGCCGGCCTGGTAATCGACAATAGCGATCATAAAAGAACCTTTTCGAAAAATTTGTGATAGTATACTACATTTCGGGCCGACGGACGTCAATTCGCCCAAAAAATTTCGGCGCCGACACGGATCATGAGCAACCTCAACGTTTCCAACCAAGTCAAGGAGCTGCGGCTCCTCTTCGAGATCAGCCGCCTGTTCGACGGCCAGGGGGACGTGCAGGCGCGGCTGGGCGAGGCCCTGCACCTCATCACCCGCTACACCGGCATGGTCCGGGGCACGGTGGCCCTGGTGGACCCGGACGGCGAAAACATCAGCCTGGCCGCGGCCGTGGGCCTCAAGCCGGAAGAGCTGGAGCGGGGCCGCTATCACTTGGGCGAAGGCCTCACCGGCCGGGTCATCGAGACCGGTTGTCCCATGGTGGCCCCGGACCTCTCCCGGGAGCCCCTGTTTCTCAACCGCACCGGGGCCCGCGACCTGGCCAAGGAACGCATCGCCTATTTCTGCGTGCCCGTCAAAATCGGCGCCAAAACCATCGGGGCCCTCTCGGCCGACCGCCTCTTCGCCGACTCGGTGTCCCTGGACGAGGACCTGCGCCTCATGACCGTCCTGGCCGCCCTCATCGCCCAGGCGGCCAAAGTCCGGCAGGATCTGGCCGCCGAGCGCGAGGGCATTCTGGCCGAAAACCGCCGGCTCAAGGCGGTTCTGGAATCCGGCCTCAAAACCCCGGCCATGGTGGGCGAATCCCCGGCCATCAAGACGGTCTATTCCCTCATCGCCCAGGTGGCCCCCACCAACCTCACCGTCCTCATCCAGGGCGAGAGCGGCACGGGGAAAGAACTGGCCGCCGAGACCATCCACCTCTCCAGCCCCCGGGCCGGCCGGCCCTTCATCCGGGTCAACTGCGCGGCCCTGCCGGACAGCCTGGTGGAGAGCGAGCTTTTCGGCCACGAGCGGGGCGCCTTCACCGGGGCCACCCAGCGTCACCAGGGCCGCTTCGAGCTGGCCGACGGGGGGACGCTCTTCCTCGACGAAGTGGGCGAACTGGCCGCCCCGGCCCAGGCCAAGCTGCTAAGGGTCTTGCAGGAAAAGAGCTTCGAGCGGGTGGGCGGCCGCGATACCCTGCCGGTGGACGTGCGCCTGGTGGCCGCCACCAACCGCGACCTCGGCCGCCTGGTGGCCGAAGGCCGGTTCCGGGAGGACCTCTTCTACCGCCTCAACGTCTTTTCCATCACCATTCCGCCTTTGCGCGAACGGCCCGAGGACCAGCCCCGCCTGACCGAACATTTTCTGGAATACTGGGGCCGCGAGGTGGGGAAACGCCTCCTCGGCTGCACCCCCAAAGCCCAGGAGCGCCTCCGGGCCTGGTCCTGGCCCGGCAACATCCGGGAACTGTCCAATGTCCTGGCCCGGGCCGTGATTCTGTCCGAGGACGGGCTGGTGCATTCGCGCCACCTGGCGGGCCTCGGCGGCGCGCCCGACTCGCCCCCCGCCGCCACCCTGCCCGAAGCCCTGGACGAGCTGGAATGCCGCCTTATCACCGCCGCCCTGTCCGAGCACCGGGGCAACATGTGCCGGACCGCCGAAACCCTGGGCGTCAGCGAGCGGGTGATGGGTCTGCGAATGAAGAAATTCGGGCTGGATTTCAGGGAATTCCGGGCGGCCGGGAAAAAGAGTTCCTGACCAAGCGCGCCGAAGACGAGAAAGACTTGGGTCCCGGTTTTCACCGGGATGACGAGGTGCGTTGTAATTCAACGTATATCGTCATCCCGGCGCCGGCCGGGATCCAGGCCTTTATAAACCGCCCCACCAGTTTTTCAACACCGGCGAAACGCCTGGACCATTGTCAGCCGCCAGGGCCGCCGTCCGGACGGGCGACCTTGATTTCGGGGCTTATCCTTGCGTGGCCTCCGAATCTGTGATACCTTACATTTCTGCGGCGGTGCCCATACGTCCGCCCGCCAGCCCACCATCCAGAGAGTTATCCATGCCCCAGATCGTCACCCGCTTCGCACCCAGCCCCACCGGGCATCTCCATATCGGCGGCGCCAGGACCGCCCTTTTCAACTGGCTCCTGGCCCGGAAGCTCGGCGGCCGCTTCGTTTTGCGCATCGAGGACACCGACGCCCTCCGCTCCACCGAGGAATTTACCGAAGCCATCCTCTCGGCCATGACCTGGCTCAACCTCGATTGGGACGGCGAGCCGGTTTTCCAAAGTCAACGCGTGGATATCCACCGCCAGTACATCGACAAGATGCTGGCCGAGGGCCGGGCCTACTGGTGCCACTGCCGGCCCGAGGAAATCGAGGCCCGGCGCCAGGCCGCCCTGGCCGCCGGCGGCAAGCCCAAATACGACGGCCTCTGCCGCGAGAAGAATCTGGGCCCGGCCCCCGGGGCCGTGGTCCGCTTCAAGGGCCCCGAGGAGGGCGAGACGGGCTGGACCGATCTCATCAAGGGCCCGGTGGTCTTCGACAACCAGGAACTCGACGACCTCATCATTCTCAAGAGCGACGGCATGCCCACCTACAACATGGCCGTGGTGGTGGACGACGTGACCATGGGCATCACCCACATCATCCGGGGCGACGACCACGTCAACAACACCCCCCGCCAGATTCTCCTCTACCAGGCCCTGGGCGCGGCCCTGCCCCAGTTCGCCCACGTGCCGATGATCCTGGGCGCGGACAAGACCCGCCTTTCCAAGCGCCACGGGGCCACCTCGGTCATGGCCTACAAGGAGATGGGCTATCTGCCCCAGGCCCTGGTGAATTACCTGGCCCGCCTGGGCTGGTCCCACGGCGACCAGGAGATTTTTTCCCTTACGGAACTGCGGGAGCTCTTCGGCCTGGCCCACGTGGGCCGCTCGGCCGGGGTCTTCAACCCGGAGAAACTTAACTGGCTCAACAGCCATTACATCAAAGAGACGCCGCTCTCGGAACTGGGCGAACTGGTCTGGCCCTACCTGGCGGCCAAAGGCTACACCCGGCCGACGCCTGAAATTCTGGAAAAAATCATGGTCACCGTGCGCGAACGCGGGAAGACGTTGATGGAGCTGGCCGAAAAGGCCGAGTTCTATTTTCAGGACCCGCCGCCGCTGGACCCCAAGGCCGCGGCCAAGGTGCTCACCCCGGACAATATGAATCTGCTGCGGGAAATGAAGGATGTATTGAAAGAGCCCCTCACCGCCCAGGGTTTCGAGGATCTGCTGCGCCGCCTGGCCGAGGAGAAGCAGGTCAAACTCGGGGCTGTGGCCCAGCCCCTGCGGGTGGCCCTCACCGGCCAGACGGCCAGCCCGGGCCTCTTTGAAATCCTCGACATCCTCGGCCCGGCCCGCACCCTGGCCCGCGTCGACGCCGCCCTGGCCTGGTCGGCCTGAGACTTGGCGGACCTGAACGACAAGAAGCGGGCCCAGCTCCAGCGGGTCCGGGAACTGGCCCGGGCCGCCGGCGTGGAAATCCTGGCCCATTTCTTCCAACGGGCCGAGGTCAAGGCCGCGGCCGATTTCGTGGGCGGAGCCCCGGAAGTGATCGAGCGGGCCCTGGCCAGCCAAGCCCGGGCCGTGATGGTCTGCGGGGCCTCGTACATGGCCACGGAAATCGAACGGCGCGGCCCGAAAACCGCGCTCCTCACCCCCCGCGCCGACCTCTCCTGCCCCCTGGCCGAGGCGGTCACCCGCGAGGACGTGCTGGAAGCCAAGCGCCTTCACCCCGAGGCCCTGGTGGCGGCCGATCTCAAAGTGCCGCCGGAGCTGCGGGAACTGGCCGATCTGGAAATCTCCCCGGCCACGGTCCACGCCAAGCTGGCCGCCGCCAACGGCCAAGAACTCATCGTCCTCCCCGGCGCGCATCTGGCCGACTGGGCCGGATTCGGCAGTCAGGTGGTCCACCGCTGGCCCCGGGCCATATGCCAGGTGCACGAACTGGCCACGGCCGAAGACCTGGCCGAAGCCCGGCAAGAGCACCCGGGGGCGGTGATCGCCGTCCACCTCCTGGCCCGGGCCGAAGTGCGGGCCATGGCCGATTTTATCGGCGACAGCGCGGCTCTCCGGCGCTTCTGCGCGGCAAGCCCGGCCGCCGAATTCATCCTCGTCAGCGAGGCCGGCCTGGCCGAGTATCTCACCGAAACCTTGCCCGGAAAGACATTTCACGAAACGGCGGCTGAAATCTTCTGCCCCAACATGAAGCTCACCACCCTCAAGTCGATGATCACCCGCCTCGAGGAATATGCGGCGGCCCAGGCGAACCAGGAGGCGTTATGATCTACATGGACAACGCGGCCACCTCCTTTCCCAAGCCGCCGGAAGTGATCCAGGCGGTCACGGCCGCCCTTTCCGCCCCGGCCAGTTCCGGCCGCAGCGGCCACGCCGCCGCCCTGGCCGCCTCGCGCCTCGTGCACCGGGCCCGGAAGAATTTAGCCAAACTCTTCGGCCTCCAAGACAACACCCGCCTCGTCTTCGCCGCCAACATCAGTTGGGCCCTGAACCAGGCCCTGAGCGGCCTCCCCTGGAAACCCGGGGATCACGTCATTTCCAGCTCCCTGGAACACAACTCCGTGGCCCGGCCCCTCCACCGTCTGGCCGAGGAACAGGGCGTCATCTGGGACGTGGCCCCCATCGACGGACGCGGCCTTTCCGACCCCGACGACTTTCGCCGGCTGCTCAAACCCACCACCCGGCTGGTGGCCTTAAACCACGCCTCCAACGTCACCGGCGCCCTGGCCCCGGCCCGCGAAATCAAGGCGGCCATCGGCGGCATCCCACTCCTCCTGGATACGGCCCAGACCGCCGGCGCGATCGACCTTTCCGACATCAGCCAGTGGGCCGACCTGGTGGCCTTCACCGGCCACAAATCCCTCCTGGGCCCCACGGGCACGGGCGGCCTCTGGGTCCGCCCCGGCCTCACCCTCCGGCCCCTGGCCGTGGGCGGCACGGGCAGCGTCTCGGAAAGCCTGGCCCAGCCCGACTTCCTGCCCGACGCCCTGGAGCCGGGCACGGCCAACACCCACGGCCTGGCCGGCCTCGCCGCCGGGGTGGAGGCGGTGCTCAAAATGGGCGTCGCCAACATCCGCCGCCACGAAATGGAATTGACCCAAACCTTCCTCGACGGCCTCTCAACCATCGACGGCGCCACCATCTGGGGCCCCCTGGACCCAAACCGCCGGGTGGCCACCATCGCCGTCACCCTGGCCAACTGGTCCTCCTCGGACCTGGCCGCCGCCCTGGAACAAAAGGCGGGCCTCCTCACCCGGGCCGGCCTCCAGTGCGCCCCCCTGGCCCACCAGACCCTGGGGAGCCTCCAGTCCGGCGGCGTCACCCGCTTCTCCTTCGGCCCCTACAACACCCCGGCCGAAATCGAAATCGCCGTCGAGACCCTCCGTCGCCTGGCCGCGCAAAAAGCATAGGGCGTCTATTTTTATCCTCAAAAAAAGGCCGGGGCTCGTAAAGAGCCCCGGCCTTTTTTGCTTCCAGCGTCAAGCTGAGCCAATCAGTCCCACAAGCCGTATTTTTTCAGCATGGGGACCGGGCTGACCAGGTGGAGCTTCCACCATTTCTCGTGGTCCTTGGCTTTTTCGCCGAGGTAGAGGGCCAGGAGCTGGTTGAGGTGCATGATGGGCAGGTGGTTGGTCATGGGGAGTTCGCGCATTTCCAGGTTCATCTGGCACATGGCGCAGCTGGTGACCAGGCAGTCGGCGTCCTGTTCCCGGGCGCCGGTGACGATCTGGGAGACCATGTCTTCGGCGATTTCCGGGTAGACGGCCGAGGCGAAGGCGCTGCAGCACTTGTGGGGCCAGGGCCAGGTGACCACTTCGGCGCCCATTTCGCGGACGATGCGTTCGATGGTGTCGCGCGGCGGGCCGGCTGGGCGCAGCACTTTGGGGTACATGGCCCCGCAGCCGTAATAGGACGCCACTTTCAGGCCGGTCAGGGGTTTGACATCCGGGAGGCTGTAGGTGCCCATGCGTACGAGGTTGAAGACGTGGTGGAAGATGTCATAGATGTTCAGGACCGGATCGGTGACGTTGATGCGGCCGAACTCTTTTTCATTTTCCTTCAGGGTTTCCGGGTCCTCGATGAGGTGGTGCCGGGCCGTGGCCATGTTGCGGAAGCAGTTGGGGCACGGGATGACGATGGGCCGGCCCAAGGGGGCCTTGGAGAGGTTCCGGGCGCCCAGGGAGGTGGCGATTTCATGGCCCATGGCGTGGCCGGACGAGGAGCCGCAGCAGTTCCAGTCTTCCAGTTCATACAGTTTCAGGCCCATTTTTTCCAGGGCGATGAACATGGCTTCGCGGGATTCGTCGGCCCCGGTCTTCATGGTGCAGCCGGGAAAATACGAGGCTTCCAATAAATATTTACTCATGGTTCAGCCTCCTCAATATTTCTTCCAGGGACCGGCGTCCAGGATTTTCCGCACCTGGGCCCGGCCGGTGCCCATGATGCGCGAGGGCAGCATGTGGAGCTTGCCCATCATGATCATTTTGTTGCCGACGAAGGCGTCCTGCATCCAGGCCTTGGGCCCGAGGCCCAGGGTGCGCAGCTTGTGCTCCATCATCAGCTCCACCTTGTGCACCCGGCCATGGCGGCGGGCGCTGTTCATCATGCAGCGGTGGAACTCCCACAGGGGCTTGTCGCCCACGGGCAGCTTTTCGGCCAGACATTCCTGGCGCATGTAGTCCATGACCGCGGCGATGTTGATGGCCATGGGGCAGACCGCGGCGCAGGTGTGGCAGCCCAGGCAGCGCCAGATGGTGTTGGAGGTCAGCGCTTCCTTTTTGAGGCCCAGAACGGTCAGCCGCATGATGCCGTGGGGGCCGTAGTCCATGTACTGATACATGGGGCAGCCGCCCGAGCAGCTCATGCAGGTGAGGCAGGCATTGAGGTCGGTGCCGGCGAGTTTGGCCACTTCCTTGGGGAAGGCCGGGTCGCTGTCGCTGACCTTGATGGGTTCCGGGGAGGAAAATTTCTTCGGTTCCCGTTCCATATGAACTCCTTTAGGAATAGGGGGATCCTTCGCCGTCGCCGGGAGGTCCCCAAAGGTGAAGGCGCCCCCGAGGGGCCGCCCACGACACATCCCCCACGTGTTCCCTAAAACCGGCGGTTGTGGACCACAAGCCGGACGGCCGGATTTCTCAGACGCCGAAAGTCCCTGGCCCTGTTCCCGCAAATTGGGCAATCTATGGTGGATTGAAGAACTATAGCAGAATCGTCCGCCGAAAGAAAGCGAAAAAACCATCCCTGCGCCGCCCTGAGGCAAACCTTTCGTTTCCCCGCGATTTATGATACATATAAGAGTATGATTTTGCAAAGGAGGCGGCCATGGGCGGCCTTTCGGCGGTCGACAAGCGGCTCATCTACCATCTCAGCGGCGACCTCGGCGACTCCCCCGCCCCGTACGCCGACCTGGCCGCGCGCCTGGGCCTGACCGAGGACGAGGTCCTGGCCGCCATCCGGCGCTTTCGGGAGCGGGGCCTGATCCGCCGTTTCGGGGCCACGCTCTGGCACCAGCGTTCCGGGTTCACGGCCAACGCCATGGTGGTTTTCCAGGTCGAGCCCGAACGCGCCGGGGAGTGCGGGGAGACGCTGGCCCGCCGGCCTTACGTGTCCCACTGCTATCTGCGCCGCCCAGGCCCGGGCTGGCCTTTCAACCTCTACGCCATGGTCCACGCGGAAAGCCAAGACCAACTGCGCGCCATGGTGGAAGAAATGGCCGCCGAGACCGGGGCCGCGGAGTGGCGGATGCTGGAGAGCCTCAGGGAGCTGAAGAAGGTCTCCCTCCGCTATTTCGCCGACCTGGCCGATTCCGGCTCTGAGGCGGATGAAGCGGACGCGGGCCGTTCCAACGCGAACGGCTCCTGATGGTCCGGCTTGGCGCGGTTTTGGAACAATATACGGTATAATCGAATAAAGTCAATGTGGAGTAAGGCATGAGCAATTTTGAGAAATCGGAAAAACTGTTCACCGAAGCCGCCCAGGTCATCCCCGGCGGGGTCAACAGCCCGGTGCGGGCCTGCCGATCCGTGGGCCGGAATCCCGTGTTTGTGGACCACGGGCGCGGGGCCCGCATTTTCGATGTGGACGGCAATTCCTACCTGGACTTTGTCGGCTCCTGGGGACCGTTGATTTGCGGCCACGCCACGCCCTGGGTCATGGCCGCGGTGGAGGCGGCCGCGCGGCGGGGCACCAGTTTCGGAGCCCCCACCGAGGGCGAGATGCGGCTGGCCCAGACCATCCGTAAACACTACCCGGCCATGGAAATGGTGCGGCTGGTCAACTCGGGCACCGAGGCCGGCATGAGCGCCATCCGCCTGGCCCGGGGGTTCACCGGCCGGGACAAGATCGTCAAATTCCAGGGCTGCTACCACGGCCACGCGGACAGCCTCCTGGTGGCCGCCGGAAGCGGCGTGGCCACTCTGGGCATCCCCGGCTGCCCCGGCATCCCGGCGGCCCTGGCCGAACTGACCCTCACCGTGCCCTACAACGACGTCGCGGCCCTGGCCGAAACCTTCACCCGCCACGGCGACTCCATCGCGGCGGTCATCGTCGAACCGGTGGCCGGCAACATGGGCGTGGTCGCGCCCGAGCCCGGCTTCCTCCCGGCCATCCGCCGCCTGACCCGGGAATATGGGGCCCTGTTCATCTGCGACGAGGTCATCACCGGCTTCCGGGTGGCCCTGGGCGGGGCCCAGGAACTGTATGGCCTGACGCCGGACCTGGTCATGCTCGGCAAGATCATCGGCGGGGGCCTGCCCCTGGCCGCCTTTGGCGGGCGGCGGGACATCATGGAAAAGCTGGCCCCCTTGGGCGGCGTCTACCAGGCCGGGACCCTTTCGGGCAATCCCCTGGCCGTGGCCGCGGGCCTGGCCGCCGTGGAGTATCTGGAAGCCCAGCCGTCCCTCTACCGCCGCCTGGACCAGGCCGGCCAAAAGTGGGCCGACGGGCTCCTGGCCCTGGCCCGGGAGCACGGCTTCGCGGCCTGCGGGAACCGGGTCGGGTCCCTGTCCACCCTCTTTTTCACCGAAGGGCCGGTGCGGGATTTTGATTCGGCCATGAAAAGCGACACCGACCTGTACGGCGCCTTCTGGCGGGGCATGCTGGAACGCGGGGTCTGGCTGGCCCCCAGCCAGTTCGAGGCCTCCTTCGTGTCCGCCGGTTTCGTGCCCGACGATATCGAGGTGGCCCTCGACGCGGCCGGCGAAACCTTCCAGGCCATGAAGAGCGGCCGGGCCCGATGAACGCCGCATCCGAGAACCCCCGCCGGCCGGCCATCGGGCCCGGGCTGGCGCTGATTCTGTCGATGCTGATTCTGCCCGGGCTGGGGCAGCTCCTCACCGGCCGCCTGGCCCGGGGGGCGGTGATGGCCGGAGTCCTGGCCCTGTGGCTGCCGGTGGTCCTGGTCAAGGTGGGGATGGACCTCGCCGCGATCATGCCGGAATTGGCGGCCAAGGTCGAAAGCGGGACCCAACTGGGCCTGGCGGATGTTCAGGCGGCTCTGGGCCCCCTGGCCGGGGGCCTCTCCTGGGTGCTGGTGCCGCCCCTGGTCATCTGGTTCTGGGCCCTGGCCGATTCCATCAAGTATTGGCTGGGCCAGCGAAAACAGTGACCTCCAAACCGCCTCTAGAACGTTTTGCGTTTTAAGAGTAAGGAACGCGATATGATGCGCTCGATTTTTCTGGATGAACTATTAGGGCCGGAAGTGGCCGCCATCCGCGGTTACCTGGAAGCGCACGCCACGCCTTCCGGCATCGAAAACCTGTACTGGCTCAATCTGGACCGGGACTTGTGGAACGAAACCCAACTCCGGGCCCAGGCCGACGAAACCGCCCTGGAAGGCGACATCTTCCGGATGGCGGTGGAAGTGGGCCAGGACTGGGTCCGTTTCGAACTGTTGGTGCGGTCCGAGGGGCTGCTGAACATCGGCGGCGGCCCGGCCGACGAGAGCCAGGCCATGTACGCGTTGCACTGGGCCGACGAAATGGCTCATCAGCTGAATCTGATTTCGGGCTGCACTTGTGAGCGCTGCCAGGGCCGGCCGGCCCCGGGGGAGGGACGGGAGCCATGAGGGTGCGGAAACTTCCCCTGCCGGCGCTGGTCATTCTGCTGACCGGGCTGATGACGGGCATGGGCGACAAGCCGCCCGAAGATATCTCGCTCCCCTCCAACCCCATCGAACGGGCGGCCTTCCAGGGTCTGATCACCAGTTACGCGGACACCACCATGTGGCAGGTCCAGAAGGCCCAGGTGCTCAACACCGTGCCCGTGGCCCCCACCGCCGCCTTCCTTCAGGAGCACGATCCCAAGGAGCTGTACTGCGTCTGCGTGGAATACGAGGCCCGCTACAAGGTCGAATGGACCACGGCCGAGCCCAGCGAGTGGAAACGCACGGTCCGCAACGTCCTGGTCATGAAGACCCAGAGCGACACCTACCTGCCCTTGAAGCCCATGAACATCTGCGCGCCCTTCTGCGAATAATGGCCGCCGCGACGGAAAAGCCGGGGACGACGCGGGCCGCGTCGTCCCCGGCTTTCTTTTTTTGAGAGTGTTCACATAAAGATAGATATTTAAAAGTTGTAATGATATAATCATCCGCATCATGCAGGAGGTGTGCGGGATGGTTGAATGCAAAAGATGCCACGGCGTTGCGGTAGTGAAAAACGGCATTGTCAGGAGCAAGCAGAGGTACCGGTGTGCGTCTTGTGGGTACAATTTCATTACGGGTGACAAGCGCGTCAATCCGACCCTGCCTGCGAAGAAAGCCTTGGCTGTATTGCTTTATTCTTTAGGCAAGGGCAGTTTCAACATGATGGGGCGTATCTTTGGCGTTTCCAGGTCGCTGGTGTATCGCTGGATCGTGCAAGAGGCGGAAAAAATGAGAGTGCTCACATAAAGATAGATATAAATTGTTGTTGAAAACGTGCGAAGACAGCAGGGCCAGTAAGGGCGGCCCATAGCCTCATCGACAAATCACCATTTTCACTACCGCAACGCCGTGGCATCTTTTGCATTCAACCATCCCGCACACCTCCTGCATGATGCGGATGATTATATCATTACAACTTTTAAATATCTATCTTTATGTGAACACTCTCAAAAACGTTTTCCAAAGATCACTGAACATACAGCCTCTCGTCAGTCTCCAGCGCCGGTCGATATTCGCCAGCCGCTGGTGTCGATATTAAACTGATTCTCAACCACAAAATAATCATTGGGGAGGATATCCGGCGGCGGCTTCTTATAAAAGTCACTGCGCCCGCTGGAATTGGCGAACTTTCGGGCCACGTCCTTCCGCAATAAAATCATATGGTGCATATTCACCTGATGGAGCACAAACTGCTTTTCAAAACCGTATCCCGCCAGGCACCTGGTGGTATCGATCACGCAAGGCTGGCGGCGGTCCGACTTGAGACTCGAAGAGGAGCGGAGTTTGGAAAAAAAGGGAACCAAGCCAAGCTGGGTCAACTGCTTCAGGCAGTGGGTAGGATGATAGCCATACAGAATTTGCCGGCAATAACTGTGGGTGATGCCCTTGCGGACGATGTAACGCTTGGCCGCTTTCAATTCTTCGCTGACAAAGAATTCATCGCAGTCCATGGTCATGAAGTAATGGCAGCCGACCTTCCGGGCATAGTCCAGACCCACGTTGCGCTTTTTCCGCTCGTTGGTCTTAGGGTCCAAGGCCAGATCGGGCTTGAATTCGATGAGTTCGTCAACGAGCCCGCAGGCCTTGAGGTCCTCCAAGAGGGGCAGCAGGCCATCGTTGGCCGGCTGGCCGCGCCAGGATTGGAACTGGTATACCACGTTGATGTGGTCCACATCCGCCCGGATCGATCTGATGGAGGATTCCAGCAGTTCCTCCCCGTCCCAGACGGAATACGAGACTCCCCATTTGGCTGCTTTCAGGCGGGCCTCGACAAACTCTTCCTTGGCCCGCTGCCGAAAATCCCGCCGCTTTCGGCGGTTGAAAATGAACGCGCTTTTCAATTCCATGGTCAGCCGTCTCTGCATCGGATTCATGGCCCGCCACGCCTCCATTATATAATTATTTCACGCAGAACTATTGCCGCACATATGAAAACAAATAGGCGCCGAACAGGAAAAAAATCAGATTGGGCAGCCAGGCGGCCACCAGGGGCGGCAGTAAGCCCGAGTACCCCAGGGAACGGGCCAGCTCCATGGCAATCAGGTAAAGGAAGGAGAGTCCCAGGCCCACGGCCAGGCCCAGGGCGATGCTGCCCCCCTTCTCCCGCCAGTAACCTATGGGGAGGCCCACCACCACCATGATCAGGGACAGAAGCGCGAAGGAGAATTTGAACTGAAGGTCCACCCGCTGCCGCACCGGGCCGAAGCCTTCGGCGGAGAGGCGGTCGATGGTGCGCCACAACTGGGCCACGCTCAGCTCCTCGCTGTTCTGGTCGGCCCGGCCAAAGCCCGGCGGCGGGGTGGGGCGGTTATCGAGCACCAGGGCGTCGTGGCGCTTCAGGGTAAAAGCCCGGGGGGCCCCGCCCGGCCGGGGGGTATACACCTTGTCCAACACGCCGTTCAGGCGCAGCTTCCCGTCCTTGAAACGGCCGCTCTTAGCCTCGATCCGCCGGGCCAGGTTCATGTCTTCGTCGAGGAAGATAAGGCTGACCCCGGTGACCGAGCCGTCGGCCTCGTCGTAGGAGTCCAGGTGCTGCACCTGGCGCACGTCTTTCAGCCAGACGTCCTTGACCACGGTGGAGGCGTCCAGCCGGTTGCGCACCTGCCCCTGCCAGATGGAATTGGCCACCGCCGTGGTCCGGGGCGCCACCTGGTCGGACAGGATGAACATGACCAGGCAGATGCCGGCCGCGGCCGCGAGGATCGGCGCGCTCAGACGGTACAGGCTCACCCCCCCGGCCTTGAAGGCCACGATCTCCGAGGCCCGGGCCAAAAGGGCCAGGGTGATGAGCACCCCCACCAGGGTGGCCACCGGCGACATGAGCACGATGATTTTCGGCAGTTGGGTGACGAAATACAGAAGAACGGTCGACACGCCGATGTCCTTGCTGACGAAATCGCCGATCTTCTCCAGAAAATCGATGGCCGAGTAGAGCACGATGAAGCCCGCCAGGGCCATGGCCCAGATCCGCAGAAAGGTGACGCCCAGATAGCGGTTGATGATGTTCATCTGCTTTTTCATCATTTGACCCGGGAGGTGGAACGCGGCTTGCCGGTGCCGGTGATCAGGCGGCGCAGGAGTTCCATGGGATCCACCGGCACGCCCCGGTTGATCCGCCGAAGCATCAGGAGCCCGAAGACGGCCAGAATCACGTTGGAGGCCCAGACGGCCGCCGCCGGCGGGGCGTGTTCCGCCTCGGCCAGAGACCAGCCCACCGAGAAAAAGACGTAATAGACGATAAACACCCCCAGGCCCATCATCAGGCCGAAATTACGGCCCCGCACCCGGAAGCTGGCGCCTAAGGGGAGGCCGATCACGGCCATGATGAAGGAGGTGAACGGCAATGCCCAGCGGCGGTGCCACTCCAGGGTGTAGGTGACGACCCGGCTCGCGTCCTGCCCCGCGGCGGCCGCGGCCGCCGGCCGCAGTTCGCCGGTGGGCAGTTCCGAACGTCCGCGGTACAGGCCGTTTTCCTTTTCCCGTTCGAATTCGGCGCCGGGCGAAACCTTCAGGTCATAGGTGTTGAAAAAGATGCTGTCCGTGCTCTGGCGGCCGGTGTAGACCCGGTCGATGACCCCGTCCTCCAGGTGGAACAGAAGAATGCCCGCCTCCCGGTCCAGCCCCAGGCGGCCCCGCTGGGCCACGATGACGGAGCTCTCGTCCTCGCTGCGGCTGTCCTGGATGAATACCTGGCCCATAGTGTCGGTGCCCGGAGCCAGTTGACCGATATACAGGGTCAGGCCCGGAAAATTGCGGACAAAAGTCTGCTCTTCGATAGCCAGGTCGGCCCGGGCCTTGGCCAGGTCCAGAAGCTGGGTCTTGAAGCGCCAGTTGGCCTCGGGGGCCAGCCACAGCGAGAACACGGCCGTCAGCCCGCCGACCAGGAGGCCGAAGACCAGGACCGGCGGGGACAGCTGATACAGGGAAATGCCCGAAGCCCGCAAGACCGTCAGCTCCGAATCGGCCGACAGCCGCAGGAACGCCGTCAGGACCGCCAGGAGAGTGGCCATCGGCAAAGTCAGAGACAGGACCTTGGGCATGAGCAGGGCCATGATCTCCAGGACCGCGCCCAGGCCCACCCCTTTGGAGATGACCAGGTTGGCCAGTTCCATGACTCGGGCCATCATCATGATGGAGGTGAACACCAGGATGTTCACCAGAAAGCCCGGCAGGATCTCGCCGACGATATAGCGGTTCAGGAGAGGCGCGCGCATAGGGCTTTTCTCAATATGGCCTTGGGGCCTGGCCGGAGTGGGCCCTAATCAGGCCGGGAGGGGCTACCGCTTGTTCCGGCCCCGGCTCGGGGCGGCGTCGCCCTGGCCGCGCTGGTAGCGGTTGACCATGCGGTTATGTTCGGCCAGGGTCTCCGAAAAGTGGTGGCTCCCGTCGTTTTTGGAGACGAAGTAGAGATAGGGCACCACATCGGGCTTGACCACGGCCGAGATGGAGGCTTCCCCCGGATTGGCGATGGGGCCCGGGGGCAGGCCCGGGATGATGTATGTATTGTAGGGATGAGGGTTGGCCAGGTCTTTCCGGGTGATGGTGCCGTCATGGCCGGTCAGGCCGTAGACCACCGTGGGGTCGGTCTGCAGCTTCATGCCCTTGGCCAGCCGGTTGAAAAAGACGCCGGCGATGATGGGGCGCTCCCGGGCCACGCCCGTCTCCTTTTCCACGATGGAAGCCAGGGTGACGACCTCTTGGCGGGTGAGGCCCTTTTCCCGGGCCAGGCCGTCATATTTCTTCCAGACCTTCCAGAAGGCGTCCACCATGGTCTTGATGATGGTCTTCATGGGCGTGCCTTTGGGAAAGCTGTAGGTCTCGGGGAAAAGGTAGCCCTCCAGGGAATCGACATCGAGCCCCAGAAAGCCGATGAAGGTCTTGTCCCGGCACAGGGTCAGGAAATCCGCCGAGGATCCCAGGCCGGCGCCCTCGATCATCTTGGCGATTTCATACATGTTCCGGCCCTCAGGCACGGTGAAGGGGTAGAGCTTGTAATTTCCGCGGACGATGAGGTCGAGGTTTTTCCAGACGGGCTTGCCCGAGTCCAGGGCCATTTCCCCGGCCTTCAGCACCAGGGGTTGGCCCTTGATGCGGGATTTGGCCCGGACCGTCCAGACAAAGGCGTCGGCCGAGCGGATGGCCCCGGCCTCCTCCAGCACCTGGCCGATCTTGGCCACCGAGGCGCCCTCGGGGATGGAGACCACCACCTCCCGGCTCTCCTCCGTCACCGGCAGGAACAGGACGCTGTATTTCAGGACGGCCACGAAGCCCAGAATGATCGCCACCGTCACCACGATGCCGAACAGGCCGAAAAGGCGGCTCAGACAGCCGGGACCGGTCTTGATTTTCTTTATTTTGACGGGAGCCTGGGCGGCGGCCTTTTTGGCTTCCTTTTTGGCTTCTTTCCGGGCGGCCTCCCAGGGAAAGGAAGGCTTCCCGTCCGAAGCCCCGGGCTCGGAGTCCGGGGCCGGGCCGGCGGGCGCCGTCTCTTCCCCGCCCTGATCTTCCGGCCGCAAATCGGCGTCGTGGTTATTCTGCTTGTCCATTCTTCCTTCCATGAGCCAGGTAGTTCAGATATCCGTCCAAAATGAGCGCCGCGGCGGTCTTGTCCACCACTTCGCGGCGGGCCTGACGGCGGAGCCCCCCCTCCAGCAGCACTCGTTCGGCGGCCACGGTGGTCAGCCATTCGTCCCAGGTGTCGCAGGCCAGGCCCAGCTTGGCGGTGATTTCCCGGGCCAGAGCCAGCACCCGCTGGGCCTCGGGGCCCTTTTCGCCGGTGGTTCGTCGGGGCAACCCCAAAAGGACCAGGGAAACCTCATATTCGGCGGCCAGGGCGGCCAGGCTTTTCAGAAAATCCCCGTGGGGCCGCCGGGGCAGAACGGTCAGGGGCTGGGCCGAATATCCCAGAGGATCGGAGACGGCCACCCCCACCCTCTTTTCTCCCACATCCAAAGCCAGTATGCGGCCCAAAGCGGCCTCCTTGAGGCGGCGGGCGGCCCGCTTTTCGCGCAATCCATCCCCCGGACTAAAAGTCAAGCCGGAATTTTACCATTCCATCCTTATAAAAACAAGGGCGGGATGCCGCATCCCGACGCCCGGGCGGCCCTTCCGGTTGCTCCGAAGTCTCACCAGTTTGGATTCATTACATAAATTTATGTTCCCAAAAGATCGGCCCGACCGATGATTCCCCCGGACGGGACGCTTTACAAACGCGGTCCACCTGGTGTATACTATCAAATACTGACAGTGGGTTGTAAAGCCGAATGCGGTTCGGTCGACCCCGCCCTGGAAGCGACGAGGCGATTTGAGACGGCCAGCCCTTATGGGGGCGGGCCGATGTTTTTTGGCTGCACCCCAAACCGCTCCTCGCCAATCCCTCCGTTCCAGGCGGCGGGTTTCTTTTTGTTATTAATCCGGCAGCTTTAGAAGTTGCTTCCCGGCCGCCGAAGTCCGGTAATTTCGGGCTTACGTCGCCACACTTGGCGGCAGACAGAGATTGCCCGCGGGGTAAAGACACCGAAATTACGGGTATGACGTATTCAGTTGCCGGAGTAATACCCTTCGCCCCCCTTACCTAACCGGCGGCCCGGTGAAGGACCGCCCCCCCGGCCCGGCCCTGAAACGCCGGGCGGTTTAACGTTGATGCCCGGCTTTGGAAAACCAGGCCGCTGATTTGGCATGCATGAGGATGAAAGATGATGAATTCCGTACCCATCACCCAGGAAGGACTGGACCTGTTAAAGCGGGAACTCGACAAGCTTTTGAAAGAGGAGCGTCCCCGGGTCATCCGGTCCATCGAAGAGGCCCGCGCCCACGGCGACCTGTCGGAAAACGCGGAATACGCCGCGGCCAAGGAACGGCAGGGCTTCATCGAAGGCCGCATCCAGGAGCTCCAGAGCCAGGTGGCCTCCTGCCAGGTGGAGGAGATCAGCGGCCCCTATGACCGCTGCGTCTTCGGCGCCACGGTGACCATGGAAAACTCCGACACCGGCGAGGAAAGGACCTACACCCTGGTCGGCCCCTTCGAATCCGCCCCGGAGAGAAACCGCATCTCCATCGCCACCCCCATCGGCCAGGCCCTCCTGGGCCGCGAGGAGGGCGAGGAAGTGCGGGTCAAAACCCCGAAAGGGGTCCAGGAATATGTTATTGTGGCCATAAAATAAATGGTGTATCATAGGCCCTGTTTCGAGCCGCCCGCCCACGCGGGGGCCGCGCCCGAAGCCAGAGAACGAGGTCTCCGGGCCGGGAGTCGGCGGGGCGATCCGTGTCCCCCAATTCCGCCGGAGCCATGAATCAAGCTTGCCCCCGAGGTGTCTCATGAACATAGTGATCGCCGGATTCGGCGTGGCCGGAGCCACCGCCGCGGAAATGGCCCGCAAACAGAATCCCAAAGCCTATATCACCCTTTTCAGCAAGGAAAAGGACCTTTTTTATTACCGCCTGCGCCTGCCGGAAGTGGTCAGCGGCGCCCTGTCGCCCGACCAGGTTATCGCCCATCCTAAAAGTTGGTATGACGAGCGGAATATTGACCTGCGGCTCGGCGAGAGCCTGGCCGAGGTCAACCTGGAGGGAAAAATCATCCGGGGCTCCATGGGCAGCCGGCAGACCTACGACCGTCTGCTTTTGGCCGTGGGCGCGGAATCCAACCGCCCCCCCTTTCCCGGCGACCAACTGGACGGGGTCCACGCCATCCGCAGCCTCAACGACGCCTGGAGCCTGAGCCTGGCGGCCAGGGGCCGGAAGCGGGCCGTCCTCATCGGCGGCGGCCTTTTGGGCCTGGAAATCGGCTATGCCCTGACCCGCCACGGCGTGGAAGTGACCGTCCTGGAACGGGGCAACCGGGTGCTGCCCCGCCAGACCACCCCGGGCAGCGCGGAACTCCTGCGGCGGCAACTGGGCGCCCTGGGCCTGGAATTCAGCCTGAACACCGAGGCCGCCCGTTTCGAAGGCCAGGGCCGGGTGGAAAACGTGGTGCTGAAGGACGGGGGGGACCTCCCGGCCGATCTGGTGCTCATTTCCGCCGGGGTGACGCCCAACCTGAGCCTGGCCACCGCCCTGGGGCTCAAGGTCGACAAGGCCATCGTGGTGGACGAATTTCTGGAAACCAGCCAGCCCGGCATCTACGCCGCCGGCGACTGCGTCCAGTTCCCCGGGGCCACGGGCGGGCTGTGGACCACCTCCCGGGCCCAGGGCCTGGTGGTCGGAACCAACCTGGCCGCGGCCAAGCCGGAAGACCGGAAGCGCTACCTGCCCGATCCGCCGTCCAACACCCTGAAGGTGGCCGGCATCGACCTGGTGGCCGCCGGCGACCTCGACTGCGAGGGTAAGCTCCGGGGCATCGAGGCCGCCGACGAAACCAGCTATCGCAAAGTGGTCCTGGACGACGGGGGCCGGCTGGCGGGCTTTACCAACGTGGGCACCACCCGGGGCAACCGGGAACTGAACGCGGCCCTGGCGGCCCGGAAGATCATCGGCCCTGAAGCCGCGGCCGGGCTGGCCGCCCTGGATTTTGACTTCGCCAAGCTGTAAGGGGTGTTGGGATTCACCGCCGGCCAATGGCGAACCACGTCGGCGGTTCGCCCGGACTCTCGCCGTCCCTGTTTGACGCGGCCCGAAGAGATGCTCCATTTCTTCGGGCCGCGTTATACCCCGAGCCGCTTTTTTCATTCTGTGGTATACTATTAACCAGGCAACTTTAGAAGTCTGTTCCCGGCCGCTGAAGTCCAGTGATTTCGGGCTTTGGCGAAATCACGGGTATGGCTTATTTAGTTGCCGGAGTAATATTCTGGATTGGAACGTCATGAGCTTTAAACCCCTGACTCTTGGAGACCAGCCGATATTCCGGGCCGCGGAGCGATCCACGCCCCAAATGATCGCCGACACCAACTTCACCAATCAGTTCATCTGGCGTTCCTATTATCGGCCCGTCTGGGCCGAGGCCCACGGTTGCCTGTGCCTCCTGGCCCGGCCCCAGGACGGGGAGCCTTTCGGCCTGCCCCCGGTGGGTGACGGCGACCAACTGGCGGCCCTGGATTTCACCCTGGCCGCCCTCCGGGACCTGACCGGCCGGCCGACGTTCCAGCGGGTGCCCGAGGCCCTGGTGGAAAAACTCGCGGCCGCCGGCCGGCCCTACGAGTGCACCCACGACCGGGACAGCGACGATTACGTGTACCTGCGGGAGCAGCTCTGTAGCCTCAGCGGCCGTAAAATGCACCAGAAAAAGAATCATTACAACTATTTCATCAACCATTACCAATTCGAATGCCTGCCGATCACCCGCGGACTGGTGCCGGAGCTCCTGGCCGTACAAGAGAGCTGGCTGGCCACCAAAGAAGAACGGGACGCCGTGTCCAACCATTTGGCCTACGAGCTGGAATCCGTGCACGAACTGCTGCGGCACATGGATGATCTGAACCAGATAGGGCTGGCCATCCGCATCGACGGCCGTATCGAGGGGTTCACCATGGGTGAGGTTATGAGCCCGGACACGGCCCTGGTGCATATCGAAAAAGCCGACTACGAGGTCCGGGGACTGTTTGTGGCCCTGTCCAGCCATTTCTGTCGGGAACTGCCTCCGGAAATGGTCTATATCAACCGCGAACAGGACCTGGGCCTTCCAGGTTTACGCTTTTCCAAGGAGTCTCTCAAGCCCGACCACATGCGCCGCAAGTACCTGGTCGTCCCCAGGGGCTAGAGCTTCCCACGACTCGAAAGGGGGAGATGATGATCCACCGCCGCCATATCTTGATTGTTCTTTTGGCCGCCGCCCTGACCACAGGGTGTTTCAACGCCGAAAGCGACTATGACCGTCTGCAGGGGGAGAAAGCCGACCTGGCGGCCGACCTGGAAACGGCCAAGCAGGAGAATGAAATTCTCACCCGCGCCCTGGCCAGCATCAAGCAGGAACAGGAAACCCTCCAGGCTCTCCTGCGTATCGGCCGCAGCCTGAGCCCCGGGGTGCCGCCCAGTTCCGGGGGGGCTGGCGTGGGCCTGCCCCCTCTGGCCATGAACGGCCAGACCGCTCCGGCGGTGGTGGGGGTGGAGGAGGACGACGACTGGGTGCAGCCGTCCGCCGCCGCCGCGTCGCGGGCACCGGCTCCCGCCCCGACTCCGGCTCCGGCCGCCCCATCCGGGCGGGTCTATGTGACCAAGCCGGGGGATGTGTTGGCCACCATTGCCCGGCGCCACAATACCACTGTGGACGTCCTGTTGGAGCTCAATCCCCAGATCCGCAACCGGCGCAATTATATGATCTGGGAAAACGACAAAATCCAGTTGCCTTGACCGGGGCGCGGGTTGCCGCAACGCCCTCTTGATTCCTCGGCGGTTGGGATCGCGAAATCAAATTTATGGAAAAAATCATTGACATCCGCTCCCCTCTGGTGTATAACAGCAGAGTTGAAAGTGCGGGAATAACTCAGTGGTAGAGTGCAACCTTGCCAAGGTTGAAGTCGCGGGTTCAAATCCCGTTTCCCGCTCCAGTTTATTAATCCGAAAAGGCTAACAATATCAAAGGCTTTCAGGAACTTTCCTGAAAGCCTTTTCCCGTTTTTTCTACCATATTTCTACCAATCCGGCAGATACACCTACCGCAACCTACAGCAACCCCTCTTTTCAGCCGATCAACCTACAGCTCCCTTCAACAACCCCAATGAGCCTTCAAAGCGGCGGCCACCGCGCCAAAAGTGTACCCATTTCCGGGTAGCAATTTGGGTAGCAAAAGGGTCAACTGACCCCTTTCAGCCTCTTTGGGACACCGATCCCGCTCCAGCCTGTCAATAGGCATTTAAAAATGACCCAGGGTAGGCATTGAAAAGTGACCCACCTTGGTTGTGGTCTTTTTGTGGTTTTTTCCTGATTGTGTGGTCCGGGGGTCGCGTTGTGCGGGCGGGGGCGAAGCGGAGGGA
>JAVBQN010000006.1:0-70882 GCA_031549025.1 Candidatus Adiutrix sp. | reverse complement strand
CCGTGGCGCCCGAGGCCGCCTCCGCCAAGCCCGCGCCGGCCCCCGCCGCCGCGCCGGCCCCGGCGCTGTCACCTGAGGCCGCCGCCGCTCTGCGGGAGGCTCAGGATCGGGCCGCTCTCCTGGCCCGGAACAAAAAGTACGCCGAAGCCGCCGTCATCCTCGACCAGCTTCATCGGCAGTATCCCCAGGAGCGGGGCGTTCTCTATGATTACGTGTCCGCCCTGGCCTGGGGCGGCCAGTATGAGCAGGCCGCCCAACTGGCCGCCGATATGCCCGTCGAGGAGGCTCCGCAGTACGCCCTGGGCGCCGCGGCCTTGGCTCAGCGCCACAGCGGCCGCCTGGTCGCGGCCGAGCACTCGTACCGCGCCGGCCTGAGCCGGTTTCCCCAGGACCGCGATTTCGCCGTCGGTCTGGCCTTGACCCTGGCCGAGGGCCGCCGGGTTGCCGAGGCCCGGGAGGCTCTGAAAACGGCCGGTCCGGCCGAGTCCAGCCAGGAAGTGGCCGATGCGGCCGCATATATCGACCGCCGGGCCGCCGATTACCAACGGGACGAGGCCGAACAGCAGGCGGCCGTTTTGCGGTCCCGCCAGGATCAGGCGGTGCTGACGGCCCGGGGCGGCAACTATGACGCGGCCCTGACCGAACTGGGCGAACTGCGCCAGGAGCGTCCGGACGACCAGAAGATTCTGGCCGACTATCTCACGGTGGCCAGTTGGGCCGGTTGGGAGGCCGAGGTTGCGGACCTGGCCCCCAAACTGGATCCGAAGGCGGCTCCGGAATACGCCCTGGCCTCGGTGGCCTCCTCGTACCGCAAAACCAGCCGCCTGAACGAGGCCAAGGCCTGGTATGAAGAGGCCCTGGCCCGCTTTCCCGACAACCTGGACCTGCGGCTGGGGCTGGCCATGACCCTGGGGGAGCTCAAGGCGCCTAAGGAGGGCTTGGCCCTGCTGCAAAAGGCGGATGCGGCCAAGGCCGCGCCCGAGGATCAGAAG
Organism: Candidatus Adiutrix sp.; assembly: GCA_031549025.1. Lineage (GTDB taxonomy): Bacteria > Desulfobacterota > Desulfarculia > Adiutricales > Adiutricaceae > Adiutrix. The sequence continues at coordinate 69,890 of JAVBQN010000006.1, read as the reverse complement.
CGCCTGGCCGAGGCCCGGGTATACCTCCAGCGGATGATCCCGCCGCCGCCGCCCCTGCCGCCGTATGAACTGCCGGCCCGGGCCGAGACCTTCTGGCGCGCCGATCAGGACCGGGCTCTGGAGTTGGCCCGGGAGGGGCGATTGGACGAGGCTTTGGCCATTTTAGCTGAACTCAACCGTCAGCACCCCCGGGATCCCTACCTGTTGTCCGATTACATGGTCCTGCTCCAGTGGGTCCCGGATCATGACCAGGTGCTGGCTCTGTCCAAGAATTTTGACCTCAAGTTGGTCCCGGCCTACGGGGTGATCGCGGTGGCCAACACTTTGGTGGCCAAACGCGATTACTATCAGGCCCGGCAATACCTGGAGGCCGCTCTGCGGGCCCAGCGGCGGCGACCGGAGCTCTTGGCCATGTCCGCCCAGTTGGTGGCCATGCACGGCGATTTTTTTCGGGCCGTGGACTGGCTAGACGAGGCGGAGGCCAGCCGCATTCCTGGCCTCGGGCATTTGACCGAAGGCATCAAGCGGGCGATCGGCTATGCGCGGGTCAAAAGTTTGCGGGATCTGGAAGCGGCCAACCGGCGTCTGTTGGCCCGTCCCCGGGACGGGCAGGCTCTCTGGCTGAAGACCGTGGCCCTTTCCGGTGTGGGTGGGGCCCACGAGGCCCGGTCCCTGATCAATAGCGGGGTCCGGATGAAGCCGACCGAAATCCATAATATCAAATGGGCCGCCGGCCGCAAGGAATCTCGTTGGGGCGAGCAGATCAGCGACATCCGGGCTTTGGATGTGCACAATCGCTGGTTCGAAACCTCGCTGGCCTCTCTTCGCCGCCTGGCCTTCCGGCCGGACTGCGTGGCTGAAGACGGCTGCCAGACCAGGGCCCTCCAGGCCACGGTGCAGCCTCTGTACCAACTCAATCGTCTCGCGGAGGCGACGGAGGTGTATGAAACCACCAGGGCCGCCGGCGAGGAGCCCACGGATGCGGTGCTTCTGTCGGCGGGTGGAGCCTATTTGGGGCAGCGCCAGCCGGTGATGGCGTTCGCTCCCTACCAGGAGATGGTCGACCGTCGGGACCGGGTGGATCCGCCGGTGCGGGCGGATGATGTCTATGAGGCGCAGAAAGGTCTCTTCTGGGCCTCCCTGGAATCCGAACAGCTTCAGCAGGCCCGCCAGCGGGGTTGGGATCTGAATGAGGAGATGGTGTCTCCCCCGGCCGGGCGGCCACGCGTCGCCGATGTGGACTGGCGCAAGCCCGATAGCCTGAATGTGGCCGGGCAGGCCGAACTCTTCACCGGCTGGACCGGCAACGCCGAAGATCATTTCGACGAGTTTTTGGGAAAAGCCCCGGCCAATCCCGACGCCCTGGCCAGCCGGTCCATGACCCGTTCCATGCGGAGTCTGCCCCGGGGAGCTTGGCGGGACGCGGTGGTGGCTCGGCTTCACGATCCCAACAACTTGGGTTTGGCGATTCGCGAGGCTCACGCCTTGATGGATCTCAATGAATGGGAAGCAGCGCACGAGCTGATAACCGCCCTGGCTCCCTGGTCGCCTTACAACGAGTCGGTCAAGCAGCTGGAACGGCGCTGGGAAACCCACAACCTGCGTGAATTTCGACTCTGGACCGACTGGTCCAAGAGCGACAGTGACAGCCCCGGGGTCATCGGCAACACGGACCTGCCGTCCTTGAACTGGCGGCTCTACAGCCAGCCTCTGCATTACAACTGGCGGGCTTTCATAGGCTCGGGCTGGGACAGCGGGGAATTCCAGGAGGGCACGGCCCACCAGGAAATCGTCCTGGGCGGCATCGAATATCGCGGACGCGATCTGGAGGCCACCCTGGAAGCCCGGGCCGACCGGGTCGAGGACGGCCGGTTCGGCCTGGGCCTCAGCGGGGTCTACGAATACGACGACCACTGGAACATCCCCTTCTCGTTCCAGAAGTTGAGCCCGGAAACCCCTTTGCGGGCCCGCCACAGCGACATCACCGCCGACTCCGCCATGGTGGGGGCCGGGTATTACTGGAACGACTACCGCTGGCTGGATCTGGCCGCCAACTATATGGACTTTTCCGACGGCAACCAGCGCTGGGCCTTCGGCGGCACGTTCAACCAGCGTCTCTGGACCTGGTACACCCACTACATCAACGGGCACCTGAACTTTGGCACCTCCCGCAACAGCGAGGACGCCGAACGCCCCTACTTCAACCCCGAGGAAGACCGGGAACTCGGCCTGGCCTTGACCTACGGTTCGGTTCTGTGGCGCTGCTACGAACGGGTCTGGGGTCACGCCATAACCGTCGGGGCGGGTGACTACTGGCAGAAATACTACGGTTCGGACGTGATCTGGAACGCCGGCTACAGCCAATATGTGGACTGGGACGACCGTTTCTCCGTGGCCTATGGCGGGGGTGTGTCCCGCCGGGTTTATGACGGCGATCCGGAACGAGACCTCAACGCTTTCCTCAACCTTGTCTGGAAGTTCTGATATGACCATGGTGCTTCGACTTTACGTGCTCCGTTTGCTCGCGCTGGTTCTCGTCACCCTGGGCTGGGCCCTGCCGGCTTTCGCCGATGCCCCCGCCCTTGACCCGGCTCCGGCCAAAATCAGGCCGGCGCTCCTCAAGAACCCTGATCCGGGCTTCATCACACTTTGCTACCACGAGGTGGTGGCTTCTCCCACGGCCAGCATCGTCGCGGACGCTGAGCCGGTGCTCCTGACCGAACTGACCGATCAGTTCGACTGGCTGCGCCAGAACGGGTACAACGTCATCGGCGTCGACGACATCATCGTTGCCAGCCGGGGCGGGAAGCCGTTGCCTCCCAAGGCTGTGCTGCTGAGCTTCGACGACGGATACGTAAGTTTCTATAACATGGTCTTTCCGCTTCTGAAGGCCTATAAGTACAAAGCCATGCTGGCGCTGGAGACGACTTGGCTGGAAACTCCGGAGACCCGGCCCGTGGATTACGGCGGCACGGCCATTCTGCCTCGCACTAACTTTTTGACCTGGTCCCAGGCCAAGGAGATGGCCGATTCCGGCGTCGTGGAATTGGCCTCCCACAGCCACAATCTGCACCGGGCCCACTTGAGCACTCCCCAAGGGGTCAGCCAGCCGTCCGCGGGCACCCTGGCGTACGATCCCAAGACCAATACCTACGAAACCTTGGATGCATATCGCCGGAGGGTCAAAGAGGATATTGCCAAGAGCGCGGATATCATCCAGCGTCACACCGGCCATCGCCCCCGAGTCATGGTCTGGCCTTACGGCCGATACACCCAGGTGGCGGTCCAGGCCGCGCGGGACGCCGGTTATCTGCTGACCGCTTCTTTGGGCTTTTACGCTGATTGGCCGACCTTCCCGAGGCAACTGATGTACGAGGGCGCGAATTTTCCCGAACTGATGGCCTCCCTGGAAGACGGCCGGGAATCCGGGAGCAGCCGACACGACCGGATGAATTTCAACGTTCAGTATCCCAAGCCGTTCGCCCCCACCTATCCTTTGCAGCGGGTCATGCATGTGGACATCGACACCGTCTATGATCCCGACCCGGCCCAGCAGGACAAAAACGTCTCGGCCCTGTTCGATCGCATTATGGCCATGGGCATCAGCGTGGTCTATCTTCAAGCTTACGCCGACCCTGACGGCAACGGCACGGCCGATGCCCTCTATTTTCCCAGTCGCCATCTGCCCATGCGGGCCGACCTGTTCAATTATCTGTCCTGGCAGATCGCCACCCGGCTGCGGGTTCGGGTATATGCCTGGATGCCGGTGCTGGGTTTTGAAGTTCCAGGGCGGCCTCTGGTCGAGGCTGTGGAACCCTCCAAGGCCGGCAGCCCCTATAAGCGTCTGACTCCTTTTGATTCGGAGAACCGGCGGATAATTCGGGAAATCTACCAAGATCTGGCCCAGCACTCGGCAGTGGTCGGACTTCTCTTTCACGATGACGCGATTCTGGGCGATTATGAGGACGTCAGTCCGGCCGGCCGGGCTTGGTTGCGCTCCCAGGGGCTGCCGGAAGACCCGATGGCCATCCGGGCCGACGCCGAATTGATGCGGCGATTCACCCAGGCCAAGACGGCGGCTCTATCCGATTTCACTGACGAATTGACGGCCGCCATGCGGACTTGGAGCGCCCCTCTGTTCACCGCCCGCAACCTTTACGCCAGGGTGGTGCTGGAGCCGGAATCCGAAGCCTGGTATGGGCAGAATTATGCTGACTTCCTGACCCGATACGACTATACTGGGTTAATGGCCATGCCTTATATGGAGGGCGCGGCCGGATCCGCCGATACGTGGTTGAAGAGGCTGACCGAAAAGGTCCGGGAGTATCCTTTGGGCGCCCGTAAGACCGTCTTTGAACTACAGGCCGTGGATTGGCGGAGTGACCATCGGGGGCCAATTTCGAGCAAGATTTTGGCTGAACAGATGGAACTTCTACATACTCATGGCATAGGTAATTATGGGTATTATCCTGAGAATCCAGTCACCGGACATCCGGATATAAAAGTTCTTTACCCTTATTTTTCTTTACATGCCAATCCCTATTTGGTAAAATAAGGGGATATTAAAGATGCCCTGGATCGACAACCTCTTGCAGTACGCCTTCGCGTTCGCCTTTTTGTACCCTCTGCTCATGGCCTATCTCTGGATGACCGGGGCGCTGATGTACTATTTCCGCTACGAGCGGAATCAGGCCAATTACGATGAGCCGCCGGAGCTGCCGGAATACCCCCTGGTCAGCATCCTGGTGCCGTGCTACAACGAAAGCCGCAATGCCGAGCAGACTCTGGGCGCCCTGGCGGATCTCCACTATCCCAACTATGAGATCGTGGCCATCAACGACGGCAGCCAGGACGACACCGCCGAAATCCTCAACGCCCTGCTTCTGCGCATTCCCAGGCTGCGGGTGGTCCACCTGGCCACCAACCAGGGCAAGGCCCTGGCCCTGAAGAGCGGAGCCATGGCCGCCAAGGGCGACTTTTTGGTCTGCATCGACGGCGACGCCATTCTGGATCACTACGCGGTGACCTGGATCATGGACCACTTCGTTCACAACCCCCGGGTGGGGGCGGTGACCGGCAACCCCCGCATCCGCACCCGCACCACGCTTCTGGGGCGGATCCAGGTGGGCGAGTTTTCGGCCATCATCGGCTTACTCAAGCGGGCCCAGCGGGTCTATGGCCGGGTGTTCACCATTTCCGGGGTCATCGGGGCCTTCCGCCGCCTGGCCCTGCACCGGGTGGGCTATTGGAGTGAAGACACCCTGACCGAGGACATCGACATCAGCTGGCGCCTTCAGCTCAACCACTGGGACGTGCGCTTCGAGCCCCGGGCCCTGTGCTGGATTCTGATGCCCGAAACCCTGCGGGGCCTTTTCAAGCAGCGCGTGCGCTGGGCCATCGGCGGCGGCGAGGCCATGAAAAAGTATTTCCGCCAGATGGTGCAGTGGAAGTCGCGCCGCATGTGGGGCATCTACGTCGAGTACATCACCAGCATCAGCTGGAGCTACACCATGCTGGTTCTCATCATGCTCTGGCTCCTGTCGCTGTTTGCGGACCTGCCCTTCGATCTGCCCGGCATTTCCTGGCAGCCGGAATGGCCCGGCATGATTTTGGGGATAACCTGCCTTTTGCAGTTCGCGGTCAGCATGTACATTGACCGGCGCTACGATCACCACCTGTTCTGGGCCTTTCTCAACACGGTCTGGTATCCGCTCTTCTACTGGAGCCTCAACTGGATCGTTTCCGTGGTGGCCTTTCCCCAGGCCATGTTTCTGCGGCGCAAAGGCAAGCGCGGCCGCTGGGTGACCACTGACCGGGGTATTGTCGCCGGCCCCGTGGCGCCGATTCTGCCCAGCCCGGGCGCTTCCGAAGCCTCCGGCCGCCCCCCGGCCGGCCCGGCCCTTTCCGGGGGCGGAGTGCCGCCCGCTCCTTCCGGCCCGCCTTCCGGTCCCGGCGCTTGACAGCACTGGCCCGGCGACTTATCTTGTCCCGGCGTTTGACAGCACTGGCCCGGCGACTTATGTTATAAATATGCGGCGAAACTGTATTCGGGTGCCCGTGAATTGTACTTTTCTGACCTAAACTGGCCATTTTTCCGCCTTGCCCCGGACCCTGGAGGGGCCCGGCGCGAGGACCCGATTTCGAATCTGTTTAGTGGGCAACATCTTTCTTAAAAAGATATCCAAAATCGTTAACTTGGCAGATGTTTTGCTTTAAAATAGAGCGGAGCGTTTTGCCGAAAAGATACGCCTGATGCGGCATATTGGAGGCCGTATGATTATTAAACCTGAAGACATCATTATCAACAGGCGCGAGAACCAGACCACGGGCCATCGGGCGCTGTCCCTGATTCTGTTTTTGATGTTCTGGGCCGGCTTGCTGTATATGCTGCGCCCTGTCCTGATCATCCTGGGGTGGGCCCTGGCCTATTTCGTGTTCGATTCCGTGGCCAGCCATGTGGAGGGCATGGATATTGTCCGGGCGGCCTTTACGGAATACCTGCCCATGATCGTGGGGCTGAGCCTGGCCCTGGTGAGTTGGGCTCTCTACAACCGGATGCGCTTCAGCGGTTCCCGCGACAAGCGGCGGGTGCCCCCTTCGCCTTTGACGCTGGAGGAAATCTCCTCAGCCACCAGGCTGGGGTTGGCCAAAATCCAGGAAATGAGGGCCGCGCCGCTGATGATCTGCTATTTTGACGAAGAGCGGGGCGAGATGCTGGATGCGAAATGCTGCTTTGATCAAAACCAGGTGGACCGGTTCCTGCCTTCCCGGCTCCGTGATGACGCCGAGGCGGGCGGCCCTCATCCGACCCTGGCCGGACCTCGTATGGCGCCGGCGGGCTGATTCGCTCCGCGGGGCTCGCCTTCGCTGAAACCGCCAGTGAAGGTGGCGGCCGGAATCATATGGCGTGTCGACATGACCAAACCCCGGGAGGCCCCCGGGGTTTTGTTGTTCCGGCGACTATTAAGTCATGCCCGTGATTTCGCCAAAGCCCGAAATCACTGGACTTCAGCGGCCGGGAACAGACTTCTAAAGTTGCCGGGTTACTATCATCCGTCTGCCGGGCTGGAAACGGGTGTCCGCCTCAGGACGGGTGACGGCGTTTCCGGATCAAGCCTGGAATGAACAAAAACAGGCCCAGGGCATAACTGACTTTGGCGGCCCCGACCGGCGCCGGGAACGGGTTGTTGGAGCCGAAGACCGCCATCATAAGCGAGAGAACCAGAAGAATGATGCCCCAACTGAACATCGGGTGGGCTCCTTTCCGCATGGGGAAATGATCAACCGAACGATCTCCCGAAAGGCCGGGCGGAAACGCCGATCGGGTGGCGGCCTTTCGAGAGATCGCAACCGAATGGATGGGGAGCTTACTTGCTGCCGTTACCCCTGGGTGCATTTGCTTCCATGGCGGCTTCGGCTTTTTTTATGCCCTGAATGTGCTCATCCAAATCCGCTTTCTGGGCGTCGATATAGGCCGCCATGCAGGACTGGTATCTGGCCATCTCATCGCCGCTGCTGCCCTCCGGTTTGACACAAATCTCTTCAGGGTTTCCAACGTGGTGGGCGAAAGCCGGGACAGCGGCCAGAACCAGGATGGCGGCCATGGTGAACGTGGCTGATTTATTCATTCTCGATCTCCTTTTGCAGTGAGTTGGGTCGGGTTCGGCTGGGAACCCGACGCGGGTTGTTGCGGAGAGCCACCGGGCCCGATCTCCCGGGGCGGCGCCCGCCGGATTCACCGTGAACCCGGCGGGAGAGCGTTTCGGCTTGGCTTTTGAGTCATTTCCTCCACCCGGTCTTCCGCCGCTTCGCCGAACTCGGGAAAAGGGTCGGACGACTCCATTTCCCGGGGACAGCAGTCCGGAAAGCGCAGGAAGCAATATTTTGCTCCATGGCACGTTGTTTTATCCTTAGTGCCGCCAGAACAATTGATGTGGAGCAATGTGCATATATGTTTAGCCAGCCTTTTCATGCTATACTTATCGTATATAGTTTTATATTCTTTAGTGATTTTTTTTGTTACTTGTAATATTTGTTGATGATGGCCGGGCGGGATGCCCCAAAATACCAGGTGTGTGCCTCTCCCCCGGAAAGGCGCCATATATGGCCACGTGCCCGACGTGTTTTTCCCGAACAAAAAAAGCCCCGGCCACCTCAAGGGTGGCCGGGGCGTCCGGTTGGGGATCGGGGTATGCGCCTATATGAAGAACCGGGTGGTTGCCGGAAGGGTTCCCGCCAGGTGGAGCTTGCGCTTCCTTCAATTCTTCTGAAAGGGTGGATAGGGCGGTTTACAATGCATCGGTCTTCAATAAATTGTAAAACCCCCGAACATCCGGGCACTTTTCAATTCATGCCCGTGACCTTTGGTGAAAAATGGCGGGGCGGACCAGGGCGGCACTCCCCGCCGGGGACTTTGCCGTTATTACTCCGGCCACTAAATAAGTCATACCCGTGATTTCGCCAAAGCCCGAAATCACTGGACTTCAGCGGCCGGGAACAGACTTGTAGAGTTGCCGGGTTAATAATAACCCGCAAGACCAGCCCGCGATTCCGGGAAATCGCCCATTGAGGTCTTCTGGCGGTCGAAACTGTCGGCGGTATGCGAAGCTTGGAACGGGTGCCGGCGAAATTGGGAAAAGCGGCTGCGAGACAGGAATTCCGCATTCCTACTACTATTCTCAGGTAAGCATCGCCTGATATTCTGTCAAGGGGCGGCCGGTGATTTTTGAAACGGTTCCCAAAAAAATCCCGGCCCTTTTCCAGGGCCGGGATTTTTTCAAATTCTGTTGCAAAAGCGGCCGGCAAGCACGGAACCGGCATCAGTGAGAGGCGCTGGCTCCGGACTGGTGTATCCCGGTCTCCATGGCGGCATACGCATGTCTCATGGCTTCATTTTGCTGATACACATTCCCTTGCTGGGCGCGTCTATAGGCCGCCATGCAGGATTCATAATTGCTTTGGCCGGCTTGCCCGGCGCCCGGGTTGACGCAAGGGGTCCAGTTGGAGCTTTCGCCGGCGAAAGCGGTAGTGGCGCCCAGGGCCAGAACGGCTGCGAGGGCCAGGGGCAGATACTTTTTCATGTTCGATCTCCTTTGGAAGAAACGTCGGGCGAGACAGTGCCCGGCGGCGTGTAGCCGCGAAAGACCGGTCTTGGGGTTCAGCCCCAGACGGCACGACGGCCGGGAATCCTGACGATCCCGGCCGCATGACGTGGAGTGGTCTTTCGCCCCACTCTTTCCATAAAATAAACACCGCGGGCTTCCGTGTCAAGTCAAAGCGGCGGACGCAAAAAAAGCGCCCCGGATCAGGGGGCGCTGGAGGGCGCGGTCAAGGCCCCGGGGCATCATTTGCCGCCGCAGCACTGCTTGTATTTTTTGCCTGAGCCGCAGGGGCAGGGATCGTTGCGGCCGATCTTGGGCTGCTCCCGGGTTTCGGGCCGGGCCTTGGCCTCGGCCAGCTGGTCCTGGCCGCCATGGGACAGAATCATGGGCTGCCTGGACTCCTTGGGCGCCAGTTCGTCCACGTCTTCCTCGCGCTGTACCTGGACGTGGGAGATGAGGCTGATCGAATCGGCCCGGACCCGCCCCATCATTTCCCCGAACATCTCGAAACCCTCGCGCTGGTATTCCCTCAAAGGATCCTTCTGGGCGTAGCCGCGCAGGCCGATGCCGTCCTTCAGGCGGTCCATGGACAAAAGGTGGTCCTTCCACTGGCTGTCGAGGGAGTTGAGCATGAGCCAGCGGATGAGTTCGGCCGAGAGTTTCGGCCCCAGTTCGGCCTGGCGGGCCTCGAAGCCGGCCTTGGCCCGGTCGTAGATGGCCTGGGCAATGGCGTCGGTGGCCAGATCGTCAAAGTCGCCCAGGGCCACGGTGAAGCCGAAGAAACGGTGTATTTCGTTGGCGATGGCCGACCAGTCCCAGTTTTCGGGCTCGGTCTTCTGGTCCGCGAACTGGTCCACCAGGCGGAGCACCTGTTCCTCGAGCATGGTCAGGACCTGGTCATCGAGATTGTCCCCGGCCAGGATGCGGCGGCGTTGGCTGTAGACCACCTCCCGCTGCTTGTTCATGACGTCGTCGTATTCCAGCAAATGCTTGCGGATTTCAAAGTTGTGGGTTTCCACCTGCTTCTGGGCGTTCTCGATGCCCCGGCTGATGAGCTTGGCCTCCAGGGGCACGCCCTCGGTCATGCCCAGGCGCTCCATCAAACCCTTGAAGCGGTCCCCGCCGAAGATGCGCATGAGGTCGTCTTCCAGCGAGAGGTAGAAGCGCGATTCGCCGGGGTCGCCCTGACGGCCGCTGCGGCCCCGCAACTGGTTGTCGATGCGCCGCGATTCGTGGCGCTCGGTGCCGAGGATGAAGAGGCCCCCCAGATCGGGCACGCCCGGTCCGAGCACGATGTCCGTGCCCCGGCCGGCCATGTTGGTGGAGATGGTCACCGTGCCCCTCTGCCCGGCCTGGGCCACGACCATGGCTTCCTGTTCGTGGTGCTTGGCGTTGAGGACGTTGTGGGGAATGCCTTTTTTCTTCAGAATGTCGGAAATAAGCTCGGAATGGGCGATGGAGATGGTGCCCACCAGGACCGGCTGCCCCTTCTTGTGCAGGGCCTCGATCTCCTCCACCACGGCGTTGTATTTTTCCCGGGCGGTGCGGTAGATGATGTCCTGGTGGTCGTCGCGGATCATGCGGCGGTGGGTGGGAATGACGGTCACCCCGAGCTTGTAGATTTTGGCGAATTCCGCGGCTTCGGTGTCGGCCGTGCCGGTCATGCCGGCCAGCTTTTCGTACATGCGGAAAAAATTCTGAAAGGTGATGGAGGCCAGGGTCTGGTTCTCGTTTTCGATTTTCACCTTTTCCTTGGCTTCCAGGGCCTGGTGGAGGCCGTCGGAATAGCGGCGGCCGACCATGGGGCGGCCGGTGAATTCGTCCACGATGACCACCTGCTTGTCCGGGGTGACCAGGTAGTCCTTGTCGCGCTGGAACAGGGTGTGGGCCTTGAGGGCCTGGGTCAGGTGGTGGAGGATCTCCAGGTTGGCCGGATCATACAGGTTCTTCAGGCCGAGGAGCTTTTCGGCCTGGCTGACCCCGGCTTCGGTGAAGCTGGCGCTGCGGCCCTTTTCATCGAGGGTGTAATCCTCTTCCTTGACCAGTTGGGGAATGACCCGGTCGGCCCGGAGGTAGAGGTCGGTGGATTTTTCGGCCGGGCCGGAAATGATGAGAGGGGTCCGAGCCTCGTCGATGAGGATGGAGTCCACTTCGTCGACGATGGCGAAATAGAATTCCCGCTGCACGTAGTCTTCCAGGCGGAATTTCATGTTGTCGCGCAGGTAGTCGAAGCCGAACTCGTTGTTGGTGCCGTAGGTGATGTCGGAGAGGTAGGAGTCCCGGCGCTCGCGGTCGGTGAGGCCGTGAACGATGGTGCCCACGGACAGGCCCAGGAAGGTGTACAACTGGCCCATCCAGCGGGCGTCGCGTTTGGCCAGGTAGTCGTTGACCGTGACCACGTGCACGCCCCGGCCCAGGAGGGCGTTGAGGTAGACGGGGAGAGTGGCGGCCAGGGTCTTGCCCTCGCCGGTCTTCATTTCGGCGATGCGGCCTTCGTGGAGGGCCAGGCCGCCCATGAGCTGCACGTCGAAATGCCGCTGCCCCAGCACCCGGGCCCCGGCTTCCCGCACGGTGGCGAAGGCTTCGGGGAGGACCGCGTCCAGGGGTTCGCCTTTGGAGAGCCGCTCTTTGAAAAGCTCCGTCTGGCCGGCGAGGGCCGCATCGGACAGGGCCCGGATTCGGGGCTCCAAACTGTTGATCTGGTCGACGACGGCGCTGTAGCGTTTAATCTCCCGGTCGTTGGCCGTACCGAAGATTCTTCTGACGAGTGATTTCATATCCACCTTATCGGGGCGCCGGCTGGGCGCCCAGGGGAGTTCGGGACCGCGGGGAGGGGATCCCTGGGGAGGCTCCTCCCGCTCCTGAAAAATTTAACCCCGGAACCCGGGGTTTAAACCTTTCCAAGTATAATCACTTTCGCCGGGGTTTTCAACCTCTATCCGGCCCTTCTCAGTCCAGGTGCTCGGCGTTTTCCTTGAAGGTGACGTTTTGGGCCACGGCCTTCGGCAGGAGCCGCAGGGGGTCCACGGCCACGCCGCCGAGGATAGTCTCATAATGGAGATGGGGGCCGGTGGAGCGGCCGCTGTTGCCAGTGCGGGCGATGGTCTGGCCCCGGACCACCTGGTCGCCGGCTTCCACCAGAGCATCGGAAAGGTGGGCGTAGCGGGTGATGAGGCCGTAGCCGTGGTCGATGGCCAGCATCAGGCCATAGCCGCCCAGGGGGCCCACCGAGAGCACCGTGCCGTCGGCCGGAGCCCGCACCAGGGTGCCCGTGGGCGCGGGAATGTCCAGGCCCCTATGGAGTTCCTTGGCGCCCCCGAAGGGCGAGGTGCGCTGGCCAAAGGCGGCCGAGACGCGCCGGTCCAGGGGCAGGACCAGGGGCGTGGCCGACAGGATCGACCGGGCCGTGGACAGGTCCTCCTGAAGCGAGGCCAGGTAGCGCCGGGTATCGTCGGTCTCCATCAGCAGGCGGTCCAGGTCGCGGTTGAGGCCCAGGATGGTGTCGCGGGTGCTGCCGGCCACGGCCGACAGGCTCAGAGCCCCGGAAAGCTGCTCGGCCCCGCCCTCGCCATACCGGTCGTCGGCCCAGGACACGGCGGCCGACAGGTGCGGCAGTATCTCCACCAGGGGTGTTTCGCGGGGCAGGGAAAAATCGACGGCCAGTTCGTCGGCCAGGGCGGCCACGTCGAATTTCTGGCTTTTCAACTGGGCCATCTGGGCGTCCAGGGTGGCCACCCGTTCGGAGAAGACCTCCAGTTGGGCCTCCAGGGAGGCTTTGTTGAACCGCAGGGTTTGCAGTTCCGCGGCATAATCGTCGCCGCCGCCGCGGCTGGCCTGGATGGCCTGACCGCGATAGAACAGGTAGCCGCCGGCCGCCAGAAGGGCCGCGACGGTCAGCAGGGCCAGGGGGAGAACCCAGGGGGGGAAGCGAAGAGTGCGCACCGGGCCGCCGCTGTCCGGAATGATGCAGATACTCAATTTTCGCGATTTGGGCAAAGCGTTTCTCCGGTCAGGGATCGGGAACGCGGGGTTCCGGAATGAAGACCGCACCATCGCCGCGGAATACTTCGGGATGGTTGTCAAACCGGCTGCTGAGGGAGGCGTTCCCAGGAAATGATCGAACCGCTGTCGGACGTATTTTTTTGTACCATATTCCGGCCGCCGGGGCAAGTCAAAATTGCGTGAAAAGGCGATATTTGGGAAAAAGCTCAAAAAGTCCCACTAGTTCTTGGGGCTGGGCGGCGAGGCGGGCGGCGGAGGGGCGAAAAAGCGCCGCCCCCGGCGGGAGCGGCGGAGCGGCGGGCGGGCTATTGGAGAACCCGGGCGGAGGTGACCAGGCGGAGGTTCCGGATGCCTTTGGTCCGGCCGGGCATGAGCGTGAATTCGAAGGCGCCCTCGGCCTCGGGGGCCAGGTAGGTGGGGGCCAGGAAGGATCGGCCCCGGCCCACCAGTTCGCCCCGTTCGTCATACACGGCCGCGAAAAGGGTGACGGCCTGCTGGGGGGCGCCGGAGTTGTTCCGGGCCGCGCCCTGAACCCGCAGGTGGGAGCCGCCGTTGAAATAGGCCCAGGTGAATCCGGTGACGTCGACGGCCAGGCCTTCCTCGGTCCGCTCGGCCACGTCGGCGGTGATCGGGTCCATCATATTGGCCGGCCGGCCCGCGCCGAAGCAGCCGGCGATCAGCAGAAGGGCCAGGAGCGGAACCGCCGGGCCGGCCAGGGACCGGCCGGCCGCGGATAACCGGAACAGGAACTGGTTCATCATGCGCGGGCCTTTCCGGGAACGGAGCGCTTAACGCGCACACTGGGCGTTGGTGAGGACGCGGATGCACTTGATGCCCGTGGGGCGGTCGGTCGCGGCGCTGAGCTTGAAGTCGGCCTCGCCGCCGGCCGGGATGACCTTGAGGCTGAGGGGCGCCTCGCCCATGGCCACGGCCTTGCCGTTTTCGTCGAAGAGCATGGTGAAGAGGGTGACCTGGCGGAGCGCCTTGCCGGAATTGTTCTTCACTTTCCCCGTGACCTGGATGCCGCCGTAGGGCAGGTAGTTCCACTTGAAGCTGGTGACGTCGACGGCCTCGCCCACCGGGGCCCGCTCGAAGACGTCCACGTCGGTGGCGGGCTTGTAGCCGTTGTAGGTCTTGGCGCAGGCCGGCAGGGCCAGCAGCGCGGCCAGGGCCAGGGCGGCCAGGAGGCGGGGAAAGCGGCGGCCGGGGCCGGCCGGGGAACACGCGTTCGCGGTGATGTTCATAATGATCCGGTACCTTGCTTTTACAGGATGTTTTCGGTTTCCAGCCGGGTCATGGCGGCCACGGCCAGCTCCATGAACTCGGCCAGGGGAAGGCCGATCTGCTCGCACATCTTGATGTGGTCGCGGTTGACGCTGCGGGCGAAGCCCTTGTCTTTCATCTTTTTGACCGCCGAGGCCGGTTTGACGCTGGCGATTTTTCTATCCGGCTGCACCAAAGCCGCGGCGCTCACCAGGCCCGTGACCACCTCGCCGCAGGTCAAGGCGATATCCAGGTCCGTGACCCGTTCCATTCCCAGCATTTCGGCGTTGTGGCGGCTGATGGCGGCCAGTTCGGCCTCGCTGAAGCCCTGGCCGGCCAGGTATTCCACGGTCTTCAGGCCGTGGAGCTCGGGCCGGGTCTCGGTTTCGGCGTAATCCAGGTCGTGGAGGAGCCCCAGGACGCCCCAGCGCCCGGCTTCGTCCGCGCTCTTGCCCAGGCGCAGGGCCAGGTCCCGCACGACCGCCTCCGAGGCCAGACAGTGGCGGCGCAGGGCCTCCGATTCCAGGTGTTTTTCCATCAAGGCCAGAGCTTCGTCGCGTTCCATGGTCTCCCCCCCGTGGGTCTCTGGGTTGCGCTGAAACCATTCGCGCCCCGTTCCGGCGGGACGGGGCGCGGGAGATGGGACGGGCTGGTTCAGCCCAGATACTTGCGGGTGACGCCTTTCAGCTTGGCGATGGCCCGGCGGGTTTCCCGGCGGGCTTCCCGGCCTTCGGTCCCGGTCAGCTTGGCCTGAAGGGCCCTGATTTCCGTCTTGACGGCCCGGGGGTTGTTTTTGTCGTCCAGGCAACCGCAGACCTGGCCTGCGGCCTGGCGCACGGCCTTGGTGAGCTCGAAGCGGTTGAGGGCCTTGTACCCTTCCTGTTCCTTGAGCTTGTCGCGCAGTTCGTTGAAGGGCAGCTTGGACAGATTGACGGCTTTCTTGGCGCTCATTACGGCTCTCCTGGGGGCCCGGACCGGGCTTTATGATATTCGTCCTCTCGGGGAATTCCCGTTTTGATGACAACGGGCAATTATAGCCGAATTCCACTTGGCTGGCAAGTTTTAATGGAAAGCGGCCGGGGGCGGACCGGCCGGAGGGCGGCGAAAGTTTTCTCCGCGAGCCGTGGTTTGGGGGCCGGAACTCACTTCGCTTCGCTCCGTTCAAACATCCGGCCCCAAAACCGCGTCCCGCTCCGAAAATTTTCGCCGCCCTCCGGCCTCGCGGCCCGTTGCCTGAAAAGAGGTTTGGAAGGGGGGGCTCACCCCACGCTGGAGCGCAGGATGGCCGCCCCGCTCAGAACCATCAGCCCGGCGCCGAGGATCAGGGAGGCGCTCAGCGGCTCCTCCAGGATGATCACGCCGTAGACCGCCGCCGTGGCCGCTTCCAGGGTCATGACGATCCCGCCCCGGTGGGCGCTGATATGGCGATAGGCCAGGAACATCAGGCTGCTGCCGAGGATGGACAGAGGGGCGATGAAACCGTACAGCCTGGTCAGGTCCGCGGCCGGGGGCAGGGCGGCCCCGTCCAGAAACCAGACCAGGGGGAAGCACACGGCCAGGTTGGTGAGGTAGACGTAGAAGAGGTTGACGCTCAGGACCGTGGCCTGGGTCTGCCGCCGGGCCAGGTTGGTCATGAGCCCCACGAAAAAGGCGCCCAGGAGGCCATAGCCCAGGCCGAGGAACACGTGCTCCCCGCCGGCCGGGTTCGAGGCGCCGCTGTGGGAAAGGCAGATCACCGCCCCGATGGCCAGGGCGATGGCCAGCCAGTCCTCCCGGCCGGGCTTTTCGCGGTTGATGAGCGGCGACAGAAGCGCCCCCACGGCCGGATACAGGTAGGCCAGCGGCAGCGCGACGGAAAGCGGCAGGTATTTGACCGACAGAATGAAGAAAAGAAAGCCCAGGGTGGCGGCCAGGCCCAGCATCAGCTGCCAGGGCCACTGGCGGACGAAAAACACCCGGATGTTGAAGCGGACCGCCGCCAGGGCCACCGCCACACCTAACAGGCCCCGGCCGCCGGTGATCTGCCAGGGGCTCAAATTCCCGCCCAGCACCTTCACGCCGATGTCGCTGCAACTGAAGCACATGGCCGTCACGGTCATGAGAATAAGGCCGGTGCGGGCGGAGCGTTCCATGTCAAAATACCTTTGTCGCCCGGGTTCAGGACTTGCGGGCCGGATGTTCGTTCCACGGGGGAATGAAGCGCTGACCCAGGACGGCCTTGGGCGCGGCCGGGGAGGGCGCCTGGGCCCTGGTCCAGGCCCAGAGCACCCGGTCGAGATGATACTGCCAGGGCGGCGGGGTGAGATCGAAGGTCCGGATGAACTTTTCCGTGGAGAGCCGGGAATTGGCCGGCCGCCGGGCCGCCCGGCCGCTGTCCGCGCCGGAGCGGGCGGTGATGGATTCGGGCCGGGCCAGGAGATCCCAGCCCAGCTCCCGGGCCCGGGCCACCGCGTAGACGGCGTAGCCGTGCCAGCTGACGTGGCCGGCGGCCACCAGGTTGTAAAGCCCCGACAGGTCGCGTTCGCTTTTCAGGGCCCGCTGGAGAGCCAGGGCCGTGGCGCTGGAGACGAGTTCCACGCCGGTGGGGCTGCCGAACTGATCGGCCACCACGGGGAAGCTGTCCTCCCGGCGGGCCAGTTCCAGGATGGTCCGGGGAAAGTTGTTTCCGTGCTGGGAAAAGACCCAGGAGGTGCGGAAGATGAGGTGGCGGCAGCCGCTGGCCAGAACGGCCCGGTCCCCGTCCAGTTTGGTGCGGCCGTAGGTGTTTAGGGGGGCCGGGGCGTCGTCCTCGGTGTACGGGCCGTCTTTGGTCCCGTCGAACACGTAGTCGGTGGAGTAGTGGACCAGCCAGGCGTCCAGCTCCCTGGCCAGGCGGGCCAGGAGGGCCGGGGCCTCGGCGTTGATCCGGCCCGCCAGGTCGGGCTCGGCCTCGGCCTGGTCCACCTTGGTGTGGGCCGCGGCGTTGATGATGATGCGGGGTTTTATCTTTCGCACCAGCTGTTCCAGTTCCGCCGGGCGGGAGAGGTCGGCCTGGGCCCGGCCGAAGTGGAGCACCCGGCCCAGGGGCGAAAGGCTGGCCCCCAGTTCCCAGCCCAACCGGCCCTGGGCGCCCAACAGGAGAATGGTCATGGTGGCCTCCGCATCACATAATCTATAGGAAACGGAGCTATTATAGCCGGAACCCGGGTGGAAGGGAAGGATGATTCTCTGTTTTTTTTCCTTGGCGCGATACTTGCTATATTAGCCGGCAATCAAGACGGTCTTCCGGCCGGCGTCAAAAAACGGACGAGGTAAAACCCCATGAACATGTCAGATAAACCTAAGGTCACGGTTCTCATCTCCACCTACAACCGGCCGCAGTATCTGGCGGAAGCCATTGAATCCGTGGTCAATCAGACGTTTCAGAACTGGGAGCTGATCGTCCTGAACGACGGCGGGGTGGACGTGGCCGAAGTGGTGGACAAATTTGCCGACCCGCGCATCATCTACGTGCCCGACACCGAAAACAAGGGCGCGGCCCGCCGGTTCAACCAGGGCCTGGCCCTGGCCCGGGGCGACTACGTGACCTACCTCGGCGACGACGACGTGTACTATCCCAACCATGTGGAGGTGCTGTCCAGGGCGCTCGACGAGCACCCGGAAGTGGCCCTGGCCTATTCCGACCTCTACGCCGCCTCCTCCATCGCCGACCGCCGCACGGGCCAGCGCTACATCCTCGACAAGCGGGTCAACGTGTCCCGGGGTTTTAACCGCGAATTCATGTTCCACTACAACCACGTGCTCCACGTCAGCCTCATGCACCGCCTCGAGGCGGCCAGGCGCGTCGGCGGCTTTGACGAGAGCGTGAAAGTCCTCATCGAGTGGAGCCTCAACCGCCGCCTGGCCTTCCTCTACGATTTTCTCCATGTGGAAGTGCCTACCGGCGAATACCACATGCCGGTCTTCAAGTCCGACCGCATCTCGGTGCGCGAACGCCGCGACGGCGAATCCTACAAGCACAATCTGCGCAAAATCCGGTGCAGCTTCCCGGCCGAGCCCTGGAGCAAGGTCGAGCGGATCGACCTGATCTACGTGGTGGACGAGTGGGGCGAAAAGCTGAACCAGCACCTGAAGGAAATCATAGACAACTTCGACCATCCTTTTTATATCCGCCTGGTCAACAACGGCACCGGCCGCACGGTCAACGAAATCAAAAAATCCCTGGGCAACCTGACGGAGCTGAAGAACATCAGCCTCCTGCACCTCGGCAAAAAAGAATCCCCCATTGTGGCCGCCCGCCAGGCGGCCAAGAAGTCGAATGCCAAATACCTCTTCCTGGTCACGCCCAAGCTGGCCGCGGCCGCGCATCCCAAGCGGCTGTTCGCCACCCTCCAGTTCATGAAGGATTATCCCGAGCACAAGGCCGTGCGCTGGGACGTGCCCGAGGAAAAGGGCAGCCTCTTCGACCTCCTGATCACCCGGGAATATTTCATGAAGTGCTCCCGGCCGGGCCGCAGCCATGTGGTCAACATCCAGGCCATCAGCATCCGCATGCCCAAGGGCTTCAAGTTCGACGCCATGTTCACCGATTTCAAGAAGCACCGGGAGAAAAAAGAGCTCAAGGAGTGCCGCCGGATTCTGGACCAGATCCTCCGGGAGGAAAAAGAGGGCGCGCCCCACATTCAATATCTGATCCACTACCTGACCCCGGTGTGCCTCTCCCAGAAGGACTACGCGCCCCTGGAAAAGGAACTGCGGGACCTCATCGCCCGGGGCTACCGGCCCGACAACCTCATCCGCCTGGGGGTCATGCTCGGCCAGGCCGGCCGCTGGCCCGAAGCCGTGGACACCTTGAAGGAGGCCCTGGCCGCCCACGGGCTGGACGCCCGGTCCTTCGAGGCCGACTGCTTCCCCTTCGTTCTCGACCGGAAGCTGGCCGTGTTCCACCTCCTGATGGCCCTGGGCGAGGCCTGCCTGGAAATCAACGACCCGGCCCAGGCCGCCCACTATTACCGCCTGGCTTCGCGGCTCCGGACCAACGGGCACGAGGCGTTCCTCGGTTTCGCCAAGGTCTGGTTCCATTCCGGCGAGTGGGACAAGGCCGAGGTGGCCCTGCAGAAATTGCCGGGCCGGGGCGGCCAGACCGACCCCGAAACCCAGCGCCTCCTGGGGAAACTCTGCCAGAAGCGCCGGGAAATGGGCCTGGCCTTCCAGTGCTTCCAAAAAGCCTTCGAACTGGCCCCGGACGACGAGAAGAACGTCGATCCCTTCTACTTCACCGGGGCCGCCTTGGGCCGCTGGGAGGACATGTACGACCCCCTGGCCACCTTCTGCCACCGCCACCCGCAGCACGCCATGGGCCTGGCCCGGCTGTCGGCCGTCTGCTTCAATCTCAAAAGCGACGCCCTGGCCGAGGACATGGCCGCCCGCTGCCTGGAACTGGACCCGGGCAACGCCATTGCCCGGAGCATCCGGACCCGGCTTCGGGACCGGGCCGCGCAGGAAGCCGCCGAAAGCGGCCTCAAGCCGGAAGCGGTCATCGACCTCGGCGGCCTGCGTCTGGATTTGGGCGCCGCCCCCCTGGCCTGGTGAGCGGACGGATACGTCGAGGGCCCTCCAAGGAAATTATAAAGGTTTTTAAGATTTTCGAGCTTCGCGCCGATAGGTACAGTAAGCGAAGCACGCCGGTAGCGGGGTGAGTATGTCCAGCAGCAGTGTCAGCACTATTTCAGGGGCCATCAAATGGACCGGCCTGGCCACGGGCACCGATTTCGCCTCGGTGGTGGATAAGCTGGTGCAGCTCGAGCGGCGGGTCATCACCCGGCAGGAGACCTGGAAGTCCCAGTGGCAGGCCAAGCTCACGTCCATCAACAACCTCAACGTGCGCCTGGGCTCGCTGAAGCAGAACGCCCAGGACTACGACGCCCGCGAAGAGCTGCTGAGCCGCAAGGCCGTCAGTTCCAAGGAGGACGTGGCCACCATCACCAACACCACCACCGCCGCCACCGGGGTCTACAACGTCACCGTGGGGGAGGACATCCAGGAGAAGATCGGCTCCAGGACGTATTCCAGCCAGGCCGCCGTCGGCAGCACGGCCCGCACCGATTCCCAGGGCCGGCCCATTGACGAACACGGCAAGATCATCGGCGCCGCCGATCCCGGGGAGGCCAACGTGCTGGCGGCTGTGGCCAAGGCCGTGGGCGTGGACGCGTCGGACCTGGCCTATGACGGCGGGACGAAAAATTACTACAAGATCAGCGACAGCACCGATGTGGCCAGCTACGACGGCACCGCGGACATCACCAATCTGGCCGACTCGAGCGTCATCGCCAGCGTGAACGGCGACGGGGTCTTCGCCGATCCCGGCCATAACGTCATCGCCACGGCCGATACCTCGAAGTTTCAGCACAGGCCCCTGACCATCACCATGGGCGGGAAGACCCTGACCCTGGACTACGACGAGAACAACACCCTCCTGGACGGCTCGGGCAACATCGACATGAGCCTGTCCACCGGGAACTTCTATCACGAAAAGATGACCATGGCCCAGTTGGCCGAGGCCATCAACGCCGCCGTGGCCGCCGACCCGGACGCCAACCCCGATATCACGGCCGGCGTGGTCTATGACAAGACCCGGGGCGCCGACACCCACAGCCGCCTGGTCATCACCGGCGGCGAGGGCGGGCTCAAGAACCACATCACCGTCTCCGACCCCACCAACCTGTCGATGGACAAAGTCTCCATCGACGCGCCGGTGACCACCGCCTGGAAGGGCTGCAACGCCACCCCCTCGGTGGACGCGAGTTCCTCCTATACCGGCCACACCAACAAGACCATCACGGTGGTGACCACCAAGGCCACGGGCCAGGGCATCCTCGGCACCGACGAAATCACCTTCGGCTGGGCCGACACCGAGGGCCGCAGCGGCGCCTTCGTGGTCAAGGCCGCGGACTGGGACGCGGAGAACGACTGCCTGAAGAAGCCCATCGAGCTCCTCCAGGGGGTGAAGATCAGCTTCCAGGGCGGGTCCGGCGCCAATTACATGAACAAGGACCAGGCCTTCAGCATCGACTGCCAGACGCCGGTGCTGCAGAAGGCGGCCGACACCGGCATAGCCCAGACCGACAAGTGGGTGCACCGGGGCGTGCCCGACCTCATCAGCCCGGTCAGCACCGGCTCCGGCAAATTCGCCTACAGCTACGCCGGCAAGGAATACAGCCTCACCCTCAACGGCGAATTGACCCTCCAGGGTCTCGTGGACAAGATTAACGGCGATTCCAGGAACCCCGGGGTCATCGCCAGCGTCCTGAACGACGGCATGGGCACCTCCACCTCCTACAAGCTGGTGCTGAGCGGCCGGCAGACCGGGCAGGAAAACGGCATCCGGATCCTGGATTCCACCAGGCTCAGCAACATGCCCACCGGGCCCGACGCCTGGGATCACGCCCGCGAGGCCTCCAACAGCATGAGCCGCGTCGACGGCTATCCCAACGACGGGGTGAGCTGGATTCAGCGGCAGGGCAACGAACTCGGCGACGTCATCGACGGCGTGGTGGTGACCCTCCAGGGCCAGGGCGCCACCCAGATAACGGTGCAGAACAACGTCACCGAGATGGTCGGCAAGATCAAGCAGCTCGTCGAGTCGGTCAACTTCTGCAAGTCCTACATCAAGCAGGAGACCGCCTACAGCGGCGGCAAGCTCGTCTCCAAGGTCCTCGAGGACGGCACCTTCGTCCGCACCACGGAAGGCGCCAAGGAAACCGGCGGGGTGATGATCGGCAACTACGGTTTCCAGATCTCCCAGAGCAACATCGACCGCCTCATGACCAAGGAAATCTTCACCCGCGAGGAATACATCAACGCTCTCGAGCCGGACGGCAAAGGCAAATACCACAATCTCCCGGTCACCGTGGCCGACGAGGAGAAGGACGGCCCTTCCCAGACGGGCATGTATAAGGCCTATCTGGAAAAACACGGCCTGAAGTATACCCGGCTCAGCGACATCGGCATCGCCTCCGACCCCTCCAACAAGGGGCAGTACATCGTGGAGAGCACCAAACTGACCGAGGCCCTGACCAAAAACCCCGAGGCGGTGATCAAGCTTTTCACCTTCAAGCCCGCCGACGACGAAGGCTTTCCCGAATACCGGCCCTACGCCGACGAGCAGCCCCGGCCGTACATCGGCGGCTTTGCCGTCACCATGGGCTACGCCATGGGCGACCTGACCCGCACCGCCGACGTCATCGACAAGGACACGGGCCAGGTCATCAAGCCGGCCAAGGGCATCACCGTGGTGCTGGCGGAGAATTACAACAACATCATCTACGGCATCGACGGCGAGGGCGGCATCGACGCCAAGATCGCCCGCGAGGAACGGCGCATCGCCATGGTCAAGGACCGGCTGACGGAAAAATTCAGCCGCCTGGAAACGCTTCTGGCCAACCTCAACAACCAGCAGACCAGAAACCAGGCCGCCCTCGACAAACTCGGCAATAACAGCGGCAGTTAAACGCCGGCCGGCGCGCCGGACGGACGGGCCGGGCTTTTCCCCGGCCACGTGACTGATATTCACCACAGAGGATGTATTATGAATGCCTACGGAACAGGCCAGTATCGCCAGACCCAGGTGACCACGGTCGACAAGGGGCGCCTGATCGTACTTTTGTACGAAGGGGCCGTCAAGTTTCTGCGGGAATCGGTGCGGGCCCAGGCCGAAGGGGACATCCCGGCCAAAGCCAATTTCATCAACCGGGCCCTGGACATCATCAGCGAACTGAGCCAGTCGCTGAACATGCAGGACGGGGGCGACATCGCCTTCAACCTCAAGCGCATCTACCAGTTCTGGACCGACCATCTCCTGCGGGCCAAAATCACCCGCGACACCAAGGCCATGGACGACGTCATCGAAATGATGTCCAGCCTGATCGAGGCCTGGCAGAAGGTCTGCACCGACGCCGAGGCTCTCCGCCTCACCGCCGGCCAGGAGCCCCAGAAAGCCGCCCTCACCGCCGCCCGCACCATATAAGCGGTAAGGGGGGGTAAAGTATGGGGCTCCGCCCCAAGCCCCGCCAGGGGACAATGTCCCCTGGCGGGGTCTTGGGGCGGCGGCCGCATACCTTAAAGTGCCCCTTTACCACTATATATGCGGGCGACGACGGGCGGTTTGCCCGGGCATTTCGGCCCGGCGCGGTTTATTGGCACATTTCATCCCACCGCGATCCCCCCGCTTTCGGCACACCGTCACCCACTAATTCCAAATGCACCGGTTGTGGGCGTAGCGGAGTCTGCCCTCAACCGTACCTCCCACCGCGATCTCCCCGCTTTCGGCACACCGTCACCCACTAATTCCAAATGCACCGGTTGTGGGCTTAGCGGAGTCTGCCCTCAACCGTACCTTATCCCGCCTGTGCGGGCACTTGGTCACGGCTTGCTTTCGCCCCCCCCTCCCCAAAGAGAAGAAACCCCCGGTTCCTCCGGGGGTTTCTTCGGGTCCAGGGCTATGCCCTGGTTAGGGGTGTGGGGGCTAACAGCCCCCACTACTTTCAACAGCAAATTACCTTAACGCCAGGTTCGCGGCGGCTTGGGCGTGGATGAGGGCCGTGTCGAAAAGGGGAATGGGCGTGTCCCGGGGGCGGAACAGAAGACCCAGTTCGGTGCAGGCCAGAAGCATGCCTTCAGCCCCCCGGGCGGCGAGGCGGTCCATGAGGGCCAGGCCCGCGCGGCGGGATTCCTCGGTGACGAGGCCCCGGCAGAGTTCCTCGAAGATGATGCGGTGGAGGAGGGCCCGGTCGCCGGCGTCCGGGGTGAGGACGGTGAAGTTTCGGGCTTCCAGCCTGTCCCGGTAAAAATTCATTTCCATGGTCGGCCTGGTGCCGAGGAGGCCCACGGTGGCGAGCCCCGCCGCCGAAAGCGCGTCGGCCGAGGCGTCGGCGATGTGGAGAAGCGGGACGGTCAGGCCGCCGGCCACGCGTTCGGCCACGTGGTGCATGGTGTTGGTGGCGATGATCATCAGGTCGGCCCCGGCCGTCTCCAGTCTTTGGGCCGCGCCGCCCAGTTCGGCGGCGATTTTGTCCCACTCGCCCCGGGCCAGCCAGGCCTCCACTTCCCCGAAATTCACGCTGTGGAGAAGGCATTTGGCCGAGGCCAGGCCGCCCAGGCGCTCCTTGACCGCGGTGTTGAGGATGCGGTAATACTCCAGCGTGCTCTCCCAGCTCATCCCGCCCAAAATACCGATGGTCTTCATGAAGTTTCTCCTGCTTTTTTTCTCGCCTCGCCGGCCAGCTGGCCGCACGCGGCCGAGACCGTGCGCCCCTTGGACCAGCGGACCATCACGGTGTGATGCTTGTCCGCGAGGACTTGCTTGAACCGCTCCACGGCCTCCGGGGCCGGCGCGGCGAAGGGGGCGCCGGGCCAGGGGTTGAAGGGGATGAGATTGACCTTGACCCGGAGGCCCGTCAGGAACCGGCTCAGGGCCAGGGCCTGTTCGGGCCGGTCGTTGACGTCCTTGAGGAGGACGTAGGCGATGGTGATGCGGCGGCCGGGCGGGAGCGGCCAGGCCAGGAGGGCCTTTTTCAGTTCGGCCAGGGGATATCGGCGGTTGACGGGCATGAGGCGGTCGCGCAGTTCGTCGTCGGCCGCCGAAAGGGAGATGGTCAATCCGATTTCCGGCCCCTCGGCCAGGCGGGCCAGTTCGGGCACGATGCCCACCGTGGACAGGGACACCCGTTTCTTGGCCACGGCCAAAAGCTCCGGGTCGGTGATGACGGCCAGGGCTTTGGCCACCTGTTCCCGGTTCAGGAGCGGCTCGCCCATGCCCATGAAGACCAGGTTGGAAAGGGTTTCGCCCTCGCGGATGAACCGGCGGGCCCCGAGAATCTGGCCGACAATTTCGCCCGAGGTGAGGTGGCGGGTGAAGCCCAGGGTCCCGGTGCGGCAGAAGCGGCAGCCCAGGGGGCAGCCCACCTGGGAGGACAGGCACAGGGTCAGGTGGTCCTTCTCGCTGATGAGGACGCTTTCCACGGCCCGGCCGTCGTCCAGTTCCCAGAGGATTTTGCGCACCTCCTCGTCCTCGGCCACTTCCAGGGGGCGGGGGAGGGCGATCCGGGCCGCTTCGGCGAGCTTCCGGCGGGCCCGCCGGGCGATGTCGGTCATCTCGTCGAAGCCGGTGACGCCCCGGCGGAAGATCCAGGCGGCCAGCTGTCGGCCGTGATAGGGCTTTTCCCCCAGCCGCGCGGCCAGGTCGGCCAGTTCGGCCGGTGAAAAATCCAAAAGGTTGGGGCGGGGATCGGGCACTGGGGAGTCGGGCATGTTCGGTCAGACTTTTTCCGGATAATAGCGTTCGGCGCGTTTGACCATGGGGAGCTCCTTGACGGTGCGCAGCATGGTCTCGAACTGGGACTGGTTGCGCACGGCCAGGCGGAACCGCATCAGGGCGCCGCCGCTGTCGTCCACCGCATGGGTTTCGAGGATATTTTCCACCCGGGGGCTGATGATGTTCAGCACCTTCATCAGGGTGCCGGGGGTGCTGTCGGTGTGGACCCGGACGTGGACCTCGTAGAGGCTGTCCTCGTGGTCGCTCCAGCTGGCGCTGATGAGGCGGTCCGGGTCCAGGCCGGCCAGGGAGGAGCAGGTGGCCGAGTGGATGGACACGCCGTGGCCCTGGGTGATGTAGCCGATGATGGGCTCTCCGGGGATGGGCGAGCAGCACTTGGCCAGTTTGACGAAGATGTCGTTCTGGCCGGAGACCAGGATGCTCTTGGCCAGATCCGCGCCGGCGGGCGCGGCGCCCGATTCGCTCCTGGGCGCGGGTTTGGGTTCGGCGGGGGCCGGGGGCGCCTTGAATTTTTCCGGGGCCAGGGTCTGCATGACCCGGGCGGCGGGAAGCTTGCCGAAGGCCACGGCCGCGTTCAGTTCGTCGAGGGTGGGGACGCCCAGGCTTTTCAATACCTCCGGGTTGGCCAGCTTGGCCTTGGGAATCCCGGCCTTGCGCATCTCCTTTTCCAGGAGATCGTGGCCGAAGTCCACGGCCTTGGCCCGTTCCTCGGCCGCGAACCACTGGCGGATGCGGGCCTTGGCCCGGGGGCTGACCGCGTAGTTGAGCCAGTCGCGCGAGGGGGTGCCGTTGCGGCTGGTCATGACCTCCACGGTGTCGCCGTTCTGGAGCTTGTACCGCAAGGGGACGATGACTCCGTTGACCTTGGCCCCCACGCAGTTGTGCCCCACCATGGTGTGGATGGAATAGGCGAAATCCACCGGACAGGCGCCCGCCGGGAGTTCCTTGACGTCCCCGGCCGGGGTGAAGACGTAGATGCTCTCGTGCTCGGCCAGGCTCTCCCGGACCGAGTTGAGGAAGGCGTCGGGGTTCTCGAGATTTTCCTGCCAGCTGAGGATGGAGCGGAGCGCGGTGATGCGCTGGTTCTCCTCCTGGCTCACGGCCCCGCCTTCCTTGTAGCGCCAGTGGGCGGCCACCCCGTTTTCGGCGTAATTGTGCATCTCCTGGGTGCGGATCTGCACTTCCATGCGGTTATTGCGCAGGCCTATCACCGCCGTGTGGAGGGACTGGTAGCCGTTGGCTTTGGGGAGGTTGATGTAGTCCTTGAAGCGGCCGGGAATGGCCTTGAAAATGGAGTGGATGACCCCCAGGGCGCTGTAGCAGTCCTGGACCGAATCGACGATGATGCGGAAGGCGGTGAGGTCGTAGAGCTGGTCAAAGGTCAGGTTCTGGGCCCGCATCTTTTTCCAGATGCTGTAGATATGCTTGGGCCGGCCTTCGATCTGGGCCTTGATCTTGAATTCCTGGGTGCGGCGGGTGAGGTACTCGATGACTTCCCGCACGTACTGCTGCCGGTCGTGCCGGCCGGCCGAAAGGTTGAGGCGGATGCCGCTGTAGTCGGCCGGCTCGAGGTAGTAGAGGCAGAGGTCCTCCAGCTCGGTCTGGATTTTATGGATGCCCAGGCGGGAGGCCAGGGGCGCGAATATCTCCAGGGTCTCGAGGGATATCTGCTCCTGCTTGTGCTCGGGCATGAAGCCCAGGGTGCGCATGTTGTTCAGGCGGTCGGCCAGCTTGACCAGGATGACCCGGAGATCGGTGAGCATGGCCAGGATCATCTTGCGCATGTTCCCGGCCTTGCGTTCGGTGGCCGAACTGAAGTTCATCTGGCTGATCTTGGTCACCCCGTCGACGATGGTGGCCACTTCCTTGCCGAATTTCTGGGCGATTTCGTCAAAGGTGGCCTCGGTGTCCTCGATGGTGTCGTGAAGGAGCCCGGCGGCCACGGAGGCCACGTCCAGCTTCATGTCGCAGAGGATGCCGGCCACGGCCAGGGGGTGGTTGAGATACGGTTCGCCCGACCGCCGGACCATGCCCTGGTGGGCGCTGGCCGCGTAGATATAGGCCCGCTGGACCAGAGTCACATCCGCGTCGGGGTGGTTCTGGGTCAGGGCCTCGAGGATGTCCTCGATGCGCACGGGCTGCCCGCCGTAAACCGGCGCGTCCTCCAGGGGTTTATATGCGGCGCGGTCAGGCATGGAAAATTCGTCCTCAGCGGCCCAGGGCTTCGTCCCGCAGGCGGCGGAGGGTGGCGGCCGCCTCGGTGACCGGGAGCATGGTCACTTCCCGGGTGTCGCGGCGCTTCATTTCCACCTGGCCGTTTTTCAGGGACTTTTCCGACACGGTCACCCGGAGGGGATAGCCGATGAGGTCCGCGTCCTTGAATTTCAGGCCCGGCCGTTCGTCGCGGTCGTCGAGCACGGTTTCCACGCCCAGGTCGGTGAGCTCCTGGAAGAGCTGGCCGGCGGCGGCGGCCACCTCGGCGTTCTGGACCTGCAAAGGCAGGATGGCCGCCTCGTAGGGAGCCAGGGCCATGGGCCAGATGATGCCGTCGTGGTCGTGGCTCTGCTCGATGGCCGAGGCCACGGTGCGGCCGATGCCGATGCCGTAGCAGCCCATGATCAGCGGAGCCTCCGTGCCGTCGGCCCGGGCGAAGGTGGCGCCCATGGCCGTGGAATACTTGGTGCCGAGCTTGAACACGTGGCCGACCTCGATGCCGCGCTTGGCGGACAAGGGCTTTCCGCAGCGGGGGCAGGGGTCGCCGTCCTGGGCCAGGGCCAGGTCCAGCCAGCGGGCGACTTTGAAGTCGCGGCCCGCCCGGGCGTGGAGGTAGTGCTGGTCCTCCTCGCCCGCGCCGATGACCCCGCCGCCGAGGCGCTGTACCCCGAAATCGGCCGCCACCGGCAGGGTCGTGTCCTTGGGGCCCACGAAGCCCATGGCCACGCCCGTGAGCTTTTCGGCCTCCTCGGGCGTCAGGAGCCGGGGCTCGACTCCGCCGAAGGCGTTCTTGAGCTTGATGAAATTGATTTCCCGGTCGCCGGGGATCAAGACCAGCTTCGGCCCCTCGCCGGTTTCAAAGGCCATGGCCTTGATGATGCGGCCCAGGGGCACGGAAAGGAACCGGGCCAGGTCGGGCACGTGGCGGCAGTCGGGGGTGGGCACCTTTTCCAGCGGGAGGGCCGGGTCCTCGGGCGCCTCGGTGGCGTAGGACTTCAGTTCGGCCTTTTCCGTATTGGCCGCGTAGCCGCAGTCGCAGAAGACCAGGCCGTCCTCCCCGGTTTCGGCCAGGACCATGAACTCGTGGGAATAGCTGCCCCCGATGGCCCCGCTGTCGGCCTCGACCACGCCGAATTTCAGGCCGCAATTCTGAAAGATGCGCACGTAGGCGTCGTACATGGCCTGGTAGCTGCGGTCGGTGCCGGCCTCGTCGGCGTCGAAGCTGTAGGCGTCCTTCATGACGAATTCGCGGCCGCGCATCAGGCCGAAGCGGGGCCGGATCTCGTCGCGGAATTTGGTCTGGATCTGATACAGGTTGACCGGCAGGTCACGCCAGGAGCGGATTTCGCGGCGGGCGATGTCGGTGATGACCTCCTCGTGGGTGGGGCCCAGGACGCAGTCGCGCTCGTGGCGGTCCTTGAAGCGCAGGAGTTCCTTGCCGTAGAAATCCCACCGGCCGCTCTCCTTCCACAGTTCCCCGGGCTGCACCGCCGGGAGAATCAGTTCGATGGCCCCGGCCCGGGACATCTCGGCCCGGACGATGCGTTCCATCTTGCGCATGGAGCGCAGACCGAAGGGCAGGACGCTGTAGATGCCGGCGGCCAGCTTGCGGATGAAGCCGCCCCGCACCAAAAGCTTGTGGCTGATCACCTCGGCGTCGGCCGGGTCCTCCTTGAGGGTGGGCGCGAAGCCGCGCGACAGGCGCAGCCCCAGCGGCTGGCCGTGGGCGTCAAGTTTCGTTTCAAAATGAGAGGACATGCGGAAAACCTTCCTTCAGAACGGATTGTCAGTATCGGGGTCCGCCCGGAGAGGCGGAAATTCGGTCGGGTTCATTTCAGCCGGCGCCGGTCTAGAACACGCCGAACCTCGGCTTCCAGCTGGCTCGCGGCCTCGGCCTGCGGAACCTTGCGGAGCGGCCGGCCTTCGGCGAAGATCAGGGCGCTGGTGCGGCCCAGGGCCAGGCCCACGTCGGCCTCCCGGGCCTCGCCGGGCCCGTTGACCACGCAGCCCATCACCGCCACCCGGAGCGGCTCGGCGATATCGGCCAGACGGCGCTTGACCTCGGCGGCGATGTCGATCAGCGGCCCTTCGGTGCGGCCGCAGGTGGGGCAGGAGACGATCTCCACGCCCCGGGACCGCAGGCCCACGGCCCGCAGAATCTCCCAGGCCACCCGCACCTCGCGCTCCGGCGGCGCGGTGAGGGAGACCCGGATGGTGTCCCCCAAGCCCTCGGCCAGCATGATCCCCAGGCCCACGGCCGACTTCACGGCCCCGCTTTCCGCGTCCCCGGCCTCGGTGATGCCCAGGTGCTGCGGCACGTCCGACACCCGAGACCACAGCCGCACGGCGGCCACGGTCTCCAGCACGTCGGAGCCTTTGAGCGACACCTTTATATCGCGGAAGCCGGTTTCCTCCAAAAGGCGCACCTGACCCAGGCCGCTCTCCACCAGGGCCTCGGCCGCGGGCCGGCCGCCGTGGCGGGCCAGAATAGCCTTTTCCAGCGACCCCCCGTTGACCCCGACCCGGATGACGGCCCCGCGCTTGCCGGCTTCCTCGGCCACCCGGCGCACCTTGTCAGCCTCGCCGATGTTGCCGGGGTTGAGGCGCAGGCCCGGCACCCCGGCTTCCAGCGCCCGCACGGCCAGACGCCAGTCGAAGTGGATGTCGGCCACCACCGGGACCGGCGATTCGCGGACGATTTCCGGCAAAACGTCGGCGGCCCGCTCGTCGGGCACGGCCACGCGCACGATCTCGGCCCCGGCCCGGACCACGGAACGGATCTGGGCCACGGTGGCGGCCACGTCCCGGGTGTCGGTGTTGGTCATGGTCTGCACGGCCACCGGAGCCCCGCCGCCGACGGGCGCCGGGCCCAGGCGCAGGCCCCTGGTGGCCGCCCGGGGCGGGACCAGGGGCGGGATGGCCGGCGGATGCCGGTAGGGTCGGTCAGGAGGCGCGGGCATGGGCTGGCCTTCGCTCAGCGGACTCCGTGGTCTCCGGCGGGAACGCCGGAAGGGGGAGCCGAAAAAATCCCGCCGCCCGGCGGGCGGCGGAAGGGTGAAAACCTGGGGCGGCGTGCAGACGCGCCGCCGGCCGGGGCCGCGGCCCTCGGGCCTGTTGCAGTATCGTTAAGAGTATCATAAAGATGTCCCGAAGGGCAACCGTTATTTCCACGGATCATTCCCCGGGGATCAAAGGTCCGGGGCCCCGCCCGCATTTTTTATCCTTGTGTTTTTCCATCACTTGTCATATCATTATGTGAGAATTGTTCGTTTTGTTCAGAGGCTATTCGGCCCGGATCGTCCCGACCGATGGTGGGTTCCTTATTGAGGACAGCCTGTTCGGGTTTTTCCGGGCTTTCACCAAACACCCAAGGAGTGATGTCATGAAGAAACTGATTTGTCTGCTGGCCGTCGCGGCCATGATGACCCTGGGCCTGTCCGCCCTGGCCCTGGCCGACGCGCCGGCGGCCGACACCTACAAGGCCGTCAAGAAGCACAGCCGCGGGATCAACTACCCCGCCTATCTGTATGCCAAGGGCGCGCGCGGGGAAAAATCCTACCGGGCGTATGTCCATCCGGCCAAGGGCTATGATTTCAGCCTGGCGCCGCTGGCCTCCCGCCATTACGTGCCGACCGAGTGGTAAGGCTTGGAGTCCCCGGCCGGGAGTGATTCCGGCCGGGGGCTGACCCGCCGCCTTTCCGGCTCCGGGCCGGACCGACGCCTGGAGGCGTCGGTCCGGCCTTTTTGGTTCGGCGGCTGCGGCGCGGCCGGGCCGTTTCGGGTTGCCTAATCAGGGTAATGGTGCTATTCTGCGCAAATGGTCCGAACCGGCCGCACGGCCGGCCGGACGACGGTTTCTGGCGGCTCCGGAGCATCGCGGGGCCGTCTTTTTTGGGCGGCCGGCCTCGGGGCCGCTCGGAGTGTTTTGATGAGCAATGACGATTTGAACGATTTCTATCGGGGCGGCGCCCGGCCGGTTTCCCGGCCGCCGGCGCTCTGGACCCTGGCTTTCCTCAGTTTCGTGCTGCTGAATCTGTTCGTCTTCATGGGCTTTGACCTGCTTTTGCCCACCCTGAGCCTGTATCTGGAAGAACATGGCAACACCGAGGCCGAGATCGGCCGCATCTTCGGCACCTTCACCATTTCGGCGGTGCTGATGCGCATGCTGGCCAGCCGCCTGGCCCGCCGCTGGGACGCGTTGCGCCTGGTGCGGATGGGCCTTCTGGGCTGCGCCGTGGCCGGCATCTATTATTTCTGGGCCCACACCGTGCCCACGGGCATGGCCGCCCGGTTTCTCCACGGGGCCGGCTTTGGCCTGGCCTCCACCCTGGTCACGGCCCTGGCGTCCCAGATCATTCCTCCGGCCCGGATGGGGGAGGGCATGGGCTACCTGGGCCTGGGGGCCACCCTGGCTCTGGCCCTGGGCCCCTTCCTGGGGCTCTGGCTGGTGGAGGCCTTCGGCTATCTGGTCATGTTCGCGGTGGTGGCCGGGTTTTACGCGGGCTCGATCTTCCTGGTCTCCCTTTTGCCGAAAATCCGGCTGGCCTCGGCCCAGCCCGGGGCCCCCCAGCCGAAGCTGACCCTGATCAGCCGCCGGGTGCTGGCCCCGTCGTTCCTGATGTTCCTGGTGGGGGCCATCATGGCCACGGTGAGCATTTACCTGGCCCTGTTCTGCAAGGAAAAGGGGCTGCCGTACGCCGGCCACTTCTTTGTCCTTTCCACCGTCGGCATCTTTTTTTCCCGCTTCACCACCGGCCGCATCCACGACCGTTTCGGCCATCAGTACGTGCTGATCCCGGCCGGCCTGATTCTCCTGGGGAGCATGCTCTGGCTGTACCAGGCGGAGAGCCGGGAGGGGCTGTTCTGCGTCTCCATCACCTACGGCCTGTCCACGGGCGCGATTTTTCCCAGCCTCCAGGCCCTGGCCCTGTCCGCGGTGCCGTTGAGCGGCCGCACCGAGGCCACGGCCTCGTTTTTCAACTCCTTTGACCTGGGCATCGGCCTGGGGTCGCTGGTGCTGGGCGTCCTGGCCGGCCGGGTGGGGACCTACGGGTCGGTCTATCTGGGCGGGGCCGGGGTGGCCGCGGTTTGGCTGCTGTTTTATTTGCTTTACTATGTGATTCTCCGGCGCGGCGGCCGGAAATGAGCGCCGACCCGGCGGGGGCCGCGATCCCCATCGAAAAAGGAGGATCTGTGAGACGGGGCGACCTGGTCTGGTTGGTGATGTTCCTGGCCGCCAGCGCCGCGCTGGCCTGGCCGGTATCCGAGGATTGGCTCTGGCGGATGGCCGGGCGGCACCGCTACCTGACGGGCTTCCTGGCCTTCGGGCTTCTGGGACCCCTGGGGGAGGCCCTGGCCGAACGGTTTCGCCGTCGACAATACCCCCGGCCCGGCGCCCTGGCCGTTTCGGCCCTGGGCTGGGGGGTGACGGGGCTGGCCCTGGCTCTTCTTTTCTGGGTGGCCAATGGCGGGGTGGTCCTGGCCCAGGCTTCGGGCCTGCTGCCGGGCGGGGGGTACGGCTTTTCCCCAAACCCTCTGAGAGCCTTCCTGACCAGCTTTTTTTTCACGGGCCCCTTTTTCACCAGCCTGATCCTCAACGCCGGACCGCTCTTTTTCCTGGCGGTGCTGCGGCGTCTGGCCGAAACGGCCCGGCAGCTGGCGGCCGAAGGGACCTGGCCCGGACCGGGCCGGATCTGCGGCCGGGCGGACTGGGCCGGCTTTATCCGGGAGGAGGCCCTGATCCAGCCCCTGTTCCGGCTGCCGCTCCTGACCGTCGTCTTCATGCTGCCGCCGGAGCTGTGGCTGGTGCTGGCCGCCTGGCTGGGGGCGATTTTGACGGGTCTTCTGGGTTTGGCCGCCCCCCGCGGGACGGGGCGAAATAGTGCTTGACTTTTGGGAGACGGGGAATTAGTATTCCCTGATGTGATTCGGGCTTCCAAGAATCAGTTTTGATCCGCGGCCGGATTTTTATAGAGATCAGATGAGGTGAACATCATGAACAACGTCAGTCAGGACCGCCGTCCGATCGTGGAAAAATGCGTCGGCTGCGATCGCATTCTGAAAGCCGAAGGCGACGGCCAGCTTTGCAAGGCCTTTGCCAATCCCGAAGCCAAGTGGCGCCTGGGCAACTGCAGCATGGCCACCCATATCAAGGCCGAAGTGGCCAAAGGCGCGGAAAAGACCCGCGTGGGCCAGCAGAAGCAGAAAAAGCGCTGACCTGGGGATCTCTCCCGCAGCGACAGGGCCGCCTCACCTTATATTGAAGGGGGCGCCCGCCATACATCAAAAAAACCGCCGGTTGTTCGACCGGCGGTTTTTTCATGACCGAAAATATCCGACTCGCGCGGGCGGCGGGCCGGCGCGGAGTCAGGGCACGTTGACCGTCACCCCGGCCGGCACCTGGCCGGTGAGGAGGTGAGGGTTCATGTCGCGGAAGGTCTTGTAATCCTTATTATACTGGGCGGCCAGGGCCCGGGCCGTGGTGGGGGCCGAAACAGTGGCCCGGCGGGTGGCGAGGGACGGCCAGCCCCGGTCCTGGCTTTGGTTATACCCGAAAGCGCCGGGGTCCTGGAAGATGACCTTGCCGGCCAGGACCGTGGCGGGCAGCTGGTCCAGCCCGTCAGGCAGATAGAGCGCGTAGAAATCCTTGGTGCCCCCGGCCTCGAGGACCGCCTGGCTGATGTAGGATTCGCCCAGGAGGTGGGCGGCCATGGCCATGGTCCAGGTGCCGAAGGTGGCCTTGAGCTGCTTGAAGCGGTTCGCGGCCGCGGCCGTGGAGGCCGCCGGATCGAGGCGCTCGTCCACGTCCGAGTCGATGCGGAGGCCGAGGGCCCGGGCCTCGGCCTCCCGGAGGCGCCACAGGCCCCGTCCGCCGCTGTTGTATTCCGGGGCCATGCTGGTGATGGCCTGGGGGATGTATTTCAGATCGTCCGGCACGCCCGCCCGGTTGAGTTCCTGCACCACCACCGGCAGATAGCGGCTGGACCGGCGGAGGGTCAGCCAGATGCGGCTTTTGGCCTCGGCCAGGAGAATCAGGTTCTGGTCCACGGCCTGGTAGACCTCGGGCTGGTTCAGCGGCACGGCTTCGCCGCAGAAGGACAGGGAGCGGCTCAGGTGGCGGGCGACGTCGGCCCCCAGCGGGCCCGCCGGAGCCAGGAGGGCCGCCAGGAGGATCAAAACGGCCGGGACCGGCCATGATTTTATGCTTCTCATATTGATAACAGCCTTGTGGGTGACTATAGTCTTTATCGGCAAATCTTCCGGACCGTTATTGTACCTCCGTCAGGCCCGGAATGCCAGCGATATTTGAATTCCGGGCGGGGCCGGGGCCGGTTCGGGGCTTCGCCCCGGAAGCGAAACGGGCTTGACAAAAGGGTCGTTTCCATGGGATAGTACGCCATTCCTCTAGAACACTTTAGCTCCGGTCCGCCGGAGCCGGCCGGGCGCCCCGGCCGGCCGGGCGGGGTTTAAAAAAAGCACTTGACACGGACTTGATTTTCATGGAATATTGGCACATTCAGCTATCTACGCGGGCGTTTTCTTCTGGGCGTGGGCGAAGGCCTCCTCTCGGGGCGCCACCCACTTCGGCTCCATGTAAAAAGGGGGATTCTTCAATATGGCGAGCAATAAAGTAGTTGGCGCGGTTATGGTGGCCGGCGGCGGTGTGGCCGGCATGCAGGCCGCTCTCGACCTGGCCAACGCCGGGTATTACGTCTACCTGGTGGAAAAGTCGCTGGCCATCGGCGGCCGCATGTCCCAGCTGGACAAAACCTTTCCCACCAACGACTGTTCGATGTGCATCATCTCGCCGAAGCTGGTCGAGGTGGGCCGCCACATCAACATCGAACTCCTCACCCTGACCGACATCCTGGCCATCGACGGCCAGGAGGGCGATTTCCACGTTCGGGTCCGCAAGAATCCCCGCTACATCGACATGGCCAAGTGCATCGCCTGCGGCGAGTGCACCAAGAAGTGTCCGGTGAAGGTGGATAACGAGTATAACGAGCTTCTGGACAAGCGCAAGGCCGTGTACGTCCAGTACGCCCAGGCCGTGCCCCTGAAATACGGCATCGACGCTGAAAAGTGCCTGATGATCACCAAGGGCAAGTGCGGTTCGTGCAAAAAGGTGTGCCCGGCCGAGGCCGTGGATTACACCCAGAAGGCCGAGGACGCCACGCTCAACGTGGGCGCGGTCATCCTGGCCCCGGGCTTCAGGCCCTACAGCCCCCGGGATTTCGAGACCTACCGCTACGCCGACGATCCCAACGTGGTGACCGCCCTGGAGTTCGAACGCCTCCTGGGCGCCACGGGCCCCACCCAGGGCCACGTGGTCCGGGCCACGGACCATAAGGAACCCCAGTCCATCGCCTTCCTCCAGTGCGTGGGCTCCCGCGACATCAACCGGGCCGACAACGGGTATTGCAGCTCGGTGTGCTGCATGTACGCCATCAAGGAAGCCATCATCGCCAAGGAGCACGCCAAGTACGACCTGAAGGTGACCGTGTTCTACATGGACATCCGCAGCTTCGGGAAGGATTTCGAGCGCTATTACGAAAAGGCCAAGGCCAAGGGCATCCGCTTCGTCCGCAGCCGCATCCACACCGTCCAGCCCCTCCGGGACGGCGGGGTCCGTTTCCACTACGTGACCGACCACGGCCAGTCCGCCACCGAGGATTTCGACATGGCCGTCCTCTCGCACGGCCTGACCATCACCGGCGAGACCAAGGACATGTCCCACAAGTTCGGTCTGGAGACCGACAAATACAATTTCGCCAAAACCTCCAGCTTCTCCCCGGTGGCCCTGTCCCGGCCGGGCCTGTACGCCTGCGGCGTGTTCACCGGGCCCAAGGACATCCCCACCTCGGTGATGGAGGCCTCGGCCGCGGCCGCGGCGGCCTCTTCGAAGCTGGCTTCGGCCCGGAGCACCCTGACCAAGGTGGTCAATGTCCCGGCCCCGATGGATGTGAACGGCGAGCCGCCGCGCATCGGCGTCTTCATCTGCCACTGCGGCATCAACATCGCCGGGGTCATCGACGTGCCCCGAGTGGTGGAATTCGCCAAGACGCTGCCCTTCGTGGAATTCGCCACCAACACCATGTTCGCCTGCTCCCAGGACAACCAGGAGCAGATGGTCAAGCTCATCAAGGAACAGCGCCTCAACCGCATCGTGGTTTCGGCCTGCTCCCCCCGGACGCACGAGCCGCTGTTCATGGAAACCCTGGCCGCGGCCGGCCTGAACAAATATTTGTTTGAAATGGCCAACATCCGCAACCACGATTCCTGGGTGCACGCGAACAACCCCGAGGAAGCCACCCGCAAGGCCATGGACATGACCGAAATGGCCGTGGCCAAGGCCGCGCTCCTTTCGCCCCTGACCGAGAACGTCATCGACGTGGACCCCACGGCCCTGGTCATCGGCGGCGGCGTGGCCGGTATGAACGCGGCCCTGGCCCTTTCCAACCAGGGTTTCAAGTCCGTGGTGGTGGAAAAGTCCGACCGCACCGGCGGCATCGCCAACCGCATCCTGGCCACGGCCAAGGATGAATCCGTGCCCGAATATCTGGAAAAGCTCCAGGCCAAAGTGGCGGCCGACCCGAACATCACGGTGACGCTTAAGGCCGAAGTGGACAAGGTGGACGGTTTCGTCGGCAACTTCGAAACCACCCTCACCAACGGCGACCTCATCAAGCACGGGGTGACCATCATCGCCACCGGGGCCCAGGAATCCAAGCCCACCGAGTACCTGTACGGCCAGAACCCGAAAGTCCTGACCCACCTGGAACTCGACGAAAAACTGAAAGCCAAGGACCCGGCCGTGAACGAGGCCCAGACCTTCGCCTTCATCCAGTGCGTGGGCTCCCGCGAGCCGGGGCACATGTACTGTTCCAAGGTCTGCTGCACCCACACGGTGCACTCGGCCGTGCACCTGAAGGAAAAGAATCCCGAAGCCCGGGTCTTCGTCCTCTACCGCGACATGCGGACGTATGCCCAGAAAGAGGATATTTATAAGAAGGCTCGGGACCTGGGAGTCATCTTCATCCGCTACGACCTGGATTCCAAGCCGAAAGTCACGGATTCCGGCCCGAACCTGAACCTCCTGGTCCATGACCCGGTCTCGGGCCGCGATCTCCTGATCAACCCCGACTTCCTGGTTTTGGCCGCGGCCATCGTCTCCGGCCGCGAAAACGCCCTGGCCATGAAGTACAAAGTGCCCCTGGACGAGGACGGCTGGTTCTTCGAGGCCCACCAGAAGCTGCGGCCCGTGGATTTCGCCACCGACGGCATGTTCATGGCCGGCATCTGCCACTATCCCAAGCCCATGGACGAAGTCGTGGCCCAGGCCCAGGCGGCCGCGGCCCGGGCGGTGACGGTCCTGACCCAGCCGAAGATGACCGTGGGCGGCATCGTGGCCGAGATCAACCCGGCCAAGTGCTCGGGCTGCGGCGTCTGCGTGGCCGTCTGCCCCTTCTCGGCCATCAAGATCGAAACGGAAACGGGTCCGGGCAAGTTTCCCGGGAAGGCCAAGGTCAACGAGGCCATGTGCAAAGGCTGCGGCACCTGCGCCTCTTCGTGCCGGTCCGACGCGCCCATCCTGCGCGGCTTCACCAACGCCGGGCTCTTCGCCCAGATCGCCGCCGCCCTGTAAGTATACTGCGGTACAAGGAAAAAATCATGAGCGACTTTGAACCGAAAATCGTGGCTTTCTTCTGCAACTGGTGTACCTACGGGGCCGCCGATTTGGCCGGCGTCAGCCGCCTGGACTATCCCCCCAACTTCCGGGTGGTGCGCCTCCCCTGCACCGGCCGCCTCAATCCGAAATATATTCTGGAAGCCTTCAAGCGCGGAGCCGACGGGGTGTGGATCAGCGGCTGCCATCCGGGCGACTGCCACTACATCGCGGGCAACTACCACGCCCGCCGCAAGTTCATCCTGCTCCACAACATGCTCGAGTCCATCGGGCTCGAGCCCGGCCGGCTGCACTTCTCGTGGATTTCGTCGGCCGAGGCCACCAAGTTTCAGGCCGTGGCCAAGGAAGTGGTGGAAAAGGTCCGGGCCTGCGGTCCCAACCTGAACTTCCGCAAAGCGGAACTTGACCTGGGCCTGGCGGAGGTGGCCTGATATGATGTCTTTGGCCGAAATCAGTCAAAAAATCCAGGAGAGCGCCAAACGCCTTCTGCGTGAAGGGAAGGCCGATGTGGTCATCGGCTATCGCCAGGGCACCACGCCCATGACCGTGGCCCCCCACTTCGCCCGCACCGAGGACGACTGTAACCAGTTCGTCTGGAGCAATTTCGCGAAAATCAACCTGGCCACCTACCTGCCCAAATATCCTGGGAAGGTGGCCTTGGTGGCCAAAGGCTGCGACGCCCGCAACGCCGTCGGCCAGGTCGTGGAAAGCCAGATCACCCGCGAAAACCTCTATCTCGTCGGCGTGGCCTGCGACGGCATGGTGGACGTGGAACTCATCCGGGCCAGGGAGCCCCGGCCGGTCCGCGCGGCCGAGGAGGACCGGACCACCATCAAGCTCCAAGGCGACGGCTGGTCCACCAACCTGACCAAGGACGAGGTGCTGCGCCGCAACTGCCGAACCTGCGTCAGCCGCACCCCGGACCAGACCGCCGACGAGATGATCGGCGAACCCACCGCGCCCTTGCCGGCCGACGATTTCGCCGACATCAAGGCTTTGGCCGGCAAGTCGCCCGCCGAAAAATTGGCCTATTTCAAGGACCTGGTCAAGGACTGCCTGCGCTGCTACGCCTGCCGCAACGCCTGCCCCCTCTGCTATTGCCCGGTCTGCTTCGTGGATGAAACCCGGCCCCAGTGGCTCGGGAAATCCCAGGACGAAATGGACACTTATGCCTTTCACATCCTGCGGGCCTTCCACTGCGCCGGCCGCTGCACCTCCTGCGGCGCCTGCGAGGCGGCCTGCCCCCAGGACATCAAGCTGCGGGAGTTCACCCGGCTTCTGGAAGACGAAGTGCAGCGGGATTGGCAGTATGTCCCCGGCCTCGACTGGGAACAGAAGCCGCCTTTGACCATTTACCGGCCCGATGACGAAGCCGAATTTATCAAGTAGAAAGGGCGCGGAGCATGGCTGAATATCTCGTCAAAGACCCTCAGGATTTCTTCAAGGCCCTGGCCGCCAGCGGCCGGAAACTCCTGGCCCCGGTTCAGGACGGCGACAAGTGGCGCATGGCCGAGACGGCGCCGGAAAAGGTCCGTCTCGATTACCAGAACACCCATTTGTCGCCCAAGGAAGTGTTCTTCCCCCAGACCGAGCGCCTCATGGCCTTCCACAAGGATGCCGCCAAGAGCGACGCCTTTGTCTACAAGCCCCTGGGCCTCGACAACGTCCAGCCCACGGTGCTCTTCGGCCTGCGGCCCTGCGACGCCAAGGGGCTGGTGGTCTCCAACCTGGTTTTCCAGAACAATCGGTTCACCGACCCGTATTGGAAGACCAAATATGAATCCTCCATCAAAGTGGGCCTGGCCTGCGCCAATCCCTGCCCGAGCTGCTTCTGCACGGCCGTGGGCGGTTCGCCCTTCGGCGAGGCCGGCTTGGACGTCCTCACCGTGGTCACGGAAAACGGCCTGGCCGTCAAGCCCGTGAGCCCGGCCGGCGAGGAATACCTGGCCAAGCTGAACCTCCCGGCCGGCGAAGCGTCCGCCAAAATGGCCGAGATGAAAACGGCCGCCGAGGAGAAGATGCCCAAGACCCTCGACCTGGCCAAGCTGGCCCAGGCCGCCGTGCTGGACGTCTTCAACCAGCCCCACTGGAAGGACACGGCCGACCGCTGCCTCAACTGCGGCACCTGCACCTTTGTCTGCCCCACCTGCCACTGCTTCGACATCCAGGACGAGCAGAGCGAAAAGGGCGGGGTGCGGATGCGCAACTGGGACACCTGCATGAGCTGGATCTACACGGTCCACGGCACGGGCCACAACCCCCGGCCCACCAAGACCGAGCGGATGCGTCAGCGTTTCATGCATAAGCTGAAGTACATTCCGATGAAGCAGGAAGGCGACTGCGGCTGCGTCGGCTGCGGCCGGTGCGTGACCCTGTGCCCGGTCAACATCGACATCCGTGAAGTCGCCCGCCAAATGAACGGCTAGGCGCCGGGCCATCGGATGCTGGCGCATCCTTCCCGCACCCGCTTCGCTGGCTTTGGTCGTCCCGTTGGACGGCGGAGGCCGAGCCTGGCGGGGGTGGAAAAGAGAATTTTCAGCTTTGCTGAAATCGCCAGGACGGGGACCGGGTTCATCGGAGTATCAGGGAGTCTCTAACATCGTCTTTCAGGAGGGCCGTCGTGCATAATCCATATTTACCCTATCCCGTGCGCATCGCCATGATCCGGGTGGAAACCGAGGACAAGAACCTGCGCACCTTCAAATTCGAGTTCCTCAACCCCGAGGACGAGGCCAAGTTCCAGTACATGCCCGGCCAGTTCGCCGAACTCTCGGTGCCCGGCCAGGGGGAAATCCCCATCGGCATCGCCTCTTCGCCGACGGAAAAAGGCTTCCTCCTCTTCACCGTCAACCGGGTGGGCCAGGTCTCCAACTTCATGCACAATATGAAGGAAGGGGACATCATGGGCGTCCGGGGGC
This sequence comes from Candidatus Adiutrix sp., assembly GCA_031549025.1. Classification (GTDB taxonomy): domain Bacteria; phylum Desulfobacterota; class Desulfarculia; order Adiutricales; family Adiutricaceae; genus Adiutrix. The sequence goes on along the minus strand of JAVBQN010000006.1, from coordinate 28,394 downwards.
CCCTGGGGCACCCCTATCCCCTGGACAAGCTCGAGGGCAAGAACATCCTCATCATCGCGGGCGGCTTCGCGGTCACCACCCTCCGCTCCACCATCACCTGGATGCTCCAGCCCGAGAACCGTCCCAAATACGGCAAGATCACCTTTGTCTACGGCGCCCGCACCCCGGGCCTGCTGCTCTACAAAGACGAGTGGATGGCCTGGGAAAAGCGCGACGACATCGACGTCTTCGTCACCATCGACCGCGAAGTGCCCAACTGGGGCTACAAAGTCGGTTTCGTCCCGGCCGTGACCAAAGAGGTCTGCCCGCCCCCGGACAACACGGCGGCCATCATCTGCGGGCCCCCGGTCATGATCAAATTCACCCAGCCCGTCCTCGAAGAGGCCGGCTACTCCCACGACAATATCATCATGAGCCTCGAAAACCGCATGAAGTGCGGGCTCGGCATCTGCGGCCGCTGCAACGTCGGCCCGGAATACGTCTGCAAGGACGGCCCCGTCTTCACCCTGGCCCAGCTCAACCAGCTGCCCAAGGAATATTGAGGTAATTGGCTATTGAAGGTAGTGGGGGCTCCGCGCCCCCACACCCTGCGCCAGGGTTTCACCCTGGACCCAAAGAAGGAATCCCGGAGGAACCGGGATTCCTTCTTCTTTTTGGGTGGCCGAAAGTAAGTCGCGGCAGACTGCCCGTACAGGAAGGGTAAGGAACGGTTGAGGGGCGGACTCCGCTCGGCCCTCAACCGGTGCATCTGGAAGTAGTGTGGGGCGGTGTACCGGGAGCGACGATCTTTCCGATAAGCCCCACTTGACGAAACAGCCCATATCACGAGGCCGGAGGGCGGGGAAAATTCTCGGAGAGAGCCGCGATTTGAGGGGCCACTGTCTGAGCGAAGCGAGTTGTGGCCCCTCAAATCGCGAGCGAACGGAGAGAACTTTCCCCGCCCTCCGGCCGGTCCGACCCCGCTTCCGTCTTCAATCCGCCGACCCCGGGAATGGGCGAAACTTGCGAATATCGGATGGCGCGGCTATAATCGAAAAGTTATACCGTCGAGATGGAGGTACGATGATGCGTACGCCAACCAGCGGGACCGAAACGCGAAAGACGAATCGGCCCCGTTTTTTTCTGATGACGTTGGCAGTGTCGGGAATTCTTCTGGCCGGCCCGGCCTGGGCGGCCAATGCCGTGGACCTGTCCCAGGCCGCGCCGCCCCCGGGCGGCATGTGCACGGGCCAGGCCCCGGTATCTGAAAAGGAGATGGGCAAGGCCCTGGCGGTCCTGGCCGATCTTCAGGACATGGGCGGCAAGCTCAGCCCCGGCGACGAGGAAACCTTCATCCGGGGCCAGGGCCTGACTTCGGACCGGATGAACTGCATCCTTGGCAAGCTCATGGCCGGTAACGACATCTTCGGCTGGGGAGCGCCCGAGGCCTACGGGGTGAGCCTCTCCCCCGAGGAACTGGCCGCGGCCCGCAAGTTCTCCAAGGACAGTGCCTTCCTGCGAAAATATCTGGAGGAAAACCTCAACATCAAAGTGGAATAGGATCGATGCACACTAATTTTTTCGAGAAATTCAGGGAGTCGGCGGTTTCGGTGGTTCCGGTGATGCTCATCGTGCTGCTCCTGAATTTCACCATAGCCCCTCTCGGAGAGGGCCAGTTGGCCCAATACCTGATGGGCGGCATTCTGCTGATCGTGGGCCTGGCCGTGTTTCTGCTGGGCGCGGATCTGGGCATGGTGCCTTTCGGCCAGAAGGTCGGGTCCTCGCTGACCTATCTGCGGCGGCTGGGCCCCATGCTCCTGGCCGGGCTGGCCATCGGCTTCGCCATCACCGTCGCCGAGCCGGACGTCCAGGTGCTGGCCAACCAGGTCAGCGGGGTGGTGCCGGACATCAACCGCCAGATGCTCCTGATATCCATCGCCCTGGGCGTGGGGCTGTTCGTGCTGGTGGGCATTCTGCGCTCGGTTTTGAACCTGCCGCTGCGGGTCCTGCTGATCGTTTTTTACGCCGCCGTCTTCGCGGTTTGTTCCCAGGTGGAGCCCACCTTTGTGGGCGTGGCCTTCGACGCGGGCGGGGCCACCACCGGCCCGGTGACCGTGCCGTTCATCATGGCCCTGGGTCTGGGCGTGGCGGCCACGGCCAAAAAAAAGGAAGGCGACGACAACGGCTTCGGCCTGGTGGGTCTGGCCTCCATCGGGCCCATCGCGGCGGTGGCGGTGATGGGCCTCACCGCTCCCGGAGGCCTGGCCGAGGCGGCCGGCGAAGCGGCCGAGGCCGCGGGGCCGACCCTGTCCCTGGCCGCCCATTTTTTGTCCTTCCTGCCCCACGTGGTCCGGGACATCGCCCTGGCGCTCCTGCCGATCGTGCTTATTTTCGTTTTTTTCCAGGTGGTCCTGTTAAAGCTGCCGAGCCGCCAGGTCAAAAGGATGATCTGGGGCTTCGTCTACACCTTCCTGGGCCTGGTCCTGTTCATGACCGGGGTCGGCGGCGGCTTCAGCCCGGTGGGCCATTCCCTGGGCCTGGCCCTGGGGGCCATGGGCGGCGGAATCCTGATCCCCTTGGGCTTCTGCCTGGGCGCGGTGGTGGTCTGCGCCGAGCCGGCGGTGTGGGTGCTGACCGAGCAGGTGGAGACCCTTTCGGGCGGGCACATCCGGCGGCCGATCATGCTGGCGGCCCTCTCGATCAGCATCGCCCTGGCCGTGGCCCTGGGCATGATCCGGGTGGTGACGGGGCTGTCGATCTGGTATTTCCTCATTCCGGGGTATATCCTGGCCCTGGCCCTGACCAAGATCACCCCGCCGTTGTTCACGGCCATCGCCTTCGACTCCGGGGGAGTGGCTTCCGGGCCCATGAGCGCCACCTTTGTGCTGTCCCTGACGCTGGGGGCCTCCATCAGCTCGGGCGGAAATCCCGCCACCGACGCCTTCGGCATCATCAGCATGATCGCCATGGCCCCCCTGGTGACCATCCAGCTTCTGGGGCTCATCTTCAAATACAAGGAACGCCAGGCCGCGCGCCTGGCCCGCAAGGAAAAGGAGGCGGGAAAATAAGATGGATCCTCTGTGTCACGTCTTCCGGCCGGCCAAGCTGCTGATCTGTTTTCTGGACCGCCACCGGGGCGAATACCTGATCAAGGTGGCCAAGGCCGCCGGAGCCCGGGGCGGGACCATCGCTCCGGGCCGGGCCCTGGCCGAAAGCCGCTTGCTCCAGATGCTTTCACTGGCCGATGTGGATCAGGATGTGGTTTTCACCGTCATGGGGCCGGAAACCGACCAGGTCCTGGCCGCCCTCCGGGACACGGCCGCCAGGGAACCGAAGAAGCTCGGGGGCCTGGCGCTCCTGCTGGACGTTTCGGGCATGCTCTTCCGTGTGCCCGGCCGGGAACAACCGGTCATCTGTGAAAGCGAGAAGGGTATGGAATCGGGATATAAGCTGATCACCGTCATCGTCAACCACGGGTATGCCGACGACGTCATGGCCGCGGCCCGGAAGGCCGGGGCCAAGGGCGGCACCATCCTCACCGCCCGGGGCACGGGCACGGAGGAGGACGTGAAGTTCTTCGGCATCAGCCTGGTGCCGGAAAAGGACATGCTCATGATCGTGGCCGAGGCCCGGGCCGTGCCGGCCATCCTGGAGGCGGTGGAAGGGGTGCCCCACATCACCCAGCCGGGAGGCGGGGTGGTTTTTCACATGAACGTGGAACGGTTTCTGCCGCTGGGGTTGAAATCGGCCTGACGCTTCTCCGGAGCCCGGGCCCCCGGTTCGCCCCGGCTACCGGCCGGAGACGGCGGTGAAGCGGCCGCTTACCGGCTTGGCCGGGCCCGGTTCGGGCATGAGCGGCAGGTCCGCCGGCACGTTTTCCCGGAAGTGGCGGCGGGAGGCGAGGAAGGCGATCAGGGAGGCGGCCGCGGCCGCCAGCCCCCCGGCCACCGCCACCCGATACGGCAAGCGCAGGCCGATGTCCACATAGAAAATGTAGGTGGTGACCACCGCGGTCATGAAGACGGCCGGGATGGTGGCCAGCCAGTGCCAGGCCCCCAGCCGCACCAGGTAGGCCGCCCCGGCCCACAACACCAGCGTGGCCAAGGTCTGGTTGGACCAGGCGAAATACCGCCAGATGATTTCAAAATTGACCTGGCTGAGGGCGATGCCCAGGACGAACAGGGGCACCGCTATTTTCAGGCGGCTCACGACGCTTTTCTGGGGCGTTTTCAAATAGTCGGCCACGATCAGCCGGGAGGCCCGGAAGGCCGTGTCCCCGGAGGTGATCGGCAGGGCCACCACGCCCAGGATGGCCAAGAGCCCGCCCAGATCCCCCAGAAGGGTGTAGCTGATGTGGGCCACCACGCCCGACGGCCCGCCCGTGGTCAACGCCTCCTGCAGCGCTCCCGAAGATTGGTACAAGGTCATCCCGGCCGTGGCCCAGACCAGGGCGATACCTCCTTCCAGAATCATGGCTCCGTAGAACACCCGGCGGCCCTGCCGCTCGTTGGCCATACAGCGGGCGGTGATGGGCGACTGGGTGGCGTGGAAGCCGCTCACCGCTCCGCAGGCGATGGTGACGAACATCAGGGGCCACAGGGGCAGGCCCTGGGGATGGGCGGCGCGGAAATTTGTCCATTGGTAGAAATTGTACTCTCCGAAGAGGAGGGCGCCCACCACGCCCACGGCCATGACCGCCAGAATCACGGTAAAGAAGGGATTGAGGCGGCTGACGAGAATTTCGATGGGCCAGATGGTGGCCAGGAAATAGTAGCCGAAGATGAGCACCTGCCAGAAGGTCCGGTCGTTTTCCACCCGGGTCAGGCCCGCCAGGAGGTCGGCCGGGGCCAGCACGAACACCACGCCCACCAGGATCAGAAGCACCAGGGTGAAGAGCCGCATGAAGCCCTTGAACCACCGCCCCAGGACGCGCCCCACCACGTCGGGCGCGGATTCGCCCCGGTAGCGCAGCGACATCAGCCCCGAGAGATAATCGTGCACCGCGCCGGCGAAGATGGAGCCCAGGACGATCCACAGCAGGGCCGTCGGACCGTAGAGTATCCCTAGAATGGGCCCGAAGACCGGGCCGATACCGCTGATGCAGATGAACTGGTTCAGAAACAGCCCCCCGGGCGGGAGCGGCATGTAGTCCACCCCGTCTTCCAGGGCCACGGCCGGGGTGGGGCGCTTTTCGTCAGGCCGGAACACGCGGTCCACCACCCGCCCGTAAATCGCATATCCCAGGATGAGGGCGGCCAGGCTGGTGAAGAAATAAACGATGCCGGGCACTTAAGAAACTCCTTGCGGCGCTGCCGAATCCGGGGGCGCGTCCGGGGACCGGGAGGCGCGGAAATGGCAGGCGCAGCTATAACCCGGCTCGAGAATCAGCAGCGGCGGTTCCTCCGCCCGGCACACCTCCGCCGCTTCCGGGCAGCGGGGATGGAAAGGACAGCCCGTCGGCGGGTTTTGCGGGTCGGGCGGCTCGCCGGTCAGGATGGCGCCCCCGCCGGCCCGGCCCTCGGCCGAGGCCCACAGGGAACGGACATACGGGTGGTGGTTCAGGCGGCCCAGCCGGGAACCCTCCACCACTTCCATCAGCCGGCCGCCGTACATCACCGCCAGCCGGTCGGCCATGATCCGCACCAGGGGGAGATCGTGGCTCACCAGGACCAGGGTCAGTCCCCGGCTTTGCCGGAGGTCCAGGAGGAGGTTGACGATCTGGGCCTGGATGGAAACGTCCAGGGCCGACACCGGCTCGTCGGCGATGAGGATTTGCGGGTCCAGCGAGAGGGCCCGGGCCAGGCTGAGGCGCTGGCGCTGGCCGCCGGAGAATTCGTGGCCGTAGCGGGTCCGGGAGTCGGGTGGGAGGCCCACTTCCTCCAGAAGATCCGCCACCCGGCGCCGCCGTTCCCCGGCCGAGCCCAGGCCGTGGATGATCAGCCCTTCCTCGATGGTGGCCCCGGCCGTGAAACGCGGGTTGAGGGAGGATACCGGGTCCTGGAACATGATCTGGACCCGCCGGCGGAAGGCTTTCCAGCCGGCCCGGTCCAGGCCGGCCAGGTCGCGCCCGTCCAGGAGCGCCCGCCCCTGGTCCGGCCGGTAGAGCCCGGCCAGGATGCGCCCCAGGGTGGATTTGCCCGACCCGCTTTCCCCCACCAGGCCCAGAATTTCGCCGGGCCGGATGGCGAGATCGACCCCGCGCACGGCCCGGACCCCCGAGGGCGGCTCGGGGCGGCCGGTCAGGCGGCCCAGCCAGGCGGCCATTTCCCGGCCCAGTCCCCGGCCGGGATGGAAGGTTTTGTGAACATCCGCGAGGGTCAGCATGGGCCGCTCCCCCCGTAGAGGTAACAGCGCGCCCGGCGGCCCCGGCCGAGGTCCAGGAGGGGCGGCACGGCCCGGCCGCAGGGCGCGAAGGCCCGGTCGCAGCGGGGTTCGAAGGGGCAGCCCGAGGGCCAGCGGCCGGGCGCGGGCGGGGCGCCGGGAATGGCCGTCAGGCGTTCCGGAGCCGGCTCGCTCAGGGCCGGAGGCAGGGCTTTCAGGAGCCCCTGGGTGTAGGGATGGGCCGGCCGATCGAAAATGTCCGGCACCGGGGCTTCTTCCAGGATCAGGCCGGTGTACATGACCAGGACCCGGCGGGCCAGCCCCTTGAGCAGCCGGAGATTGTGGGTGATGAACAGCACCGCCGAGTTGTTTTCGGCGGCCAGCCGGGTGAGGAGGTCCAGGATCTGGGCGGCGATGGTGGGGTCCAGGGCCGTGGTGGGCTCGTCGGCCACCAGGATTTCCGGGGCCAGGGCCAGGGCCTGGGCCAGCACCACCCGCTGGCGCATGCCCCCGGAAAAGCGGTGCGCGTAGCTCTCGGCGGCTTGCCCCGGGTTCGGAAGCCCCACTTTGCCCAGCATGGTTATGGCCGATTCCCAGGCTTGCCGGTGATTCTGTCCGGCCCGCAGCCGGAAAATCTCGGCCACCTGTTCGCCGATGGTCAAAACCGGGTTGAGGGCGGTCAGGGGCTCCTGAAACACCAGGCCCAGGTGGGTGCCGCAGAGGCGGCGGCGTTGGGTCGGGCTCAGGGTGGCCAGGTCCTCGCCCTTGAAACGGATGGCCCCGGAATCCACTTGGGCGGCCTTGGGCTGGAGACCCATGACGCTCAGGGCCGAGAGGCTTTTTCCCGAGCCGCTCTCACCCACCAGGCCGACGATCTCGCCGGCCGACAGGGACAGCGACAGGCCCCGCACCGCGGGCGTGACGCCCCGGTTGAAGCTGACGGCCAGATTTTCGATTTCCAGAAGCGGCGACACCTTTTCCCCTTTGCCGGAGGCGGGCGGGATACTCCCGACCAGGACGCTTATTATACCAAATGTCAATGCTTTAACAAGGGGAAAAGGGGGGCGGGGTGAAGCTCCATGGACGCGATAGAGACCGGGACCGCCGGCCTCGCCAATTCGCTGAAAACCGCCTTGACAGGACCGGTGGATCATGCAATACTCTAAAGCGATAGCGTTTCTTTCCGCCAGTTGAGGCCCTGAGATGACCGTTTTTGCCGCTGAACCGCCTGTGGTGTTTGATTTCCAGGCCGCCGCCCCCTGGGCCGGCTGCTGTTTCCGCCGTCTCGGCCGGGGTGTCGGGCGCGGGATATACGTCTAATTTATTAGTTGGATAGCCAACACGCCCGCCGCCGACGACCCGCCTGGGAACCGGCGGTTTTTTTTATGCCGGAGACCCGTCCGGCTTTGACCGGAGTAGGCTATGACTGAAACCTCGGAACTCCCGTATAAATTGGCCGGCCGCGGCCGCCATCCGGTCCCGACGGTGGTCGATCTGGGGAACGTGGCTGTGGGTGGGCCCGAGTTTGTGGTCCTGGCCGGTCCCTGCACGGTGGAGGCCGATTCCCAGATGCTCGGCGCGGCCTGGGACGTGAAGATGGCCGGAGCCCATCTCCTGCGGGGCGGGGCCTTCAAACCCCGCAGTTCGCCCTACAGCTTCCAGGGGCTGGCCGAGGAAGGGCTGAAAATGCTGGCCCGGGCCCGGGAATTGACGGGCCTGCCCGTGGTCACGGAGGTGATGGACACCGCCGAGGTGGACCTGGTGGAGGCCTACGCGGACGTCTTGCAGGTGGGGGCCCGCAACGCCCAGAATTTTTCGCTGCTGAAGCGGCTGGGCCGCTGCGCCAAGCCGGTGCTCTTGAAGCGCGGGATGATGAACACCGTGGACGAGCTCCTGGGCGCGGCCGAATACGTGCTGGCCGGGGGGAACGAAAAAGTCATCCTCTGCGAGCGCGGCATCCGCACCTTCGAGCCCGGGACGCGCTACACCCTGGATTTGTCGGCCGTGCCGGCCCTGAAGGAGCGCGGCCACCTTCCGGTGATCGTCGATCCCAGCCACGCCAGCGGCCGGGCCGTCTATGTCCCGGCCCTGGCCAAGGCGGCCCTGGCCGTGGGCGCGGACGGGCTCCTGATCGAGGTCCATCCCCGGCCCGAGGCGGCCCTCTGCGACGGCTCGGAATCCCTGACGCCGCCGGAATTCCGGCGTCTGATGGCCGAACTGGCCGCCCTGGCCCCCCATTTCGGCCGGACCATTTCCACGGTGGGGCCGGGAACGGAAGGCCGTTGATGGAGAACCCATATGATGGAAAATCGATGACCAGCGAGGCCATAGTAAAACTCCGGGAGCGCATCGACGGCCTGGACGACCGCATCCTGGACCTCCTCCAGGAGCGGGCGGCCGCGGCCATCGAAATCGGCCGGGTCAAGGCCGCCCACAGCCTCCCGGTGGTGGACCGGAGCCGGGAAAAGGCGGTGCTGGACCGCCTGATGATCAAATCGCATAATCGCCCCCTGGCCGGGGAGGCGGTGCGGGAGATTTACACGGCCGTCATCCGGGCCTGCCGGGCGGCCCAGGCGCCGGTGCGGGTGGCCTTTGCCGGCCCGGCGGGCGAGATCGGCCAGGCCGCGGCCCTGGCCCACTTCGGGGCTCTGGGTCTCTATCGGCCCCGGGAGAACCTGGCGGCCGTGTTCGCGGACGTGGCCGAAGCCCGGGCCGACCTGGGCGTGGCCCCCTTCGAGGACGCGGCCGGGGCCCTGTCCGGCCCGACCCTGGAACTTCTGGCCGAGGGCGGTCTGTGGGGCCGGGGCCTGATCCGGCTGCCGCTGTCCCTGGCTCTTTTGTCCCGGGCGCCGGGGCCGGAGGACGTCCGGCTGGTGGCCGCGCCGGCCGAGGCGCTGTCCCGGGCCAAGGGCTGGCTGGCCAAAAATCTGCCGGGGGCCGGGCTCCTGGCCGCGGTTTCTCCGGCCGCGGCCGCCGAATTGGCCCGGGGGGAGGCCGGCGCGGCCACCCTGGCCCACCCGGTCCTGGCCGATGTTCACGGCCTGGCCCCGGTGGCCGAGAACGTGGAGGACCAGCCCGGCGGCCGGGTCTCCTTCCTCATCCTGGGGCGGGACCCCGCGCCGCCCACTGGCCGCGACCGCACCCTGGCCTGCTTCGCCGCGCCTCTTTCCGCCGGCGGTCTCTACGCCTGCCTCGACCCCCTGGCCCGGGCCGGGGTGCCCCTGACCCGGCTCCACAGCCAGCCGCCCCCGGCCGCCCCGGGGAGCCACCGCTTCTTTCTGGAAGTGGAGGGCCACTTCGACGATGAAACGGTCCGCCGGGCTCTGGCGGAACTGGAACGGCATTCGGAAGCCTATCGCCTTCTGGGCTCGTACGAAGCCTGAGGGACCAATAATCAACCCCACGCGCGGGGCTCCGCCCATGGGCCGCCCCGGATATCGAAAGCAACCCTGAAGAAAGGAAACGTGTATGCTCATCAGCAAGAAAATGGCCGCCGCCGCGGCCGGGGGCGCCGTCATCCGCAAAATGTTCGAAGAGGGCGCGCAACTGAAGGCCCAGTACGGGGCGGAAAACGTTTTTGACTTTTCCATCGGCAACCCCGACGTGCCGCCGCCGCCGGCCTTCAAGGAGACCGTCCTGCGGCTGATCAACGAGGACCGGCCCGGCATGCACGGCTACATGCCCAACGCCGGCTGGCCCCGGGTGCGGGAAAACGTGGCCGCCTACCTGACCGGCACCCTGGGGAAGGGGCTGAAGAATCCCTTCACCGCCAACCATGTGCTGATGAGCGTGGGCGCGGCCGGGGCCCTGAACTGCACCTTCAAGGCCCTGATGGACCCCGGCCAGGAGATCATCACCTCCCGGCCCTATTTCATGGAATACAACGCCTACGCCGACAACCACGCCCTGAAGATCGTGCCGGCCGATTCCGGGCCCGGCTTCACCCTCAACATCCAGGCCATCGCCGACCGGATCACCCCCCTGACCGGCGCGGTCCTGATCAATTCGCCCCACAACCCCACCGGGGTCATCTACCAGGACGCGGAACTGGCCGCCCTGGGGGCCATGCTTGCCAAGGCCAGCCAGGGCCGCGAACGGCCCATCTTCCTCATCGCCGACGAGCCCTACCGCAAGCTGGCCTACGGCGGGGTCACCGTGCCCTCGGTGTTTCCGCATTACCCCTATTCCATCGTGTGCACCTCCTATTCCAAGGACATGTCCCTCCCCGGCGAGCGCGTGGGCTATGCGGCCCTCAACCCCGACATGCCCGACAGCCTCCCCCTCTTCGAGGCCATGACCGGCATCAACCGCACCCTGGGCTACGTCAGCGCGCCGTCCCTGATGCAGCTGGCCGTGGGCGAGCTCCAGGGGGTCAGCGTGGACATCGGCCTCTATGAAAAGCGCCGCAACCTTTTTGTGGAGGGCTTGAAAAAAATCGGCTACGACCTCACCGTGCCCGAGGGCGCTTTCTACCTCTTCCCCAAGAGCCCCCTTGAGGACGACATGGCCTTCGTGAGCCTCCTGAAGGAAGAAAAAATCCTCACCGCGCCCGGCCGCCTCTTCAACCAGCCCGGGTATTTCCGCATCTGCTACTGCGTGCCGGTCTCGGCCATCACCGATTCCATGCCCGGCTTCGCCCGGGCCCTGGAGAAGGCGAAAAAAATATAGCCGGGACGGCCCGGACCCGTCTGTCGCCGGGGCGGCGGGCCGCCGTCTCGGTGGGGCGGAAAAAATCTCGCTTTCCTCTTGCAAATTGCGGGGAAGTTGGTTATATATAGTAGGCGATTCAAGACCGGTACGGTCCTGTTGAGTCCCGGGGGTATCCCCGGAAGCGTCTTGCCTGTGATTTTAGGTCCGGCCGGACACCACACTATCATTTTGGAGGTTACCACCATGGGTTGGGACATTAAGATTGATGCCGCTAAATGCAACGGCGACGGCGCCTGCAAGGACACCTGCCCCGTCGATGTCTATGAGATCAAAGGCGGCAAGGCCGTCGCGGTGAACGCCGACGAATGCCTGGGCTGCGAATCCTGCGTCGAAGCCTGCGAAAACGGCGCCATCGTCGTCACCGAAGTGTAATCAGGCCGGCTGGCCTTCACGGAAGCCCGAACGCGGCCTGGCCGACCGGGGGTTTCCCCGCCCGGCGCCCCTTTCGCGGGGGCGCCGGGCCTTCTGTTTTTTCGGGAATTTTTACGGATTCCCCGGGGTCGAAAGGTGAGAGGCGTGCGATTCGGCGGTTTCTGGCATCGTCTCCTTCTGACCGTGGCGACCCTGGCTTTCACACCGGCGGGGATTTTCGTCCTCCGTGGGGCTTTCAGCGAGACGCGGCCTCACCATTTCGTCATGCTGGTGTTTTCCGGCAGCCTGACCCTTCTGGTGGGTCTGGCGGCCTTGATTGGCCTGGTCGCCTCTTTTACGTACAAAGGAGCCTCCAGCGACCGGCCTTCAGACGAATAGCGAGGGACTCCCAGTCCTTCGGTCTGAAAAAAGATCGCCATCACTCATTTCCAAAGAGCGCCGGCCGCCTGGACCCGGGATGGGTTGCTGTACGCGCGTCCGGCCAAAATGCAAGGAGACTCCTATGAAAAATCCGCTTCCGAAAGTGGCGGCCGTGCACGACATCTGCGCCTACGGGCGCTGTTCCCTGACCGTGGTCATCCCCATCCTCTCCACCATGGGCTTCGAGGTCTGCCCGCTGCCGACGGCGGTCCTGTCCACCCACACCTTGTTCCCGAATTTCACCATTCTGGACATGACCGACGAACTGCCCAAAATCCTCAGGCACTGGAAGGAACTGGACCTCAAGTTCGACGCCATCTACAGCGGCTTCCTGGGCTCGTCCAGGCAGGTGGACATCGTGGCCGGCTTCATCCGCGAGTTCCAGGGGCCGGATACCCTGGTGGTGGTGGACCCGGTCATGGCCGACCACGGCCAGCTCTATCCCACCATGCCTCCGGAAATGGTCGGCGAAATGAAGAAGCTGGCCGCGATTTCCAAGGTCATCACCCCCAACCTGACCGAGGCCGCCTTCATGCTCGGCCGCCCGACCCCCGAGACCATCACCGAGGCCGAGGCCAAGGACTGGCTGAAGGCCCTGACCGACCTGGGGCCCGAAATGGCCGTCATCACCTCGGCCCCCCTGGCCAGCCGGCCCAAGGCCTCCCCGGTCATCGGCTATGACCGGGTGGACGGCCGCTTCTGGATCACCGAGCGGCCCTTTGTGCCCACCCAGTACCACGGCACCGGCGATATCTTCACCAGCGTCCTGACCGGGAGCCTTCTGGCCGGCGACAGCCTGCCCGTGGCCATGGACCGCAGCGCCCAATTCGTGGCCACCACCATCCGGGCCACCTTCGGCTATCGGGAAAACGAACTGGGCCACCACCACGAGGTGCTGCTGGAAAAGGCCCTGAACACCCTGACCGTGCCGGTGAAAAATACCTTCTACGAGCCGTTGGAATAGCGCGCTTTTCGCCGCGCCCGCAAAAAAACGCCGCTGTGCCCCGCGGCGTTTTTTTGCGGGCGCGTCCGGTTCGTTCAACTTCTCGGGTCTAAGGCCTCCCGCAGCCCTTCGCCGACGAGGTTGTAGGCCAGAACCGTGACGAGGATGGCCAGGCCCGGGTAGAGACTCAGCCACCAGGCCCGGCTGAGATAATCCTTGCCGTCGGCCAGCATGGCGCCCCAGGTGGCCATGGGCGGCTGGACCCCCAGGCCCAGGAAGGAGAGGGCGCTTTCGGTGAGGATGGCCCCGGCCACGCCCAGGGTGGCGGCCACCAGCACCGGGGCCAGGGCGTTGGGAAGGAGATGCCGGAAGATCAGGCGGGCGTCCCCGGCGCCCAGGGCCTTGGCGGCCAGGGCGAAATCGCGGTTTTTGAGGGTGATGAATTCGGCCCGCACCAGCCGGGCCACGCCCATCCAACTGGTGAGGCCGATGACGGCCATCACGTTCCAGACCGAGGGCTCCAGAATGGCGATGACCGCCAGGATCAGGAACATGCTGGGAAAACACAGCATCAGGTCGCAGAAGCGCATGATGAGGCTGTCCGTCAGTCCGCCGTAATAGCCGGCCGCGCTCCCCAGGATCAGGCCGATGGCCGTGGCCAGGCCCACGGCCACAAAGCCCACCTTGAGGCTCACCCGGCCGCCCCAGATGAGGCGCGACAGGACGTCCCGGCCCAGGGAGTCGGTGCCCAGGATGTGCTCCCGGCTGGGCGGCTGGAGGCGCTGGCGGGGATCAAGGCGGTTGGGGTCGTGGGGGCTGATCCAGGCGGCCAGGCCCGAGACGATGAACAGGATCACCACCAGCCCGGCGCCCAGGAGGGCCAGGCGGTGGCGGGCGAAACGTGAGCAGAAGGTTTTCCAGTTCATGGAATGGAGCTCCAGTGGCTGAACTTCACTTGAAGGCCGCGTCGCGGACGCGGGGGTCGACCCAGGCGTAGCCCAGGTCGGCCAGGAGATTGCCCAGAAGCGTCAGGACCGCGCCGATGACCAGCCCGCCCATGACCAGAGGATAATCCCGGCTCATGACCGCCGCGTAGAACAGTTGGCCCAGGCCGGGAATGGCGAAGATGGATTCCATGATCACCGAGCCGCCGATGAGCCCGGGCACCGAAAGGCCCAGGATGGTGATGACCGGGATGAGGGCGTTGCGCAGGGCGTGCTTGCCGATGACCACCCGCTCCGGAAGGCCCTTGGCCCGGGCCGTGGTCAGGTAGTCCTGGCGGATGACTTCGAGCATGTTGGAACGCATGTAGCGCGACAGCCCCGCGAAGCCCCCGATGGTGGAGATGATCAGGGGAAGCACCAGGTGGCGGGCCAGATCGGCCGCCTGGTCCCAGAACCCCAGGTTGTCGAAATTCAGGGACGTCAGGCCCGAAATGGGCAGCCAGCCCAAATCCACCCCGAACCAGCGCATGGCCAGGAGGGCCAGCCAGAAAGACGGCGCGGCAAAGCCGAGGAACAGCAGGACCGTGGCCGTCCGGTCGAACAGCCCCCCGGCCCGCACCGCCGACAGGATGCCCACCGGGAGGGACACGGCCAGGATGATGAGCATGGAACCCACGTTCAGGGCCAGGGTGACCGGGAGCCGTTCGGCGATTTTTTCGGCCACGGGCCGGCGGTCCGGGGCGAAGGAGCGGCCGAAATCCAGCCGGACCAGGCGGCCCAGCCAGGCGAGATATTGGACGTGGATGGGCCGGTCCAGGCCGTAGATCTCGATGAGCCGCTGCTTGGATTCCAGGCTGGCCTGGGGATTGAGGTCGGTCATCATGTCGGTGGGCTTGCCCGGGGCCAGGTGCATCACCGCGAAACTGACCAGGGTGATGCCCAGAAGAGCCGGGATCATCATCAGGAGGCGTTTGATCGTGTATTTCAGCATGGCGGTCTCCAGGGGAGGGCGGGGAGCTTGACAAGCCGGGGCCTATGTTTACTTTAAATAATACAAAGTCGGCCTTCCGGGTTTCCCCGGAGAAACTATACCTTAAAGGAGGCGAATATGTCCATATTCAACTTTGGCCCCAGGGGCGGGCGTATGGGCCTGCCGTTTTGGGAATTGGAAAAGATGCGCGACCACATGGAGACCATGTACAACAGTCTGGCCGGCGGCGTCTCGCAGATCCGCCGGAATTTAGGGGTCTTTCCGCTGGTCAACCTGGCCGAGGACGATGAAAATCTCTACCTGACCGCCGAACTGCCCGGGGCCGCCGCCGACCAGTTGGAAGTGTCGGTCAAGGGCGATACCTTGAGCCTGCGCGGCCAGGTGGGGCCGGCCGAAGCCGGGGAGGAGGTCAACTACCATCGCCGGGAACGGGAGAGCGGCCGCTTCCGCCGCACCGTGACCCTGCCCGTCAAGGTGGACGCGGAACGGGTGGACGCCGCCTTCAAAAACGGTCTCCTGACCGTGACCATGCCCAAGGCGACCGAGGCCAAGGCCCACCACATCAGCATCAAAACCGAGTAAAGGAGGCGCCCCGTGAGCCAGGATTTGAACGTTCGTGAAAAACAGGAAGTGGCCGTGGGCGCGGCTGAAAGCACCCGCGACCAGCCCATGTTCAGCCCCGTGGTGGACATCTGGGAAACGGAAAAGGGCCTGATGCTGGTGGCCGACATGCCCGGCGTAACCCCGGAAAATCTGACCCTGGACCTCCAGGACAACACCCTCACCCTCACCGGCCAAATCGGACCCCAGCCCGAAGGCCGCAAAATGCTCCTCAGGGAATTCGAGGTGGGCAACTACTACCGCCAGTTCGCCCTGGCCGACAACATCGACCAGGAAAACATCACCGCCTCCATGAAAGACGGCGTCCTGAAACTCGAACTCCCCCGCGTGGCCCCGGCCCAGCCCCGCAAAATCATGGTGAAGACGGAAGAGGGGTGATCTCGGTGGGCCGGCCCCGCCGATGGCCCGAATACGGAAAGCCCCGCCGGAAGCGCACTTCCGGCGGGGCTTTCCGTATTCAGCGAGAGGTGAGGATCAGCGCCGGAATTGCTCACGAATGGCGAAAAGATCGAATTGGGCCCAGCAGCGCTTCCCGAGTTCATAGCCATAGTGGGGAAAAAACGCGTGTATGCACTTAATATTCTTACTGGTCAGTTTGTCCACAGCCGGAATAAAGTCTTTGTCGGCGCTCACCAATATTATGGCATCACATTGCCCGCCTAAAGCGGTATCCAGCATTTCCGTCACCAGGCGTGTATCAACTCCTTTTTCCATAGTACCGAGCATGCTGGCGCCACAGGAGGGGCAAGTTTGGGTTTCACAATGGTTTGGGCCGGTACATTTGGGTCCCGCCGTGCGTTGTTGACGGGGAGAAAAATCCACATATACGCCGGGAATATGTGCCAGCACGGTATTCGCCCAGCGATACAGTCCGGTGTCCTTCTTGGAGCCGGCGTCATAAGAGCCAGCGATAAACAACCGCTCATACGTGACCGTGCGTCCCAGACGCAACGCCGCCAGTTGAACCAAGACGGGAGGGAGTTTATACCAGTCCGTAAGAAACCCCGGCTCCAGTCCATCCGGGCCTGCCATCGTCAACTCGTAATTCCAGAAATCGAGAAAACACATGACTTTAAGAGGCTCTGGCGGTGGCGGAAGAGGTGCTGACATGTATACACCCTCACAAAGCACTAAGAGGGGATTAAAATCCCCTCTTAGTATTCCAAAATATGTCGCCAGCCCTTTTGTCCGCTTACCGGAGGACCAACGACGGGCGTTAATGATGACTAGATAATAGTACAGAGTCTTGCTAAAGTCAAGCCTGCCATAGAGCCGGGCCAGGGCAGGGCAAGAGCGTTTTAATCTAGGAGGAATCACCAGGAAGACGTTTGACTAATTATTATTATTTTCAAATAGCTACTCGTCATTCCCGCGAAAGCGGGAATCCATGCCTTTAGACGCTTTGGAACGATTTAACGATTCTACTGACTCGCCGTCGTGAATCAACCAATGGCTGGCGGCGATGAAGGCCCTCGCCTTCATCCTGGTCACTGAAAAAAAGAATGATGATTATGGATGATATTTCGCGATTGTCGGCTGTAAGTCGTTGACTGACAAGGAAAGGCATGGATTCCCGCTTTCGCGGGAATGACGAAAAGGTGGCGGCTGGTTCAAGGTATGTCACGCAAATACCTGGCCAATTTAGCGCCATTTAATACGCTCTCGCCCTGGCGTCCCGGCGCGGGTGTTTGACTTCCGAGGAGGTGCGTGGTATCATTCACGTTTAGCTTTATCCGTCGGAGGCGAAATCTTCATATGCGCCAAATCATGGTCACCATCGTCGGCCGCGACCGGCCCGGCATCATCTACATGGTCAGCCGGGCCCTGGCCGACTATGGTGTAAACGTCATCGAGGTCAGCCAGACCACCCTTCTGGGCGAGTTCGCCGGCCTCTTTTCCTGCGGCCTCCCGGTGGAGGCCGACCCCGAGCGGCTCACCGACATCCTTGGGGGCGTCCTGACCGGGAGCGGCCTGGCCCACTGGATCACCGACGTGGCCCCGGCCCCGGCCGCCGGCCCGGCCGTGGAGCTGGAACCGTATGTGGTCACCGTCCGGGGCCGCGACCGCCTGGGCATCATTCCCGAATTTTCGGGCTGCCTGGCCGGTTTTGACGTCAACATCGAAAACCTCCGGGCCGTGGCCCTCGACGGCGCGGAAACGGGCGACCACCAGGTGGTCCTGTTCTTCGAGCTGTCCGTGCCCCGGGCCGTGAACCAGGCCGCCTTCCGCCAGGCCCTCGGCCTCATCGCCGAGGAACTGAACCTGGAGTTCAGCCTCCAGCACCGCGACATCTTCGAAGCCATTCACCGGCTTTAATCCCGCCCGGCCGCGCCGCCCTGAAACAGGTCCGCGCCGGCCGGCGTTTTTATTTGGATGCACCCCATGCTCACCGATCGCGAAGTCGTCAGCACTCTGGAAATGCTGAAGAATGAACACCTGGACGTCCGGGCCATCACCCTGGGGCTCTCCCTGATGGACTGCGTCTCCGACGACCTGGGCCGCCTGACGGCCAAGATCCTCAACAAGATCACCCGCCACGCCGAAAACCTGGTCCGTACCTGCGACCGCATCGGCGACAAATACGGCATCCCCGTGGTCAACAAGCGCATCGCCGTCTCGCCCATGAGCGCCCTGGCCGGGCCCTTCACCTCGGACCAGATGGTCAAGGTGGCCGTGGCCCTCGACCGGGCCGGCCGCGAGGTGGGGGTGGATTTTGTCGGCGGCTTCGGGGCCCTGGTGGAAAAGGGCTTTTCCAGGGGCGACCTGTCGCTCATCGGGGCCATTCCCCAGGCCCTGGCCGAGACCAGCCGGGTGTGTTCGTCGGTCAACGTGGCCTCCAGCCGTGACGGCATCAACATGGATGCGGTCAAGCTCATGGGCGAGACCGTCAAGAAGACCGCCGCGCTCACCGCCGACCGGGAGGGTCTGGGCTGCGCCAAGCTGGTCACCTTCGCCAACATCCCGCCGGACATGCCCTTCATGGCCGGGGCCTACCTGGGCCTGGGCGAGGCCGACGCGGTCATCAACGTCGGGGTCTCCGGCCCCGGCGTGGTCAAGAAGGCCCTGGACCGGGTCATGGCCCAGGACCCCCGCCCCAATTTCGACCGCATCAGCGAAACCATCAAGCGCACCGCCTACAAGGTCACCCGGGTGGGCGAGCTGATGGGCCGGGAAGTGGCCGCCAGCCTGGGGCTGCCCTTCGGCGTGGTGGATCTTTCCCTGGCCCCCACGCCCCAGGTCGGGGATTCGGTGGGCGAGATTTTTCAGTCTCTCGGCCTGAAGGCCATCGGCGTCCCGGGGTCCACGGCCCTCTTGGCGCTCCTGAACGACGCGGTCAAGAAGGGCGGGGCCTTCGCCTCGGGCCACGTGGGGGGGCTGTCGGGCGCCTTCATCCCGGTTTCGGAGGACCTGGGTATCGGCCAGGCCGCGGAAGAGGGCTATTTGAATATTGAAAAACTGGAGGCCCTGACCGCCGTCTGCTCCGTGGGGCTGGACATGGTTTCGGTCCCGGGCGACACCTCGGCGGCCACCATCTCGGCCATCATCGCCGACGAAATGGCCATCGGCCTCATCAACCACAAGACCACGGCCGTGCGCATCATCCCCGTGCCCGGGAAAAAGGCCGGGGATAAGGTCCACTACGGCGGCCTTTTGGGCTGGGCCAAAATCATGGAAGTGGCTGACTACGCCGAGGCGGCGGATTTCATCGGCCTCGGCGGTCGCATCCCGGCCCCGATTCACAGCTTAAAAAATTGATATTGCTGAGATTACTATTATGGCATACACGCGTCCTCTGAACGATATCCGGGTGGGCGGGGAAATCGACGCCGTCTGCACCCGCTGCCGCCTGGTCACCAACCACCGCATTGTGGCCATGGTTGACGGTATGGTCAAGCGGGTGATCTGCCTGACCTGCGACAGCCAGCACAACTACCACCAGCCCCCGGGGACGAAGCGGCCGGCCGAGTCCCAGGTGCGGCGGGTCTCCAAGGATCTGAAAAAGACCAGCGCCCCGGCCGCCGGCGGCGCCCGGGTCTTCGCCCAGTGGCTTCGCAGCCGCGAGGCCCTGAACGCGGCCGAAGAGGTTCCGCAGCCGTATTCCATCAAGGGAATCTATGAGGCCGGCCAGGCCGTCGCCCATCCCAAATTCGGACTGGGTTTTGTCCAGAAAATCATTCCCCCGAGCAAAATGGAAGTGATGTTCGAAACCGAGATCAAGACCCTGGCCATGAACGCCGGGTGAGCCGCCGGGCCTGAAAACGTTCTTTACCGCTTATGGGAAATGATGTATAACCATAGGGAACCTCTAAAAATTCGCCAGTTCTTGGCCGGGGGGGAGTGGAGTCCTGACAGCTAAAATTTCCCTTTAATAAATTCAAATAGTTAAATTTTAATGAGAAGGACGGGAACGAGCTCCAGGCCTGGAAATGGCCATTTTTAGAGGTTCCCATAAGCTATGATGAATTCGCCGTCGGTCCGGGCTCCGGCCTCCGTGGTGGTGGCCGGCAACGCTCGGGAGGATGAAATGCAGAAGGCTCCGAACGGGACCCCGGGCCGGATCGCCGGCGCGGATCGGGTGTCGATGGCCCCGGGGGCCGGCGCGGGTGCCGAGGCCTTTGATTTCTAACTGGTCATTCCCCATCGAGACGTCCGCCGTGGTGATTCTTGAACTCCTTGATGGAGGTGACATATGATGCGCATTCTCTATAAAATAGTCTACACTCTGGGGTTCCTCCTCACCTGGCCGTTCTGGATTCTGCGGGACGTGGTGCACCACAAGCCGTACAGCTTCCGGGCCCGCTTCCTGGGCCCGGGCCGGATGCTCCCCAAAAAGCCGGGCCGGCCCCGGGTCTGGATCTGGGCGCTCAGCCTGGGCGAGGTGCTGGCCGCGCGCCAGTTGGTGCCGGCCCTGGAAGAGGCCGGGGCCGAAGTGGTCATCAGCTCCACCACGGCTCTGGGCCGCGACGCGGCCGCGCGCACCTGGCCCAGCCGCCTGATCCTGGCCTCGCCCCTGGATTTCGGCCTGTCCACCCGCCGCTTTGTCGATGCCGTGGAGCCGGATCTCCTGGTCCTGGTGGAAACCGACATCTGGCCGGGCATCCTTTTTCGCCTCAAGAAGATGGGGCGGCCCCGGGTTCTGATCTCGGCCCGCATCAGCCCCCGGTCCCATAAAGGGTATGGCTATATCAAGGTCTTCTGGGGCCGGGTGCTGCGGCTGTTCGACCTCATCACCGCCCAGAGCGAAGGCGAGCGGGACCGCCTGGTGTCCCTGGGCGCGGACCCCCTGACCACCCAGGTCGTCGGCGACCTGAAGTTCGACCGGGAAGTGCACCTGACCACCCCCGAATCCCGGGCGGCCGCGCTGGCCGAGACGGGCTGGCCCGACGGCCGCTGGATTGTGGCCGGCAGCACCCACGCCGGCGAGGAAGCCATCATCCTGAACGCCTTCACCCAGCTCAAAGCCCAGGACCCCGCCAAATACGCCGACCTCAAACTCCTTCTGGCCCCCCGTAACAAGAGCGATTTCCAGGCCGTCTGGGGCCTGATCCAGGAGCGCGGACTCCGGGCCGCCCACCGCAATGACCCGCAGCCCACGGATGGGGAAAAGGACATTTTCCTCCTCGACACCCTCGGCGAGTTGGATCGCTTCTACGACCTGGCTGAAATCGCCCTGGTCGGCAAGAGCTGGGCCGGCCAGCACAAGGGCGGCGGCCACAACCCGCTGGAGCCGGCTTCCAAAGGCAAGCCCGTGCTCTTCGGCCCCATGACCCACAACTACCGCTGGATGACCAGGGCCCTCGTCGAGGCCGGAGGCGGCCGGATGGTGCCCGACCAGACGGCGCTCCTGGCCGCCCTGGCGGAGTTGCTGGACGACCCCGAAAAGGTCCGGGACATGGGCCGGCGGGCGGCCGACTTTGTCCGGGCCCACCAGGGGGGCACGGCCCGCACCCTGGAACTCCTGCGCCCCTTCCTGGCCCAGGCCCAGGCCCGGGCCGGCGGCGCCGGCCGATAGGCGACGGCCATGCCGCGCTCCGACCACCCTCACCTGGGCCCCCACCTGGAACCCGGCCTCCGGGGCCGTTTGGAGCGGCGTCTGTTGGCCGGCTGGCTCGGAGACCGGGTCCACCCCGCCCTGCGGCCCCTGGGCGCGGCCTATGGCCTGGCCATGCGCCTGCGCCGCCGGTTCCACGGTTCCCTGTTTCGGGTGGAGCGGGCCGAGCGGCCGGTCATCAGTTTGGGCAACCTCACCGTGGGCGGCTCGGGGAAGACTCCGCTGGGCCTGACCCTGGCCAGGCTGCTTCTGGATCAGGGCCACCAGCCGGCCGTGCTGAGTCGGGGCTACGGCCGCCGGACGCCCCCGGGACCGGGCTCCGTGGTGGTCAGCCGGGGAGGGGGGCCGGTGGTCGATCCGGCCGACAGCGGGGACGAGCCCTGGCTCATGGCCGCTCAACTGCCCGGTCTCCGGGTGGTGGTGGATTCCAACCGGGCCCGGGCGGCCCGGACGGCCGTGGAACACCTGGACGCGGATTTTCTTCTTTTGGACGACGGCTTCCAGCAGCTGGGGCTGGCCGCCGACTGCCGGATTCTCCTGATCCCTTTTCGCAACCCCTTCGGCAACGGGGCGGTCCTGCCGGCCGGGCCGCTGCGGGAACCCCTTTCCGCCCACCGCTGGGCCGACATCCTGGTGTCCACCGGGTCCGAACGGCCGGCCCCGGAGGTGGTGGAACTGGCCGGCGGCCGCCCGGTGTTCGCCGCCGAATATCATTCCACGGGCTGGCGCCCCCTGGCCGGCGGGCCGACCGAGCCGGCCGAGGCCCTTTCCGGCCGCCGGGTGGTGGCCTTCTGCGGCCTGGCCCGGCCCGAGGGCTTCGAGCGCTCCCTGACCCGCCTGGGGCCGGAGGTGCGCCGCTTCCTTCGGCTGCGCGATCACCAGGTCTACGACCGCGAAACCCTCGACGGCCTGGGCCTGGCCTTCCTGGCCAGCGGGGCCGAGTTCCTGGTGACCACGGCCAAGGACGCGGTCAAGATTCCGTCAGGCTTTCCCCTGCCGGTGATGGTGCTCCAGATGGAAATGGTCCTCCCCGAGGCCGGGGAATTTCTGGAGACCGTGCTCCGCTTCGCCCGCCGGGGCCGGGGCGGCGAATAGACCATGGGTTCGCAGCCGCCGGCCAACATTCTCCTGCGCGGGACCAACTGGGTCGGGGACGCGGTCATGACCCTCCCGGCTGTGGCGGCCGTGGCTCTCAATTATCCTGAAAGCCGGCTGACCGTCCTGACCCGCCCCTGGGCCCAGGCCGTCTATCGCCACCAGGCCGGGGTGGCCGAAACCCTGGCCCAGGCCCCCGACGGGGCCCACCGGGGGCTTGGGGGCCGGGTGCGGCTGGCCCGGGAACTGGCCGCCCGCCGGTTCGACCTGGCCATCCTTTTCCAGAACGCCTTCGAGGCCGCCCTCATCACCCGCCTGGCCGGCATCCCCCAACGCTGGGGCTATGCCCGGGACGGCCGGGCCTTCCTCCTGACCAAGGCCGTCCCCCTGACGCCGGCCGACCGTTTTATTCATGAATCCTTCTATTATCTGAATATTTTGGAACGGGCCGGCCTTTCGGCGCCCTTCGCCCGGCCTCGGCTGCGCCTCGCTCCCGACGACCAGGCCGAGGCGGAAACGCTTCTGGCCCGGGAGGCGGCGCGCCGGGGGGATTTCCTCCTGGCCCTGGCCCCGGGCGCGGCCTTCGGCCCGGCCAAGCGCTGGCCCGTGGAAAACTTCGCCGAGGCCGCCCGGCTCATTCTGGCGGACCGCCCCGGCCGGCCCCTCATCCTGGGCGGGACCGGGGAAGTCGAGGACGCCGCCCGTCTGGCCCAACTCCTGTCCGATCACCAGCCGGTCAACTTGGCCGGCCTGGTGCCCTTGTCAATTTCCATGGCCCTCCTGGCCCGGGCTTCGCTGCTGGTGACCAACGATTCCGGCCTGATGCACGTGGCCGGGGCCCTGGACGTGCCCCTGGCGGCCGTTTTCGGCCCCACCAACCCCCGCACCACCGCCCCTTTGGGAACCAGCCGCCTGGTGCGCTCGGCCGCGCCCTGCGCCCCCTGCCTGAAGCGGGAATGCCCCCTGGACCGCCAAATCTGCTGGGACGACGTCACCCCCGACCGGGTGGCCGCCGCGGCCCGCGAACTCCTCGAACCCCCGGCGGCGGCGCCCGGGGCCGAACCGGCCGTGTTCCTCGACCGCGACGGCACCCTCATCGAGGAAGTGGAATTTCTCAGCCGGCCCGAACAGGTGCGCCTCATCCCCGGCGCGGCCCGGGCGGTGTCCGCCCTGAACCGGGCCGGATACCGGGTGGTGCTGGTGACCAACCAGTCCGGGGTGGCCCGGGGCCTTTTCACTTTGGACGACCTCGAGCGCATCCACCAGCGCCTGCGGGAGCTTCTGGCGGGGGAGGGCGCCCGCCTGGACGCCATTTACGTCTGTCCCCACCACCCCCGGGAAGGTACGGCGCCCGAATTCACCCGGCCCTGCGGCTGCCGCAAACCCGCGCCGGGGATGTTCCGTGACGCCGTCGCAAAGTTGAAACTCGATCCGGCCGCGTCGGTCTGGGTGGGGGACCGCTGGCGCGACCTGGCCGCCGCCGAAGCGATGGGCGGCCGTTCGGTGTTGGTCATGACCGGCTACGGCCCGGACGAGGCTCCGAAACCCGAGTGCCGGCCCACCCTGGTGGCCCCGGACCTCCGGCGGGCCGGGGAGTGGATTCTCTCATGACCGGCCGAGCGGGGAAGGGCGAGCCGGGCCGGATTCTTCTGGTCAAGATGAGCGCCATGGGGGACGTGGTCATGACCCTCCCGACCCTCTGGGCCCTCAGGAGGCGTTTCCCCGGGGCGGCCATCGACTGGCTGGTGGAGGCGCCTTCGGCCGGTCTCCTGGAGGGCCATCCGGCCATAGACCGCCTCCTGGTCTCGCCTCGCCATCTGTGCCGGGGCCTGGCCGAATCCGGCCAGGCCCTGGCGGCCTGGCGGCGCTTCCGGGACTTTCGGCGGGAATTGCGGGCCGTGCGATACGACGTGGTGCTGGACCTTCAGGGTCTGTTCAAAAGCGGCGCCTGGGTCGGGCTGGCCCGGGGGGACCGCAAGGTGGGCTTTGACCGCACCCGGGAAAAGGCCTACTGGTTCCTGAACGAAAAAATGCCGGCCTACGATCCCGAACGCCACGCGGCCCGGCGTTACCTGGACGCGGCCGCCTACCTGGGCGCGGAGGTTTCCGAAACCGCGCCGGAAAAATACTACACGCCGTCCCCCGCCGGCGAAGCCGAGGCCGACGCTTCGCTGGCCGGGTTCCCCGGTCCCCGGGTGGTGCTGAACCCCGGGGCCCGCTGGGCCACCAAGCGCTGGCCCCTGGAACATTGGGAGGGGTTGGCCGCCCGTCTGGCCCGGGAAACGGATTTGGCCATTGTCCTCACCGGCGGTTCGTCCGATATTCCTCTGGGCCGGGCCATAGCCCGGGTCGCGCCCGAGCGGATCCTGGATCTTTGCGGCCGGACGAGCCTTCCGGGCCTGGCGGTCGTCCTCGGCCGGGCCACGGCCGTGGTCACCGCCGACACCGGGCCCATGCACCTGGCCGCGGCCGTGGGCGCCGGCGGCCTGGCCCTGTTCGGGCCCACCAAGCCCGGCCGCACCGGCCCTTTTGGCGGGCGTTTCGAGATCGTCACGCCGGCCAAGGATTGCCTGGGGTGTTTGAAAAAAAAATGCGCCACCCCCTGCCTGGAAACCCTGACCGTGGACACGGTCTGGGAACGGCTGGCCGACTGGTTGAAGCGGGGGCCTTGAAAGCGGTAGAGGCCGGGACCGAAGGCCTCGCCGCTCAGCGGTGTGCCGGGAAAATTGTACGGTGTCCACTTCGTCTTGATCGCTCTTTATCATTGTTCCTGGAGGCTGAGTATGTGTCGGTGCCAGCTGTGGCTGATCCTGATGAGCCTGCCCCTGATTCTGTTCCTGGCTGCTCCGGCCTGGGCCGACGGGCCTTCGGAGTTCGACCAGGATTATTATTCGACTCCGGCCCCGAAAAAGAAAACTCCGGCGGCCAAGAAAGCGCCCACGGCCGCGCCGAAAGCCAAGACGGCCGCCCCCGCCCCGCCGCCCGGCCCCCCCCGGGAACTGTTCCGCAAAGGCTGGTACCAGGCGGCCTATGACGCCTTCCGGCCCCAGGTGGCCGCGGGCAACCCCGAGGCCGCCTTCTACACCCTGGTCATCCGCCGCAACGGCCTCGACGGCCGGGCCCCGGCCGGCCCCGGGGAACTCTCCTCCCTCTGGGGCATTCTCAACACCAACGCCGACTTCATGCGGCAGGCCCTCCGGGACCGCCAAGCGCCCGAAGCCACCCGCCACGCCTATCGCACCGCCCTGGCCCACCTGACCTATTTCGGCTCCGTGGCCCCGGCCTGGCCGCCGGCCCCGGTTCGGGATTCCGAGGCCAAATCCCGGGCCCGGGCGGCCCTGCGGGAGCTGGCCGCCGCCACCGGAGACTTCACCCCGGCCCTGGATTTCGCGGCTTTCCTCAATTACGACCCCACGGAAAACAGCCAGCGCACCGTCTTCAACCACACCCGGCAGGCGGCCGAGGCCGGCGATTTCCTGGCCATGGGGAACCTCGCCTGGCTCTATCGCGAGGGCCTGGGCACGGAAAAAAACAACCTCCGCTCGGTCCACTGGGCCCGCCGGGGCTGCGATTCCCATCCCCCGGTGGCCCGCAACGCCAACGAGGTCGGAGCCGCATATGAGACCGGCCGGGGCGTCACCCCGGACCCGGCCGAGGCGGCCAACTGGTATGGGCAAAGCGCGGCCCAGGGCCACCCCGCCGGACAGGACAACGCCTCCCGTCTCAAAAACAAAGCCGCCGGCGCGCCCCGGATGGACAACGTGATCCTGTTCTGATCCGTAAGCGCCAGGCCTTCCCGCACAACCCTAGCAGATGGCGAGGCCGGGGGCGGCGAAAATTTCCGGAGAGAGCCGCGATTTTTCGGGCCACTGTTTGAGCGAAGCGGGTGGTGGCCCGAAAAATCGCGGGCGAACGGAGGAAACTTCCGCCGCCCCCCGGCCGGTCCGCCCTTTCGGCCGCTTTCCGTTCGTCCGCCGGTTGTCTGGCGGAGGCGTTCGTGGTAAAATAAACGGTTGAATAGACCTCACCGATGGAACGTAACCCGGCGCCGCCCGGGTTCGGGAGGGAAGCGGCGCAAGAAAGGTGCGAACGTATGCCTGTAGCCACGATAGAGGCCGCCCTGGAAGACATCCGGGCCGGCCGCATGGTCATCCTGGTGGATGACGAAAACCGGGAAAACGAGGGCGACCTGGTCATCGCCTCCGAAAAGGTGACCCCCCAGGCCATCAATTTCATGATCACCCACGCCCGGGGCCTGGTCTGTCTGACCCTGACCCCGGAAAAGGTGGACGATCTCCGCCTGCCCCAGATGACGGTCGACAACCAGTCGCCGTTTGAAACCGCCTTCACCGTGTCCATCGAGGCCCGGGAGGGGGTGACCACCGGCATTTCCGCCGCGGACCGGGCCACCACCGTCCTGGCGGCGATCAAAGACGGGGCCTGTCACCGCGACATCGTGGTTCCCGGGCATATCTTCCCCTTGCGGGCCAAGCCCGGAGGCGTCCTGGTGCGGACGGGCCAGACCGAGGGCTCGGTGGACCTGGCCCGCCTGGCGGGCCTGAAGCCCACCGGCGTCATCTGCGAAATCATGAACGACGACGGCACCATGTCCCGGATGCCCGACCTGGAAAAATTCGCGGCCCGGCACGGCCTGAAGATCGTCACGGTGGCCGATCTCATCGCCTACCGCCTCAAGCATGAAAAGCTGGTCGAGGCCGTGGCCGGAACCAAGCTCCCCACCGAGTTCGGCGAATTCGACCTCACGGTCTACAGTAACGTCGTCGACGGTTCGGAATATGTGGCCCTGAGCGTCGGCAATCTCCATGACGAGGGGCCCGCGCTGGTGCGGGTTCACTCCCAGTGCCTCACCGGCGACACGTTGGGCTCCTTCCGCTGCGACTGCGGCGAGCAGCTTCACGAGGCCATGCGCATGATCCAGGCTTCGGCCAGAGGGGTCCTCCTGTACGTGCCCCAGGAAGGGCGCGGCATCGGCTTGAGCAACAAAATCAAGGCTTACGAGCTTCAGGATCAGGGCTACGACACGGTCGAGGCCAACTTGGCCCTGGGCTTTGCCGACGACCTGCGCGATTACGGGCTGGGGGCCCAGGTGCTGCGCGACCTGGGGGTCACGGAGATGCGCCTCATCACCAACAATCCCACCAAAATCGTGGGCCTGGAAGGCTATGGGCTCCACGTCGTGGAACGGGTGCCCATCGAGGTCCCGCCCCGGCCGGAAAACCAGCGCTATATGAACACCAAATGCCAGAAGATGGGCCATGTGCTCCATCATTCCTGCCTGGTCGAGAGCCCGGCCGAACCGGGCGGCTCGCCCGAAGACTCGGGCCGCTGAACATCCCCCGGGTCCGCCCGGAAATTTTAGGGAACACGAGTGAATTATGAAAATCTATGAAGGACAATTGGACGCCCGGGGCCTGAAGCTGGCCCTGGTGCTGAGCCGTTTCAACAGCTTCATCACGGAGCGGCTCCTGGAAGGGGCCCGGGACGCTCTCAGGCGCCACGGCGGGGACGAGGCCGATTGGGCTGTTATCCGCGTGCCCGGCGCCTTCGAGCTGCCCCTGGCGGCCAAAAAACTGACCGAGAGCGGCCGCTACGACGCGGTCATCGCCTTGGGCGCGGTCATTCGCGGGGCCACCCCCCATTTCGACTACGTGGCCTCCGAGGTGGCCAAGGGCCTGGCCCACGTCTCGCTCCACAGCGGGGTGCCGGTGGCTTTCGGGGTCCTGACCTGCGACACCATCGAGCAGGCGGTGGAGCGCGCCGGAACCAAAGCCGGGAACAAGGGTTTCGATGCCGCCATGACCGCCATGGAAATGGTCAACCTTTTAAAAGCGCTGTAAGATGACCGGGCGGCGGCTGAAAAGCCCGCCGCCTGTTTTTCAATCCATACACGCACAATGATCGACAAGATTTATAATGACTGACAAC
>JAVBQN010000004.1:0-34914 GCA_031549025.1 Candidatus Adiutrix sp. | reverse complement strand
ATACTGGTGATACAATAAACCCGTGGACATGGAACCCTCTCCTTTGATGTGTCTGGCAGGACTACACCAATGGAGACCATGTCCACTTTTTTGTCAATCTTCATTCAATCCATAAAAGTACGCTAAAACCGGATGAACCTTATTTTTGTCTTTGGCGTCAACGGTTTTCCTGATTTGTGTTTTGGCCTCGCCGGCCCCGGCCTCGACAGTGTATTGCGCCAATTGCAGCGACGTTTGGACTCAGCAGATGGAGCGGGTCACCAACCTGGAGCAGCTCCAGAACGCCATCAAACAGTATCAGGAGAACATTCAGCAGACCCAGCAGCAGATTCAAATGGTGGCCAATCAGATCAAGCAGTACGAGAACATGATTGTCAATAGGCATTTAAAAATGACCCAGGGTAGGCATTGAAAAGTGACCCACCGTGGTTGTGGTCTTTTTGTGGTTTTTTCCTGATTGTGTGGTCCGGGGGTCGCGGTTGTTGGGGGGGGGGGGGGGGGGGGGGGGGGGGGGGGGCGGGGGGGGGGGGCCCCCCCCCCCAACCCCCCCCCGGGGGGGGGGGGCCCCGCACAGGGGCGGCGGCGGGGCCGTGGGGGGGGCCGGTACCCCCGGGGGGGGGTGTGGGGGGGGGGGGGCAACCGCCCGGTTCCACACCCCCCCCCCCGCCCCCCCCCCCCCCCAACACCGCGACCCCCGGACCACACAATCAGGAAAAAACCACAAAAAGACCACAACCAAGGTGGGTCACTTTTCAATGCCTACCCTGGGTCATTTTTAAATGCCTATTGACACTCCGAAAGCCTTTAAGGCGTCGAAAGCATCTCTCAACCTCGTTGCGGCGCTTGTACATTTCTCGGTCATATTCCCATGGCTGCTTCCGGTTGCGCTTCGGGGGAACAACGGGGATCAGGCCAAGGTCGGCGACCAACCGCCTGGTCTCGTCACCTTCATATGCCCGATCCATCAACAAAAATTTTGCTGTTTCCGGCAGTGTTCCCTCCGCCAGCAGCCACCGACCCATGGGGGCGTCATGCTCGTTGCCGCCGGAAAGGCAGAACGTCACAACTGTTGTGGCAGACGCGGCAACCAGATGAACCTTGGTGTTCCAGCCTCCGCGTGACTTGCCGATGCATTGCGGGCCGTTTTTTTAAGAGCCCCAGTCCCGTCAGGGTGAACTTTGACACTGGTACTGTCCAGCGACAGGACGGTAACGTCGATTTGTATGTATTGCATATGCTGCAAAAGGATAAACACTTTGTCCAGCACACCGCTTTTAGCCCAACGGTTCCATCGCGTATAGATTGTGTGCCAATTGCCAAAATGTGGCGGCAGCCCCCGCCACTTACAGCCTTGTTCCATTACATACAAAATCGCGTTCAGCACTGTCAGGTTGTCAATGCTCACGTTTCCGCGCTGGCGAGGCAAGCAGTGTCTGATTTTTTCGTATTGCTGGGGTGAAAGTTCCATTCATTGAGTATACCACATTTTTCAATAAGTGTTAACAGACCCTAGTTGCCGGAGTAATAACACTTTTCTTCTCTGACCCGCCCGTCGCTCAATTCGCAGACCGAATGCACCATTCCGAAACTCTTCAAGCCCGGCCACCGAGATAGATCGGCGAACCAATTGATGTCCTCAGTTTGCCAGTACCGGCGCATCTCAAACCGCCCATGACCCTTGTCGATTTTTAAGTCATACCCGTATAAAAAAAGTCGCCCTGCTTGGCCAACAGGGCGACGGTCTCTTTGGTGTCGGGGCCGGCGGCGGCCCCTTTTTTTCGTCCGGGGGCTCTTGGCTAGTGCAGGAGGCCCTTCGGGGTCGAAAGGGTGTGGTGTCGGTTCCGGGCCTGGCTCAGGAGGTGGCCGAGGCTGGCGGCGCCTTCGGAATCGGGATAACATTCGGTGACGAGGGCCAGGAAGTTGATGGTTTCCGAAATGGCTTCCTCTATCAGTTCCTTCTGTTCGGCCAGTTCCCGGTTCATGGTGTCGATGACCGGGTTCATGTAGCGGATGATCCGGGCCGCGCTCAAGGCCTCTCCCTGGTTACGGAGGTTCAGGGCCGGGCCGGCGTAGTGGTGGCGGCCGGCGTCGGCGGCCACGATGC
The DNA here is from genome assembly GCA_031549025.1 of Candidatus Adiutrix sp. GTDB lineage: Bacteria > Desulfobacterota > Desulfarculia > Adiutricales > Adiutricaceae > Adiutrix. Next base: position 32,810 of record JAVBQN010000004.1, on the reverse strand, counting down.
GGGCCAGGCCGATGAATTCTTCGTTCAAGGTTTCCCGGACTTCGGGTTCCACGTCGCCGGAGGCCCGGTCGGCCAGGGCGATCATCCGGGTGAGGGCCGAGGAGACGGTGTGGAAGCGTTCGAAAGCCTGCCCCAGGTGGTCGATGACTTCCGGCAGGTGGGCCATCTGGTCGCGGGCTTCGCCCAGGGCCTGGATCACTTCCAGGGGGACCCCCGAGGCCGTCTCGGGGGCGGCGGCCAGGCCGCCGGCCAGAAGGTTGCTGAGGCTGTTGAGTTCGTATATATCGCGGGCGTTCATCATGGTATTCACCTTGTCCTGAGTTCGCTGGCCGGAAGCGTCCGGGTTAGCCGTTGAGGAGCGACAGGGCCATCTGCGGCAGGCTGTTGGCCTGGCTCAACATGGAGACGGCGGCTTGGACGAGGACCTGGTTCTTCACGAAGGTGGTCATTTCCGTGGCCACGTCCACATCCGAGATGCGGCTTTCGGAGGCTTGCAGGTTTTCCGCGTACACTTCCATGTTGGTGATGGTGTTTTCCAGGCGGTTCATGTAGGCGCCCAGAGAAGCCCGAATTTTGTCTTTCCGCTCAATGGCGCCCTGGATGGCGTCCAGGGCTTCCTGGGCGTGGCTCTGGGTCCGCACATGGGCCCCGGACCAGTCGCCGTCGGCCGCGTTCTGGATTTCCACGAAGGATTCGTGGTCCATCCCGAGGAGGTTGCTGATGGGGGTGCCGTTGCTCATCCCGAAGCCGCTGCCGGTGAAGGCGGTGGCCCGGTCGGTCCTGATGTCCGCGCCTTCCTGGGGGCCCACGTTCAGGATCCACAGGTCGCGTTCCTTGCCCACATCGCGGCCTTCAAGCTGAACACCCCACGATCCGTAACCCGTGGGCACGGCCTTCAAAGTGCCCCAATACTGCCCGCCGTTGTTGAAATACGTGCCGGCGCTGGTGCGGGTTTCCACTTCGTCGTTGTACCAGACGATCTTGTTGTTCTGCGCGGCGCTGGTCCGGATATTGCCCATCCGTTCGTCGCAGGCCGAAACGTCGTGCTTGTCGCCGCCTTCTTTGGCGAAGACGTACAGGGTGGTGTGGCCGGACAGGTACTCGGAGGTCTCCAGCCGCGCCCAGAACTTGCTGGCGGGGTTGGAGTTGATGGCCAGGGCCAGGGCGCTGACGGCCCAGGTGTTCATGCCGTTGGGCAACGCGGTGCTGGCGCTCATGGAGACTTTGGAGGTCTTCAATCCCGAAAGATCCTGTTTACCCAGGCTGGCGCTGCCGATGTAGTATATTTCGTCGCCGAAGCAGACCCGGTGGGCCCCGCCGGTGGCGCTGGTGCCGTCCAGAAGTCCGGCCAGGGTCACGCCCGCCGAGAAATCCAGCCGCACCCGGGCCTGGGTGCCCTTGTTGACCGCATCCAGAAGCTGCTGCAGGGTGGCCCCGGAGCCGACCTGGTAGGCGCCGGCGATGTAGCGGCCCTGATTGAGGTCGGCGTCGTTGGTCTGTTTCCAATCCCAGTTGTAGCCGTAGGCGAACACTTCGCCGGAGTGCCAGTTGGGCACCGGCTGGTTCAGGCTGGGGATGCCGCCGCCGCAGCAGCCGGCCGTGTTGGCCCCCTCGTGGGTGCCGACCGTGCCCCAAATATCGTTTTTCGCGTCGCCGGCGATGCGGAGACCGCTCTGGCTGGTGGCGCGGACGTCGCCGATTTGAATGAAGTAATAATCCTCGGCCTCGTTGTTGCCGGTGCCGAAGTGGATCTTCAGGCCCTTGCCCTGATGGATGCCGCTGATGGAGCCGTCCAGCAGTTTCACGCCGTTGAATTCCGTGGCGTTGGCGATGCGGTCGATTTCCGCGGCCATGGCCTGATATTCGGAGTTGATGATTTCCCGCTGCACCGTGGTATAGGTGCCGGTGGCGGCCTGTTCGGCCAGTTCTTTCATCCGCACGAGTTTTTCGTCGATGACGCCCATGGCGCCTTCAGCGGTCTGCAGGAGGCTGATGCCGTCGGCCGCGTTGCGGATGCCCTGCTGCATGGTGGCGATGTCGGCCCGCATCAGTTCGCGAATGGCCAGGCCCGCCGCGTCGTCGGCCGCGCTGTTGATCCGCAGACCGGAAGACAGCCGTTCGACGCTTTTGGAAAGAGCTTGATAGTTGTTGTCCAGGTTCCTGGCCGTGTTGAGGGCCATCATGTTGTGGTTGATTACGAGACTCATGATCCGCCTGCCTTTCGTACCCAAAGAGGTTAAAAACAACGCGCCGGTGATTGGGAAAGCCCGGGGCGCGCTGGGCCAATTTTTGAAGGGTTCAGGTTTTGAACTTCCTTCGATATTCTTATCGGATTCTTACAAGAGTTCTTTAATCTTTTTTTACAAATTTTTAAATTTTTTCAGAGATACTTTAGGTTTAAAATTTTTGGAAACCCGTCCAGCTTCCTTTGAAAAATGTATCGGAAGATTCGAAGAGAACTTAAGATAATTTTATGAACCGTCAGGTATGTCTGAGAAAAGAGGCGAGGTCGGCCCCGGGGCTATATATTAGAGGTATGGCGTCCGGGGCGGCTTGTGCTATACTGGCCCGGATCAAAACCGTATCGGGGGGGATATCAAAGTGACCCGACTGGTGGCCGCGGACGTGGCCGACATCAATGAAGACTGGACCGCCTATGACCGACGCCTGACCGAATTGCTGGGACTGGACCTCCTGGCCCTGGCCGCCCGGGGCCAGGACCGGCCGGCGGACGAGGTCCGGGCCCGGCTGGCCGGCCGCCGGCTGGCCGCCGTATCCCTCTCCAGCGGGGACGGGGTGGTGGGCGGTTTCGCCGAAAGCCTGGCGGCCATCGGCCGCCATCTGGGCCTGAACGCCCAAGCCATGCCCGCCCCCGACGGGGAAGGCCTGGCCCAGGCCGCGGCCTGGGGCGCGGATTTCATCATCCATGCCGATGACGACCGCTTTGTGGCCCGACGCGTGGCCGACGGGCGGACGGCGGACAACAATCCCGCCACCAGCCGGATTTTTGTGGCCGCCCTGGAACTCCTCAGCGGCGGCCGCCTGGCGGGCCGGGAGGTGGTGGTGCTGGGCCTGGGCGTCATCGGCCGGGGCGCGGCTGTCCGCCTGGCGGAATTGGGGTCCGTTCCCCTGATGTACGATCCCGACCCCCGGACCTGGCCGGCCGCCCGGGCGGAAACCGCCGGCGGCCAAATCCTGGCCTCGCCCGCCGATCTGGCCCGGGCCCTGGCCCGCACCAACCTCATCTTCGAGGCCACTCCCACGGCCCAGGCTCTCCACCCCTCCCTCTGGCCCCGGTTCCCCGTCGTGGCCGCTCCCGGCGTCCCCTTGGCCTGGCCCACGGCCTGGCTGGCTCCCCACGCCTCCGGCCGCCTCTGGCACGACCCCCTCCAATCCGGCACCGCCGCCATGCTGGCCCGGCTGGCGTAGGCGGGGCCGCGAGGCTTTGCGGTGTTCGGTTTTGCGGATGCCTGTATGGTGGCGGGCAATAAATATCGCCGGGACCACGACGTTGTCGTTTGTCGTTGACTTGAATACGGGTATGGCGTAAAATAAAAACATCGTTGCCATATGCCTGCCTTGTGCGGCAATCGCACCATCTCCACCCCCATAGCAACCATAAACATCGTCGCCGGCACAGGCGTCACCGCGAATCTGTTTCCAGCCATGACGGCCCGGTTCAGGGCCAAGTGGTGTAACCAGTCGCGGGGGCGGGTGCATTTGGTTGAGGCTTCTATCGATACACTCGTTGGTGTGTACATGGGAGGGCAGATAATCGTGCCGACGAGCGCTTCGTGGCGCTGAAGCCGGCGCCCCCGGACCAGCGGGTGGCTGTTTATGACGAGCCGTCAGAACCATGGTCTCTTTCCGCGGGTATCGCGGCGATCCACTCTCTTTTACCCGGCCGGCGCCTGATCGCGTTTCCGGTATCTTCACGTGCGGCCAAACACCATGAAAGGGAGGACTTTTCATATGGACAGGGCGGAAATCAATGCCAAACTAAAAGACGCCATCGCTGGCCTGGACAGCGATTTGGCCGAAGAAGCCGCCAGGGAAGCCGTCGCCGCCGGCCTGGAACCCATGGAAGCCATCAGCGGCGGGCTTACCGAGGGTATTCAGGCGGTCAGCGGCCTGTTTGAGGACGGCAGGCTTTTTGTCCCGGAACTCATGATGGCGGCGGAGGCTTTCGAGAAAGCGGTGGATATCCTCACCGCGACAATGTCCAAGGAAGACCTGGAGAGCGTCTCCAACGGCAAAGTGCTGCTGCATACCGTTGAGGGCGATGTCCATGATATCGGCAAGAACATCGTGAGAACATTTCTCAACGCCAGTAATTTCACGGTCTATGATCTCGGCCGGGATGTGCCCGTGGAAACGGTGGTGGAAAAGGCGCAGGAACTGGACGTCGACATAATCGCCGGCTCGGCTCTGATGTCGACCACCATGCCCCGCCAGCGGCAGATCATCGAGCTGCTGAAAGAGCTGGGGCTGCGCGACAGGTTCATTGTCCTGTTCGGAGGGGCGCCGGTCACCCGGAAGTGGTGTGACCAGATCGGCGCGGACGGATACTCCGACGTCGCGACGGACGCGCCGGTCGTCGCCAAGGCGGCCATGGCCAAGAAAAGGAGGAGCCACGCATGAAAGCGATAGGAAAAGTGCCGACCGTCTTTGATGCCTACGACCGGGCCAGGACGGGGGGCAAAATGGAAGAGGGGGATTGGGATTTCAAGGTGATTCCCGCGGCCGCCAAACGGCTGAAGCAAAAGTACGGAATCAAGATGGACCCGGGAACCATTGTCCCCGAGGATAAGGAGCTTATCGACAACTTGTACCGGGCCGGCCTCGACATGCTGGTGGAATGCGGCATCTATTGCATCGACACCAAGCGGGTCATAAAATATACCCGCGACGAAGTTCTGCGCGCGGTCAACTCCGCGCCGGATCACTTTACGTTCGGGGAAGGGCAGGAAGCCATCGAGGTGGCGCCGAGATCGTACGCGTGCCGGAAGGCGCCCGTCATCCAAGGCGGGCCGACGGGCTCGCCGTGTTCGGAAAGCCTGTTCCTCCCGATCCACCAGGCGTACGCCCAGGAACCCATCGTCGACACCATCGTGAACGGGGTGTTGCAGACCGTGACCGGCCAGGACCCTGTGCCGCACTCTCCGTGGGAGATTATGGCGGTGCGTTCGGAGCTGCTCCAGGTGCGCGAGGCGCAGATGCGGGCGGGGCGCACCGGCATGGGCTTGTAGGGCAGCGAGACTTCCCTGAGTCCCGCCGGCGTGATCGAAGCGGATTTCGCGGGCGGCATGAGGCCATCCGATTCCCATGAGGTTTCCCAGCTGAACGAGCTCAAGGTCGACGTAGGTGCGTTGATCATCGGGGCTCACTTCGCGATGGCTGGTGTATGCGTCATGGTGGAGCAGATGCCTATCTTCGGTGGCTATTCCGGCGGCTTGGAGGAGACCGCGATTGTCGATGTGGCCACGACGCTGAATTCTTTTGTGATGTTTCAGGCCACCTGGCATCTGGATGGGCCGGTTCATGTCCGCTGGGGCATCACCACCGCCAGAGAGGCTCTGGCCGTGGCGGGCCACGCGGGAAGGGCCGTCGAGGAAAATACCCATCTGTTGTCTGGTAATCAGTATTACACCCTGGCCGGGCCGTGCACGGTCATGTGCCTTTTGGAGACGGCGGCCCAGGCCATAACCGATACGGCGAGCGGCCGCGAGGTCCTTTCCGGGGTGGCCGCCGGCAAGGGCGTGAGCACGGATCTGTTTACGCCCCTGGAGGCCCGGTTCATGGGCGAGGTGGCGCACGCGGTCGCGGGGATGGATCTTCACGAGACCAACATCCTCCTGGACAAGCTGGTCGCCATCTACGAAAAGGATTATAAGACCGCGCCGACGGGCCGGACCTTCAGCGAGTGTTATGATCCGGTGCTGTTGGTCCCCACGGACGAGCACGTGGCTGTCTACGACGAGGCCGTCAAGATCATGACCGATTTGGGGCTGACGTATTGGAGCTGAGCGTTATGTGACCAGCATCTGCCGCACGTGAAGATACCGAGGCGCGATGGAAGCGGATGGACGGATGGCCCGGGGGCGACTGGCTCCCGGGCCATCCGTCCGTCCGCGCCCGCCCGGTCGGGTCGGGGCCGTCCGCCGACGCGGCGGCAGCGGGCTCCGCTTTCCGAAAATCAGGCCCGGCCAGGCTCCGGCCCCGGCCGGCCGTTCTGGTTCAGGGTTTTTATGGCCAGGTCCACTTCGTCGGGATCGCCGGTGTGTTTGCCCGGATCGTCCGACAGCTTGACGGCTTTCTGCCAGGGCTTTTTCTCCGTCAGCCTGGCGGCGGTGAGCTTCATGACGATATTCATCGGCGCCACCCCGGTCACGTCGCAGGTCAGGAAAGTGCCGATGCCGTAGTTGTCGCCGATCTTGCCCTCGCAATAACGGTGAATGGTCACCGCCTCCTCCACGCTGAGGCTGTTGCTGAAGGTCAGGGACTTGGTCAGGGGATTGATGTTCAACTCCGCGTATTTGGCCAGGATTTTATCCACGGCCGTGAAGTTGTCGCCGCTGTCGACCCGGAGGCCGTCGAAGAGTTTGGCGTATTTTTTCCCGAAATTCGCGGCAAAGGCGTTCCAGCCGTAGGTGTCGTAGAGGTAGGTGCCCAGGTCCGAATCGAAGGTCTCCTGCCAATGCTGCATGGCGATGTAATTGGCCTCCTTGTAGCCGAAAATGGCCCCGCAGAAGCTCACGACCTGGTGACTCATGGTCCCGATGGGGAGAAGATCGAATTTCATGGCCTGATAGACGTTGGACGTGCCCACGAACCGCCCCTGATCGGGCGCGCGTTCGTCGTTGGCCGCGACCAGGCTGGTCAGCACCATCTCATGGTGGTCGTAGGAAAAGCGGCGGCGGGTGCCGAACTCGGCGAACGAGAGGCCGCTTTGCACCAGCCGGCGGCCCTTGGCCAGCGACTTTTCATATTCCCGCTCCCGGTCGTAGCCTTCCTGGTCGCCGTCGGCCCGGTGCTTGAGTTCGGACACCACGGCCAGGAGGGGCACTTCCCAGAAAATGGTCTTCCACAAAAGGCCTTCCACGGTGATCGACAGGCGGCCTTCCGGGTCCTGTTCCACGGTCACTTCCCCGGAATCGAAGCGATAGCCCCGCAGGAAGGTGTAAAACCAGGTGGGCAGGTAATAGCAGCGCCGCCGCATGAAGGCGATTTCCTCGTCGGAGACGACGATGGCCTCCATGGCCTTCAGTTCCGCCCGCACTTTTTCGGCGAAGCCCGGGGGAAAGACGATGCGGTTGCGGTCGATGAAGGTGTAGCGCCCGTGGGCCCGGGGGAAGCGGTTCAGATACAGATAACAGACCGTGAAAGTGTAGAGGTCGTTATCGGTGAGGTGACGAATGATGGGTCTGTCCACAGTGGCCGATCTCCTGTGAAATAGTGGTGGTCCGGGGCATTGTACCACGATTTGCCGGTGTTGTGGATACCAGGCGCAACCGGGGCGGACGCCCCGCGGCTTATAGTCTTGCTTTCCGAAAATCACGCGCGTAGAATAGCGTCATAACGCCGTGGCTGACATGGCGGATTGTTTTTGGGCCGCTTTTTCGGCGGCTGGACCATCGTCCAGGGCGCACGGCTGTTTTCGGCTGCGGGCCTCCATTCCGTCCGATGAAAGTTGGTTGAACATCCGTGGAAACGTCCGTGCGCAATGTTCTGCCCTGGCGTCAGCTTGAGCGCTTCAGCGCCTATAAGCAGACCCTGGGCATTTTGCTGGGTCTGGTTGTTTTTGCCGCGGCCTTGCTGATCTGCTGGCGGCAGATACGGGAAATAAGCTTTTTCGACCTGCGCCAGACGCTGCGCGATGTGCCGGTCCGGTCGCTTTTGCTGGCGGCCCTGGCCGCCGGGGGCAGCTACGTGATGCTGATCGGCTACGAGTGGTCGGCCGCCCGGTATGCGGGCGTGAAGCTGCGTCCGTCCAGCCTGGTTCTGGGCGGCGTCTGCGCTTCGGCGGTCAGTAACGCCATCGGCGTGTCCATGCTGTCCGGCGGCGCGGTTCGCTGCCGCCTGTACTTTCCGCAGGGGCTGGGCGCCGCGGACGTTTTGCGCATGTCGATGTTCACCGCCCTGTCCCTGGGGTGCGTCCTGCCGCTTCTGGCCGCCGTGGCCGCCCTGTCCAGCCCGTTCCAGGCCGGGGCCGCGTTGGCCCTTTCGCCGGCCGGCCTGGGCCTCGCCGCCGGGGCGGTGGTCCTGTTATACCTGGCCGGGCTGGTTTTCATCTATCGGCGCCGCACGGACCAGCGCCCCAACCCGGATGCCCGCCTGTTCCGGTTCGGCCGCTGGAGCCTCAGGCTGCCCGGGGCGCGCCTGGCTTCCGGGCAACTGGGCCTCACCCTGCTGGACGTCGTCTGCGCGGCGTCCATTCTGTATGTGCTCCTGCCGGTCAAGCCGCCTTTGGCCGCGTTCCTGCTGGTCTATCCGCTGGCCCTGGCGGCCGGCGTGCTCAGCCATGTGCCGGGGGGCCTGGGGGTCTTCGAGGCGGTGATCCTGACGGCCTTTGCCGCCGACATCGGCGCCATGCCCCTGGCCGCCGCCCTGTTGCTCTACCGGTTCATATACATCCTTCTGCCGCTGGGGCTGGCCAGCCTGATCCTCCTGCTCCGGGAGGTCGCCAGCCTCCAGCCGGTCGGCCGGGCCATGCGCGCGGCCTCCGGAGCCGCCGCGCCGGTGATGTCCCTTTTGGTGTTCTTCGTCGGGATCGTCCTCCTGTTTTCCGGCATGACCCCGGCCGTGGACAGCCGCCTGCGCCTTCTGGCCTTCGTGGTGCCCGACCAGTTGATCAACCTTTCGCACTTCGCCGCCAGCCTGGTGGGCGTGCTGTGCCTTCTTCTGGCCCGGGGGCTCCGGCGCCGGCTGGCCTCGGCCTGGGGCCTGACGGTCGTGCTGCTTTTGGCCGGGAGCGTCCTGTGCCTGTTCAAGGGGCTGGACTGGGATGAATCCGTCGCGCTCCTCGGCTGCGCGCTTTTGCTGTGGCGCTTCCGGGGCTCGTTCTACCGCCGGAGCCGGCTGGGGGTGTTTTCGTTTTCGCCCAAATACCTGGCGGTGTGCCTGTGCGTCCTGGCCGCCTCGGTGTGGCTGATGTTCTTCGTGTATCAGAAGACGCCGTACAGCAACCAGCTGTGGTGGCAGTTCGAACTGGACGCCAACGTGCCCCGGGCCCTGCGGGCCGCCTTGGGCAGCGCGCTGCTCCTGGGCTGCGCGGCCCTGGCCTGGCTGCTGAGGCCGTCGCCGCCCCTCTGCGCCCGGCCGGGCCGCTCCGAACTGGAAAAGGCCTACGCCGTGTACCTCGGATCGCACCAGCCGGAGGGCGGGCTGGTGATGAGCGGCGACAAATCCATCCTGTTCAACGGGGCCGGCACGGCCTTTCTCATGTACGCCCGCCGGCGCCACAGCATGGTGGCGCTCTTCGATCCCATCGGTCCGCCCCTGGATAGGGCGGGCCTGATCTGGAAGTTCCGCGACCTCTGCGACCAGCACTCCCTCCGCCCGGTCTTTTACCGGGTTCGGGCGGCCAACCTGCCGTATTATATGGATATCGGCATGACGGCCGTCAAGCTGGGGGAGGAGGCGCTGGTGGATCTGTCCTCCTTCGACCTGGCCGCCAGCGGGGCCAAGGATCTGCGCTACACCTGGAATCGGGGCCAGCGGGACGGGCTTTCCTTTGAAATATACCAGCCGGGGGAGGCGCCGCTGGACGAATTGCGCCGCGTATCCGACGAATGGCTGGCCCACCGGCACGGCAAGGAGAAGGGCTTTTCCCTGGGCCGCTTTTCGGCGGACTATCTGCGCTGGTTCCGCATCGCCGCCGTGCGGCGGGAAGACCGGGTCATCGCCTTCGCCTCCCTCCTGGAAACGGAAAAGGGCGGCGAGGCGGGCCTGGACATCATGCGCGTGGTCCGGGACGCCCATCCCCTGACCATGGCCTTCATCATGGTGGGCCTCATCCTCCATTACCGGGAGCGCGGCTGCGGCCGTTTCAGCCTGGGCATGGCCCCTTTGGCGGGCCTCCAGCCGCGCCGGGGCGCGCCGCTGACCCAGCGGCTGGGGTCGATCATGTACCGTCACGGCGACCGCTTCTACAGTTTTCAGGGCCTGCGCCGGTTCAAGGACAAGTTCGCCACCACCTGGGAACCGCGCTATCTGGCGGTGGCCCCCGGCCTGGACCTCTTTTTGGCCTTGGCGGACACCACCATGCTGATATCCGGCGGCCTCCCGGGCCGTGACGGTCCGCCCCGGGCCCGGGCGGACAAAAAAAACGATCCCGCCCGGCGGGCCGACTCGGAAGGTGAAGCATGAGGCGATTCCACCGCCTGACCGGCGCGCGCGTTCTCTGCCTTTGGGCCGTCCTGGCCCTGGCGGCCGGCGGGGTGCTGCTTTGGAGCCGGCCGGGCCGCGAGCCCATGGTGGAGACGCGGACGAACAGCGCGGGCGTGGCCATGCGGGCCGTGCGGCTGGCGGGCGGGGAGGGGATCGGCGGCCACCACTTTGACGAGGATTACGATAAACTGGCCGATATCATCACGAAGGCCGTGGAAAAACGGCTGGCCCCCCGGGCCGGCCGGTAAACCCGCCCGGAGACCGACGAAGGCCGATCTTCGCCGGCCCTGCGTATGTCGTCTCGTGCGGCGGAAACGTTTAAGGGCATGGTGTTTTTCGGTCAAAGGCCCGCTTCCCATACGGGGGCGGGCCTTTGCCGTTGGTGGGCGCCGGATGGTGTCTCGCGGTTTGTTAAGGGTTTCAAAAAAGTAATTGACAGGGGTGGGGTGGCGTGATAATATGTTTGATATATGATTTAAATATTCATTATATGACCATTGTTGATTGAAATTCCGTGTCGGGCTTGACGGCAGCGCCAAACCGATCAAACCCACCCGGACCAAGGGGGGCGGCGATGAAGAAACTGGCCAGCCAGATTGCCAGGCAACAGAATCCCGAGGCTGATCCGCTGTTGCTCGGCTGCGGTCTGACCTGGGACGACTTGGAGAAACCCCATATACTGGTGGAAAGCGCCGGCGGCGACAGCCACCCCGGCAGCAAACACCTGTCCGGGCTGGCCGACGGCGTCCGGTCCGGGGTGATGAAAGCCGGCGGCCAGCCGGCCATGTACACCATCACCGATATCTGCGACGGCGTCGCCTGCGGTCACGAGGGCATCAACTATTCCCTGGCCTCCCGCGATTTCATGGCCGGGCTGATGGAAATCCACGCCCGGTCCCGGCCCTACGACGCGGTGGTGGCGCTTTCGTCCTGCGACAAGGCGGTGCCCGGCCAATTGATGGCCATGGCCCTGCTGGACCTGCCGGCCATCATGGTCTGCGGCGGCTCGATGATGGCCGGTCCGGCCTTCTGCACGGCGGTCAAGGGCTATGAAACCCGGGACAAGGTGGCCGACGGCGCCATGAGCGGGCACGAAGCCGATTTTTATACGCTGACCGGGGCCTGGTCCCACGGGGCCTGCCAGTACATGGGCACGGCCGCCACCATGCAGATCATGGCCGAGGCCCTGGGCCTGGCCCTGCCCGGCAACGCCCTGGTGCCGGCCTGGTCCAACCTGGCCGGGCACTATGCGGAGCGGGCCGGGCGCCAGGTGCTGTCGCTCCTGGAAAAGGGCCTGACCACCCGGCGGATCCTGACCAAGGAATCATTCTTCAACGCCATTAAAATCCACGCCGCCGTGTCCGGTTCCACCAATGCCCTCCTGCACCTGCCGGCCATCGCCCGTCTGGCCGGGCTGCGCGTCACCATGGCCGACTTCGACCGCCTGCACCGGGATATCCCGGTTTTGTGCAGCCTGCAGTTGAGCGGCCGCTGGCCCAACCAGTTCCTCTGGCTGGCCGGGGGCGTGCCGGCCCTGATGCGGCGGCTCAGGGACCACCTGCACCTGGATTGCCTGACCGTCACCGGCCGCACCTGGGGCGAAAACCTGGAAGAGCTGGAAGCCATGGAGTATTTCCATCGGCCCGGCGCGTATTTGCAGCCCTACGGCCTGGTCCCGGACGACGTCATTCAGCCTTTGGATCAGCCGGTCACGCCCAACGGCGGCCTGGCCGCGCTCTTCGGCAACCTGGCTCCGGGCGGCGCGGCGATAAAATTTTCGGCGGCCGATCCGGGCATGCACCGGCACATCGGGCCGGCCCGGGTTTTCGAAAGCGAAAGCGCCGCGGTGGAAGCCATAGAAGAGGGCCGGATCAAGCCCGGCGACGTTGTGGTCATCCGCTATGAAGGCCCGCAGAGCACGGGCATGCCGGAAATGTTCAAGGCCACGGAAGTGCTGGCCAACAAGCCCGAGCTGAAAGCCTCCGTGGCCATGGTCACCGACGGCCGGTTCTCCGGGGCCACCCGGGGGCCGGTGGTGGGGCACGTCAGCCCCGAGGCCGCCGCCGGTGGGCCTATCGCCTTGGTGGAAGAGGGGGACCTGATCCGGATCGACGTCCCCGGGCGCCTCTTGGCCCTGGTGGGCGTCCAGGGGCGGCCGGTCGCGCCCGAAGAAATGGCGCGGCTTCTGGAAGCGCGGAAAGTGCGCTGGCAAAGGCCGGAAATACGGTTGGCGGGTGCTTTGGGAATCTTTAAACGTCTGGCGGCGGATACCATGCTGGGCGCCTCGGCGCTCTTGCCGGACGATGGCGCCGATGGGGCCTGAAGAAATCCGCCGGGAGGCGGCGCATACTCATATAAATAATCAGGCGGCCCGAAAGGCCGGCCTGCCGGAGGAGTGAATGAAAAAATTCGATGAAGCCAGGCGGCGTGACCATGAATTGATACGCCAGGGGGTCGGCCTCGCTGATTTCACCATGGGCCTTCTGGAAATTTCCGGGGCCGAGGCCCGGACCTTCCTGGACGAAATCTGCGTCAACGACATCGCCGGCCTGGGCGAAGGCCGGATCATGTACACGAGCCTCTTGAACGAGCGGGCGGTGATGATCGACGACGTCACCGTTTTCTGCTTCGGCGAAACGCGTTTCTGGATGGTCACCGCCTGGAAGGACAAGACGCTGGCCTGGCTGAACGAACATCGCGGGCAGCGGTCCGTGGCGCTTGAGGACCTGAGCGGCGCCATCGCTCTCTGGACCGTCCAGGGCCCGGATTCCAGGCGTCTGTTGGCTTCGTATCTGGACCTGGACATGACCGCCCTGAAGTATTACTCTTTTACGGTGAACCGGGCCGGCGGCATTCCGGTGATCGTGTCCCGCACCGGCTTCACCGGCGAACTGGGCTTTGAAATATTTGTCGACAAAGCTCGGGCGGAATTGGTGGCGGGGGATCTGGAACGCGTCGGCCGCCGCTTCGGCGCCCGCCGGGTGACCACGGACGTCATGCTCGAAAGCATCCCCACGGAAAAGGGGCTGGTCTTGATGCGCGACTTCGGCCAGTCCAACCCCCTGGAAGTCGGCCTGGGGTGGTCGGTCAAATGGGACAAACCCTTTTTCATCGGCCAGGAAAAGCTGAAGGAGATCAGGAAAAAAGGCGTGGCCAGGAAGCTCAAGGGCTTCGTGGCCGACACCGACGAGATCGACATTGAAAACGGCAGCCCGGTCAAAATCGACGGCCAGGTGGTCGGCCAGGTCACCACGGCCAATTACGGCTACACGGTGGAAAAAAGCATCGGCTATTGCCTGGTCGACGCGGCCCGGGCCGAAAACGGAACCCGGGTCACCATCGAGGCGCCCCTGGGCGCGGTCGGGGCCACCCTGGGGGAGAGAGTGTTTTTTGACCCTGAACGCGTACGGATCAACGCCGAAACCGTCACCCCGAGGTTGCCGCGCATGAGGACTGAGGAATTCATCAACGGCGGCCGGGAAAAGCGCTTCCAGGGGCTTTTCGGGGCGCTGCCCACGCCGTTCCTCCGGGACGAAACCCTGGATAAGCCGACCTTGAAGAAGCTGATCGATTTCATGGTCGACGGCGGCCTGGACGGCCTGCTGGTGGGCGGCAGTTCCGGGGAGTACACGGTCCAGACCGTGGAGGAGCGCAAGGAGCTCTTCCAGGCCGCGACCGAATATTCCGCCGGCCGGCTGAAGATCGCGGCCTGCTGCAGCACCAACAGCCTGCGCGACACCAAGGCGCTGTGCGCCTTTGCCGGCGAGGCGGGCGTGGATTTCGCCCTGATCATGACCCCCTTCGATCCGCCCGTGCCCGAGGCCGGCCTGATCGAGTTCTATAAAGAAGTGGCCGAGTATTCCAAGCCCGGCGTCATCCTGTATCACTATCCGGCTTACACCAATGTCCAGATGTCCGCCGAGGCCGTGGCCGAACTGGCCCGGGAACGCAACATCGTCGGCATCAAGGACGTGGCCGATCTGGCCAACACCGTGCCCGTCATCAACAAGACCCTGGGACAGGATTTCGGGGTGCTCACCGGCACCGACGACGTCCTGTTGGGGGCCTTGGCCTGCGGCGCCGACGGCTTCATGGGCGTGGGCGGCTGCGTGGCTCCCCGGCTGTGCCGGGAGCTTTTCACGAGTTTTCAGGCCGGCGATCTGGCCCAGGCCCGGGCGCTGCACCGGAAGCTGTGGCGCATCATGGATGTGGTGTTCCAGGGGCCCTTCCCGGGCACCCTGAAAATGGCCCTGGAGCTCCAGGGAATCGACTGCGGACGTCCGCGCAAACCCTGCGCTCCGGTGGATTTTCTGGGCCGGCGGATGCTGCAGAACGTGATGGCGGAGACCGGGGTCATCTCGTAACCGAAGCCGGCGGAGGCCGCGGGGGCGGGGCCTTTCTTCTTTTTATTAACCCGGCAACCATAGACGTCTGCTCCCGGCCGCTGAAGTCTAGTGATTTCGGGCTTTGGCGAAACCACGGGCATGACTTCTTTAGTTGCCGGAGCCATACCATCCCGGCGGAAGCCGGGATGGCGGAGAAAGACTTTCGCGATGCCGCCCCTGGCATTTTAAAATGGTGAGTTGGTCTATTTTTTTTGCTCATCAAATGATCGTCATATTCGTTAAATGAGCGTTATGCGGGCGGTCTACCATAAGGCGGTGTTTATGACCATGTTTCCAGATGTCTTCAGGGTGCGGCAGAAATTCCCTCGTCCCCGGGTGGCCGACATCGGAGCCGAAATCGCCGCTCAGGTGGCGGGGCTGCGTCTGACGGTGAAAAAAGGGGCTTCCGTGGCCATCGCCTGCCCGAGCCGCGGGTTGGCTTCATATCCCGAATTGGTGGCCGGAACGGTCGCGGCTTTGAAGGAGCTGGGGCTGCGGCCGTTTCTGGTGCCGGCCATGGGCAGCCACGGCTCCGGCAGCGCCGAAGGGCAGCGGCGGGTGCTGCTGGACTATGGGCTGACCGAGGAACGGGTGGGCGCGCCCATCCTCAGCCAACTGGAGGTCGAGGTCATCGGGCGGACCCCGGAAGGCGTGGATGTGGTCATGGACCGGGTGGCCCGGGCCGCGGACCACCTGGTCATCTTGAACCGCGTCAAGAAACACACCGACTTCGAAGGCGAGATCGAAAGCGGGCTGATGAAGATTTGCGGCATCGGCCTGGGCAAGTTGGCCGGGGCCACCATCTACCACCAGGCCATGATCACCCACGGCCCGGTGCGCATGATCAAGAGCATCGCCGGGGTGCTCGTGGCCAACAGCAATTTCCTCTTCGGCGTGGGTTCCATAGAGAACGGCTATAACGACGTGGCCGAGATCCGGGTACTTGACGCCGGGAACCTGGAGGCGGGCGAAAAGGAACTGCTGAAGCGCAGCAAGCAACTGAGCCCGGCCCTGCCTTTCGACCACGGCCACATCCTGTGGCTGGACGAAGTGGGCAAGGACATCTCCGGGGCCGGCATGGACACCAAGGTCGTGGGCCGTATTCGGGCGCCCCGTTTCTCGCCTGAGCCGGAAAAGCCGAATTTCGATCTCCTGATGGTCTCCGATCTCACTCCGGCCAGCCACGGCAACACCGGCGGTCTGGCTTGGGCGGACCTTATCAGCCAACGGCTTTTCGACAAAATAGACCGGCGGGCCAATGACCTCAACATCATCACCACCGGGCTTCTGGAAATGGGAAAAATTCCCTGCGTGGTGGAAAACGACCGGGAAGCCCTCCGGGTGCTCGTCCGCTCATTGGGGTTGATCAAGCCGGAAGAAGTGCGGCTGACCCGGGTGCGCAATACTCTCCAACTGGTGGAGGCCGAGTTGAGCCGGGCCTATTACGACGAAGCCCGCAACCGGGACGATTTGGAAATAATCAGCGAACCGGCCCAGCCGGTCTTTGACGAGCACGGGTATTTCCCGGAGTTTTAACCGCCGGGTGGCTCTTGGTTCACCAATGGAGGAAGAGCAGACAATGTATACAATGAGCCGGCTGCAATTGGTCGACGACGATCATCTGAAGAAGATTCATGAAGGCACCATGCAGGTGTTGGAAAAAACCGGCGTGGTCATGGAAAACGAGGAGGCCCTGGCCGTCTGGAAAGATCACGGCGCCAAGGTCGACGGCTCCAAGGTTTTCATTCCCAGGACGTTGGTGGAAAAGGCCATAGAAAGCACTCCGGCCTCCTTCCGTTACATGGCTCTCAATGACGCCAAGGCCATCACCATCGGCGAAGGGCAGGAGCGGGTCCACGTGGAGCCCAATCACAGCCCGGTCTTTATCCAGAGCCTTGATCGCGGGCACCGTCTGGGGACCATAGACGACCTGATCGATCTGTATAAACTGCATCACGCGAGCCCCGTCTGCGACATCACCGGCTCCATCCCGGTGGAGCCCAGCGACCTCACCGGCCCCAGCCGCCGGCCCCGGATTTTTTACGAACTGTTAAAGCACACCGACAAAGCCCTGCGTTTCGCCCCCGGCACCAAAGCCGAGGTGGAAACGGATTTCGCCATGCTCTGCGTGGCCAAGGGCAATCCTCATTGGCTGGACGAGGGATACGCCTGTTATCATAACATCAACCCCCTGAGCCCCTTGTCCTATGACCACAAACCCCTGGAGAGCATCCTGACCTCCGCCCGGCACAATCAGCCGGTGTCCATCATGACCAGCGCCTTAAGCGGGGTGACCGCCCCCTTGAGCCTTTCGGGCATGGCGGTTCTGCAAAACGCGGAAGTGCTGGCCGGCATCACGCTGCTCCAACTGGTCAACCCGGGCTTGCCCTGCCTGTACGGCCCGGCCTCCATGCGGCCGAATCTCCGGACCGCCGCCTACGTCACCGGCTCCCCGGAGTCGGACCTGGCCAATATCCTCAACTTCCAGTTGATCAACGCATATTACCATATCCCCATCCGGTCCATGGCCGGCATGAGCGACAGCAAGCTTCCCGATGCCCAGTCCGGGTATGAAAGCATGCAGAACCTCATTTTATGCGTGTTGGGCGGGGCCACCATCATCAACGAATGCCTGGGGTGCCTCGATGCCATCATGGCCACCTCGCTGGAAAAATTCATGATGGACGAGGAGATGATCGGGCGGGCCTTCCGCATTGCCGAAGGTTTGCAGGAAATGGATAACGACCTGGGCCTGGATCAGATCCACCGCATCGGCTCCGGCGGCGATTATATGACGGAACCCTTTACCCTGAAGAACTGCCGCAAGACCTGGCGCCCCATAATTTCCGATATGGAACGCTATGAAAACTGGGAAAAGCGCGGCGCCAGGGACATCGTCGAAGTGGCCGCGGAGAAATATAAAGCCGTATTGGCCAACAGCCCCGAAAGCGTGGCCGACCCCGAAGTGCTGAAAGCGTTAAAGCCGTTTCTGGCTGGTTGACGGCCCTTTTACAACAACCAAACGGTGCCTGGCACCGCGCCCCGGCCGGCCTGACTTGGCCGCGCCGTTGATCGACCTAGAGCGTTTTACAATTTATCCGTCTTTAATAAATTGTAAAACACCCAAACATCCGGGCGCTTTTCATTTCATGAAGAGATCCTTTCAATAGAAAAGCGCTCTTGAGGTAGGAGTAGCAAATATGGGTTATTACAAAGAGCGCACGGGTGTCTTGAGGTCCGGAGGGGCCGGCCTCAAACTTTTCACCCGGGACGATATGGATACCATCCATTTCAGCACGCTGAGAATTTTGGAAAAGACCGGTCTGATCGTGGAGAGCCGGGAGGCGGCGGAAATCTTTCACGGCGCGGGCTGCCGGGTTATGGAAAACCATGATCACTTCCGGGTCTGGATTCCCCAATACGTGGTCCATGACTGCCTGGCCGGCGCGCCCCATTCCATCGTCTTCCACGGTCGCCGCCGCCAGGATGATTACGAGGCCGAGCCCGGACGGGTCGGGTTCGCCACCTTCGGCGAATGCATCAATGTCATCGATCCCGTCACCCGGGAATGCCGCCCCTCCACCAAAAAAGACTGCGGCGAGGTCTCCCGGGTCATCGACGCCCTGCCGGAAATGGCCATCACCCTGCGCACGGTCTGTTCCGGGGACCAATATCCCGAGTCCCAGGCGGTGCACAACTTCGAGACTATGCTCAACAACTCCTCCAAGCATCTGTTTCTGGGCGTGATCAATCGCCGCAACCTGGAAAAAATGGTGGAGATGGCCCACGTGGTCTGCGGCGGAGAGGAAGCCTATCGCCAAAAACCCATCTTCAGCGCCTGCCTCTGTCCCACCAGCCCCTTGACGTTGGTCAAGGACTGCTGCGAAGCCATCATCACCTGCGCCCGCACCGGCACCGGCATGCAGGTCATTCCCATGTGCCTCTCCGGCGGCAGCTCGCCGGCCACGGTGTCGGCCACGGTTCTGCAACATAACTGCGAGGAGCTTTCGGCTCTGGTTCTGGCCCAGTTGACCGCCCGGGGCACCAAGTTCACGTATGGCAGTTGCAGCACCATCATGGACCTGAAGACCGGCAATTCCGTGGTGGGCGCGCCCGAATACGGGATGATCAACGCCGGCATCGTCCAGATGGCCCGGTACTATCAACTGACCGTCTGGTGCGGCGGCGGCCTGTCGGACGCCAAAATCCCCGACGCCCAGGTGGGCTACGAATTCACCATCAACGCTCTCCAGGCCGCTCTGGCCGGGGCCAACATGGTCTACGGCTCGGGCTGTCTGGATCTGGGCCTGACCTTCGACTACGCCAAGCTCCTGATGGACCACGAATGCATGGGCAACATCCGCAAAGTCCTGGAAGGGATCCCCACCGACAACGACAGTCTCTGCGTGAACTTGATCGAGGAGGTCGGCCCGGGCGGCAGCTTCCTGACCCAAAAGGACACCCTCAAGCGGGCCCGCAACCAGTCCAAGGCCGTTCTTTTCGACCGCCACGGCCGGGAGCGCTGGGCGCGGGAGAACCCCGACGGCCGCACCGTCACCGACCGGGCCTATGACGCGGCCCTGGCCATTATCGCCAATCATCAACCGTTGCCGCTTCCCCCCGGGGCCGCGGAAACCGTCAGCGAAATAGTGAAAGAATACGACGCCGAGCTTAAGGCCCCAAAAGGCGCCGCCTGAAGCCGATCACGTGACGCCCAGGCCACACACAGCGTTCATCGACCTGGATAATCGGCTGATTATCACCGGATCATCTTGACCGGCAAGCTCAGGATGATTATGGGCCCCATCCGGGGCGCGGCCGGGATATTCAGCCGGCGGGTCAAAAACTCAAACCCCGATGGAGGTTTTTATGCGGGCAGTGTTAGAGAAAATTTTCGGCAAGTTCGATCCGGGGGTGTTTTACCCGTACACCATCATCTTGATTATCGGGGTGGTGGGGATGGCCGTCAGCCCCGACACCGTCAAAGCCATCTTCGACGCCATCACCAATTTCACGATATTCAAGTGCGGCTGGCTGGTGCAGGTGGTGGCCATCGTCACCATTCTGACCTGCCTGTTCCTGATGTTCTCCAGCTACGGCAACATCAAGCTGGGCGCGCCCGAGGACAAGCCGGAATTCACCACTTTCTCGTGGATCTCCATGATGTTCTGCGCCGGTTTCGGCATGACCATGTGGATGTGGTGCGCGGGCGAGATTTTTTACCACATGTTCGGGTTCGACTGGCTGGCCGACGAGGGCATCCAGGGTTCGCCCAAGAGCATCGTCAAGAGCCTGCAGTACGTCTTCATGGACAACTCCTTCCACGGCTGGAGCGTGTACGCCCTCGGCGCCGTGGCCATCGCCCTGCCGGCTTATCGCCTGAAGCTGCCTTTGAACCTGGCCGGCGGCCTTTACGGCATCCTGGGCAAAAAGTGCTATGACAGCGCCTGGGGCCGGGTGGCCGACGTTCTGGGCGCTCTGGCCTCGGTGGGCGCCGTGGCCACCGCCCTGGGCATGGGCATGGCCCTGATCACCAGCGGCATCGGGAAAATTTTCAACATGCCGGACATCGGCCTGACCGGGCAATACATCGCCCTCTTTGCCATGACCGCCGGCTTCATCTTCACCGCGGTCATCGGCATCGAAAAAGGCATGAGCCGCATGAGCCAGGTGAACATCGTCTTCAGTTTCGTCATTTTCGCCTTCATCATCGTCGTCGGCCCCAGCACCTATATTTTCACGGTCGTCACCGAGGCGCTGGGCGAGTTCGCCCACACCTTCTTCTCTCTGAGCCTCTGGGGCGACAGCATGAACTTCGTCCCCGTGGTCAACGCGGCGGGCGACCCGGTCATGCTGGAAAACGGCAAACAGTTGATGGAATGGCACAACCGCGGCTACATGAACTGGTGGCTGGTGTTCTACATCATCTGGTGGGTCTGCTTCATCCCCCCCTGCGGCGGTTTTCTGGCCCGCATCTCCAAGGGGCGCACCATCAGGGAATTCATGGCCGGCGCGGTCATCGTCCCCTGCATCATGGTCTTCATATTCTTCGGGAGCTGGAGCGCGGTGGCCGCCAACCTCCACTTCTCCAACATTGTGGACTTGAACGCCGTGGTGCAGAACAACTTCGGCAGCATCATCTATGTCGTCCTGGAACAGTATCCCCTGGCTACGCTCTCCATGACCATCGTGTTCCTGTCGGTTTTGATGTACGGCATCACCACCTACGACGCCACCTCCCAGTATGTGGCCATCCAGCTCTCGGGCGGCCGCATCGACACCGCGCCGGCCATGCGCATCCTGGTGGGCCTGACCATGGGCCTTCTGGGCTTCGCGGCCGTGGTGTCGGGGCGGTTAAGCGTCCTGAAGGGTTTGACCATCGTCTTGGGCGGGCCTTTCGTGCTGGTCCTGATAGCCTACCTGATTTCGGTCTATAGAATGGTCGTCATGGCCAAGCGTGGAGAAATGGGACCGGTCGACTGACCGTTCCCCCTGTTGGTCCGGGGCCCCGGCGTTCAAAAGTGATATTTTGAGCGCCGGGGCCCCGGTTGAATCGGCGCGGCGGGCGAAGCCGGATGCTCCGGCCCGCTTCGTCCGGCGTTATGAGTGATTCTCTCGAAGCGCAAAGGATGCTGGAACGATGACAAATGTATTCGACGCCCAACAGATAACGCCGCTGGATATGGTGGCCACGGTGCTGCGTTCCGTGGCGCGTCAAGAGGCCGTCACCGTCAAAGGCGAGCTTGAGGATATCAAACTGGTCGCCGTGACGTCCGTGCCCCGGGGGCATAAGATCGCCTTGAAAGACCTGGCCGCCGGCGGTGAAGTGATCAAATACGGCCAGGTCATCGGGCGGGCCGTCAGGGAAATCAAAGCCGGCGAACACGTCCACATCCACAACCTCGAAGGCATTCGGGGCCGTGGCGACCAGGAGGGGGCTTTATGATGAAGTTCATGGGGTATGTCCGCCCGTCGGGACGGGTGGGGGTTCGCAATCATGTGTTGATTTTGCCCACAGTGGTCTGCGCCAATGACGTGGCCATGCGCATTGCCGCCCAATTGCCGGGAGCGGTCTATGTGACGCACGAACACGGCTGCGGCCAGCTGCCCCCGGATCTGGCCCAGACCCGGCGCACGCTCTTGGGCTACGGATCCAATCCCAACGTGGCGGCCTGTCTGGTGGTGGGTTTGGGCTGCGAAGCCTTGGAGCCCCACCCTCTGGCCGAGGATATCGACAAGGCCGGCACTCCTTCGGTGGCGGTGGTCATTCAGGAAGAAGGGGGAAGCGTCGGCTGCATCGCCAAAGGGGTGGCCCTGGCTCAGGCCATGATGGCCAGGGCTTCGCGGCAAACCCGGGTGGAGTGCGACATTTCGGAACTGACCCTGGGGTTGGAATGCGGCGGATCGGACGCCTGGTCGGGCCTTTCGGCCAACCCGGTGACCGGCCAGGTCAGCGACCTCTTGATTGCCGAGGGCGGCCGGTCCATTCTCTCTGAAACTCAGGAGCTTATCGGAGCCGAACACCTTCTGGCCCAACGGGCGGCCAGCCCTGAAATCGGGAACGCGCTGCTGCGCCAGGTGCGGCGGGCCGAGGAAGGGTCGCTCCGCATGGGGGTGGACATCCGCTTTGCCAACCCCAGCCAGGGCAATATGGCCGGGGGGATCACCACTCTGGAGGAAAAATCCCTGGGCTGCATCCACAAAGCCGGCCGGGCCCCGCTGAACGAGGTCGTGGAATATGCCGAGACCCCGACGAAAAAAGGGTTGATCTTCATGGACACCCCCGGTCATGACGCAGAGTCCACGACCGGCCTTCTGGCCGGCGGAGCCCAGGTGGTTATTTTCACCACCGGCCTGGGCACCTGCCTGGGCGCGGCCATTGCCCCGGTGATCAAGGTGGCCAGCAACACCGCCCTTTTTGAAAAGATGGGGGTGAACCTGGACTTCAACGCCGGGGTGGTGATCGACGGTCGGCAATCCATCAGCGAGGCCGGCCGGGAGTTATTTGAGGAAATGATCAAAGTCTGCAACGGGCAAGCCACCAAATCCGAAGTGTTGGGTTATGGGGGGTTCGCTATCAACCGCATAGGCCCGACGCAATAGCCGAGGCCCTTTGTCATATGCGGCATGATCATGCCGGGGTCCTGCCTCGTCTCCGTGTTCCGTATGGCCGCCAAGGCCAGGCGCGGTGGGAGGGGACCACTGGAGTGACGTTCCGCCGAAATATCCGGCCGTCCTTTTATTGCGCCGGCAACTTTAGAAGTTGCTGCCCGGCCTCCGAAGTCCAATAATTTCGGGCTTCCCGAAATTACGGGTATGGCTTATTTAGTTGCCGGAGTAATAAAACCGGGCGGCCGGGTGACCCGAGCCAGCCCTTCCTTAATCTTTATCCAATCAGGCCGGGTACAGCGGCCCGGAGTTGACTCCGGGCCGCTTTTTACTGATAAAAGAGGTAAAATTACAGTGGCTTAACGGGGGCTGTTCCAGTATAATCATCTCAAAACACCTCTGTCGCGGGAACCACCGGAGGCCATGATTAGAGCGTTTTGCCTTCTAACTGCCATCATCCATATGCAAAGCGCTAGAACATCCGGGCACTTTTCATTTCATGCCCATGACATTTTGAGAAAAGTGCTCTAGGCCCCGAAAATGACTGCCGAAATGGGGATCGGAGTCATTGTTGTATTTCGTCTCATGAAAAGGCTAGGGGGGACCCATGGGTCAGGCAAACGAACCTTACTATCTTGTCGGCGTTTTGAAAAAAGCGGTTGAAGTGATCGAAGCCATATCGGAAAAAAAAGAACTGAGCATAGCCGACCTGGTCGATGTTCTGGGCCAGGACCGCAACGCGGTCAACCGGATCGTGTTGACCTTGCAGCATCTCGGCTATCTCCGCCGGCTGGAGAACAAAAAATACACCCTGACTCTGAAGCTGTTTCAAATCGGCAGTTCGGCCCTGGATCAGGCCCGCATCAGCCGCACCGTCAAAAAATACATGCGGGAGCTGTCGGGCAGTTTCGGGCAGACCGTCTGCCTCGGCCAGAGAAACGAGTGCATGGTCGTCACGGTGGATCTGGTGAGCGGCACGTTGCCGATCAATTTCGCGGCCAATGTCGGCGAAGTGGCCCCGCTCCACGTCACCAGCATGGGAAAAAGCATCCTGGCGGCCATGCCGGACGAGCGGCTCGAGCCTTTGTTGGCTTCGATCAAATTCAAGAAGTTCACCGATAAGACCATCATGAATGTCAAGGAGCTGCGCGCCGAGATCGAAAAAATCCGGCGGCGGGGATTCGCCGAGGATATGGAGGAGTGGAACCAGGGAGTACACTGCCTGGGCATACCGATTTATGGTCCCGACGGGGAATGCGTACAGGGTATGAGCGTTTCCGGTCCGGCCTCGACGTTCACCGGCGCCCAGCTCAAGGCCGTCAGCGAAAAGCTTTTGGAAATCAAGGCCGCGCTGGCCCGGGAAATGGGCCTCGACGGCCAGGGCCTCCCGGTGTAAGGTCCAGAAGACCGACGACCGTGACTCGAAACCATTTCAGGGCCTCGGGGAGAGGCTGAACCGCCGGAAGCGGCGCCGCCGGCCCCGGTTCGCGGCGATCAAAGGAGAGAACGTATGGGCGGCATATCTTCCCGGCCCTTCGGCCGGTTGGACGACGGGCGCGAGGTCACCGTCTGGCGCCTGGAAAACACGCGCGGCGCCTCTGTCGACATTCTGGATTATGGCTGCACCATCCAGGGCCTGGCCGTGCCGGACGCCCGGGGACGGCTGACCGACGTGGTGCTCGGCTACGCCGGCCCGCGCGATTATCAGGCCGCGCCCGGCTATCTGGGGGCGCTGATCGGCCGGGTCTGCAACCGCATCAGCGGCGGCGGCTTCACCCTGAACGGGCGGCGGCACGATCTGGCGGCCAACAGCGGCGAACTGCATCTGCACGGCGGCGGCCAGGGCTTCGATAAACATATCTGGGCGGTCGAGCCCCAAACCGGCCGGAACGCTCTCGTTTTCACCCGCCTTTCGCCCGCCGGCGAGGAAAATTATCCGGGCAACCTTGACCTGAAAATCACCTACGCCTGGGATGACCGGAACTGCCTCAGGCTCGTCTACGAGGCCGGGACCGACCGGGACACCCTCGTCAACCTGACCAACCACGCCTATTTCAATTTGAGCGGCGAAGCCTCGGGCCCGGTTCTCGATCAGGAACTGGCCATATACGCCGACGAATTTTTGGAAATTGACTCGCGGATCGTGCCCACCGGCCGGATTCTGAAGGCCGCGGGCACGCCCTTCGACTTCAACGGCGGCAAACCCATCGGCCGCGACCTCGGGGCCGGCCATTGCCAGCTGGCCGCCGGCCTGGGATACGACCATACCTATATTCTCTCGTCGACGGAGAAGTGGAAGAGGACGGCCCGGGCCTGGTCGCCCGTCACCGGCATAGTCATGGAGGTGCGGACCACCCTGCCGGCTGTGCAGTTTTACGCCGGCAACCAGTTGAGCGGCTATGTGGGCAAGTCGAACGTGCCGTACGGTCCGCGCGCCGGCTTCTGCCTGGAGACGAGCTATTTCCCGGACGCGATCAACCGGCCGGAATTCGCGCCCCCGATTCTGAAGCCGGGCGAACGGTACCACGAAGAGACGGAGTATTGTTTTTCAACGGCCGGGGGCAATATATAAATCCGGCTCGGGACGAACCCCCGGCCCGTCAGGCGTCCCGGCCGTCCGCCGGATGAGGGGCCGAAGCCGCCGCCCGCCAGCCGCGAATGCGGGCTTTCATTTCGTCCGTGCCGAGAATGCCGCGGGCGAAGCCTTTCTTCACCAGTTCCTCGGGCAGAAACTCGTCGTATTTTTCAAACAGGGGCACTTCCCCCTTGTAGATCAATTCCATCGGGTCGAGGGGCCGCTTTTCCATATCGCCCAGCACCTGGAAAAATTCGTCCCTCCCGGCTTTCATCCTGAACTGGATGAAATACGGCCGGGACGAATCGAGGGCGGAGAGGCCCAACCAGGGGCCGCACTTGATTTTGATGAACCGCTCCAGGGCCAGGAAGGCATAGGTGCCCAGCCACGGAAACAGGCACCACATGTCGCCTCCCAGGCGGATGAGCGGCTCGTCCGTCATCCCCGAATTGACGGCGGTGTGCCGGGCTTCGCCGAGCCTGGCCGCCGCGTTTTTCATGAGATACGGATACGCCTCGCTTTCCCGCAGCACGTCCTTCATCTTTTCCAGCACCCGGGTGTTGACGTCGCCGGGACATTGGCCGAAATACGCCGGAACTTTTCCCTTCACCTGCTCGCAATACACCAGGTGGCGTTTGTGGTCGACCTCCTCGACGATCCAGACGTGCCCGGCCAGGGCGATTTTTTCCCCGACGGGCGGGGGGGAGACAATGGTGCCCAGTTCCTGGGATCGGTTGCGGACGGTGTATTCCTCGTTCTCCTTGAACACGGCGTAAAACTTGTGGGAATTCGTCTGCCGCTCCCCGGCCAGCCCGACGATGAGCCCGCCTTCCTCGGTTTTCTGAAGGTGTTCGGTGGCCAGGAGATGCCGCAGCAGGAGCTTGTAGTCGTCCGGCGTGACGCGGTGGAAACAGCTCAGCGAAAGCACCCGGGAAGCCAACCGCGCGGGCGACATCTCGCCGCCGGAGGCCAGGGTGCACATGGTCTGGTGATACAGGAGGCTGAACGGCAGCCGGTCCAGCTTCGGCGGCTCGACCCAACGCTCCTTCACATACAGTTGCACCAGGGCGATACCCTGGACGAGCGTCCACGGAATCGTCACCGGCAGCATGGCCCGGGGTTCCGGCTGTTCCTCGCGCATGACGAACCACATCTCGGGCGGCGCCTCCCGCCGCCCGGTGCGGCCCATCCGCTGCAGGAACGAGGACACGGTGAACGGCGCGTCGATCTGGAAGGCGCGCTCCAGCCGGCCGATGTCGATGCCCAGTTCCAGGGTGGCCGTGGTCACGGTGGTCTGATATTGTTCCTCGTCCTTCATCACCGCTTCGGCGGTTTCCCGGTACGCGGCCGACAGGTTGCCGTGGTGGATCAGGAACCGGTCCGGCTCGCGGTTGGCCTCGCAGTACTGGCGCAGCGTGGTGGTGACCGCTTCGCATTCCTCCCGGGAATTGACGAAGATCAGGCACTTCTTCCCCCGGGTGTGGGCGAAGATATAGCCCAGGCCCGGGTCGGCGTTTTTCGGCGCGCGGTCCGTTTCCCGGTCCAGCGCGGGCAGGGCTTCCGGGATATCCCGGCCTTCCGCCGACTGGGTTCCCTGAAGATAAAAATGCTCCATGGAAAGCCGCCACCGGGCGCCCTGGGCCTCGATCGCGGGGATGAGCGTGTTCCGGCCCGTGCCCGACGCCAGGAATTTCCCCGTGCTCTCCGGATCGCCCAGCGTGGCGGAAAGGCCGATTCGTCTCGGGTTCACTTCCGCAAGGCGGGAAAGCCGCTCGATCAGGCACAGGGTCTGGCCGCCGCGGTCGCCGCGAAGGAGGGAATGGACCTCGTCGATCACGATGAACCGGAGGTCGCCGAACAGGCGGCCGACGTCGGCGTGCTTATGCAGCAGCAGGGCCTCCAGGGATTCGGGGGTGATCTGAAGAATGCCGGAAGGGTTTTTCAAGAGCTGGTTCTTGTGGGACTGGGCCACGTCGCCGTGCCAATGCCAGACCGGGATATGCGCCTCCCGGCACAGATCGCCCAGGCGCATGAATTGGTCGTTGATGAGGGCTTTCAGGGGGCCGATGTAGATCGCGCCCACGGATTTCGGCGGGTCCTCGGTGAAGAGGGTCAGGATCGGGAAAAACGCCGCTTCCGTCTTCCCGGAAGCCGTGGCCGCGGACAGGAGCACGTGGCCGTCCGAATTGAACACCGCGTCGCCCGCCGCGACCTGGATGGCCCGCAGCGATTCCCAACTGTTCCGATAAATGAAATCCTGGATGAACGGCGCGTACCGGTTGAAAATGTTCATCATGCCGCCTACAGTTCGAATTCCTCAAAAGCCTTGTCCACCGCTTCCTCCTGTATTCCGGGTTTGGCATAGGCGAAGGTGTCCCGGCCCAAAAGTTCCGATATTTTGAGCTTCGGGTTCTGGTGCACGATGTTCAGCACCTCGATGAAATCGCGGATGACCTCGCGGGGGGTGATGTGCGTCTCCGCGCCGATGCGGCCGAACTCGATTTTGATGAAGCTGATCAGGTCGTCCTGGGTCAGGGCGCGTTCGTATTCGAAAAGGCCGGCGTGGATGTCGGCCAATTTTTCAATCAGCACCAGCATCTCTTCGTAGGTCAGCGGCGACAGCCTGATGACCGGGGCCAGCACGTCCTTGACGTGGCCGAGGCTGAAGCGGCCCTCTTCCAGGCGGGATTTCAGGGCTTCGTAACTGAAGACGCCGCGCCGGGTATCCTCGATACACTGGGGCGTGCCGCACATGACCATGCCGAGATACCGGGCTTTGCCCTGCAGGGTGTCGTTGTACATGGTGAGGATTTTTTCATAATTGTATTGCCGGGTGATGCTGTGCGGTATCTTGTAAATGTTGACCAGTTCGTCGATGAGGATCATCAGGCCGCCGTAGCCCGCCCGGCGCAGGAACGTGGCCAGCAGCTTGACATACTCGTACCAGTCGTCGTCGGTGACGACGATGTTCACCCCGAGTTCGGCCCTGGCTTCCGTCTTGTTCGCGTATTCGCCGCGAAACCATTTGACCACCTTGGCCAGGTTCTCCTCGTCGCCGTCCAGGTGGGCCCGGTAATACATGGTCAGGAGCCGGGCGAAGTCAAAGCCGTGCACCATCTCGCGCAGCGAATGGATGACGTCGTGGATTTTCTTTTCCACCAGCGCGCCGAAGCCGGGATCGTCAATCGGCCGGCCGCTTTCCGCCGCGGCCTCGCTCTGGACGCCGCTTATCCAGCGGTCCAGAATCAGCGTCAGGGCGCCGCCTTCGGGCCTGGTCTTGGTGGACAGGTTCCGGATGAGCTCCTTGTAGGTGGCCAGGCCCTGGCCCTTGGTGCCCATCAGGCGCCTTTCGGGTGAAAGGTCGGCGTCCGCGACCACGAAGTTCCGGTCCATCACGTAGTTCCGGATTGTCTGCAGGAGAAAGCTTTTGCCGCTGCCGTACTTGCCCACGATGAACCGGAAGGAGGCGCCGCCGTCCGCGATGATCTCGACATCGTGCAAGAGGGCGCCGATTTCCGTTTCCCGGCCAACCGTGATGTACGGGAGGCCGATTCGCGGCACCACCCCGCCTTTCAGCGAATTGACGATGACCGTGGCTATCCGTCTGGGGATTTTCATTCCGTGATCATTCCCTTCAGTTCCTCGATATAGTCTTCGACCAGTTCCGGCCGGCCTCCGGCCTCGATGATCACCGTGTCGCCGAAACGTTCGAAAAGCTTTTCGTTGAGGGCGTCCATCAGGACCGACAGCATCAGGCCCCGGGAGCGGACCAGGCCGTCATACGCCCGGCCGTACAACAGGTCGCTCATGAACCGGTATTCGGCCTCGTCAAGGCCGGTGTCGTTTTCCGGCCCGGTCTTTTTCCCGAATACATCCGGCGCGTCGGTTTCGGCCGGTTCCTCGACGATCAATTTGTTCTGCGTGGCCAGGGCGGCGTCACGTATGCCCTGGAGCTTGGCGACGTCTATTTCAATGTCGGGTTGGGCGGTTTTTCTTGGGCTGGCCTGATGCGTCTCTATGGCCCGGCCGATGAGGCCCCGGAGGATTTTGGTGGTCGGGCCCGCTTTCAGCGTGGATTTGAAGCCGTATTTCTGGCGCATGAAGAAATCGATGGATTTCAGGAGGGCTCCGATGGGCCGGTTTTTGCCGCCGTATCCAAAGAACCTTTCGCAGCTCCAGCGGCCGTTTTTATGCGTGTATCGGTAAATCCCGTTGATCTCATAGACAAAGTCATCTTGGCGGGTTCGCTCGTAGAATACGGCGGAGCTGAACATGGAGTACGGACTGACGTATACCTGGCCAAAAAGTTTTTCGCAGAGAGTGTTTTTGCAGCTCTGGTCGTAATGAGCCGAATAGGCCGCGAAAACGTCGCGGACGACCGTCTTGACGTCCTCCGGATAGTGCTTGAAAAATCTGGAGTTTTCCAGATTGTACGAAGACAGGGAATTCAGCGCCGAAAATACTTCCTCCGCGCTGTGGGCCGTATGGTCCGAAAGCGTCAGGAGCGCCCGGTCAAATCGCGCCTCGGAAAAATCGTCCAGGAGGGCTTTGTCCAGATTGTGATACACGACGTAATCTTTGAGCCACAATTGAACATAGGGGGTGATGCGCGGATCGATCTCCCGGTAGGCCGTCCAGAAATTTTTCAGGGTGTGGAAGCCTTCCTCCGGGGAGCGCGCGCCGATCCGGTTCAGCAGCTCATAAATATAGACAAAGGCGAAAGAGAGAGACGTCTTCCCGATGAGGCCGCGCCGGACTTTGGTCCGCCAGGAGAAATACCCGCGCAGTTCCCGGTCGGTCATGGCCTGGTAGGTCGGATAATAGCGCACGAACTCGCCGTGATATTCGAACTCGTCTTCGAAGTCCTCCATGAACCGGCCCTGTTCATAGAATATTTTCGCTTCGGGTTCGCGGCGCATCCCGGGATCCCGGGCGATTTTCCGCATGGCCCGGTATCTGGCCGGGGGCTGGCGTTCCATCTGGGCCGCGGTGAAGAGAATGGGCTCGTCCTGATACACCCGGGCCGCGAAACGGCCGCCCCCGGCGAATTTCGTATCGGACAGTATGGTTTTGATCAGCTGCTGTATATCGGCCACGCGCCTCACCGCCTCCCGGCCCATTATAGGACAATGACCGTCGGCGTACAAGGCGGCCGGAAAAGCCGGGCCCCGTTAGGCGGAACCCGGCTTCCCATCCTGGACGGGATGCCGTTTACGGCGTCGCCGTCACCCGGCCCCGGGGGAGGAAGGCCTGGCGGTCCGGCTCGTGCAGGCCCTCGGCCGCGGTGCCCGGCCGGACATGCTTCCCGGGCGTGACGGCCCGCGAGGGACGCCGGGCGTCGTTACAGTGGACGATCACCCCGTACTTGCCTTATAATGGTCTTTCCCGCGCCGCCGAGGTTCAGAGAACACGGCGAGGTGACAGAATGAAGATTGTCGGAACCGGCCGTCCCCTCCACGATGCCCGGGGCAAGGTCGCCGGGGCCACGGTATACGCCGGCGACACCGTCTTTTTCAGCGGCATCGCCCATATCGGGAAGGAGTAGACAATGACCATGACCCGGGTGAATTTGACCGCCCTGGAAACGGAAATGCTCGAAGGCGCCCGGGGCCGGCTCAAACAGCTGGCCCTGGAAAACATCGTGCGCTACGCCGAGGTGCTGGGGGCCGAACGGCTCTGCGAAGTCACCAAGGCCACGGTGTTCTGCGGCAACCATCGATACCTGGCCGTCTGTCCGGAGGACGAACCGGAAATGATCTTCGCCCGGATGAACCTGGCCACGGACGAGCGGGTACCCTTCGACGCCGTGGACGCCGGCTGCCAGACGCAGACCTGCGTGGCCCCCTGCGACTGGCGCGAATACGCGCCGTTTGGGCAGAGCCGGGAGTTTTTCGAGAAAAACACCGCCTTCCTGGACATCGCCCGCGAGGCCGGGGTGACCATCGCCGGCACCTGCGCGCCCTATCTCAACGGGTGGCTGCCGGTGCGCGGGGAGCATTTCGTGACCACCGAATCCGGAGTGACGATTTTGGGCAACTCCTTATGGGGAGCCCGCTGCAACTCCGACGGCATCGAGGCCGCCTTCTGGTCGGCCATCTGCGGCCGCACGCCCTATTGGGGCAAGCACGTGCCGGAAAACCGGGGGGGCACGGTCCTGGTGGAGGTGAAGACGCCCGTGGAATCCATGGTCGAATGGGACCTCTTGGGCCACGCCATCGGCCGCCAACTGCCGGTCAACGCCGTCCCGGTGGTGACCGGCCAACTGGGACGGGCCGATTTCAATATTTTACGCCAGTTCCTGACCACGGTGGCCATTTCCAGCAACTGCGAAATGAGCCTCATCGACGGCTACAGCCCGGAGACCGAGCCCTCCCTGAGCCGCCTTCTGGCCGATCCGTCCACGCCCCGCCTGTCGGTCGGCCGGGACGACCTCGAGGCTTCCTACGAACACATCTGCCCGCGCGGGGAAAGCCCCCTGGGCCTGGTCAGCCTGGGCTGCCCCCATTACGACATCGCCCAGATCCAGCATGCGGCCGCCCGGCTGCGCGGCCGCCAAGTTCACCCGAACGTGGACCTCATGATCTGGACCCCGTATTCCATCAAGGCCCTGGCCGATGAAAACGGCTATACCCGGACCATCGAAGAGGCCGGCGGCCGTATCTACACCAGCACCTGCCCGGGGACCGTCGGCGACGACTTTCTGGGATCCTATCCCGGGCTTTTGTTCGACAGCTTCAAGCAGGTCACCAGCACCCGCGCCCACACGGCGAGCCCGGTGTATTACGCCGGGGTCGACACCTGCCTGGAGGCGGCCGTCAGCGGGCAATGGAAGGAGGAATACCGGTGGAGCAAATAGTCTTGAAAGGGCGCGGCGCCATCGGCGGAATCGTGGAGGGCCGGGCCCTGGTCTGCCCGGAGAGCATTGCCGGCTGGGGCGGCATCGACCCCCGGACCGGGGAGATCGTGGAATACGGCCACAGCCGGCGCGGCCGCAGCATCCGGAACACCATTCTGGTCATGCCCGGGAGCAAGGGCTCCAACGGCTGGTCGTGCTATTTCGGGGCGGCCCGGGTGGCCGGGGTCAGTCCGGCCGGCTGGATCTTCACCAATATCGATTCCAGCTCGGGCGTGGCCTCGGCCGTGATGCGCATCCCCACCGTGGTGGATTTTCCGCCCGACCGGGACCCCTGCCGTTTGATTCATGACGGCGACCTGATCCGGATGGACGGATCGACCGGCGAAGTGGTGGTCCTGGAACGGGCGAATCCTGCCTGATGGTTGGCTTCCCGCGTTTGCCGAAAAACCGGAAGCGGGCGGCCGGACCCGGGCCGGGAGGGCCGCGGGGGAGAGCC
>JAVBQN010000084.1:0-30411 GCA_031549025.1 Candidatus Adiutrix sp. | reverse complement strand
AGGTAAATTCAATTCCAGCAATTGCCAAGTTTCATCAGATATATCGTGGCGATGGTGGGCGCAGTCCATTGGCTCCCCTCCTTAGATTGTAATTTCACCACAATTATACCATATTTTTAATCTTTTGACGACACGACCTAGAGACTCGCAAAGGGTGGTTCATCACGGATATGGCAGAGGCCCGCAAGTCATACCATTGGGAAGGGTGCGCCAAGAGGGCATGACCATGGAACCGCAATTTCAAAGTTTCCTGGTCTGCTGCACCGCAGTCATCACGAACGAGGTGTCCAAGGGCCTCACCCAAAAGCAAATTTCCCTGACCTACGCCATGGCTATCGTGTCGGAGCACGCCGGCGTTGACAGGCCGGACTGGCCGCGCATCAATGGGTCCATCGCTGACCGGTGGGGGCTGAAGGGGTTGGAGCGGGTGAAGAAGTTGGCGTGGAAGCGGCTCGGGGAGCGCAAGGTGAAATAAAGCCGACTTTAACCCAGTTTATCAGCATACTGTAGAAACCGCGAGATAGCAATTTCCCCGCCAGCGCCCGTATAATGGGCGCTGGCCCGGGCGGAGTTCACCTTGAAATCGACCACGGGCACATCATATCTAAAATATGAGGCGGTCATGAAAGGAAGTATCCATTCCGATCAGTCGTGCCCTATTTGCGGCTCGCGGTTCAAATCGGTGGAGCCCCGGGGGCTTTTCTGCCCGGAGCACCCGGCTCAGTCTCCGCAACGGCTCGTGGTCCGCTACGGCAAAATAACCAAGCGCTTCGACAACTACCCGGCGGCGCTGCAATTTCTGACCGGTCTCCGCTTCCGGGAGGGCTCCGGTCAGTTTGACGCCCGCGATTATCAGGTCAAGGCCAAGCCATTATCATTCGACCGGCTGGTTGACGAGTGGCTGGAGTCCAAAAAGCCGAACATGAAGCCCGGAGGGTGGCAATCCATCAAGGCCATTATGGGTCATGCCCAGAGAGGGTGGGGCGAATCGAATATCAAGTCCATAAAATACGCCCACATTGAAGATTTTTTGAACGGGCTTGCTTTGTCAAAAAAGACGAAGCACAACATCCTGACCACGCTCAAACAGTTCTGGAAGTGGGCCTCCCGACGCCACGAAATACCCATGATTGAGGACTGGCCGGAACTCGGAAAATTTGAGATGGCCCGGCGCAAGACCGTCGACCAACAGACCAGGATTGCAATCCTCAACGATATCAAAGAGCATGAGCCGTTCCGCGTCTGGCTCTGCGTTTACTGGCTTTGCGTGTATGGCGGGAAGGTCCGTCCTAGTGAAATGCTTTCCGTCAACGAGGGCGATATCGACCGGGCTTCTGGCTTGGTGCTTGTTCGAGACACCAAGGAGCGTGAACCCAAAACCTTCTGCCTGATCGACAGCCACCTCGAAATGGTTCGGAACCTGCCCCTATCATTCAATCCCTCGATGCCATTCTTCCGGCATGACGGGAGAAGAGGGCACACCACGGACGGCGGCCGGTATAGTCGCCAAATGCTTTGGGCGGCCCTCAAACGGGCCTGCGCCCGGCACGGGATATTTGACGTCGACCTCTATGGTTTTGCGAAGTATTCTCTGCTTACCTCGGTGCGTCAACAGCGAAGCTATGAGGACGTCAAGACGCTTTCCGGCCATTTCACGAATAAGGCCCTCGATCGTTATATCGTGACCGAAACTTCCGTGGAGAAGAGCCTCTTCGAACTGGCCGATCTGCTCCTGCGTTCCGATAACGGGCTGATAACGGAAAAGAGGAATATTCAATCCGGTTAAGTATTGAATATCCCTCTTAAAAAGTGGCTGGGGAACAGGGATTCGAACCCCGACAGGCAGATCCAGAGACTGCAGTCCTACCCTTAGACGATTCCCCAACAGGACATCGGTAATAATAATTGGATTATCTCCCTTTGTCAAGGATTTTCCGCGTATTTTTTCTCGCCCCGGCTCGGCCCTCTTTCTTCCGCCGGCGGGAAATCCTTGATTGCCGGCCTTTTATGCCAGGGTGGCCCGATCCAGGAGGTCCGTGTGATAGACCCACTGGTCCAGGGCCAGACCCAGGGCACCCATCAGGCCGTTGGCCAATTCCGGCCGAATGGGCCGCACCGATACATCGGCGCAGATCTCCGGGGAGACGTGCCGCTCCAGGCCCTGGCGGAGGGAGGCCTCGAAGTGGGGCCAGGACTGAGCCAGAAAACCTCCCAGGATGATCCGCCGGAGATTGACGATGTTGACCACCAGCGACAGGGCGCAGCCCAGGTCATAGCCGAAGCGCGCCAGGAGATTCCGGGCCTCGGCCCGTCCCTCGGCGGCCAGATGGTTCAACTCCCGGCTGACCACCGGGCGGCCGAGGCGTTCGGCGAGTTGATCCAACACGAACTGGCCGGAAAGGGCCGTCTTCAGAGTCGGCGGGGATTGGGGCGGGGACGCTTGATCATAGGGGGAGGGAGCCAGGTAGCAGTTCCCGAAATCGCACGGCGATGGATCCAGGAGGCCCCGCCGGGCCACCATTCCCTCCAACTGGTGGCTGAGGTTGACGTAGAAGAAATCCGGCACCGGATGCCGGGAGTCGAACCAGCATTCGCCAAAAGCCCGGGCGGCCGGCAGGCTCGTCAGCTGCACCGGCAGGCTCAGAGTCTCGCTCAATCGGGCCGCCGTGGCGGACGGCGCGTCACCGGCCGCCGACGGCCAGTCCTCGAGGGGCCGTCCCAAAGCCGCCGCCAGGCCCAGCACCGCTTCCCTGGGGGTGTTGGTCGAAGCCAGAATCTCTTTGGTCATGGCCGCCAGGAGGTTCAACTGGTCTTGGTTCCGGGGGTTGGCCCGCAGGCGTTTGAGCTCCCGGCCGGTGATGTCGCTGAGAACCAGTTCCACAGTCTGGTGGTCCACCCGGGCCCCCAGCACCCGCTTCGTGTCCTGATCGAGCACCACCAGGAGTGGTTTGCGGCCGCCCCTCACGTCGGGCCGGGCCACCCCGGCGTCGGTGGTCAGGCCCATTTCGTTGGTATCCCTGATGATGTTGGAAATGGTCACCTTGCTGAGCCCCAGCTTGTCCGCCATGTGAGGCCTGGTCAACCGCTGGTCCGTTTTCCGGAGGGTGTTCAGCACCAGCACCGTGTTGATTTGGCGGATGGTTTCTATGTCGTTGGTCTTGGCTTTCATATCGCTCCGACGGGAAGCCCGTGATTCGGTCAAGCCGGGAGAGTCTGGGCGGCCCAGCGGCACCCCGGGTTCGTCTCTGGTGGTCCCATTCTCTTTTCGAATCCTCGGCAAGGAACATTCATATATTCTGTTATACTGTAAATACGGTAATTTGTCCAGTGCGAAGCTAGGGTTTGTCGGTGTGATTATCCAGATACTTTCGATATACTTTATGTTAACCTCTTTTATATTAGCTTTAATGTATAGTTTTTATGATAACTTGGGGCGAAGAAGGCGGGCTCGAGCGCCGGACGTAACCGGGCGGTATTGGATGCGGCCGTTTCCAGAGCGCGGCCGCCTCAAGTTGGAGGCGGCCGGGAAAAGAGTTTTTATGTTGGGATTTGGGATGGCCGGGAAATAACTACATTTTTAAGGGAAAACGTATATGTCTTTTATTTGAGCAAATCTTTCACGCGGCCGAATCCGGCCATCGCCGGCTTGGGCGCGGGTCGGCCGGATCCAGCCGGCGCCTCGTTTGCCCGCGAAAAAAGGCCCTTCCCGGGCGCGCGCCGGAAAGGACCTTTTGAAATCCCAGGCGGTGGCCGTATTTCGGCCGCCTTGGAAAATTTAATAAATGATCCCGACCTTGCGGCGGGCGTCTTCCATGGTCACTTCGGCCACGGCCCGGGCCTTGGCCGCCCCGGCCCGCATGATGTCGCGGATGGTGTCCGGATGCTTGACCAGTTCGGCCCGCTTTTCACGGTGGAGGGCAAAGTAATTCCAGATGAGCTCCACCAGTTCCTTCTTGGCTTCCACATATTTGAGGCCGGGCTTGAGGTAGCGCTCGCGCATTTCGGCGGTCTGTTCGGGGGTGCCGAAAAGCTGGTAAAGGGCGAAGAGGTTGCAGTGGTCCGGATCCTTGATTTCGTTGACGCCCCGGGTGTCGGTGATGATGCCCATGATCCGGGTCCGGAGTTCCTCGCGTTCGATGAAGATGTCGATGGTGTTTTTATAGCTCTTGCTCATCTTCTGACCATCGGTGCCGGGGATGGTGGCCAGGTCGTCGTCGATGAGGGATTCGGGCAGAACGAAGGTTTCGCCATAGGTGTGGTTGAAGCTGCCGGCGATGTCCCGGGCCACTTCCACGTGCTGCTTCTGGTCGCGGCCCACGGGCACCAGGTTGGACTGGTACAGGAGGATGTCCGCGGCCATGAGGACCGGATAGGCGAACAGGCCGTGGTTGGGCACCAGGCCCCGGGCCACCTTTTCCTTATAGGCGTGGCAGCGTTCCAGAAGGCCCATGGAGGTGACGTTGTCGAGGAGCCAGGTCAGTTCCGTGTGCTCCCGCACGTCGCTCTGCACCCAGAAGGTCGAGCGGTCCGGATCCAGTCCCAGGGCCAGGAAGTCGGTGGCCGCTTCCAGGGTGTTTTGAGCCAGGAGCTTGGCGTCGGAGACCGAGGTCAGGGCGTGGAGATTGACGAGGAAGCAGTAGAGGTCGCTTTTTTCCTGCCACTCGATCATGGGCTTCATCATGCCGAAATAGTTGCCTATGTGCAGAGAGCCTGAGGGCTGGATGCCGGAAAGGACGCGCAGTTTCTGATTCATCGTCGAACTCCTTGAATTTTCTCAATCGGCGTCGCCGCTGACGAGGTTGCCTGCCGGCCGAAGCCGGCCCGTCGTGGCGGTGCGCCGCGGTGACCTCTTCAATAAGCCGGAGTACGAACATACCGCAATCCGGCGCTAAAATCAAGAGCCGGCGGCAGTCCGGGGGACGGGGCGCGGCCGGAATTACAGGTCCTGGTCGGTCAGGGCCCGGTGCCCGGGCACCTTGGCGCCGGGGGGTACCCGGCAGTTGTGGAGGTGGGTGTAGGGCCCGATTTCCGCCCCGGCACCCACCGTGGTCCGGCCGGTGAGCAGAACCCCGGGCCAGAGGGTGACGTCGTTCGCCAGGCGGACCGGAAGCTCGATGAACGTGGAAAAGGGATCGAGCATGGTCACCCCGGCCCGCAGCCAGGATTCGTTGACCCGGTCCCGCAGCACGACCTGGGCCTCGGCCAGTTCGTAGCGGTCGTTGATGCCCCGGACCTCGAAGGCCGCGGCTTCGGGGATTTCCACGGCCGCGGCTTTCAGGCCCCGGCTCCGGAAATCGGCCACCACGTCGGTGAGATAGTATTCCTTCTGGTCGTTGTCCGGGCTCAGGCGGGTGATGGCCTCGAACAGGCGGGGCGTGTCGGCCACGTAGAGCCCGGTGTTGATTTCCCGGACGGCCCGTTCTTCCTCGGTGGCGTCGCGGAATTCCACGATGCGCTCCAGCCAATTGGCCGAGTCGCGGAGGATGCGGCCGTAAGCGGCCGGGTCGGCCAGGCGCACGGTCAGGACCGACAGGTCCGCGCCCAGGGTCTGATGCGCCTTGAGAAAGCCCGTCAGGGTGTCGGGGGCGACCAGGGGCACGTCGCCGGACATGATGACCAGGGGGCCGGTGAAATCGGCCAGCGCCTCGCGGGCCACGGACACGGCGTGCCCGGTGCCGAGTTGTTCGGTCTGGCGGGCGAAGAGCGGTTGGGGAGGCGGCGCCTCCGGATCGGCCCCGGCCCACCGGAGCGCCGGGTCGGCCAGAAAATTCCTCACCCGGAACTCCACTTCGGTCGCGCCGAAGCCGGTCACCACCACCACCCGGGCCGGGCGCAGATAGAGGGCCGCGGCCAGGACGTGCTCGATGAGGGGCCGTCCCAAAAGGGGGTGCAGCACTTTGGGCGTTTCCGATTTCATCCGGGTGCCGCGCCCGGCGGCCAGAATAAGCACGGCCGGAGATGAAGCGTCCATAATTACTCCCTGACTCAGGGCAGGTAGCCCAGGGTTTCGGCCTTGACGGGCATGAAGTCCAGGGGCGGGT
The DNA here is from genome assembly GCA_031549025.1 of Candidatus Adiutrix sp. Taxonomy (GTDB): domain Bacteria; phylum Desulfobacterota; class Desulfarculia; order Adiutricales; family Adiutricaceae; genus Adiutrix. The sequence goes on along the minus strand of JAVBQN010000084.1, from coordinate 24,370 downwards.
TGCCGCCGCCGCCCGGGGCCAGTTGATAGACGCCCAGGGCGTGGTGTTCGCCGAAAAGCCGGGACGGGATTTCCTCCGGGGCGCCGGCGCTGGAGACGGCCTTGATGGCCAGGTTCAGGCTGTCGTAGGCCAGGGCCGAGACCCAGGTGGGATGGTGGTGATAGGCGGCCAGGTAGCGCCGGTTGAAATCCTGCACCGCCTTGGACCCGTCGTCGGCCAGGTTGACCGCCGGCAGGGCCAGGACCAGGTTGAGCCCCAGGGAGGCGTAGGCCGCGCCCACCTCGCGGAAGCCGAGGAAGGTTCCGCTCCAGATGGGGGTTTTGGCCATTTTGCTCCCGGCCAGACCCGGGGCCAGGCGCAGGGCCTCGTCGAGGCTCAGGGCCAGGATGATGAGGTCGGGCCGGAATTCCGCCGCTTCGGCTAACCCTTCGGGTTCCGCCAGGCGGTCGCCGCCCATGACCCGGACCTCGGCCTTGGCGTCCAGCGGCTTGGGGGCCGGGGCCGGCTTGGGCGGCTTCTGGCCCGGGGCCGCGCTCGCCGGTTCCGGGGCCGGCGGGCTGGTCAGGGTTTCCTGGAAGGCGGCGGTCAGGACGGCCAGGCCGTCGCCCGGCCCGTCGACGATCAAAAGGCGCTGGGGCCGCTTTTTCATCCTCAGGACTTCCAGGCCGAGAAACTGGCCCTGCTCCCGGTAGGTGGGCATGAGGCGGAAAAAGCTGGCCGGACCCCGGCCGGCCGCCTCCCCGGAGGTCAGGTACGGCAGGAGCACCGGCTTTTTGGTATACAGATAGCGGGGGGCGTCGGCCACGAAACGGCTTTCGGTGAAATACCCCAGAGCCACGGAGACCCGGTCCAGGGACAGGTCTTCGGGAAACTCGCCGCTGTTTTCGTCCATGGTCTCCAGGGCGTAGGCGCCGCCCCAGGTTTTGAGGGCCAGTTCGGCGCCCTCCCGGGCGTTGTTTCCCAACGGCCCCAGGGGGCCGCTCAGGGGCACGGTGAGGAGAAAGACTTTTTCCTCGTCCGCCCGGGCCGGGCCGGCCGGGAAGAGGACGATGGAGATCAGAAGAACCAGGCGGAGTACGGCGTTCATCGTGTGCCCCGGCTTTCGTGGCGGCCGGAGCGGGCCCGGAGCACCAGGCGCACGGGCACCAGGTCGAGCCCGAAGGCCTCCTTCAGGCGGTTGACGAGAAAGCGGCGGTAGGAGAAATGGACCTCGCCGGGCTTGTTGGCAAAAACCACAAAGGTCGGCGGCTTGGTGGAAACCTGGGTGGCGTAGTAGAACTTCAGCCGTCCGCGTCCGGCGTGGGGCGGGGTGTGAGCCTCCACCGCGGCTTCGATGACCCGGTTGACCTCGCCCGTGGTGGCCCGGAAGCGGTATTGGCCCAGGATGCGGTCGATGAGGGCGAAGAGATCCTCCACCCGCAGGCCCGTCTTGGCCGAGGCGGTCAGGACCGGGGCCTTTTCCAAAAAGGCCATTTTCAGGTCCAGGGCCCGCTGGATTTCTTTTTTGGCCTCGTCCTTGCGCTTGACCGCGTCCCACTTGTTGGCCAGGATGATGACGGGCCGGCCCCGCTCCACGGCGTAGCCGGCGATGTGGGCGTCCTGGTCCGACAGGCCCTCCAGGGCGTCGACCACCAGGACGGCCAGATCGGCCCGGTCCAGGCTTTTCAGGGCCCGCATGACCGAAAGTTTCTCCAGCTTCTCGTCCACCCGGCCCTTGCGCCGCACCCCGGCCGTGTCCACCAGGAGATACGGCCGGCCCCGGCGCTCGATGCGCACGTCCACCGCATCGCGGGTGGTGCCGGGCCGGTGGTCGACCACCAGCCGGTCCTCCCCGCACAGGCGGTTGACGAGGGAGCTCTTGCCCGCGTTGGGCCGGCCGATGATGGCCACCCGGGGCGGAGCCTGGTCCGGGTCTTCCTCTTCCGGGACCGGCTCCAGCCAGGGAGCCAGAGCCTCCTTGAATTCCCTGAGGCCGTAGCCGTGGGCGGCCGAGACCGGGCACAGCCCGTCGAGGCCCAGTTCGTGGAACTCGTGGAGATGGATTTCCTTTTCGAAACTGTCGATCTTGTTGACGGCCACCAGATACGGCCGGCCGGAACGGCGGATGAGATCAGCCAGTTCGCGGTCGTGGGGCGTGGGACCTTCGCGGCCGTCCACCACCAGGACGGTCAGGTCGGCCTCTTCCAGAGCGGCCAGGGCCTGGGCCTTGATCTGGCCCACCAGGGGATCGAGTTCGGTGGGATCGAAGCCGCCGGTGTCGATAAGGGTGCCCTGGCGGTCATCCAGGGTCAGGGCGTGGTAATGGCGGTCGCGGGTCACGCCCGGACGGTCGTCCACCAGGGCCAGGGGCTGGCCCACCAGGCGGTTGAACAGGGTCGATTTGCCCACATTGGGCCGGCCCACCAGGGCCACCAGCGCGCTCATCGTTGTTTCGTCATCCCTTTCTCATCAAAAAAACTGTCGGCCGCCAGGCGCCGGTCCGCCGCCTCCGCCGCCGCTCGGAGGGCGGGGAAGGGGGCCAAAATCGGCGATTGGAACAGCTCCCGCAGCCGGCCCAGAGCCGGGCCGATATACGCCGCGAATTTGGGTTTGCCGGCCAGGGTCAGCTTGGCGTAGGCCCCCAGGGCCTGCATGAGCCGGGCCGCGCCCACAATGGTCAGGTCCCGGCGGAAAGCGCGGCGCCAGGCGCCCGGGCCCCGGGCGGCCAGGTAGCGGGCCACCAGGGTCTCCTTGAATTCCGGGGACAGCGGCCCGGCCGGGGTTTCCTCCAGCAGACTCGTCAGATCGTAGGCCGCCGGGCCGGGCCGGGCCCCCTGCCAATCCAGGACGTGGACCCGGCCGTTTTTGAGCATCAGATTCCGCCCCTGAAAATCCCGGTGCATGAGGACCCGCCGCTCGGGCCGGGAGGCGGCCAGGCGGGCCAGGAGCCGGGCTTCGGACCGGGCGCCCCGGGGCCAGGCCGGCCACTTGAGGTAATTGACCAGGAGGGAGTTTAGAAAGTATCCCACCTCCTGGGTTTCGACCATGGCCGCGTCATAGGCCCGGGTCTGGAAGCACCAGCCGGTGTTGAAGCCCCGGAGCCCTTCGTCATGGATGCGGGCCAGGAGGTCCACGGCCTCGGCATAGCGGGGCGCGTGGGCCGGGGAGTCGGCCAGGCGCTCATCGCCCAGGTCCTCCAGGAGAAAAAAACCCCGTTCCAGGTCATGGGCGTGAATGCGGGGCAGGGGCAGATCCTTGTACCACAGATGGCGGCCCAGGCGCAGCCAGGCCAGGTTCTCGGCCGGATTGGGGCCGTGGAGGGCCAGAAGGCCCTCATCCGCCACCCGAAAATAGCAGCGGGCGCCGCCGTCCCCGGCCAGGGGTTGGAGACGGGCCGGCCGCCCGGTCCGGGCCTCGACCCAGGCGGCCAGATCAGCAGCCGGGCGCGTCACAAAAAACTCCGCCATCCAGAACCAGATTCGGCGGCACCACGCCGGAGACGACCGCGTCCTTGACCACGGCCCCGGCCGAAACCACGGCCGAAGGCCAGATGACGCAGTTTTCCACCGAGGCCTCTTCGTCGATGCGGGCCTCACAGCCGATGACGTTCCAGCCGTGGAGCCGGCCCTCCACCCGGGCCGTGGAATGGACGATGGTCCGGCCTGCGGCCAGGTCGCGGTTGAGGCGCCAGTAGTCGCCGGGCGTACCCATGTCGCTCCAGATGGCCGGGTCATAGGTCCAGCCGTGGATGTCAGCCCCGTCCCCGAGGGCCTGGCGGAAAATGTCAATAATGTCGCTGGCCCCGCCGGGGACCAGGTCAAATATGGCCGGCGACACGGCCATGGCCCCGCAGTAGGTCCGGCGGTCCAGCTCCCCGGGGAGGGGGGCGGGCTCGCGGAAGCCCAGGATGCGGCCCCCTTCGCCCACGGAGACGTTGGCCGGCCGCTTTTGCTCCAGAAGGCCCAGGGTGGCCAGGCGGCCGGGGTTGGCCAGGTGCTTGAGGGACAGTTTCACCAATTCGAAATCGGTGAAGATGTCGGCGTTGATGACCAGAAAATCGTTCCGGCCCAGAAGGGGCGCGGCCTGTTTCAGGGCCCCGCCCGTGCCCAGCACCTCGTCCTCGGGGGAGGAGATGATTTCGAGTTTGCCGGCGAAGCAGGCGGTCAGCCGTTCGAGGCGTTCCAGCATCAGGGGGGCCAGGTAGTGGGTGTTGACCACCACCCGCCGGAGCCCGGCCGAGGCCAGAAACTCGGCCCACCACTCCAGCATGGTCTTGTTCAGGACCGGGAAAAGGGGCTTGGGCCGCATCAGGGTCAGGGGGCGGAGGCGCTGGCCCGCGCCGGCGCTCAGTATCAGGGCGGTTTTGATCATAGTAATCCCTTAATCCCCGTAGCCGAATTCCCGCAGGGCGGACTTGCGTTTGCTCCAGTCCCGGGTGGTGCGCACGAAGAGCTGGAGAAACACCCGCGTCCCCACCAGCCGCTCTATGTTCCGGCGGGCCCGTTGGCCGATCATTTTCAGCCGCGCCCCCCCGGCCCCGATGATGACCCCCTTCTGGCTCTCCTTTTCCACGTGGATGGTGGCCGCGATGCGGATCAACTTCCCCTCCTCGAACTCGTCGATGGTCACGGCCGTGGCGTACGGGATCTCCTGGCTGGTCAGGTGGAACACGGCCTCGCGGACCATTTCGGCGGCGATGGCCCGCTCGGGCTGGTCGGTGAGGGTGTCCTCGGGATAGAAGGGCGGGTTTTCCGGCAGGAGGCGGATCACCTCGTTCAGCAGGGCCCGCACCCCGTCACCGCTCCGGGCCGAGATGGGGACGATGGCCCGGGGCCGGGCCGCCTCCTCGAGCTCCCGGATCAGGGGAAGGAGTTTCGTTTTATCCGGCTCGGCGTCGGTCTTGTTCAAGGCCACCACCACGGGACGTTTTTGGTTCTGGCGCACGGTTTCCAGGGCCAGTTCGTGCTCCGGCCCGCGGTGGAGGGCATCCACCACCCAGAGAGCCACGTCGCTGTCCTCCAGGGCGGCCAGGGCCCGGTTCATCATCTCCTGGTTGAGAAGCGCTTTCCCGGCCCGGTGGAGACCCGGGGTGTCCCAGAAGACAAGTTGGGCCCGGGGCTCGGTGTGGACGCCCAGGATGCGGTGCCGGGTGGTCTGGGGCTTGGGGGTGACGATGGCCACCTTTTCGCCCAGCACCTGGTTCAGGAGCGTGGATTTGCCCGCGTTGGGCGCACCCACGATGGCCACGAACCCGGCCCGATGAATGGTCGCATTATCAAAAGAATCGGTCACTTATTCACGCTGGGCCGTTTAGCCGGCGGGTTGTTCCATTCAAAATCGGAGATGGCCTGCTTATAGATGTCGCCCGTGGCCGCGTCCCGCAGGACAAAACCGTCGCGCACCTGAAATTTGAGGGATTTCCCGTCTTTTTTGCCGTCCTTCTGGATCATGTCCATCAGGAAAAGCGAGGAATCCGGCTGCTGCCAGGTGAAATCGCGGGTCCGGTCGTCGTCCGGGGCCATAAATCCAGTGCCGTTGGCCCGGATGAAAATGTAGACGTCGGTCTGGTCGTTGGGAAAGGCCCGGCGGAAATCCTCCACAGCCGTGGGGCAATTGTCCGGGTTCTTCCGCTCACAGAGGACGTAGATCCCGGCGATGCTCGGGGGCGGCGGCGGGGGGGCGACTTCGGCCTTTTTCTTGGCGGCCAGAGCCGGCCCGGCCAGGAGAGGCGTCAGGACGAGGCTCAGGGTCAGAAGCGCGGTCAGGATCGGCAGAGTCAACGAAAGGCGTTTTTTCATGGCGGTGCGTTCCTTGGCAAGTATTGCTGTCGTGATATCACGTCGGGGCCGTGAGCCCCGGACGGGGTTGGAAGTGGAAGGCGGACGTCGCGTCAACCGGGCGGCCCTCCCCCCTTCAGGCGGGTCAGGGCCTCCTTGGCGGCCAACTGTTCGGCTTCTTTCTTCGAGCCGGCCTCGGCCTGGGCCAACTGGACCCCGCCGATGCTGATGCCCATGGTGAAGAGGCGGGCATGGGCCGGGCCCCGGGTCTCCACCAGTTCGTAGTGGGGCGTGCCCTGGCCCTGGCTCTGGGTTTCCTCCTGGAGCCGGGTCTTGAAATCGGCCAGCATGTCGGTCCAGACCTCGGGCCGGCTGAGCCAGGGCTTCCACAGGCGGCGGGCCGCCTCTTTGGCCGCGTCCAGGCCCCCGTCGAGGTAGACGGCGCCCAGGAGGGCCTCCACCGCGTCGGCCAGGACCGAGGTCTTGTCCCGGCCCCCGGCGTGGGCCTCGCCCGGGCCCAGGATGAGGGCCTGGCCCAGGTCCAGCCGGCGGGCCACTTCGGCCAGCCGGGCCTCGCACACCAGCCCGGCCCGGATGCGGGACATGTCGCCCTCGCGCAGACGGGGATCATGGTGATACAGGACATCGCTGATGACCAGGTCCAGCACCGCGTCGCCGAGGAATTCCAGGCGCTGGTTGTCGGCCTCGCCGGGCCCGGCGTCTTCCCCGTTGGCCGCGGCGGAGGCGGAACGGTGGGTCAGGGCGGCGGTCAGATATTCGGGATTTTCAAAAGTATATTTTAATTTTTCCAACATGTGCTTTGTTCAGGCCTGGCCGCCGCCAAGCCGGCGGAAGTCCGGAATGTGATTGGGGGCCGCCCGGTCAGGCCGTGGCCGCTTCCCGCCCGTCGGCCGGGCGGCCCAGGTGGTCCCGCAGCCAGGCGGACAGGCCGTCGAAGCCTCCGTTGGACATGATCACCACCACGTCCCCGGGCCGGGCTTCCGCGAGCACGGCCCGCCCCAGGCTCAGGCCGTCGTCGAACAGGGCGGCCCGGGAGCCGAGGTCCCGGGCCAGGCGGTCGGGATCCAGCCGGTCGCCTTCCGGCGCTTTTTGCGGATCCAGGGTCCGGCGGAGGAAGACCCGGTCGGCCCCGGCCAGGGCCCGGGCGTAGTCTTCCTGGAACACGGCCCGGCGGCTGGTGTTGCTGCGGGGCTCGAAGGCGGCCAGGAGCCGGCGGTGCGGAAAGGCTTCGGCCAGGCCCTGGAGGGTGACGGCCACGGCCGTGGGATGGTGGGCGAAGTCGTCCACCAGTTCCACCCCGCTGAAGTCGCCCAAAATTTCCTGGCGCCGCTTGACGCCCCGGAAGCCGGCCAGGGCCAGACCCAGAATCCGGCCGTCGCCGCCCTGGCCGAGAAAAGCGGCCGAGGCCGCCGCCGCGTTCAGAGCATTATACACCCCCGGGTGGGGTAAGGACAAGCGGGCATAGAAACCTTCGGGCCCGCAAAGCTCAAAACGCGAGGTGAGGCCGTCCGGGGTGAAGCTGTGGACCCGCCAGTCGTTGTCCTCGCCCTGACCGTAGAATTCCACGGGGGCCGCGCACTCGGCGGCCACCCGCCTGACCAGCGGGGAATCGCCCCAGGCGATGAGGCGCCCGTCCTGGGGGATGAGTTTTACCAGATCCCGATAGGCGGCCGCCACGGCCTCCAGGTCGGGATAGATGTCGGCGTGGTCGAACTCGATGGAAGTGAGGATGACCGTGTGGGGCCGGTAGTGCATGAATTTGGGCACCTTGTTGAAAAAGGCGCTGTCGTACTCGTCGCCCTCAATGACGAACCACTCGCCGCCCCCTTTGGCCCAGGGTGTTGGAAAATCCAGGGCCGCGCCGCCGATGAGGAAGCCGGGTTCCTGGCCGGCCGTCTTCCAGATGTGCGCGGCCAGGGCCGTGGTGGTGGTCTTGCCGTGGCAGCCGGCCACCACCAGGTTGCGGGTGTTTTTCAGGAAATAGCGGCCCAGGGTCTGGGGGAGGGACAGGTACGGCGTCTTTTGTTCGCGGAGGCGTTCCAGCACGGGAAAGCGGCGGGTGACCACGTTCCCGATCACGGCCAGGTCGCAGTCCGCCGGCAGGGTTTCCGGGCCGTAGCCCTCCCGGACCTCGAGGCCCAGGTCCCGCAGAAGGTCGCTCATCGGCGGATACAGGCCCTGGTCCGAGCCCGTGACCCGGGCCCCGGCCTCGGTGAGGAGGCCGGCCAGGGCGGTCATGGCCACGCCGCCGATGCCCACCAGGTGGACGCGGCGGCCGGCCAGTTCGTTGGCGGTTTGCCCCGGGGCCGAAGCCGGCGGGCGATTCAGTTGAAGATCGAGTTCGGTCATGCTATTTTTTCCAGAAATCAGGTAAGAATAAAATCAGAAGGCTGAAAAACTCCAGCCGGCCTAAAAACATGCCCAGGCTGAGGATACCCTTGGCCGGGCCGGGCAGGTGCCCGAAATTTTCCGCCGGGCCCACGTCGCCCAGGCCGATGCCCACATTCCCGAGGGCCGAGGCCGAGGCTGAAAAGGCGGTCAGGAGGTCGATGTCCATAGCCGCCAGGAGCAGGGTGGAAAACACCAGAACAATGAAGTAGATGGCCGCGAAGGACCATACCGCGGTCATCAGAGGTTCGGGCACGGCCTGGCCGCCCAGCCGCACCGGGAGGACCGCCCGGGGGTGGATGTGCTGCCGGAGGGTGCGGTGGATGCCCTTGAACAGGAGAATCCAGCGGATGCACTTCATCCCTCCGCTGGTGGAGCCCGAGCAGCCGCCGACAAAAAATAGCATGAAGAGCAAACCCTGGCAGAACTGGGGCCACCGCTCCCAGTCCGAAGAGGTGAAACCCGTGGTGGAGATCACGGCCACGACCTGGAAAAAGGCGTGGCGCAGGGTTTGCCAGACCCCCGGATAGATGTTCGCCAGGCGGAGGGACGCGAACACGGCCAGCCCGGCCAGGACCACCAGCAGAAAGAAGGCCCGGGCCTCGGCGTTCTTGGCCAGGCTCCGCCAGTCGCCCCGCACGGCCTGGTAGTAGAGGGCGAAGTTGAGGCTGCCGAAAAACATGAAGACGGTCAGGACCGTTTCCGCGTACGGGCTGCCGAAGTGGCCGATGGAGGCGTTCTTGTTGGCGAAGCCCCCGGTGGCGATGCCGCTGAAGGTGTGGCAGAGGGCGTCGAACCAGGGCATGCCCCCGGCCAGGAGGAGCGCCAGCAGAATCACGGTCAGCCCCAGGTAGATCAGCCACAGGATCTTGGCCGTCTCGGCGATGCGGGGCTTGAGCTTCTGCTGGCCCAGGGTGCTTTCGTGCTTGAAGAGCTGCACCCCGCCCAGGCCGAAGAAGGGCAGCACCGCCAGCATCAGCACGATGATCCCCATGCCGCCCAGCCAGTGGCTGAAGGCCCGCCAGAAAAGGATGCCCGGGGGCAGGGCCTCGATGTCGGTCACCACCGTGGCCCCGGTGGTGGAAAAGCCCGAGAAGGACTCGAACACGCCGTCCCAGAAGCCGGGGAGGGTGCCGCTGAGCCAGTAGGGCGTGGCCCCCAGGAGGCCGATCATGAGCCAGGCCAGGCCCACCAGGGCCAGGCCGTCGCGGTTGCGCACCTCGGCCCGCCGTTCGCCCCGGCCGACCAGGATGAGCCCTCCGGCCCCCAGGGCCACCAGTCCGGCCGAGCGCAGGAAGACCGGGGCCGTGCCGTCGGCCAGGATCAGGGCCGGGACGGCCGGCGCCAGCATGGCCCCGGCCAGCATCAGGGCCACCCACCCGCACAGATGCAGGATCAGGCGAATGTTCACCGCCAGGTTCATGGCCGCCCGTCCGTCACTTCCCGCCCAACAGCTTTTCCACGGCGCCGATGGCCTCGGCCTTGGCCACGATGGCCAGGATGTCCCCGGCCTCGATGACCGTGTTCCCCCGGGGGATGAGGACCAGTTCCCCCCGGGTCAGGGCCGTGGCCAGGGAGCCGTGCGGGAATTTGATTTCCATGAGCTTCCTGCCGGCCGCCCGGGACCCGGGCATGACCTGGAACTCGATGATCTCCGCGTCCTCGTTGGCCAGGGTGGCCACGGACACGACCCGGCCCTTGCGGATGTATTTCAGCACCGCCGAAACCGCCGCCACCCGCACCGAGACCAGGGCCTCCAGCCCGATGGCCGAGACCAGGGGGGCGTAGGAAAAGCGGTTCACCCGGGTGATGGTGTGGCGGGCCCCGAGGCGCTTGGCCACCAGGCAGGAGATGAGGTTCTTCTCGTCGTTGGTGGAGACGGCGATGAAGGCGTCGCAGTCGCCGACGTTCTCTTCCTTGAGGAGTTCCTGGTCCGTGCCGTCGCCCCGGAGGACCATGGTCCGCTTGAGGCGGGCGCTCAAATATTCGGTGCGTTCGGGCTTCAGTTCGATGAGCTTGATGTTGAACCGCCGCTCATCCTGCTCCAGGCGCTTGGCCAGGAGGTAGCCCACCGCGCCCCCGCCGACGATGACCACGTCGCGGATGGGCCGCCCGTGGTCCAGGCCGTAGAACTCATTGACCTTGGCCGTGTCCTCGGCCCCGGCGGCCACGTATACCAGGTCCCCGGCCTGTAAGATCGTGTCGCCACGGGGGATGACCAGGTCGTGCTTACGGTAGATGGCCGCGATGAGGAGATTGCTGCCCCCGGCCTCCCGGGGCAAGAGCTGGGACAGGGGCCGGCCCAGGAGGGGATTGTGCCGGTGGAGACGCAGCCCGGCCAGACGCAGCCGGCCCCGGGCCAGGTCGATGACGTCGGAAACCCCCGGGAACTCGATGAAGTCCATGATGGTGGCCACCGCTTCCTGGCTGGGGTCGATGATGAAATTGAGTCCGAAATCGGCCCGGAAGCGTTTGTCCTCAAAAAATTCGTTAAAACCCCCGGCCCGGATGCGGGCCACCCGCCGGGTCTCGGGCCCGGCCAGAATCTGGGCCATGCGGCAGGCCAGGATGTTGGTCTCGTCGTGGCCGGTGACGGCCACCAGAAGGTCGGCCTCGGCCAGGCCCGCGGCCTTGAGCGTCTCGGGGTTGGCCCCGTAGCCCTGGATGGTCTGGACGTCCAGGGTCTCGGCCACCGTGGCCAGACGTTCGCCATCGGTGTCGATGAGCACCACCTCGGCTTTTTCCTGGACCAGCTTGGCCGAGATGTGATACCCCACCTCGCCGGCCCCCACCACCACCGCTCTCATGGACGCGTCCTCGCCTTCGTCTTCTTCAACGCGGCGGGCCGCCCGGGAGCGGGCGGCCCGTTCGACGTTCGGGAACCCCTGCCATCGCTCCGGATCAGGAAACCCGGAGGCCGCTGGGCAGGGGGGACAGGGTGGTCAGGAGGGAGAGAATCTCCCCGTCGTCATTGCGCTGGGCCGCGGCCAGGACCATGCCCTGGGAGGTCAGGCCCATGAGTTTGGCCGGGGCCAGGTTGGCCACCACCACGACCGTCAGGCCCGTGATCTGCTCGGGCGTGTAGTGCTTGCCCATGCCGGCCACGATGGTCCGCTCCTCCTCCCCGAGGCGCACGGTGAGTTTCAACAGCTTGTCGCTCTTGGGCACCCGTTCGGCGGCCACCACCTCGGCCAGGCGGAGGTCGAGGCGTTTGAACTCTTCGAAGGTGATCGTCTCGGCCGGGGGAATGTCGGCCTTGACCGCCTTTTTGGGCGGGGCCTCGGCGGCGGCGGGAGCGGCCGGGGCGGGAGCGGGAACGGCCGCCGGGGCTGGGGCCGGTTTTTCCGGCTCGGTCGGGGCTTTGGCCTTGACGGCCGCCTTTTCCCCGCCGAACTCCACCCGGGGGAAGAGGGCCTCGCCCGCGGCAATGGGCCGGCCCGGGACGAGTTGGCGGCGGATGGCCGGGATGTCGAGGGTCATATTGGTGAAATCGAGGCCCAGGCGGCGCCAGATTTCCTCGCCGGTTTGGGGCATGACCGGCCACACCATGGCCCCGATGAGGGCCAGGCCGTGGATGAGGCGGTAGAGGACGCCCTGAAGCCGTTCGGCCTGGGCCGGATCTTTGGCCAGGGCCCACGGGGCCTCGGTGTCGATGAACTTGTTGAGGGCGGTGATGAGCTCCCAGGTCAGGGCCAGGGCCCGGTGCACGGCCAGGGAGCGGAAATGGCCGGAATATTCGGCCAGCACCTTTTCGGCCAGATGGGCCGCCCAGGATTCCTCGTCCGAGAGAAAACCCTGCCAGCCGGGGATGGTCCCGCTCCCGAATTTCGAGAGCATGGTCAGGCTGCGCTGCCAGAGGTTGCCGAGGTCGTTGGCCAGGTCGGCGTTGTAGCGGGTGACCAGGGCGTCTTCCACAAATTCGCTGTCAAGGCCGAAGACCATGTCCCGGGCCAGGAAGTAGCGGAAAGCGTCCACCCCGTAGGTGTCGGCCAGGCCCAGGGCGTCGACCACATTCCCGACGCTTTTTCCCATTTTGGCCTGGCCCATCTGCCAGTAGCCGTGGACGTTGAGGTGCCGGTACTGGGGCAGCCCCGCGCTCTGGAGCATGGTGGGCCAGAAGATGGAGTGGGGTTTCAGAATGTCCTTGGCCACAAAGTGCTGGGACACGGGCCAGTAGCGCTGGAACAGCTCGCCGTCCGGCCAGCCGAGAACGCTGATGTAGCTGATGAGGGCGTCGAACCAGACGTAGGTGACGAATTTCTGGTCGAACGGCAGGTCGATGCCCCAGGTCAGGCGGGTCTTGGGCCGGCTGATGCACAGGTCGTCCAGGGGCTCCCGCAGGAGGCCCAGCACTTCGTTGCGGTAACGCTCGGGCCGGATGAAGTCGGGGTGGGCCTTGATATGGTCCAGGAGCCAGTCCTGGTAATTGCTCATGCGGAAAAAATAATTTTCCTCGGAAATATATTGGGGCGGGGTCTGGTGGTCCGGGCAGAGGCCGTTCACCAGTTCCTTTTCGGTGTAAAACCGTTCGCAGCCGAAGCAGTAATGCCCGCCGTAATCCCCGTAGTAGATGTCGCCCTGGGCGTTGACCGTCTCCAGAAAGCGGATCACGGCCCGGATGTGGCGATCCTCGGTGGTGCGGATGAAGTCGCTGTTTTCAATGGCCAGTTTCGGCCAGGTGGCCCGGAACAGGGCGCTGATGCGGTCGGAATAGGCCAGGGGGCTCTGGCCGTTCTTTTCGGCGGCCTGGACGATCTTGTCGCCGTGTTCGTCGGTGCCGGTGATGAACCGGGCGTCCTCGCCCGAGAGCCGGTGGAAGCGGGTCACCGCGTCGGTGATGATGGTGGTGTAGGCGTGGCCCAGGTGGGGCTGGGCATTGACGTAATAGATGGGGGTGGTGGCGTAAAAGCGCATAAACAAGTATCCTTTGGCGTCAAGTCAAATAAAGCCGCCCCCCCGGAAAGGGCTCGCCTTTCGAGGGTTGTCGGCCGGGATCCCCCGGTCCGGTCACCGGTAGTCGGGCTTTCTCCGCAGCCACTTGGCCAGGCTGGAGAAGAGCTCCTGAAGGTTGATGGGTTTGTTGACGTGGTCGTTCATGCCGGCGGCCAGGCTCAGTTCCCGGTCGCCGCTCATGGCGTGGGCGGTCATGGCCACGATGGGCAGGTCCTGATACTCGGGGTGGGAGCGGATTTCCCGGGTGGCCTCCAGGCCGTCCATTTCCGGCATCTGGATATCCATCAGGACCAGATCGTAGGGCCGGCTCAGGATCATGTCCACAGCTTCCCGGCCGTTGTTGGCCACTTCCACGATCAGTTCCGCGTTTTTCAGAATGCGGCTGGCCACCAGTTGGTTGACCTCGTTGTCCTCGGCCAGGAGGATGCGGGCCCCGGCGAATTCCTTCACCAGAGCCATCTCGTGGGCTTTTTTGAGTTTCGAGGATTTTTCCGGCAGGCCCCGGCCGAAAAGGTCCACGAGGACATTCAGGAGGGTGGAGGGGGACAGGGGCTTGGTCATGACGTTCATGACCCCGCTCTGGCGGGCCTGGTCCAGGACGTCGTCGCGGTTGTAGGCCGTGGCCATGATGATCACCGGCAGCTTGGCCGGGGCGATGAGCTGGTGGATGCGGTTGGAGGTCTCGATGCCGTCCATGTCCGGCATTTTCCAGTCGATGAAGACCAGGTCGAAGTGCCGCTCCCGGGTCTTCCAGTCGGCCATGATGTCCAGGGCCTCCTGGCCGGAGGAGGCGGTGACCACGGTGAAGCCCAGGGTGCGCAGGAAGTCGCTCAGAATTTCCAGGGCCACGAGGTTATCGTCCACAGCCAGGGCGGAGAGCCCCCCGAAATCCTTGCGTTTGGGCACGTAGGCCTTCTTGTTGGCGTGGAGCCCGAACACGGCGGTGAACCCGAAGGTGCTGCCCCGGCCGGGCACGCTCCGGCACCAGATACCGCCGCCCATCAGCTCCACCAGACGCTTGGAAATGGCCAGGCCCAGGCCCGTGCCGCCGTAGCGCCGGGTGGTGGAGGCCTCGGCCTGGCTGAAGGCCGAAAAGAGATTTTTCACCTGGTCCGGGGTCAGGCCGATGCCCGTGTCCTCCACCTGAAAACGCAGGGTCACCTGGCCGCTCGACTCTTCCACCGTGTCCACCGACAGAGTCACGTGGCCGCGCTCGGTGAACTTGACGGCGTTGCTGACGAGATTGTTCAAGACCTGGGACAGGCGGAGCTGGTCGCCCACCAGACCGGCCGGAGTGTTGGCCGGCACCCGCAGGAGGAATTCCAGGCCCTTTTCGTGGGCCCGGGCCGAAACCAGGTCGGTGACGTTCTGGAGAACGTCCGCCAGGTGGAATTCCGCCTTCTCCATTTCGAGCTTGCCGGCCTCAATTTTGGAAAAGTCCAGAATGTCGTTGATAATGCGCAATAAGGTCTTGGCCGCGCCCTCGGTTTTCTGCAGGTACTCCCGCTGGAGGTCGGTCATCTCGGTTTGCAGGACCAGGTGCACCAGGCCCAGGATGGCGTTCATGGGGGTGCGGATTTCGTGGCTCATGTTGGCCAGGAATTCGCTCTTGGCCCGGGTGCTCTCTTCGGCCGCGTCCCGGGCCTCCTTGAGCTCGGTGACGTCCATGAGCCAGCTCATGACGCCGGCCTCGCCGTAATAATCGGTCGCAAAGGAGTTCAGGAGCATGGCCCGGGGCTGGCCGTCGGCCCGGAGAATCTCCACCGGCCGCCAGTTGACGTAGCCCTGGGTCCGCAGCTCGGCCCGGACCTCCTCGAGAGCGGCCTGGTCCCGATAGATGTCCGCCAACTGGTCGTCCACCCTGCGGCCCGTGAAATTCTGGGCGAAGGGGGTGATGAACTTGATGACCCCTCCGACGGTGATGGTGAAACAGACGGGAGTGGAATCCATGATTTTGCGCAAAAGACGGCGTTCGGTGTCCCGCTCGGCCTGGGTGCGCTTCAGTTCCCGGAGGTCCCGGGTATAGCCGACCACGATGTGGCCGCGCAGGCGGTCCACCCGGATGAGGCTGATCTCGCAGGGCACGGGGGTGCCGTCGAGCTTCTGGTGCATCCACTCGAAAATACAGGCTCCCTCGTTGAAGGCCTTGGTGATGTATTCCATGGCCAGTTCCGCGCTCGGCCGTCCGCCCGGCTGGTATTCGGGGGAGAGCTCGAAGAAGCGGTCGAGGTAGGCCTGCTTGTCGGGCAGGTCGAAGAGCCTGGCCGCGGCCAGGTTGCAGTCCACGTTGCGGAAGTTTTCGTCCCAGAAGTTGCAGGCCAGGGGCAGGGCGTCCAGCATGATGCGGGTGCGCTCGTCGGCCTCGTCGCGTTCGGCCTGGGTGCGCTTCAGCTCGCGCAGGTCCCGGGTGTAGCCGACCACGATATGGCCGCCTTTGCGGTCCACCCGGATGAGGGATATCTCGCAGGGCACGGGGGTGCCGTCGAGCTTCTGGTGCATCCACTCGAAAATACAGGCTCCCTCGTTGAAGGCCCGGGTGATGCGTTCCACGGCCAGATCCGCGGAACGGCGGCCGCCCGGCTGGAATTCGGGGGAGAGTTCGAAAAAGTGGTCCAGGTAGGCCTGCTTGTCGGGCAGGTCGAAAAGTTTGGCCGCGGCCAGGTTGCAGTCTATGTTCCGAAAACTCTCGTCCCAGAAGTTGCAGGCCAGGGGCAGGGCGTCGAGCATGATCTGGGTGCGTTCGTCGGCCTCACGGATATCGGTGATGTCCCGAAGGGTTTCGATGCGGCCGATGTCCCGCCCCTCCTCGTCCCGGAGCACGGAGTTCTGGCCGTGATAGGTTTGGCCGGTGGTCTGGCGGTGGCGGGTAAAGCGGGTGGTGTCGCCGAAGGGGCCGCTGATGCGGACCTCGCTGTCGTAATAATCGGCCGGTTCAGCGTCCAGGGGCCGGCCCACATACTCGGCCACCGGCCGGCCGCCGTGGACCGCGGCCGCGGGCTGGTTGAGGTAGGCCCAGTTTCCGGCCGGGTCGGCCACAGCCACGGGAAAAGGCAGGCTGTCGAGGACGGCCTTGTACCAGCTCATCTGGTTGGCCAGGAAGGTGAAGGCCTGGTTGAGGTCGCCGGCGAACCCCTCCGGCCCGTCGCCGGCCACCCCGGGCCGGGCCTGGGGCGGACGGCCGGAGCGGTCCAGGAGGGTCCGCATCTTGCGGTGAGCTTCCTCCATAAGCCGGGTCCTGGCGTCCACGGCCTCCTCGAGTTCGGCCTTCTGCTCGGCAATGGTGGCCAGGGCCTTGAACTGCTGTTCCTCAAGGCGCTTGCGGTCGGTGAAATCGAAATGGACCCCCACCAGGCGGGTGGCCCGCCCGGTGGCCGGATCACGGCTGAGGACCCGGCCGGTTTCGTAAAACCAGACGTAGCGCCCGTCCCGGTGGCGAAGCCGATATGTCATGGTATAGATGGAATCGGGGCCGGCCAGGGCCCGTTCCACAATGGCCGATACCTCGTCCCGCTCATCGGGGTGCATCAACTCGTACCACTCGTCGGCCGTGCCCCGGACCTCTTCGGGAGGCAGGCCCAGGAGGTCCGCGAAAACCGGGCTGAGGAGCACGTGATCGTTGACCAAATCCCAATCCCAGACGCCGATCTTGGCGGCGTTGATGACCGTGTCCAGGTGTTCGGCGGCGGCTTCCTTTTCCGTCCGGAGCGCGGCCGCTTCCGCCCGGGCCGCGGCCAGTTCCTCACGCAACCGGTGCGGCTCGTCAACGGCCTGGACAAAACCGAACAGGCCGGGGGCCGGGCCGGCGCCGCTCTCGGGAGGCTCGGCCTCGCCAAAGGCCCGGAGCCATATCTGGCGGTCGGGGCCGACCCGCAGCCGGTGTTCGAAGACGAAATCCGCCTGTTCCCCGGCCAGAGTCCGCCGCACCTGGTCGCGGGCGGCGGCCGCGTCTTCCGGAGGGAAGTAGCGGCTCGTGTATTCGTTCAGTGTCAGGGGGGCGTCCGGAGAATCCAGGCCGGTCAGGGCCAAGAAGTCGTCGCTCAAATCAAGCCACAGTTCCCCGTTGTCTCCGGGCCGCAGTTGCCAGGAACCGAGGCCGCCGGCGGCCAGGGCCTTACGGACCCGGTTCCAGGCGGTTGGCGTCTCACTAGAGGATTTGAGCATGACTTTTCCCGGTTACAGACGGTTCCGGTCCTCCCGGCCTGCCGTGGGTGGTCGCAAGAGCCAATAATATTTCGCCGCATCGAGTCCCGGTTTTTCACCGTTCCAGTTGCCAAGCCCGGCGGCGTGAACATTTCGAAATAAACAAGCCAATGCAAATAGTATGCCTGGCGGTTCATTCCAGTCGACGGCCACACCAAAACCGTCGGACCGGTTTGTCGGGTCGACGGACGATTTTCGCATTATATATTATTGCGTCAATAAATTAAAGCCGGAAGTTATTAACCCGGCAACTTTAGAAGTCTGTTCCCGGCCGCTGAAGTCCAGTGATTTCGGGCTTTGGCGAAATCACGGGTATGACTTATTTAGTTGCCGGAGCAATAAAAACGGGAAGGGCGAAGAAATAAGGCGGGCTTTCTCCGTGAAAAGCGGCTCACAGACCAGGTTTCGGGCCGGACGACCGAAAAAGAGGGGCCAGGGAGAATAAAGAGAGGAAGAGAAAAAATCGCCCGCCGCTCGGGGGGCGTTGAGGGCCAGTGGAGAGGGGCATTATCAGGCTGGAAATCTTTGGACAGGGGCCGGAGTCGTCAAACCGGGGGGCGAAATCCCGGCCCGGGGCTTGACGACCTCCGGCTATCTGGTTTCCCGATTCGGCCGGGCGAAGGGAGCGAAAACATCCTCGCGCTTCTTGCGGCAAACCATGCTGTGACGGTTGGCGCAGAGAGTGCTGGCGCTGCCGATGGTTTCAAACCAATAGCAGCAGGTGGCGTGGTCGCACTCCGGCGGAGCGGGAGGAGGGTTGTTGTTGTTGTCCGAAGACAAGGTGATCGCGGTGGCCATGGTATGTCGCCTTTCAGAACCGCCTCCGTCGGGGAGAGCGGGGAGAGCGCGGCGGTCTGGACGGGGGAGCCGTCGAGACCGGGATCAAGTTCAAAATCAGAGCCGGACTGGCTGCCGTTTTCAGTCCAGCGGGCGGCCCGCCGCCAGGGGCGCCGGGTACCCATAAATAGTAGCAATTCAGAGGCCAATCTTTTCGAGAGCAAGTCCCGGGGACCGGCGTTTTATCTGACAATGCGTATCAGCTTTGTCGTTTTCATAACATATCGGAAATTTTGGTTCACGAGATATCCCGTCTGGTGCCCCGGTTCTGCAAACGACCGAACCACCACTCTGCCGAATCCTCCTTTCAACTGCCGGCGGGCACCCGCAACACGTAATCCCCCGACAGGGTCGTCTGCCGTACGTGGGGGTTGAGAGCCCGCAGCGTTTTGTAATCACAGCCGATCTGCTTGGCCACCTGGGCCCAGTCGGCCGCTGGATTGACTTTCACCGTCCGTTCGGTGTACTTGGCCGGACAATAGTTGGCGGTGGGCACCGGTTCGTTGAATCCGTAGTGGGCGGCGTTTTCCATCACCACCTTGATGGCCGCGATCCGATAGACATACCGTTCCGTTTCCCGGGGCAGATCCAGTTCGTAATAATTCCGGGTGCCCTGGGCGGCCACGGCCTTGGCAATGCGTCCGTCGCCGGCGTTATAGGCGGCCAGAGCCAGGGACCAACTGCCGAATTTGCCGTACAGCGACCGGAAATATGTGCTGGCCGCGTTCAGGAGCGGTTCGGGCAACTGGCGTTGGTCGATTTTGGAATCCACGGTCAGACCAAAATGGCGGGCCGTGCCGGGCATGAACTGCCACAGACCGAGGGCGCCGGCCGGGGAGGCGATCCAGGGCCGCAGGTCGCTTTCGGCCACAGCCAGGTATTTGAGATCGTCCGGAAGGTTCGCGGCCCGCAGCTCGGCCTCGATGGCCGGAAAATACATCGCGGCCCGCCGCTGCCAGAGGGCCACCTGGGCCGGATGGTTGACGACCCGCACAAATTCGTTTTCCAGGCGTTCATAGACCGCCCGCCGGCTGGTGTCCAGAGTTTCACCGCACAGGGTGACCCTGGAGGGCAGGCGGTAGTCGGCATTGTCGGAGATGATGGGGGCGGTGAAGGAAGAGGGCGATTCCAGGGCCTCCTCGGAGCCGCCGACGCCTATGCAGCCTCCGCCCAAAGTCAAAGGCAGAGCCAGCAAAAAGAAACGGAAGCATTCGAAGATGGATACCACTGTCAGGCCTTTAGAGGTGACCCTGACATTATGAAGATTCATAATGACTGTCGTACGGCAATGCCCAAGTTGAGATTTTGACGCTCCCCGTGGCCGCCACCACGTGTGGTGGGGGCGTCGGCTTTGACCACCCGTATGGTGGGGCCGGTCTTTCGCCTTATTTGCAAAACGGCGTTTCGCAAGACGAAAACAGACCGCCGCCACTATTTTAATTATAACCACTCATAATAAAATGGCAAGCTCTTTTTTTGTATTTCGGCCAACCTTTTCCCAAAGGGATTTTTTTAAAATACTAAATGTAATCAACATGTTACCATCGTCAATCCCTCTCCCTCTCCCTCCGGCGCCGATCTCGGCCCAGTTGATAGGCCCGGACGAGCCGCTCGCCCAGCGGCACTTCCCGCTCCAGGACCCCTTCGGCCAGATCCAGAAGCTTCCGGGCCCGGGCCAGGTTCTGTTCATACAGCGAGGGATAGGCCTGGCGATCCCAGTGAAAATAGACCTCGGCCAGAGCGTCGGTGAGGTAGCGGCGGGCCAGGTTCAGGGCCAGGCCGCGCAGGACCGGGGGCAGCAATTCCACTTCATCCCGGGTCAGGGGGAGCCCGGTTTCGGCATATCCCTCGGCCACGGCCGCCAGACGGTCGTCGAAGGCGGCCTGGTCCGGGGCCAAACCGCCCCAGGAGCGGAGCATTTCCCCTAAATCGGCCAGTACGTGCCCCAGGCCCACGCAGTCCCAGTCCAGGAGGGCCGTGGCCCGGCCCTCGGGGGAGAAAAGAAAATTGTCGGCCTTGGGATCGGTGTGCACCACCACATCGTGATGGCGGAAGACGTCGAGGAAGCCGGGATGGCGGGGCAACTGCCAGGCGTCCTCGGCAGCCCGGGCCAGGTGGGGTTTGAGGTCTTCCAGGCGGGGGTGGCCCCGGTAATGGACGGTCAGGACCTCGAAATCCTCGGGGCCGGTCAGGAACTGATTGGTGAAATCCCCTTCCGGCAGAGGCTGGAGCTCCAGCGGGGCCGGCCGGTTGAGAGCCAGGTGGAGGACGCCCAAAAGCCGGGCCGCCTCCCGGCCCGTGTCCGGGGTGGGGGCGGTCGGGCGGCCGGACAGAAAGCCGGTCAGCCGCCAGAAGCCGTCCCGCTCCGGCCGGCTGGTCAGATATTTTCCTTCCAGGTCGGGAAACACGGGCGGCAGGGGCGGTTCATCCGGGGCCAGGCGCTCGGCCAACGCCTGGCGGACCGACCGCCAGTTGAGGCCCAGGGCCGGGGCGCCCTGGAAAAAGTCGTTCAGCCGCTGGAGGATGAAACAGCCGCCGGCGGTTTCCATCCGGAAGGTGTCGTTGACCCGCCCGCCGCCGTAGGGGGTCAGGCGGATCACCTCCAGGCCGTAGAGGTCCCGGGCGACCTCCCGGGCCTCACTTGTCCGGTCGGCGTTCGGCGAGAGGCTTGACATACTGGCCCTCGGAATCCCAGGGGAAGAGAATCCAGGTGTCCTGGCTGACCTCGGTGATGAAGGTGTCCACGTGGGGCCGGCCGGCCGGCTTGGCGTAGACCGTGGCCAAATGGGCCTTGGGGAGCATGGACCGCACCACCTGGGCCGTGGAACCCGTATCCACCAGGTCGTCGATGATCAGGTCGCCCTGGCCGTCGCCTTCCACCCGTTTCAGGATGGTGGCCTGGCCCTGCTTCTGCCAGTCATAGCTGGTGATGCAGACGGTGTCGATGGTGTGGAGGCCCAGTTCCCGGGCCACCACCGCCGCCGGCACCAGGCCGCCTCGAGTAACCACCACCAGGCGATTGAAGGGGCCCAGGTCCAGAAGGCGCCAGGCCAGGGCGCGGGAATCGCGATGCAGTTGATCCCAGGAAATGGGATAGTGGCGGGTATACGGTGTGTCGCTCGTCATGCTGGATCCTCTTCTTCAAGACCGGGTGAGCGGTTTGGTGAATTTGGGGAATGATACGCGCGGATCGCGGCCCTTGTCAAGGCCCCCTGCGGGCGGCGCGGGACCGGGGGCGCGTTCGGAATCCGGGTTTCGTCCGGGCGGCCCTTCATGCGTAATATATTTGCCAAGAAAAGTCGCTGATGTTATCATAAGTGAATTTTGAGAACGGGGGAGGCACCGAATGAACCTGGATCACGCCCTGAGCGTGGCTCTGGCCGCCGCGGAGGCCGGGGCAAAGGAACTTTTGGCCGGCTGCGGCGGGCCCCGGCCCCGGGTCAGCTACAAAGGGGCCATCGATCTGGTCACCGAATACGACCTGCGTTCCGAGGAGGCCTGTCGCCGGGTCATCACCCGGGCCTTTCCCGAGCACGAACTGGTGGGTGAGGAAGAGGGCCGCAGCGGCGCCCGCCAGGCCGAATACAAATGGTACATCGATCCCCTGGACGGCACCACCAACTTCGCCCACGGCCACCCCTTCTTCGCCGTGTCCATCGGCCTCGTCGGGCCGGACGGGGCGGGCGGGGAGCGCCCCCTGGTGGGGGTCGTCAGCGCCCCGATGCTGGGCGAACTCTACTGGGGCCGGGCCGGGGGCGGAGCCTTCCGCCGCCAGGCCATCCCCGGCCGGGGTCTGGTGGAGCGCCGCCTGGCGGTCACCGTAACCGACCGGCTGGACCAGGCCCTCCTCAACACGGGGTTCCCCTATGACATCCACGAACGCGGGGGCGAGGTGCTCCACCCCTTCGGCCGCCTGATCCTGGCCGCCCGGGCCGTGCGCCGGGCCGGGGCCGCCTCCCTGGATATCGCCTATGTGGCCGCGGGGCTGGCCGACGCCTTCTGGGAGACGGGCCTGAAGGCCTGGGACGTGGCCGCGGGCCTCCTCCTGCTCAGCGAAGCCGGCGGCCGGGTCACCGATTACCAGGGCCGGCCCTACGGCCTGGGCCGGAGCCGCGATATCCTGGGTTCCAACGGCCGGCTGCACGAGACTTTGCTGGAATACCTCCGCCCGCCGGAAGCGGGGGACGGAGGGTTGAGCCGCCGCCCGCTCGCCAAACCAATCGCCCGGGTTGAAAAAGACGGCCCCGGAGGAGTATAATCGCGCTTTCGGACGGGCGGGAAAAACCGGCCGCCGGAAGGAAAGGAGAACCGGACGCCATGCGGGACGCCTTTGTCTGGACTGATGAAGCGGCTATCGACGAATTCCTGCGCGCCAGGGAAATCGGTCACCTGACCACGCTGGATGAAGAGGGCTGGCCCCACACCGTGCCCCTGGACTATTTATGGCAGGGGGGAGCCGTTTTTTTCCACACCGGCCTGGGGGCCAAGATGGAGCACCTGCGCCGGAACCCCAAGGTGTCCTTCGCGGTCACCGAGGTCCTGTCCGTGCTGGGAGGGGATTTCACGGCTTCACCCTGCCGTCAGACCCATCTGGGCCGGTCGGTCCTGATCCGGGGCCTGGCCCGGGAGGTCACGGCCACGGAGCGCAAGCTCCTGGTCTTGAACAAGCTCGTGGCCAAATATGATCCGGCCGCGGGCCAGCCTTCGCAGGAGGCGCAGCTGACCGCGGAAAGCCTGGTGGACCAGCCCGGTTTCGCGGCCTGCCAGTTGGTGGAGATCGAGGTGGCCGGCCTCACGGCCCGCCGGCACCTTTTGCCCAACAAGCCCGAGAAATACCGCAAGGCCGCGGCCGCCTATTTTCAGCGGCGCGGCCAGGCAACCGGCGACGTGCGGGACCTGAAGACCGCCCAACTGTTGAGCCAGACCTACGACTGACATATCCGGGAGAAATCATGGGAGAACTGACCTTGTATCTTGGCGGCGCCAAGAGCGGCAAAACCCGCCTGGCCCTGGCCCAGGCCGAAACCTATCCCGCCCCTCGCCTCTATCTGGCCACGGCCCAGGCCCTGGATCAGGAAATGGATGAGCGCATTCGCCGCCACCAGGCCGAACGCGGCCCGGGCTGGCACACTCTGGAGGCTCCCTTCGAGCCTGATCTGGCCCTGGCCGGCCTGATGGGCCAGGGGGTGGTGCTGATGGATTGCCTGACCCTCTGGCTCTCCAACCTTCTCGGGCAGGAAGATGAGCCGGCCCTGGCCCTGGCCCGGGTCGACCGCCTCGTCGAGTCGGCCCGGACCTATGCCGGGCCGGTGATTGTGGTCTCCAACGAGGTGGGGTTCGGCATTGTGCCGGTCAACGATCTGGCCCGCAAGTTCCGCGATCTGGCCGGCGCGGCCAACCAGCGCCTGGCCGCCGCCGCCGACCGGGTGGTCCTGGCCGTGGCCGGGCTGGAACTCCGGTTGAAGTAGAGGTCCCATGCTCGCTCGACGCGCCTATCGGGAGATCCATGTCCCCGCCTGGAAACGGGCCCGCCACTTCGCGCTCTACGCCGATTCCCCGTATCCGTATGTGGGGGTCACCGCCAAGCTGGATCTGGCCCGGGCCAATCTGCGCACCCGGCCGGGCCGCCATTCCTTTTCCGTATTGCTGTTCGCGGCCATGTGGGCCCTGAACTCCATCGAGAATTTCCGCTATCGGATCATTGACGGCCGGGTGCTGCTTTTCGAACGGATCGATCCCAGTTTCGTGGTGTTGGACCAGGAGGAGGAGCTGTTCTACTACGCCACCGCGGAACTGACCCCCGACCTCGACGGCTTCACCGCCAACGTCGAGGAGGCCAAGGCCGTGGCTCTGGCCGAACGCTGCCTGGTCAACGACCGGCTGGACGTGGCCCACGTTTCGTGCCTGCCCTGGCTCGAATTCACCGATCTCGTCCAGCCGCTGCGGTTGTCCCCGGAGGATTCCATCCCCCGCCTGATAATTGGGCAGTTGAACTCCGAAACCGGCCGCCTGCCGATCTCCCTGACCGCTCACCACGGCCTTTGTGACGGGCTGCACCTGGCCCGGTTTTTCCAGACTCTGGAAAATTCGGTGGACCTGCGGAATTTCGTGGCCGCCTGAAGCCAGTCCGCGCCCGAACGGTGCCGGCCCGTCTTGGCGGGGGGAGGGGAGAAGGGCGTGGCCAGGGAGGGCGCGGACTGGCGGTTGGTTAGACT
>JAVBQN010000080.1:0-38061 GCA_031549025.1 Candidatus Adiutrix sp. | reverse complement strand
CACAAAATTCCTCTGTCTACCAGCGAAGTTTCTGGCTATGCTAATCGCGCTTTTCCCTTTGATAAAACCCACTACCTGCGCTACTGCGTACTTCGGAGGGATTGCTATGTACATGTGGACATGGTCTACCGCTGTGTGTCCCTCCAATATTTGAGATTCTCTCTGCTTGGCAAGCTCATGAAAAATCTCTCCCAAATATCTGCGGATCGTCCCAAACATCACTTTGCGTCGATATTTCGGAATCCATACTATGTGATACTTGCAATCCCAACGGCTGTGGCATAAACTTTTCGCATCTTCCACGGGCTCTTTCCTCCTGTAAACTTTGAGCGGTTCACAGGGTTAGGATCGAGCCCGTTCCCGTATCTGTCAAACTCCATGAGTCCCCCGGCAGAGCCGGGGGTTTACCCTTTTAAATTACCTAAAAAGCTAAGGCTCTCAAGGGCTTTGGTCCTTTGAGAGCCTTGCTGATTTTTGATTCTGGCGGAGAGGGTGGGATTCGAACCCACGTGCCGGCTCATCACCGACAAGACGATTTCGAGTCGTCCCCGTTACGGCCTCTTCGGTACCTCTCCGGGTCGCCCTGGGGCCGGCCCGCTGGCGGGCGGCCTGGGTGAGACGTTGATAATGATATACTTATTTCGTCCTGCCGTCAATCATTTACCGGCCGCTCCGCCAGGGCGTACGCATCCCTATGTGGTCAGAGGTCAAGCCTGAAGCGATGTGGTTCCGTTTTCTTCTCTTTCCAGGCCTCTTCTCTTATTTGTAAAACAGGGGCTATTGAGAGTCAATGAAATTAGAAGAATGCGGTTATAGAATTCCGCCGCCCAAGTCTCTCTTCTCGTCATAATCCAAGCCGCCTCAATCAACATGCTTCTCAGTTTTCCCTGGCCGCACGGAACCAGCCGGGCCGTGCGGCCAGGGATGCGTAAGCCTGGCCCTGAAGCCCCCCCCTTGACATTTCATCCAAAATGCCTACATTAGAATTTGGAAAAACCGGGTCGCCGGGAAAACGGCCGGCGAATTCTTAAGGAGAAGACCATGCCGATCTATGAGTATCAGTGTGAAAAATGCGGCGAAACCACCGAGGTTCTGCAGAAATTTTCCGACGCGCCTTTGACCGGGTGCCCCTCCTGCGGCGGGCACGTCGAAAAGCTGATGAGCATGAACAGCTTTCAGTTGAAAGGCAGCGGCTGGTACGTCACCGATTACAAGGGCCAGAACAGCTCCACCCAGCCGCCGTCCAAGGAGACCTCCGCCGAGGCCAAACCGGCCGCGACTTCCGAGGCGGCCGCGCCCAAAACCGCCGACAAGGCCGCCGATAAAGCCTGAGGCGTCGGGCCGGTTCCTGACTTTCCCGAATTTTTTAGGGCCACCCGGGCGGTGGCCCTTTTTATTTTCCGTGGGATCGGGACTGTGGTATAATATAAAATTTACACGGCCTCACCCCTGAGGCTCCACCACGCTTGGGGAAGTCATGGAACAAACCCTCCTCGCCCGCGCCGGCGCCCACCTGCTGGCCACCCTGAAACGGGGCTTCGACGCCTGGCTCTTCGTCACCAAGCTGAGCGTGCCGGCCATGATTCTGACCCGGCTCCTGATGTATTTCGACCTCATCCCCTACGTGGCCGCCGTTTTCAAACCCATCATGGCCCTCTTGAACCTGCCCCCGGAAACCGCCCTGGTGTGGGTGTCGGCCATCGTGGCCAACCTGTACGTCCCGGTTACCGTCTTCATCGGCCTTATGCCCGTCATGGACCCCTTGAGCCTCAGCCAGGCCACCACCCTGGGGGCCCTGTGCCTTCTGTGCCACGGCCTGTTCATCGAAGGTCAGGTCTGCCGGGCCACGGGGCTTTCCTTCTGGCGCGTGTCGGTGTTCCGCCTCGTGTCCGCCGTCGCGTTCGGCCTCATCATCAGCCGGAGCGCGGCCCTCATCGGCTGGGGCGCGGGGCCCTCGGCCGTCATGCCGGCCCTTCAGGCGGCCACCGACCTGGTGCCCTCCTGGGGCGACTGGATCTTCAATTCCGTCAGGCAGCTGCTGATGATCCTGGTGTTGGTGGAAGCCTTGATGTTGTTTATGGAACTGGTCAAGCACCTCAAGCTGACCCGCCTGATCTCCAAGGTTCTGGGCCCGCCCTTGCGCTGGGCCGGGGTCGGCGAGAACGCGATGATGGTCACCGTCATCGGCTGCGTCCTGGGCCTGGCCCTGGGCGGCGGCCTGATCGTGGCCGAGAGCCGCTCGGGCCACATATCCCCCCGGGACATCTTCGGGGCCATGATGCTCATGGCCGTGTTCCATTCCATGGTGGAAGACACCTTCCTGATGTGGGCCCTGGGCGGCTCCCTCTTCTGGCTGTTGGGGGCCCGGCTGGTTTTCGCCCTCGCGGTGGCCTCGGCCGTCAATCGCCTGGCCCGGAAACCGGCCTGGCGGCCGCTGCTGGTGGGTGATAAACTTCAGTTCTAGAGCGTTTTACAATTTATCTGTAGGATTAGCATTATGTCCGAGACCAAAACGGCCTGCCTCATCACCTTCGGCTGCCAGATGAACGAATACGATTCCGGCCGCCTGGGCGAACTGTTGTCCGCCCGGGGCTGGGCCCTGACCGACCGGCGGGAGGACGCCGACTTCATCTTTTTCAACACCTGCTCCATCCGGGAAAAGGCCGCCCGGCGGGTCCTGAACCACCTCGAACAGGTGCGGCCCCTGAAACAGAAAAACCCCGATCTGATCCTGGCCGTGGGCGGCTGCGTGGCCGAACAGGAGGGGCGGGCCCTTCTGGACCACGCCCCCTGGCTGGACCTGGTCATCGGTCCCCAGCACCTGCCCGAAATCCCGGACCGCCTCGAGCGCCTGGCCGCCGAACGGAACCGCCTGGCCCTCACCGGCGCCGGCGACCGCCCGGCCTGGAGCCGGGAGAACCTCGAGGGCCTGGGCCTGGCCGCCGCGCCGGACGCGGCCCGGGCCTCGGCTCCGGGCGTGCTTGACGACGCCGGCTGCCAGCCCGAGGACCAGTCCTCCTGCTGCGCCGGGGGGGCCGCCTCGGAACTGGCCGGGGCCGCCGCCCGCCTCACCGGCTCGGTGACCATCATGCAGGGCTGCGACAATTACTGCGCCTACTGTGTGGTGCCGTACCTGCGCGGGCCGGAACTGAGCCGCGAGGCCGGGGACATTGTCGCCGAAGCGCGGCGTCTGGTGGCCGACGGGGTGGAGGACATCACCCTCCTGGGCCAGAACGTCAATTCCTACGGCCGGGGACTGGCCGGGGCCCCCACTTTTCCGGAATTGCTGGAACAGGTGGCGGCCACGGGGGTGCGGCGGCTGCGCTTCACCACCTCCCACCCCAAGGATTTCCCGCCGGAACTGGTGAGGCTTTTCGGCACCCTCCCGGCCCTGTGCGAGAGCCTGCACCTGCCGGTCCAGTCCGGGTCGGACCGGGTGCTCACGGCCATGGGCCGGAAATACACCCGGGAATCCTACCTCCGGCTGGTGGACGATTTGCGCGCCGCGCGGCCCGACCTGGTCTTGACCACGGACATCATCGTGGGCTTTCCGGGCGAGACCGAGGACGACTTCCAGGCGACGATGAACTTACTCGACACCGTGGGCTACGACGCCCTCTTCTCTTTCAAATACAGCGACCGGCCCCAAACCAAGGCGGCCCGGATGGAGGGGAAGATTCCCGAGGAGGAGAAAGGCCGCCGCCTGGCCCTTCTCCAGGAGCGGCAGAAAGCCATCACCCTGGCCAAGAACGCGGCCCAGGTGGGCCGGATCCTGGAAGTGCTGGTGGAAAAGGTTTCGGACCGCTACCGAGGCCAGCTCACGGGCCGGGCCCGCAACTATAAGCTGGTCCATTTCGACGGCCCGCCGGAGCTCATCGGCCGGGTGGTGCCGGTGCGCATCACCGAGGGCTGGGCGGCCAGCCTGCGCGGCGTCCGGGTGGATCAGTAAAGGATTATGCCCTACGTCGACCTCCATATCCACTCGCGCTTTTCCCGGGCCACCTCCTCGGCCCTGAACCCGTCCAGCCTCAGCCTGTGGGCCGGATATAAGGGGTTGAGCCTCATCGGCACCGGCGATTTGACCCATCCCGGCTGGCTGCGCGAGCTGGCCGAAAACCTCACCCTCCGCGACGACGGCTTCTACAGCCTGAACGACCAGCCCCACGGGACCCGGTTCGTCCCCACCGGCGAAGTTTCGGCCATCTACAAGCAGGACGGCCGCACCCGCAAAATCCACCTGGTCGTCATCGCCCCGGATTTGGAGGCCGCCGGAAATTTTTCGAAAACCCTGGGCGCCTTGGGCAATGTGGAATCCGACGGCCGGCCCATCCTGGGGATGCCGGCCCGCCAGATTCTGGAAATCGCCCTCCACACCCACCCGGACATGGTGGTGGTGCCGGCCCACATCTGGACCCCCTGGTTTTCCCTCTTCGGGGCCAAGAGCGGCTTCGACCATTTGGAGGAATGCTTCGGCGACCTCAGTCCCCACATCACCGCCCTGGAGACTGGCCTTTCCAGCGACCCGGGCATGAACCGCCTGATCTCGGCCCTGGACCGCTACGCCCTGGTCTCCTCTTCCGACGCCCACAGCCCGGAAAAGCTCGGCCGCGAAGCCACCATCCTCACCGGCCCCCTCACCCGGGCCAACCTCTGGTCCGCCCTGGCCGGCGGGCCCGGCCTGGGCGGCACGGTGGAATTTTTTCCGGAAGAAGGCAAATACCACCTCGACGGTCACCTCGGCTGCGGTCCGCCCCTGACCCCGGAGGAGACCAAGGCCCTGGCCGGCCGCTGCCCGGTCTGCGGCCGGCCGCTGACCATCGGCGTTTTGCACCGGGTGACCGAACTGGCCGACCGGAGCGAGCCGTTGGCCGACCGGCTGCCCGACCACCACCTCATCCCCCTTCCGGAAATTTTGGGCCAGGTTTTCGGCCAGGGAGCCCAGAGCAAACGGGTGGCCCAGGCCTTCGAGCGGCTGGTGGGGGATTTCGGGAGCGAATTCAAGCTGCTTCTGGAAACGCCGCTGGACCAGATCGAGGACGCGGCCGGGCCCCTTCTGCGCCTGGCCGTGGACCGGATGCGGCGCGGTGAGATCGAGGCCCACGGCGGCTTTGACGGCCAGTTCGGCACGGTCCTGGCCATCCGGTCCGAGGAGCGGGCCGAGCTGAGCGGCCAGGGCCGGCTGTTCGAGGCCGGGGCCTCGGCCCGATCGAAAAAATCCGTCCTCCCCCCCCCGGCCGCGCCGGCCGCGCCCGCGCCGGATCTGGCCCCGATGGAAGAGGCCGGGCCGCCGGCCCCGCCGCTCTTGTCCCTGGTGCAGGGTGACCTTTTGCTGGACGGGCTGGACGAGGCCCAGCGCCTGGCCGTCACCAGCCGGGCCCCGGTCCTGGCCGTCCAGGCTGGCCCGGGCAGCGGCAAAACCCGGGTGCTGGTCCACCGGGCGGCCTGGCTGCTGCGGGAGGGCCTGGTCCGGCCGGAAGAGATGATCCTGACCACGTACACCAAAAAGGCGGCCCAGGAACTGGGCCCGCGCCTGACCGCGGCCCTGCCCTTCCGCCCCGAAAGCCGGAAGGTGCGGGTAGCCACGCTCCACGCCCTGGCCTACGAAATATTAAAATCGCAAAAGCCGGATTGGGACCTGGCCCCCGAGGACTGGCTGGAGGATTTGCGCAAAAAGGCGGCTAAAAAGGCCGGCCTCAGAGCCCCGGCCTTGGCCGCCCTCCTGAGCCTGGCCAAAAGCGCGCCGGAAGCGGCCGCGCCCCCGGCGGGCGCCCCGGCGGATTTCCCGGCCGCGTTCCAGTATTATCAGCGGACGTTGGCGGCCAACCGCTGGTGGGATTTCGACGACCTGATCCTCGAGGCCGACCCGGCCCCGCCCGCCGCCGGGGCGTCCTCCGGCCAGGGCGGGCTCTTCGACTCCGCCCCGGAACCGTCGCCCGCCCCGGCCTTTCCCCGGCCCCGGGCCCTCCTGGTGGATGAATTCCAGGACCTCAGCGCGGCCCAGTACAGCTTCATCCAAAGGCTCCAACTCCCGGGCGACGCGGCCGAGGCGGCCTTCCTCACCGTCATCGGCGACCCGGACCAGAGCATTTATCATTTTCGCGGAGCGCGGGCCGACCTTTTCGAACAGGTGGCGCGCCGCCCCGGGGTCGCCGGCGTGGCCCTGGGCGCCAACTACCGCTCCACCAAAACCATTGTCCAGGCCGGGGAATCCCTCCTGGCCCGGCCGGACCGCCCGCGCCGGCAAACCGCCCGGCCGGACGCCGGCCCGCGCCTGACCCGGGCCACGCTGGCCAATCCCAAACGCGAGGCGACCTATGTGGTCGCCCGCCTGTGCGCCCACCTGGGGATTCTGAAGCTGGGCCTGGAAGGCGGCGGCCGGCAGGACGTGGAGGCCATGCCAGGCCTGGGGCTCAGCGACATCGCCGTCCTGTTCCGTCTGCGTTCGTTGGGCGCCGAGGTAGCCGCGGCCCTGGACGAGGCCGGCCTGGCCTGGCAGATGTGCGGCCCCGACCCCCTGACCGCCGTGGACGGCCTGGACTGGACCGCCGACAAGATCAACCTCCTGACCATGCACGCGGCCAAGGGCCTGGAGTTCAAGCTGGTGTTCGTCATCGGCGCCGAGGAGGGCCTCTGCCCCTACCTGGCCCCCGGCGAAGCGGCCGACCCGGCCCGGCTGGAGGAGGAAAAGCGCCTCTTCTACGTGGCCCTGACCCGGGCCAAGGACCGCCTCTACCTGACCCGCGGCCTCGAACGCCGCCTCTACGGCCAGCGCCTGCCCGGCGCGCCCTCGCCCTTCTGGGATTGCCTGGCCCCCGGCCTCTGCCAGGATATTACCCCCCAATGGCGCCGGCCCCGGACCAAACCCGCCCCGACCCTCTTCGATTGACCGTCCCTCTTTTGCCCCTCGCGCATCCTCAATTTTTTCGGGCTGACGCCTTATATTCATACGGAACCCGGGAGTGGACGGCGAGGCCTTCGGTTTTATCTTGACAATGACCGTGAAATCTGGAAGAGTAAGAGAACCCCCAAATCGCTAGTCCAGTCTGTCTGCCGACGAGGGGAGAGAACCATGGTTTTACTGACGCCAAGACCACGCTCGCGGCGAAAGGCCCGACCATCCCGATAGGGGGAACGTTGCGCCTGGCCGGCGCTTTTTTTGTGGGGAAGTTCCGACATGGAAACCAGAGTGGCCATCATCGGCATCATCGTGGAAAATCCGGATTCGGTGGAAAAGCTGAACGTCATCCTCCACGATTATTCCGAGGCCATCATCGGCCGTCTGGGGCTCCCGTATCCGAAAAAAAAGGTGAGCATCATCAGCCTGGCCGTGGACGCCCCCCAGGACACCATCAGCGCCCTGTCCGGCAAACTGGGCCGGCTGCCGGGCGTCACCGTGAAAACCGCCTACGCCTCGGTTTGATCCGGCCCGTACCGCCTGGTCCGCCGAACTGACGGGAAAGAATCTCTGACTCGCAAGAAAGGAAGCTCCATGTACGACCCCAAATCCATGAAGGCCGAGGAATTCATCGACCACCAGGAGGTGCTGGACACCCTGGCCTGGGCCGACCAAAACCGTCACAACCTCCCGCTCATCGAGGGCATTCTCCAGAAGGCCCGGGAGGGCCGGGGCCTGGAACACCGCGAAGCCATGGTGCTCCTGGACTGCGACATCCCCGAGAAGAACGCGGAAATATTCGACCTGGCCCGGAAGATCAAGCTGGACATCTACGGCCACCGCATCGTCATGTTCGCCCCGCTGTACCTGTCCAACTACTGTATCAACGGCTGCGTCTACTGCCCCTACCACAGCACCAACAAGCACATCCCCCGGAAAAAGCTGACCCAGGACGATATCGCCCGCGAGATCCAGGCCCTCCAGGACATGGGCCACAAACGGCTGGCCATCGAATCCGGGGAAGATCCGAAGATGAACCCCATCGAATATATCCTGGAATCCATCCAGACCATTTACAGCCAGAAGCACAAAAACGGCGACATCCGCCGGGTCAACGTCAATATCGCCGGCACCACCGTGGAGAATTACAAAAAACTCCGCGACGCGGGCATCGGCACCTATATCCTGTTCCAGGAGACCTACCATAAGGAAAGCTACGGCCAGCTCCACCCCACCGGGCCCAAGCACGACTACGCCTATCACACCGAGGCCATGGACCGGGCCATGCAGGGCGGCATCGACGACGTGGGCCTGGGGGTCCTGTTCGGCCTGGAACGCTACCGTTACGAATTCGCGGCCTTGCTCATGCACGGCGAGCACCTGGAAGCGGCCTTCGGCGTGGGCCCCCACACCCTGAGCGTCCCCCGCATCCGCCGCGCCGACGACATCGACCCCACCATCTTCGACCACGGCATCGACGACGACACGTTCGCCAAAATCGTGGCCTGCGCCCGCATTGCCGTGCCCTACACGGGCATCATCGTCAGCACCCGCGAAAGCCAGGCCTGCCGGGAAAAAGTCCTGGCCCTCGGCGTCTCCCAGATCAGCGGCGGCTCCCGCACCAGCGTGGGCGGCTACTACGAGCCCGAACCCGAAGAGGAGAATTCCTCCCAGTTCGAAGTCAGCGACCGCCGGCCCCTCGACGACGTGGTGAACTGGCTGATGCGCCTGGGCTACATCCCCAGCTTCTGCACGGCCTGCTACCGCGAGGGCCGCACCGGCGACCGCTTCATGAGTTTAAGCAAAACCGGGCAGATCCAGAACTGCTGCCACCCCAACGCCCTCATCACCCTGAAAGAATACCTCGAGGACTACGCCTCCCCCGACACCAAAACCCGGGGCGATCTCTTGATAAACAAAGAGATCAACAACATCCCCAAAGAAAAAATCCGCCACCTCGTCAGCGGCTATCTCAAGAACATCAGCCAGGGCGCCCGCGACTTCAGGCTATAGAGCACTTTTCTGTTTAAAGGTCATGGACATGAAATGAAAAGTGCCCGGATGTATTGGCGTTTTGCATATGGAGGATGGCAATTAGAATGCAAAACGCTCTAGCGGCAAAAGGCTTTTGAAGAGCGGGGCTTCGCCCCCCGCACCCCCTCCGAAACCGGCCCAAGGCGGCCGGTTTCGGCGTGTCTCAGGTGGGGAATCCCTTGCCGGGGTGGGGAAGGCGTGGCTCATCTTTAAAAAGCTTTGACCGCTACCGCGGCCACGGCGTGGGCGGCCAGGGCCTGGCCTTGGCCGGTGGCCTCCAGGCCTTCGGTGGTGGTGGCTTTGATGTTGATGAGATCGGGGGGGACGTTCAGGGCCCGGGCCGTGGCGTCGCGCATGGCCTGGCGGTGGGGGCCGATTTTGGGCTTTTCGCCCACCAGAGTCAGGTCGGCGTTGACGAGTTCGAAGCCGGCGGCCCGCACCTGGCGCATGGTTTCGGCCAGGAGCGTGGCCCCGGCCGCGCCGGCCCAGGCGGGGTCTTTGTCCGGGAAGTGCTGGCCGATGTCGCCCAAACCGGCGGCGCCCAGGAGGGCGTCCACCAGGGCGTGGGCCAGGACGTCGGCGTCGGAGTGGCCCAGGAGGCCGCGCTCGAACGGGATTTCCACACAGCCCAGAAACAGGGGCCGGTCGGGGACCAGGCGGTGCAGGTCATAGCCGTGGCCGATACGGGCCGGCCCCGGAGCCAGAAACGCTTCAGCCATACGCAAATCCTCCGGAGTGGTGATTTTCAGGTTGCGGGGCGAGCCGGGCACGACTTTCGCGGTCCGGCCCAGGCGCTCCACCAGGCCGATGTCGTCGGTGGCCTCGGCTTTGCCGGCGGCGCCCAGGGCCTCGGCCAGCACCTCCCGGCGGAAGCCCTGCGGCGTCTGGGCCAGCCAGAGGCGGCTTCGGTCGAGCGTCCCCTCCACCAGTCCCTCGCCCGTCACGGCCTTGACCGTGTCCCGCGCCGGGAGGGCGGCCAGGGCGGCCCCGTGCTCCCAGGCGGCCCAGGCCACGGCCTCGATCATCGCCGCCGTGACCAGGGGCCGCACCCCGTCGTGCACCAAAATCAAATCCCCGGTCGCGGCCGCCAGCCCGTTGCGAGTGGATTCCGTCCGCATGGCCCCGCCGGCCACAGTCCTCACCTTGCGGAAGCCGAAAGGCCGCACGGCCTCGTCCTCGATGGCCGTCAGCCAGTCGCCCGGCAGCACCAGCACGATTTCCGTGACCAGGGGCGAAGCCTCGAACACGGCCAGCGTATGCGTCAGCACAGGCCGGCCCGCCAACAAAGCCAATTGTTTGGGCCGGTCGCCGCCGAAGCGGGATCCGCTGCCGCCGGCCACCACCACGGCCGAAAGTCTGGACCAGAGCTGGGACATTCGTTGCCATACCTTCCGGGGCGGGGCTGGGTGCCTGACGGACTAAAAAAGAATGAGGAATAAAAGCGCCCCGAACCAAAGGCCCGGGGCGAACGCTGAAAAAGGGGGCGCGCCCCCTTGCGGGGTTTTGGGGGCGGAGCCCCCGATCTTCAAAACGCCCTTTATCACTTGCAACGCGTTCCCGGGGCGGCTTTGGGCCGGGCCGGGGCGGGGGGCCTGTAAGCCGGGTTCTGTGCCCCCTGTGGTGGGGGTGATGACCATTCCTCTAGGCCGCGGGTTACCCCACGGCTCCAGCGACCTACCCGGCGGCAAGACGGGCCGTCTTATCGCCGCCCTATTTGGTTTTGCTCCTGGCGGGGCTTGCCTGGCCCGGGCGGTCACCCGTCCGGCCGGTGAGCTCTTGCCTCACCGTTTCACCCTTACCCCGGTCCCAATGGACCGGGGCGGTCTGCTTTCTGTTGCGCTTGCCCGGGGTTGCCCCCGCTGGGAGTTACCCAGCGCCCTGCCCTGTGGAGCCCGGACTTTCCTCCCGGCGCGTTGAAGCGCCCGGCGGCCATCCGGCCCGCCCGCCTCCGGCCCGGCCCAAAGCCGCCGTCCGGGGACGCGTTTTGTGGACGATTCACCCGGGTGGTCCGGGCGGTTCGTCAGTCGTCGTACTTTTTGTTCAGCTTGGGGGAACGGGCCGCCCGGGAGGCCAGGGCGTCGGCCTCCTGGTTGTATTCCCGCCGCACGTGGGCGATTTCAAAGTCCTTGAACCGGCGCAGGGCCGCCTTGACATCCTCGAAGAAGACGGCCAGGCGGGAGTTCTTGACCCTGTAGATGCCCAGGACCTGGCGCACCACCAGTTCGGAATCCATGCGGATGCGGATTTTTTCCGCGCCCAGGTCGAGGGCCTTTTTCAGGCCTTCCAGGAGGCCCTGGTATTCAGCCTCGTTGTTGGTGACCCGGGAGCCGAGGTAGAGGGAAATCTCGGCCCGAATCTGATTTTCGTCGTCATACACCACCGCGCCCGCGCCGCCGGGCCCGGGATTGCCCAGGGAAGCTCCGTCGGCATGAAGCAGCCAGAAACCATCGGTCATAATATTCGTCTTCTCCGCAAGTCTCGTTATTCTTCGGCGGACCGGCCGCAAGGCCGACGGGGAACAATCTCGATGACTAGATAATATCTATTATTAAGAATTTTTTCACTATATTTCGTCAGTTCGGATCACCCTTCGGGTTGACCCGGACAGTAGGTCCGATTCTGAAATATAATCATCGAAAGAAATCTTGGCAATCAGTGGCGCGAGTGCCGGGATTTCCGGGCGGGGCCCATCATCTGCAGCCAGGTGGGGGCCATAAGGGGCAGGGTATTTTTCAGCTTTTCCAGTATCTTGTCTTTTTCCTCTTTACTCATCCGGGGGATGACGTCAACATAGGTCGGGGCGGTGGGGGAAGGGGTTTCGTATTCCAGGGCGTAATCGGTCAGGCTCACCAGCTGCACGGCCAGGTTGACCACCGAAACGGTGTTCAGGGAGCCGGTGGCCAGTTCGGGGCGGTGATGATACAGGATGACGTCCTGAAGGTACTGGGGCATGGCCCAATTCCTGGCCAGGAGATAGCCGACGGCCTCGTGCCACAGGCCCAGGTCGGCCTCGGCCTCGGCGTAGGTGTGGCCCTCCTCCACGTAGCTCATCACTTTCTGGAGCTGCACCGTGAAGTGGGTGACCAGCATGATCTGCCCGAGGTTGTGCAGGAGACCCGCCAGCATGGCCTCGCCCGGCTCCACCAGACGGGTGGCCGCGGCCACCTCCCGCGCGGCCCAGGAGACCGAAAGGCTGTGAAGCCACAGAGCCTCGCCGTCAAAGCCGTACGGCACCTTGCGCAGATCGAAGGTGTCGGCCAGGCCCAGGCCCAGGGCCAGAAATTCCAGTTCTTTGAAGCCGATGATGACGATGGCCCGGGAAATGGTGGTGGCCGGGGTGCGGAGGCCGTAGTAGGCGGAGTTGCCGAGGCTGATGACCTTGGCCGAAAGGGCCGGGTCCTGCTCCACCACTTTCTGGAGGTCTTCGGGCGAGGTGGTTTCGTCGCTCAACAGGCGCATCAACTCCCAGGTGACCTGCGGCAGGGTGGACAGCCGGCCGATCTCCTTGATGCGGGAGGCGACTTGCGGGTCGATTATGGCTTCGATATTGGCGGACATCTTTTTTCCCCGCCGGGCGACGGCGACGCCGTCACCTCCGACACGTCAAATACTCTTTTCGAATTCGCGGCCAGAGCCGGGCCGCCTTTCGACACATTCTAAATATAGTAGCACAGAAAACCGTTTTATACAAAATAATATACGGCCAAAACCTCAGCGCTCCAGTTCGCTGAAGAGGCAACCGCAGTAATTCTGGCGATACAGCCCCAGTTCGCGGGCGATTTCGTGCCCGCGCGACCAGCCCGGGCGCCAGTCCTCATAATAGAACTCGAGCCCCTCGGCCTCGGCCGCCCGGCGGCCCTCCTCGACGATGAGTTCGTGCTTCTGCCGGCGGCTGAAGGCCAGGGTGGTGCCAAAGGCTTGGTGGCCCCGCCGGGCGGCCTCGCGGGCGGCGGCGGCGAAACGGAGGGCGTAACAGCGGCGGCAGCGCTCGGGCGCCTGGGGGGTTTGCGACAGCTCAGCCAGAAAGGCGGCCGGATCATAGGTTGAAAAATCCACGGCCAAGCCGTGGTGGAGGGCCAGGAAGGCCAAGCTGTCGCGGCGGCGCCGGAACTCGGCCTGGGGGTGAATGTTGGGGTTGTGGAACCACAGCTCCAGGGCCAGGCCCGGCCGCCGGGCCTGGAACCACTCCAGGGGATAGGCGGCGCAGGGGCCGCAGCAGACGTGAAGAAAGAGCCGGTCCACGGGCCTCACCTCCGGGTCAGCCAGACCGGCGGGGCCACGTCCGGGCGGGAGTCGGAGCCCCGCTCGACCTCGGCCAGGGTTTCTTCGCGGCCGGCCGGGGTGGCCAGGCGCCCCCAATCGAGGCCGCCGGTGAAGGGGCAGGCGGCGATGCAGACCCCGCAGTCCGTGCCGCGCCGCCGCCAATGTTTGAAACACAGGTCCGCATCCACGGTCTGGCCCGGCCAGTCGGTTTTGGGCACGGCCGGGCAGCGGCGGGCGCAGCGGCCGCAGAGGGTGCAGAACTCCACCACATCCCGCTCCCGGGGCTCGGGCGCGTCCGGACAAAGCGGCAAGTCCGTGTCGATGGCCGCCAGGCGCGCGCAGGGGCCGTGCTTCTCGGTGATGACCAGCCCGTGCCGGCCGATCACCCCCAGGCCGCCGTCGCGGGCCAGGCGCTGGAGGGGCAAAAGGTAGTGGCCGTCGAGGT
Organism: Candidatus Adiutrix sp.; assembly: GCA_031549025.1. Taxonomy (GTDB): domain Bacteria; phylum Desulfobacterota; class Desulfarculia; order Adiutricales; family Adiutricaceae; genus Adiutrix. The sequence goes on along the minus strand of JAVBQN010000080.1, from coordinate 24,424 downwards.
GGGCCCGGGCCCTATAGCCGGCCCGGCGCACGGACCAGGCCAGGGCCAGGGCCACCTTGGCCGCCTCCAGATAGCCCAGCACCGTGCCGACCATTTCCGGCGCCCTGGGGCCCTGGCGGACGAGGTCGGGATTCATGGGCACGGCCAGCACCAGGGCGTGGGGGAGTGTATCGGCTTCGGCAATGGGCCGGCCATAGTGAGCCCCCCGGCCCCGGTGGGAATAGTAGTGATCGGCCGTCAAAGCCACGACGCCCGAGGCCGAAGCCCCGGCCTCGGCGGCCAGGCCTTTCAGCCAGCGGGTGAAATCGCCGGCCGAGGCTTCCACCTTATTTTCCGCGGCCGGGCCGTCCGTCAGGGGGTGGAGCCCGGCCAGAAGCGAAAAAACCCCGTCCGCCACCGGCGTGACCAGGGGGTTGAAGGTGGGCGTCTCCGGCCCGCCCAGGGGCGGCATTCCGCGCAGCGCGGCGTCGAAGGCCTCCCGCTCCGGGCGGCGTCCGTAGTATTCCCGGTATTCGGGACTCCCGGGCGCGTAGGACATCCGGGCGAAAATCACATCTCGTTCATCGGGCCGCATGATGGTCGATCCCCTTTCATTTGCCCAGGCAGAAGCGGCTGAAAATGGCCTGGAGAATGTCGTCCGGCGCGGTCCGGCCCCGGATCTGGCCCAGGGCGTCCAGGGCCGACTTCAGCTCGTAGGCGCAGATGTCCGGGGGCTGGCCCTCGTCCACGGCCCGGAGGGTGGCGGCCAGGTATTCCCCGGCCCGGGCCAGGGCGGCCTGGTGGCGGAGGTTGGGCACCACGGCCGGCGGTTCGGGGCGGTCCCGGCCCGTGGCCAGTTTCAGGATGGCCGCCTTCAGTTCCGGGAGCCCGTGCCTGGTGTGGGCGGACACCGTCAGGACATCGAATCCCGGTTCGGCCGGCCCCGGCCCGGCCGGCGGCGGGGCCAGGTCGGCCTTGTTCCAGACCACCAGGGTGCGGCCGGCGGGCAGCGCGGCCGGGTCCACGCCCTCTGGGCCATCCGGGCCGGCCTGGCAATCGCGGACCCAGAGGACCAGATCGGCCCGGGCCAGTTGGGCGCGAGACCGCTCCTGGCCCCGGGCGTCGAGGTCATCCAGGGGCGTGGCCGAGAGGCCGGCGGTGTCGCACAGTTCCACCCGCAGGCCGCCCCAGACGGCCTCGGTGCTGATGAAATCGCGGGTGGTGCCGGGCGAGGCGCTGACCAGGGCCCGGTCGGCCCCGGCCAAAGCATTGAACAGGCTGGATTTCCCCACGTTGGGGGCCCCCACCAGGGCCAGGCTCAACCCCTCCCGGAAGAGCCGCCCGTCCCGGCCGTCGGCCAGCAGCTTTTCCAGCGGGGCCAGGGCCTCGTCGGCCAGGCGGCGTTTCAGGGCGGCGAGGTCCGGCGAGTCCACATCCTCACCGAAATCGATGGCTGCGTCCAGTTCCACCAGGGCCGAGAACATGGCTCGGTGGATGGCCTCGACCGGCTCGGAAAGTCCCCCGGCCAACTGGCGGGCGGCCAGGGCGATCTCGGCCGCGCTCCGGGCGGCCACCAGATCGGCCACGGCCTCGGCCCGGGCCAGGTCCAGCCGGCCGTTCATAAAGGCCCGGCGGGTGAATTCGCCGGGCTCGGCCAGAACGGCCCCGGCCCGGAGCGCGGCCGCGAGCACCAGGGCGCTCACGGCCGTTCCGCCGTGGCCCTGGATTTCCGCGCTGTCCTCGCCGGTGAAGGAGCGGGGACCCTCAAACCATACGGCCAGGGCCTCGTCGAGGAGCGTCTTCCGGTCCGGATCGAACACCCGGCCCAGGCGCATCAGGCGCGGGGGCCAGGCTTCAGCCGGGCCCAGGGGCGTAAAGACGCGAGCCAGCACGGCCCGGGCCTCGGGGCCCGAAAGGCGGATGATCGACACCGCGCCCATCCCGGCGGGGGTGGCCAGAGCCGCGATGGTGGAGACCGGGTACATTATTTGTCGGGGGAATCGAGGATGAAAGTCACCGGGCCGTCGTTGACCAGGGAGACTTCCATGTAGGCGGCGAAGCGGCCGGAGGCCACGGTCAATCCCTTGGCCCGCAACTGTCCCGTGAAATATTCATAGAGTTCATTGGCCAGGTCGGGCGGGGCGGCCTGGTCGAAGCCCGGGCGGCGGCCTTTTTTGCAGTCGCCATAGAGGGTGAACTGGCTGACCACCAGCGCCTGGCCGCCGATGTCGAGCACCGAGCGGTTCATTTTGCCGGCCTCGTCGCCAAAGATGCGCAGGCCGGAGACCTTCTCGACCAGCCAATCGGCGTCGGCCCGGGTGTCGCCATGGGTTACCCCCAGAAACAACAAAAGGCCGGCGTCGATGGAGGCGATATCCTCACCCTCCACCCGGACGCCGGCCCTGGTCACTCGCTGCAATAAAACACGCATTTCCCAATACTCCCGGCCTATGACGGCGGCGCGGACGGCGGAACTCCGGCCCGGGGCGCGGCCTGAACCTTCTGAAGCGCCAGAGACTCCCGCCCTTCCTCCCGAGATTCGGTCAGAGGCTGAAAATCGTCGCCCCGGCGCAGGTAGGCCGCGGTCGGGACAAACCCGCCCTCGTCCAGGGCGGCCATGATCTCCGGCCGGACCTGTTCGGCGAAGCTGATGGCCAGGCCGCAATTGGGATTGACCGCCTTGGGCACGGGCACCAGTTCGAAGGGCAGGTCCAGTTCCTCGAGGTGGTCCTCGACGTTGAGCACTTCGGTGGTGGAGGCGAAGACGAGAATGAGCTCGGCCTCCGGCCCGGGGCCGGCCGACAACGGCGGCCGGGGCTCCCCGGATGGCGGCCGTTTGGCCGCTGTGTCCAGACTGATCACGCTGGTCATGGGTTCCATCCCCGAACGGACCCGCGCCGGAGAGAGGAACAATCCCTCCCCCCACGCTTTCGGTCAAGTATTGTCAAAAAAGAGACGTTTGTCAAGGTCCGAACCCGGCTCATATCAGGTTCAGGATCGGCAGCGCGGACGCGGGACGGCTCATTTCGGACTTGGCCTGATCGGCCAGGCTCTTCATGGTCTCCCGCAGCTTCGATTCTTCCCGCTTCAGGCGGCGGTGTTCATAAATGATGGACCCGAACATGGCGGCCAGGCAGACTCCGGAATAGATATAGGGCATACAGCACCTCCTCGTGCATGATGGTCGGACCGGAGGCCCCGGCCAAAGCGGGTCCGGGCGACCGGTATCTGCCGGTTAATTAGCAAGTCAGGGGCCAAAAATTAGACACTTCGGATATGACGAAAAAAAGACTTGAAAATCATAGCCATTGACAGTATTTTAAGGCGTCGGTCCCCCGGTCGCGCCCGTCGGCGGGCGTCAAATTTTTCCCACCCGGGCCGGCTTTCCGCGGAACCACAATAATCCAGTTCATTCGCAGTGTTGTATCAGAATGTCGATTCGGACTGAAGACCGACCATACCAAGGGAGAGTAGAAACATGCCTCAGCTCGCTTCAAGATTGGATCTCATCGCCGCCTCCCCCACCCTGGCCTTGGACGCCAAGGCCAAGGCCATGAAAGCCTCGGGCCTGGACGTCATCGGCTTCGGCATCGGCGAGCCGGACTTCGACACCCCGGACCACATCCGGGAGGCGGGCGTCAAGGCCATCCGGGACGGCTTCACCCGCTATACCCCGGCCGACGGCACGGTGGAGCTGAAAGAGGCGATCTGCGAAAAGTTCCGGCGCGATAACGGCCTGGAGTTCAAGCCCTCCCAGATCGTGGTGTCCAACGGCGGCAAGCACACCCTCTACAATATCTTCCAGGGGCTTTTCCAGGCCGGCGACGAAGTGGTCATCCCGGCCCCGACCTGGGTCAGCAACCCGCCCATGGTCATCCTGGCCGGGGCCACCCCGGTGCTGGTCCCGACCACGGCGGCCGGCGGCTACTGCCTCACCCCCGAGCAGTTGGAAGCGGCCATCACCCCCCGCACCCGGGGGCTCCTGATCAACTCCCCCTCCAACCCCACGGGCATGGCCTACGGCGCCGAGCAGCTCAAGGCCCTGGTGCCGTTGATCGTCAAGCACGACCTCTGGGTCATCAGCGACGACATCTATGAGAAGATCATCTTCGACGACTTCAAATTCAGTAACCTCCTGATGCTGGAACCCTCTCTGGCCGACCGGGTGGTCATCGCCCATGGGGTATCGAAAACCTACGCCATGACCGGTTGGCGCATCGGCTTCCTGGCCGGGCCGGAAAAGCTGGCCCGGGGCGTGGCCAAGATTCAGAGCCACAGCACCTCCAACCCCTGCTCCATCGCCCAGAAGGCGGCCGTGGCCGCGCTCAATGGCCCCCAGGACTCGGTGCCGCAAATGGTGGCCTCCTTCAAGCGGCGGCGCGATCTGATCCTGGGTCTTCTGGCCGACATCCCGAACGTGACCTGCCCCAAGCCCCAGGGCGCCTTCTACGTCTTCCCCGACGTGTCGGCCTATTTCGGCCGCAAGAATGGCGACCAGGCCGTCAAAGGGTCCGACGACCTGGCCGACTACCTCCTGGACCAGGCCGGGGCGGCCATCGTGCCCGGCAGCGGCTTCGGCGACGACCGGACCCTGCGCATCAGCTACGCCGTCAGTGACGAGGACATCAAACGCGGCCTGGGCCGGGTGAAAGAGGCTCTGCTGGCCCTGAAGTAATCGCCGGCCATCATTCCGCCAAAAAAGCGAAACCCCGCCGATGCGGGGTTTCGCTTTTTTGGCGGGGAGTCTCCGGGGGCTACTCGCCGCAATCCACCACCAGGTTGTCGATGAGCCGGGTGCCGCCGAACTTCACGGCCAGGCCGATGAACACCCGGCCGGACAGCCGCTCCCCGGTTTCCGTCAGATCGGGGAAGGTGTATGCCTCGGCATAGTCGAGGGCGGCCAGGGGCGCGCTGCGGATAACGGCGGTGATGCGGTCCAGCAAGGTTTTTTTATTGCGTTGGCCGCCTTGTATCATGGCCTCGGCCTCCTTGAGGGCCCGCGAGAGCGCCAGGGCCTGCGGCCGCTCCTCGGCCGAAAGGTAGGCGTTGCGCGAGCTTAAGGCCAGGCCGTCGGCTTCCCGGACGAGGGGCATGATGCGCAGTTCCACAGGCAGGAACAGGTCGGTTATCAGGCGGCGGATGACCTGGGCCTGCTGGCCGTCCTTCTGGCCGAAATAGGCCCGGTCGGGCTGGACAATGGTGAAGAGTTTGGTGACCACCGTGGCCACGCCCCGGAAGTGGGTGGGCCGGGAGCGGCCGCAGAGGATGCCCGTCAAATGGCCGGCGACTTCCACCCAGGTGCTGTCGCCCTCGGGATACATCTCCGTCACCGGCGGGGCGAACACGGCCCGGCCGCCCAGGGATTCGACGAGCGCGCAGTCCTTTTCCAGGGTGCGGGGATAGGCGGCCAGATCCTCGGTGGGGGCGAACTGGGTGGGGTTGACGAAGACGCTGACCACCACGAAGTCGTTCTCGGCACAGGCCGCCCGGATGAGGGAAGCGTGGCCGTCATGGAGCGCCCCCATCGTCGGCACCAGGCCGATGGAGGCGCCGTTCTTCCGGGCCGACGCCACGGCGGCCCGAACCTCTGGAACTGTTTTCAAAATCAGCATACCGCAAACATCCTTCCAATAAAAGAGGGCGGAATGACTCTTCACTCCGCCCGAGGCCCGTCAAAAAGATTGCTCCAAAAGTCAGGGCAAAAGGGCTTGGCCGGCCTCCAGAGCCACATCGAAAACCGGGGCCGGCAGAATACCCAGAATCACCACCACGATGGCCAGGGCCACGGCGCCCAGGGAGCTGAAGAGGCTCGTATCCGGGGCCGCCCCGCGCAAGGGGTCGTCCTCGCCTTCGGTGTAGGCGTGGCGCATCAGGGAGAGATAATAGAAGATGGCCAGGGCCGCGTTCACGCACAGGATGATCACCAGCCAGTCATAGCCGTGGCCCCAGGCCCCGGTGACCAGCCAGAGCTTGCCGATGAAGCCCACCGTGGGCGGGAGGCCCACCAGGGAAAAGGCGGCCACGGCCAACGAAAGAGCCAGCCAGGGCGAGCGGCGCGAGAGGCCGTTCAAGTCGCGGTAGGTGAGGTTCCGGCCGTCCGGGGCCACCCGGCTGATGATCCAGAAGCACAGAAGGTTCATGGACAGATAGGCCACCGCGTAGAACGAGGCGGCGGCCAGGCCCTCGGGCGTGCCCGGCACCAGGCCCACCAGGATATAGCCGGCGTGGGCCACGGAGGAAAAGCCGAGCATGCGCTTCAAGTCCTTCTGGGCCAGGGCGCAGAGGTTGCCGAAGGTCATGGATACGGCGGCCAGGACGGCCACGAGGTTGGTCAGGTCGCTCCCCGGGGTCAGGAGCGCGCCCAGCCGCACCAGGACCACGATGGCCCCCAGCTTGGGAAGCGTGGCCACGTAGGCGGCGGTTTCGTTCGAGGCCCCCTGGTACACGTCCGGGCACCAGAAGTGGAAGGGGAAGAGGGCCAGCTTGTAGAACATGCCGCCCAGGAACAGGGCCAGGCCGAGCGCGGCCAGGGGGTTGGTCGCGAAGGACCAGTCCTGGCCGGCCAGTTCGGCGATGTAGGTGGTGTGCTGGCTGGCCATGATCCACGACAGGCCGTAGAGAGCCAACGCCGTCGCCGCCGCGCCGAAGAGGATGTATTTGATGCCCGCCTCGGCCGCCGCCTTGTCCTTGGCCCGCAGGGGGATGAGGACGTAGAGGCTGTACGAGGCCAATTCCATCGCGAGATAAATGGTGATCAGTTCGGCGGCCGAGGCCATCATCACCAGGCCCCAGGCCGAGAACGACAGGAACAGGAAGTAGTCCAGCCGCTGGCCCTCTTCCAGGGTGGGCTGGCGCCGGGCGTTGACCACGGCCACGCAGAAGCCGGCGGCCACCAGGAGTTTAAAAAACTGGGAAAGCGTATCGATGCGGTAGCTGCCCCAGAACATGACCCCCTGGCCGGTGAGGCCCACCACGGCCATCAGGATCACGGCCACGGTCAGGACCGGGAGGCAGTTCAGCACCAGCTTGGCCGCGCCCTCGTTTTTGGCCACCCCCGTGATGGTCGCCCCGAACAGGAACAGGACCAGGAGGAACAGGGCCAGTTCCGGCAACAGCAGCAGAATATCGAAATTCAGGTCCGTGGTGGTCATGATCTGGGCTCCCGCGCTTCGTCAAAACCGACCGTCACCGAGGCGCTCGAGCCGGGGCCGATGGTCAGGGTCTGATCGGGCCGTTCTATTTTGCGTTCATGGAAGGTTTGCACAGTGGACTCGATCGAGGGATCGATGGTGGTGATGAGGCCCGTGGGGGCCAGCCCGAGGTAGATGACGAACACGGCCGGCAAGACCAGGTAGCACCACTCGCGGCCGTTCAGGTCCTTCCAGTATTTTTCCTTGGCCGAGCTGGGCTTGCCCCAGGCCATCTTCAGGGTGACTTTCAGCACGTAGGCCGCCGCCAGCATGGCCCCGGGGATGGTCAGAAGGCCCACCAACGGCACGTTCACCCCGCCGATGACGGTGGTGGTGTCCAGGGCCGCGGCGATGACCAGGAATTCGCCCACAAAGCCGTTGGTGCCCGGGAAGCCGAAGGAGGCCAGGCCGAACAGGCCCCAGAAGAACATGAAGGCCGGGAGGTATTTCCCCAATCCCATATTCTTGGCAATGGACCGGCTGTGGCTGCGCTCGTAGACGGTGCCGATGAGCATGAAGAGGGCCCCGGTGATGATGCCGTGGTTGAGCATCTGGACAATGGCGCCTTCGATCCCCCGCACGCTGAAAAGGAAGATGCCGAGGGTCACGAAGCCCATGTGGGCCACCGAGGAATAGGCCACCAGCTTCTTGATGTCCTCCTGGCCCAGGGCGATGGCCCCGCCGTAGATGATGGCCGCCAGGGACAGGGCGATCATCATCGGCGCGAAGTACTCGCTGGCCGCCGGGGTCAGGGGGAGCGAGAAGCGCAGGAAGCCGTAGGTGCCCATTTTCAAAAGGACCGCCGCCAGGATGACGCTCCCCGCCGAGGGGGCCTGGACGTGCGCCGCCGGGAGCCAGGTGTGGAACGGGAACATGGGCACTTTGATGGCGAAGGCGATGCCCATGCCCAAAAACACCCAGAACTGGAAGCGGAAGGGGAAGACCTTGTCCATCAATTCGGGGATGGAGAAGGTGCCGCCCTCGATGCGCAGGGCGGCGATGGCCACCAGCAGAAGCGTCGAGCCGGCCAGGGTGTAGAGGAAGAACTTCAGCGAGGCGTAGCGCCGGTCGTCCGCGCCCCACACCGCGATCATCAGGTACATGGGGATGAGCAAAGCTTCCCAGAAGACGTAGAACAGGACCAGGTCCAGGGCGCTGAAAACGCCCACGCAGGCCGTGGTCATGAGAAGCAGGCACACGTGGAATTCCTTGATCCGCCGGCCGATGTAGGTCCACGAGCACAGGACGCACACCGGCAGCGTCAGGATCGACAGCCAGATCATCATGATGCTGATGCCGTCCACCCCCATGTAATACTGAAGCCCCCAGGCCTCCACCCAGGGGTGGAGCTCCACGAACTGGAACCCGGGGATTTTTTGAAAACCCACCAGGGGCCAGGCCAGCGCCACTTCGATGATCGAAGCGGCCAGGGTCCAGCGGCGCACGCCCAAGTCGGTCTTCGCCAGGGCCAGCGCGAACGCCGCCGCCACCGGCCAGAAGGTCAGGACAGTCAACACCGGGTACGAGAAGGTTTCAGAAGGCATCGGCATATCCAATCTTTTGAAATACAGCCTGGTCAGCTTGACGCGGCTGGCCGTAGCCGGACAAAAAATGTGATTTTTGCCCGGCGTATGCCGCCGTGGCTTGTCCACCAGTCGCTTCGCTCCGTCGCCCTCTCCGGGGCGACTTGCTTTTTACAATAGGCGACATTGAGCGCTACCGGCAATACAGAACCAGGGCCAGGACGACCACGATGAAGGTCACCATCATGCCCAGGTAGAGCTGGAGGCGCCCGTTCTGGAGCGCGGCCCCCAGGCGGCCCACCCCGCGCACGCCGTAGGCGGTGTTGTCCAGCACCCCGTCGATGACGCCGCGATCGAAAAACACGGTGAAGGCGGCCACGACCTTCAGGAAGCGGATCCCCACGGTGTTATACACGTTGGTCCAGATGTTGTCGATGAAGGCCGCGGGCTGGCAGACCAGGGCCATCACGGCCCGGCCGACGAGGCGGTAGAACCAGTCGAAATCCAGGTTCAGGGCCTTGTGCGGCGTGATGACTCCGCGCATGACGTAGAAGGCCAGGCCGGCGAACCCGAGAAGCATGGAGGACTGCAAGACGCTCCACAGCGTCCAGGGATGATAGATATTATGGTTGGCCTCGGTCATGGGGAACGGCAGATACTTGTAAAGCATCTCCGGATAGACCCCCTGGGCGATGCAGAGGACGGCCAGGATGGCCATGCCCACGTACATGTTGGCCGGGATGGGCTTCAGTTCGCGCTTCATGTCCAAAGGCTTCCCGCCCCAGAAGGCGAAGTAGGGCAACTTAAGGCCGACAGAAATGAAGGTGCCCATGGCCGCGACTTCCAGGCCCAGGGCGATCCAGGTCCGGTGGGCCTCGGCCGCGCCGGCGATGGTCATGGTCTTGGAAATGAAGCCGTTGAAAATGGGCATGCCCGAGATCGACAGCGCGGCCACCATGTACATGACCATCACCCACGGCAGGCGCCCGGCCAGCCCCCCCAACTCATCCAGCTTGGCCGTGCCCGCGCTGTAGAGAACCGCGCCGGCCGACATAAAGAGCAAACCCTTATACAGGATGTGGGCATAGGCGTGGGCGGCCGCGCCGTTCAGGGTCATGGCCGTCCCGACCCCGATGCCGGCCACCATGTAGCCCACCTGGGAGACGATGTGATACGAGAGGATGCGGCGGGCGTTGTTTTCCATCGACGCGTACAGGACGCCGTAGATGGCCATGACCGTCCCGCCGATGGCCAAGACTTCCCAGCCGTAGAAGCCGCGCATCAGGACGTAGACGGCGGTCTTGGTGGTGAAGGCGCACATGAAGACCGAGCCGGTCACGGTCCCCCGGGGGTAGGCGTCGGGCAGCCAGGCGTGGAGGGGAATCATGGCCGCGTTCACGCAGAAGCCGGTGAGGATGAGCCAGTTGTGGATGGCCCCGCCCCACGGCAGGCCGAAGGGCAGCGCCGCGTCGAAGACGAAATTCCCGGTGGCTTTATACCGCAGGACAATGCCCGCCAAAAGGAACAGGCCGCCCAGGACGTGGTAGAGGAAATAGCGGAAGCCGGCCAAAACCGATTCCCGGGTGCGGTTGAGCATCACCAGGAAGGTGGAGGCCACGGCCATGATTTCCCAGAACAGGAACAGGGTCAGGAAATCGCCGGCCAGGACGCAGCCCAGGCCCCCGCCCACGTAGAACATGGCGGCCACATGCTGCCAGCGGTCCTCCACATGGAGGGCGAAGATCAGGCCGGCCAGGGACATGACGGCGAAAACCTGGATGAAGACGCCGCTCATGGCGTCCAGCCGGCCCATGGTCAGGGTCTGGCCCAGCCACTGGACGGTGGCGTAGGTGCCGGGGACGTTGGTGAAAGCCGCGTAGATGGCGATCACCGGCGGGATGAGCATCAGCACCCGGGCCAGGGTCCTGCCGCCGCCGCCTTTGGGCAGGAACGGCAAAACCACGGCCGCGATGATGAAGGCCACGGAGGGATGGATAAAAGCCATCTCAGAGGTCGCCATAATAATCCTCCGGGCGCTTGATCAGGGGCTGCACGATTTTCTTCACGAAAAAGATCATGGCCACCCCCATGAAGAAGCTGAAGGCCGGCCAGAAGCCCGGCACCTCGTCGACCCCGAAGTGGGGATGGTGATTGGGAACGACGACGTTCAGAACCACCAGAAGGCCCAGGACGGTGAACAGCACCAGTCGCCAGGTGCGCCGCTTTTCCGGAGTCCGGTTCTCTTCCAGGAGCCGCCCGAAGGAATCCAGCCGCGCCAGATCGGCGGCCGAGGGGGCGGTCCAGGACGGAGGCGTATGGGTATGGTCGCTCATGCACTCACCTCATGAAGGCCTGAATGAAATTCTGAAAGATCTGGGGATACAAGCCCAGGGCCAGGGAGACCACGCTGGTGAAGACCAGGGGCACCACCATGCTCCAGGGAGCCTCGTGGTACTGCTCGATGTTGGCCTCGGGGTCGGGCTTGAGGAAAAAGGCCCGGTAGAAAATAGGCACGAAGTAGCCGGCGTTCAAAATGGTGGAGCACAACAGGGCCGCCAGGAGGATGATCTGCCCGGCCGTGAGGGCGCCGTTCAGGAGATACCACTTCGAGACGAAGCCGGCCACCGGGGGCATGCCGATCATGGTCAGGGAGGCCAGGCCGAAGGCCCCGAAGGTCCACGGCATGCGGCGGCCCAATCCGTTCATCTTGCTGATGGCCTTCAGGTGCGTGGCCACATAAATGGCCCCGGCCCCGAAGAAGAGGGTGATCTTGCCGAAGGCGTGGTGCCCGATGTGGAGGAGCCCGCCCTGGACGGCCGAGGTGTTGGCCGCGAAGGGGTCCCCGGCCACGGAGCCGATGAGGGCCACGCCGATGATCACGTAGGAAAGCTGGCTGACCGTGGAATAGGCCAGCCGGGCCTTGATGTCGTCCTTGGTGAGGGCGATGAGCGAGGCCGCGACGATGGTCAGGGCCGCCAGGTAGGCCGTGGGGAGGGAGAGGCCGAAGTCGTGCATGGTCTGGGAGCCGAAGCCCGACAGGATCACCCGGCTCACCGAGAACACGCCCGCCTTGACCACGGCCACGGCGTGGAGAAGAGCGGAAACCGGGGTCGGGGCCACCATGGCCGACGGCAGCCAGTTGTGGAAGGGCATCAGGGCCGCCTTGGCCAGGCCCGCGATGAAAAGCACGTAGGTCAGTTGGATCAGCCAGGGGTTGGCCGCGGCCAGGGCCGTCTTGTAGGTGCCGTCCGCGTTGAGGAAGACGCCCCGGGTCATCTCGCCGAGGGAGAAATCCAGGTTCCCCGCCAGGACGTAGGTGAGCCCCATGGCCGGCAGGAGGAACAGTTTCGAGGTCCCCATGAGGTAGACCATGTATTTCCGGGCCCCGGTGAAGGCTTCCTCATCCTCGTGATGGGCCACCAGGGGATAGGTGAAGACGGAGATGATCTCGTAGAAAAGGTAGAGGGTGAAGACGTTGGCGGCCATGGCCACGCCCACGGCCCCGAAAATGGCCACGGCGAAACAGAAGTAATAGCGGGTCTGGGCGTGTTCCTTGAGGCCGCGCATGTAGCCCACGTTGTAGCTGGTGGCGAAGCACCACAGGAACGGGGCGATGAGGGCGAAGATGATGCCCAGGCCGTCAAGGCAGAAACTGACGGTGATGCCCGGAAGGATGCGGAAGACCTCGTACGGCCCCACCACCTTGTTGGCCAGCACCTCGGGGATGAACCGGGCCACGCACAGGAAGGTCAGGGCCGCGGCCACGAAGGAAACGCCCTCGCGCACGTTCTCGTTCTTCCGCAGGACGAGAATGAGAATCGGCGCGACCAGGGTGATGACGAGGGGCCACAGGAGGGCGCAGGATTGGGTATCGGTCATGATTCGGCATCCCTGAGGGTTGTAATCGCTTCGGTTTCCACGGTCTCGAACCGGCGGTAGACCACCACCATCAGGGCCAGGACCAAGGTGGCCTCAGCCGCGGCCAGACCCATGATGAAGATGGTGGCCAACTGCCCCACGGCGTCTGAGGCCGGGGTGAGCTGGCCCGCGGCCATCACCGACAGTCCCGCGCCGTTGAGAAGCATCTCCACCGAAATGAGCATGCCCACCAGGGTCCGGCGGGTGACGAGGCCCGCGAGGCCGATGGCCAGCAATAAAAGCGCCGCGAGCATGAATAAAGACAGAGGACTGGTCATATTCATTTACCCCTAAACCGCCGGTCCCAGGCCAGCAGGACGCCCCCGGCCATGGCCACCAAGAGCACAATGGAGATGAGCTCGAAGGGCACCACGTAGTAGCTCAGGAGCCCTTCGCCCAGGTCGGCCAGCGGCGTTTCCACGGCCTTTCCGGCCTGGCTCAGCCGCCCGGCGTTCAGGATGACCACCGGGGCGAACAGGGCCAGCGCGGCCAGGGCCGCCAAGCCGCCGAACGCGGCCTGCCCCAGGCCGGGCATATGCATTTCCTCGCCGGTGGCGGTGTTGCGCACCAGCATGATGGCGAAGAAGATCAGGACGCAGATGGCCCCGACGTATATCAGGAGCTGCATGAAGGCCAGGAAGGGACTGGCCATCAGAAGGTACATCCCGGCCACGCCCAGGAAGGTGACCACCAGGCCGATCAGGGCCCGCACCAGGTTCCTGGCGGCCACGGCCGCGAGGCCCCCGCCGAGAATCAGGAGGACGTACAGGGCGAAGGCCGCATACGCCAGGATGTCCTGCCCCAGGGCGGGGAGGAGCATGCCGCTCATTTCCTCGATGAGGGAGGGCGCTTCCGGGGCGGCCGAGGTGGCCGCGAACAGTAAACCGGGCATGGTCACGACCTCGCTTTTCCGGTCCGGGCCACGTCGGCCAGGAGATCCCGAATCATATCCCCGCGCTTTTCCGCCACCCAGTAGATGTTGTGGGAAAAGCGCAGGGCCTTGGCCGGGCAGACTTCCACGCAGGTGCCGCAGAGGCTGCACAGGGTGAAATCGCTGGTCCAGAGCTTGGGGGCCTTGCCCTCGCCCTTGACCACGGTCAGGCAGGCGCTGGGGCAGGACTTGACGCACATCATGCAGGAGACGCACTTGGACTGGCCCGGGTTGGCCTCGTCGGGGATCAGTTCCACGGGCCCGCGAAAGGTGACCAGGTCCTCGTCGTTGATGGTCTTCCACGGGTAATGGGTGGTGAGCTGCGGGTAGCCGTCCTCGGGCTTGACCAGCTTCATCCACACCGGGAAGGGCCCCAGCCCGTAGCGGGCGGTGATGGCCAGGCCCACCAGGAGGGAATACAGGCCTTTGATGTTGTCCCAGATCGCTTGTATCATGGCCGACCCTTTATAACGCTCGGAGGCTTGAGCATGTTTGTTCTCGGATGACGACTTTGACCGCGCCGAACATGTCCGCCGGCGTCAGAACACTTTGACGACGATGGCCGTGAGCCAGAGGTTCAGAAGCCCCAGAGGCATAAGCCAGCGCCAGTTGATGTTCAGCAGCTGGTCGAACCGGACCCGGGGGAAGGTCCAGCGCACCCAGATCATGAAAGTCATGAAGGCGCCCATTTTAATGAAAGTCCACCAGATCCCGTTGATGAAGGGGCCGTTGGAGCCGCCCAGAAAAAGGACCGCCGCCAGAAAGGACACCAGGAGCATGGAGGTGTATTCGGCCATGAAGAACAGGGCGAAACCCATGCCCGAGTATTCGGTGTGGAAGCCGCCGGTGAGTTCCGATTCGCCTTCGGCCAGGTCGAAGGGGGCCCGGTTGGTCTCACCGAAGCAGGTGATGATGAAAATAAGGAAGGCCAGGGGCTGGCTGAAAATGTTCCAGTGCCACACCCAGCCGGCCTGGGCCTCGGTAATGGTGGTCAGGTTCAGGCTCCCGTGCTGGAAAACCAGGGCCAGGATGGCCAGGAGCAGCGGGATTTCGTAGGCCACCGACTGGGACACGGCCCGGGCCGCGCCCAGGAGGCTGTATTTGTTGTTGGAACCCCAGCCGCCGGCCAGGATGGCCAGGACTTCCAGCCCGGCGAAGGCCAGAATCATGAGAAGCCCCAGGTTCACGTTCAGCCCGGTCAGCCACGGCCCGTAGGGAATGACCAGGAACATCAGGAACATGGGGAACATGGACATGATCGGGCCCAGGAGGAACAGGACCCGGTCGGTCGAGCCGGGTATGATGAACTGCTTGGTCTGGAGCTTGACCGCGTCGACGATGGTTTGGAGTATCCCGTGGGGGCCGACCACATAGGGCCCGGGGCGGCGCTGGACAAAGCCGGCCACCTTCCGTTCCAGCCAGACCATGACCACGCTGTTGGCGATCAGCAACACGATGATGGCCACCAGGGCCACCACCAGTTTGATAACGCTCCAGACGCTTATATCCATAGTATCCGCTTCCTCTCACAAATCAGGAAACAACGCTGTCTCAGCGGTCGATCTCGGGAATCACCAGGTCCAGGCTGCCGAGGATAGCCAACGCATCAGCGATGAGGCAGCCCTGGGCGGCCTCGGCGAACAGGCTGAGGTTGGAAAAACCCGGGGCCCGGAGCTTGACGCGATAGTTGCTCTTGCCGCCGTCCGACACCACGTGGACGCCGATCTTGCCCCGGCCGCCCTCCACCGCGAAGTAGGCCTCCCCGGCCGGCGCCTTCCAGGTGGGTTTCGGGGCTTTCGGGTGCTTGAAGGGCCCGGCCGGAATTTTGTCCAAAGCCTGCTCGATGATGTTCAGGCTCTCCTCGATCTCGCGCAGACGCACCAGGTAGCGGCCCATACAGTCGTTGGTCACGCCCGTGGGCACCGCGAACTCGAATTGGCCGTAGACGCCGTAGGGCTCGGCCCGGCGGACGTCGTAACCCACCCCGGCCGCGCGTAAAATCGGCCCCGTGGCCCCGTAGCGGCGGCAGATGTCCTCGTCCAGGGGGCCGATGCCCTCCAGGCGGCGGCGGAAGATGACGTTGCCGGTGACCAGCCTGTCATACACGTCCATGCGCTTGCGCATATAGGGGACGAACTCGCGGGCCAGCCGCACGAAGCGGTCGTTTATGTCCGCGCAGACCCCGCCGAAACGCATGTAGCTCATGGTCAGGCGGGAGCCGGTGATCATCTGCAGGAGATCGTTGATTTTTTCCCGCTCCTCGAAGGCGTAGAGGATGGGGGTGAAGGCACCCAGGTCCAGCACGAACGCACCCACCCACATGATGTGGGAGGCGATGCGGTTGAACTCGCAGGCCAGGACGCGCAGATACTCGGCCCGCTCCGGCACCTCGATCCCGGCCAGGCGCTCCATGGCCCCGACGTAGGCCCAGTTCCAGGCGATGGGGTGGAGGTAGTCCACCCGGCCCATGTTGGGGAGAAACTGATACGGGGTCTTGACCTGGCCCATGAAATCGTGCATCCGGTGAAGGTAGCCCAAGACCGGCTCGGCCCGGAGCACGTACTCCCCGTGGAGTTCGGCCAGGATGCGCAACACGCCGTGCGTCGAGGGGTGCTGCGGCCCGAGGTTGAGGATCATGGAATCCGGGGCCACCCGGCCTTTTTCGAAGTTGTTGGTATAGAAATCCCCCAGCATGTCGGCCGGGTTTTCACTGATGGTGGAAAAGTGGAAGGGGTTGACGAAAATGCCGGTCATGCCGCGCCCTCCTCTTTCTCGGGAGCCGGGGGAGCCGCGACGGCCGCCCAGGCCGGGTCCAGCACCTCGGCCTGGCTGAACAGATTCAGGCCGGCCAGCGAGGCCCGGTCGGCCTCGGCCTTGCGCAAAGGCGGCGGATCGGGAAAGTCGTGGGCCAGGAGGAGCGGCACCGGGTTGGAGTTGCCGATGAACGTGAGCCCGAAGAAATCGGCCGCCTCCCGCTCGTGCCACTCGGCCCCCTGATAGACCGACGTGACGCTGGTGAAGACCCCGTCCCCGGCCAGGGCCCGGATGGCCACCCGGCCGGGATTCCGCGTGGAATCATAATGATAGGTGACCAGAAAGCCTTCCTTCACCTGCATGGCCGACAGGTCCTCCAGGAAATACCCGGCGTCGAACAGCCGGCGGGCCGCTTCGGACACCATGTTCGGAGGGAAGACGGCGGAATGGGTGAGGCCCGTCTTCTTGAATTCGTGCCGGCAGATCACCAGGGCCCCGGCCTGGCGCCAGGCTTCGCAGAGTTCGGGGCCGGTCATGGCGGGCGTGGAAGTCATGGCGTCACTCCCTCTGCGGGGGCCTCGGCCGGGGCGGCGGGCTCCTCCACGGGCTTGGCCACGGGCCAGAAGCGGCGGCCGGTGAGCTTCTTCTGGATGGCGAAAATGCCTTCCATCAGGGCCTCGGGCCGGGGCGGGCAGCCGGGGACATAGACATCCACGGGGATGATCTGATCCACGCCCTCCAGGACGCTGTAATTGCCCTCGAACTTGAAGGGGCCGCCGGAGATGGCGCAGTTGCCCATGGCCAGCACGAACTTCGGGGCCGGCATCTGCTCGTAGAGCCGCCGCACGGCCGGGGCGAATTTCTTCACCACGGTCCCGGCCACCAGCATCAGGTCGGCCTGGCGGGCCGAGGGCCGGAAGACCTCGGCCCCGAAACGGGCCATGTCCCAGCGGGCCATGCTGACGGACATCATCTCGATGGCGCAGCAGGCCAGGCCGAAGGTTAAAGGCCAGATGCTCATGGCCCGGCCCACGTCAAAGACGTAGTTGACGGGCTTGATGTTGAGGAGGGGCGGGTGAATCTCGCTTTGCGCGGGCGCGATCACCCCTCCCGGCTGACTGGTGTCCCTGATGCTCATTGGACTTTTATCCGGCGAGGCCATTGGAAAACCCCCTTGGCCTGGAAATAGAGAATGGCCAGCAGGATGAAGAAGAGAAAAAAGGTGAGTTCGATGAAGGGCAGCCAGCCCGTGGAGCCCCGGTAGAAAACGGAGATGGGAAAGAGGTAGAGAACGTCCACGTCAAAGGCGATGAAGATCAGGGCGTAGACGTAATAGTTCAGCCCGAAGTGGCCCCAGGCCCGGTCGTGGGGCACCATGCCGCACTCGTAGGGCATCAGGAAATCGCCGCCCGAGGCCCGGGGAGCCAGGATGAAGGCCAGGAGCATCGGGGCTATGGGAAAGACGAAGCCCACCGCCAGAAACAGGATGATGGCCAGATGCAGGGTGTCGAAAACCATAAAATTCACCACCGGAAACCGCCGCTCAAGCCCAAGCGGCGGGAGGACGGGAGGCAACGATCCGTGCCCGGTTGCAGCGAGGCGGGCGCCCGGTCAACTCTTATAGAGGACATTCCAGATATGGTATGACGTAGTATAGTCAATAGGCCCCCCCCTGTCAATGATTTTCCCAAGCCAAGCGAATTATTCGCCTTAAAGGCCGGGGATTCACAGCTTGGCGGCCAGGTCCCCCACCAGGCGGGAAAACGGGTGGTCGGGCCGGCTCCAGATCAGGGGCCGCCCCTCCTCGGCCGCCCGGGCCGCCTCGAAATCGTGGGGCAGCGATCCTAAAAATGGCACTTTCTCCCGGGCCGCCAGCTCCTCCGAGGCCCGGCGGTCATAGATGTCCGTGGCCTGGCCGCATTTGGGGCAGATGAACCAGCTCTGGTTGTCCACCAGGCCGAAGGCCGGGCGCTCCATAATCCGTAAAAAATTAAAGGCCTTGGCCACGTCGCTGATCGCCAGCCGGCTGCCGGAGGCCACGACCAGCGGCCGGACGCGCGGCAGGGTCTGCAACACCGTCATCGGCTCATCCCCGGTGCCCGGCGGCGAGTCGATGAAGAGATAGTCCAGGTCGCCCCAGACCACCTCGGAAAAGAACTGGCGGATGGCCCGGATCTTCTTCGGCCCGCGCCAGATGACGGCCTCGTCGCGCTCTTTCAGGAGGCCCTGGATGGTCACCACCTTCAGGCCGTGCTCGGCGACCCAGGGGACGAGTTTGCCGTCCGCGTCGGTGGCCAGGGGCGCCTCGCCGCCCAGGGCCACGGCCACGCTGGGCCCGTGGAGATCCACGTCCAGCAGGCCCACCCGGGCTCCCCCGGCGGCCAAAGACGCGGCCAGGCTCACGGCCACGGTGGTTTTCCCGACCCCGCCCTTGCCGCTCATGACCAGATAGACGGTCCGGATGCGGGCCAGGGCCGCGTGGAGGTCGTTTTGCCGGCGGGAGCGGTCCAGGTCGTTCAGCGTCACCAGGCTCATTGTCCGCCCTCCTTCCGGCGGGCCGCTCGCAAACCGCCCAGTTCCGAGGCCAGCACTCCGGCGATGATGATGGCCGCGCCCAAGACGCCCCGGCCGCCCACCGCCTCGCCCAGCAGCAGCACCGCGGCCACGGTGGCCGACACGGGCTCGAACTGGAAGCAGAGCATGGCCTGGACGGGGGTGGTGTATTTCTGGCAGACGGTCTGGATAAAGGCAATACCGATGGAAGCCAGGAGCCCGCAGTACGCCAGGCCGGCCAGGAAAAGCCCGGTCACGGTCAGCCCCTTGGCCAGATCGGGGTGCGGCGGCGGGAAAAAGAGGCCCGTCTCGAACACCAGCACCGTCGCCAGGACCAGGGGGATGGCCCCGGCGAACTGGAGGATCAAGAGACGGGCGGTGAAGTCGAAGCCCTCCTCGCCCTCGGTGTAGATATTCATGTAGATCATATACAAGGCCCACGGAAACACCGACACGAAGGCCAGCACGTCGCCCGAGCGGAGGCCCGAAAACCGGGGGTTCAGGAGGAGATACAACCCCACGAGGGCCAGAATCACGCCCGCCAGGTTGTGCGGCTTCACCCTTTCGCGAAAGAGAATGAACGCGACCAGGGGAATGGCCGGAAGGGTCATGGCCGCGATGAAGGCCGCCCGGGAGACCTCGGTGAAATTGACGCTGTACGTTTGTAAAAGCAACCCCAGGCCCAGGTAAAAACCCAGAATCAGCCCGCGCCGGACCGTCTCCCGGGGGGCGCCCTTAAGGCGCCGGCCGAACAGAACCAGGCTCACGGCCAGGGCCAGGGCGAAGCGACACAAGAGAAAAAGGGCCGGCGCGCAGTCGTCCAGGCCCCAGCGGGTGAAAATGAAGGACCCCCCCCAAATCCAAGCCGCCCCCACGATAGCCAAATCCGCCTGCCAAACCCGCATTCCCTTCCTCATTTCAAAACGGCGTTGACGCCTTCAGGAATTTGATGAAAATAACAAATGCTTATAAAAAAATCAATCCCGATCTTGGCATTTTTTATCAATCGAGAGCGGACTTTTTCAGTCCTCTCCCGAAATTTTCACGGGGCCCCGCCCGGCCTTGCTCTGGCCGCGCCGCTTTTTTTCGGTCAGGCGGCGCTCCACGGCCCGGCGGCTGGGGCGGGTGGCCTTGCGGGGTTTGGGCGGCGGGGCCATGGCCCGGGCCAGGAGATCCGCCAGCCGGGCCAGGGCTTCGGCCTTGTTGAGGGCCTGGCTGCGGTGATTGCGGGCGGTGATGACCAGAAAGCCGTCCCGGCTGAGGTAGCCGGGCGCCAGCATCTGGAGCCGTCGGCGCTGGGCCTCGCCCAGAGGCGCGCGGGACAGATCATAGCGGAGCTGGGCGGCCGTGGCCACCTTGTTGACATTCTGCCCGCCGGGCCCGGAGGAATGGATGAAGTGAATCTCCACCGGCCCCAGATCGACGTCCTCACCAGACATACGGCCTCTCCCATACTTAATATATAAAGTGGGTTGCTTATTTACCACTAAAGATTTATTTTATCATGATGCGGCGGTTTTCGACACCGCAAATTCGCCTGAGAGGATTTCTGGAATGAATCTGCCTATATTTAAAATTTTCGGCGCCCTGGGCGGGTTGATGCTCCTCGGGGGCCTGACTCCGCCGGTCCGGGCCTGGGGGGCGGCCGATGAAAGTTTCGTGCTCGGCAACGGGATGAAAGTTATTTTGGTGGCCCAGCCCGGCAGCCCCGTGGTTTCCATGCGGGTGATGATCCGCACCGGCGCGGCCGACGAGAGCAGCCGCTCGGAATACGGCCTGGCCCACCTGATGGAGCACATGGCTTTCAAGGGCACGACCCGATATCCTGATCCGGGCACCATCTCCAGCCTGGTGGAACGCAACGGCGGCGAGATGAACGCCTATACCTCCAGCGATTCCACGGTCTATTACCTGAACCTGCCCGCGGACCAGACCACTCTGGGCCTGGACATCCTGTCGGACCTGGTTTTCCACCCGCTCTACGATCCCAAGGAATACGAGTTGGAAAAGCAGGTGGTCATCGAGGAAATCAAGCGGGGCCAGGATAACCCCGACCGCCTGCTGTCGGAGGCTTTTTTTGGCGCGGCCTATCCCGATCACCCCTACGGCCGTCCGGTCATAGGCTATGAGGAAACGGTGAAAAACGCCAGCGTCGGCGAAGCCAAGGCTTTCCATGATCGCCACTACCGGCCGGACAACGCGGTTCTGGTGGTGGCCGGCGGTTTTGACCGGGCCACGGTCATGGCGGCCGTCAGCAAATTCTACGCCGCCCTGGACAAGCCGGCGGCTCCGCTGCCTCAGGTGCTCGAGCCGGCCCTGGCCCCGCCGGCCGGCCCGGTGGTCAAGGTCATCCGCAGCGACCAGGTGGCCCAGGCCAAGGTTTTGCTCGGCTTTCGCGGCCCGGCCGGCCGCGACCCCGAAGCGCCGGCCATGGACCTTCTGTCCTCGGTCCTGTCCGGGGGCAAGTCCAGCCGGCTGGTGGAGACGATCAAGGACGAAAAGAGCCTGGTCACCGACATTTCCACCGGCTCCTACACCCCGCGCTATCAGGGCAGTTTCATGATCTCCATGGAGACCGAACCGGACAAGGTCATCCCGGCCATCACCGCGACCTGGCAGGAGCTGGAGCGCATGGTGAGCACGCCCCCGGCCGACGACGAGCTGGGCCGGGCCAAGGCCCTGGCCGAAAAGGGCTTTCTGGCCGGCCAGGAGAGCGCCCTGGGGCTGGCCTCGCAGGTCACCGAATTTGAAAGCCTGTTCGGCGACTGGCGCCTCCGCGACGCCTATCTGCCCATGTGGAACCGCATCGGCCAGGGTGAACTGGCCCGGGACGCGGCCCGCTCCTTCCTTCCCAAAAACCTGACCCTGGTGGTCATGCTCCCGGCCGCGCCTCCGGCGGGCCAGACCGCGGCGGGCTACCCCACGGAAGAGGAACTGACCAAACTGGCCGAGCGCCTGGCTCCGCCGGCCGTCTCCAAAGTGACGAGCGCGGCCCCGGAATTTCAGGAGATGAGGCTGGCGGCCGGCCCGCGCCTCTTGGTGATGCGTGACCCCACCCTGCCCCTGGTCACGGTGCGGGCCGCGGCCATGGGCGGCCTTCTGGCCGAAAACGACCAGGACGCGGGCGTCTCCAACTTCATGACCTCGGTCTGGACCAAGGCCACGGAACACAAGTCCGCCACGGAACTGTCCCGGGCGGTGGAGGATATCGGGGCTTCGATTTCGGCCTTTTCCGGCCGCAACTCGGTGGGCCTGTCGGCCTCCTTCCTGGCCGGGAGCCGGGACGAAGGCTTCCGCCTGTTCGCGGAGGTGCTGACCTCCCCGGCCTTCAGCGCCGATGACGTCGAGCGGGTCCGGCCGGAGATATTGGCCCAGATCAAGGCCCAGGACGAACAACTGGCCGGCCGGGCCTTCCGGCTGCTGGCCCGGAACCTGTATCCCGGAGACCACCCCTACAGCCGCGACCAACTGGGGAACGCGGACACGGTGGCCAAGCTGACCCCGTCGGATTTGAAAAAAAACTATGATCAACTCGTCCGGCCGGACGATCTGATCATCGCCGTGGCCGGGGACGTGGAGCCCCAGAAGGTCCGGGAAACCCTGGACCAGATCCTGGCCGGCTGGAAGCCCAAGGGCTCGGCGCTGAAGCTGGGCGCGCCCAAACCGCCGCTGCCGATCGAGCACTTCACCAAGGTGGCCGAGCCCCTGGACCGGGCCCAGACCCACATCGCCTACGGCTTCCAGGCGCCGGGCCTGGGCAGTGACGAGGGCCCGGCCCTGGATGTCCTGTCCGCCTACCTCTCGGGCATGTCGGGCCCCCTCTTCCGGGAGCTCCGCGATCAGCAGAGCCTGGCCTACACGGTCCACTGCGGCTATAACCCGGGGCTCAACGTCGGCTCCTTCAGCTTCTACATCGCCACCGATCCGCAGAAGGTGGACGCGGCCCTGTCCGGCTTCAACGACATCATCCAGCGGGTCCGGAAGACGCCCATCAGCGCCGAGGAACTGGAAGGGGCCAAACGGTATATCATCGGCACCACCAAGATCCGCCTCCAGACCATCTCCAGCCGGGCCGGGCAGGTCATTCTCAACGACCTGTACGGTTTGGGGATCCGCTACGAGGAGGAACGGCTGGCGGCCATCGAGAAAGTGACGGCCGAGCAGGTGCGCCAGGCGGCCGACAAATACCTCCAGCCCGACCACGGCGTCCTGACCATCCTGGGCCGGACCCCGGCCGGCCAGACCGCCGCTTTGAAGCGGTAAAGGGCGTTTGAAATCCTGGGGGCTCAGTTCCCCACGATTTCAAGCACTTTTACCCTTATAAATGCGGCGGCCTTAGCCGGGCGGGCTCCGGGCCAAGACGTCGCCCCTCCTCCCGGCGAGGGGGCCGGGAGGATTTTTGCTCAGGGTGAGAGCGTTACTATGAGAATAGTTTAATTTATATTTAAATATGATATAATTATGCATCTTAGAATAAGGGGTGCATAAATATGGCAGATTTCATGGCTCATTTTTCGATCATTCCCGACCCCCGGATTGACCGCAACAAGAAGTACCCGTTAATGGAAATCCTCTTTCTATGCATGGCGGCCGGAATCAGCGGAGCGGAGGGCTGGGAAGAGATAGAGGATTTTGGAGAGCATCGCCTGGAGTGGCTGCGCCAGTTTCTGCCGTATAGGCGGGGCATCCCCCGGCATGACACCATAGCCCGGGTCATGTCGCGCCTGGACACGAAAGCGTTGCAGCAGAGTTTCATCGCCTGGGTCCAGGATGTGGTGGTTTTGTCTGAGCGCACGGTGGTGGCCATTGACGGGAAAACGGTCCGGCGCTCCTTCAGGGACGGTGACCGCAAAAGCGCCATCCACATGGTCAACGCCTGGGCCTCGGAGAACCAGGTCAGCCTGGGGCAATTGAAAGTTGACGGCAAGACCAACGAGATCAAAGCTATTCCGGAGTTGCTGTCCCTGCTGGCGGTCAAGGGCTGCATCATTACGATAGACGCGATGGGTTGCCAGACGGCCATAGCGGAACAGATAATCGGCCAGAAAGCCGATTACGTGTTGGCGGTCAAAGACAACCAGCCCGAACTCAAACGGGAGATTGCGGAGCTGTTTGAGCAAGCGCCTGACGAGTTGGAGCACAGCGAATACGAGAGTCTGGAAAAGGACCATGGCCGGATAGAGACGCGTTATTGCCGCCAGATGAGGGTTGATTCTCAATGGCTCCCGTCTGGTGAGCGTTGGAAGGGCCTCAAGAGCGTGATCCGGATAATCGGCCGCCGCGAGAAGGTCGGCGGGGAGACGGGCGAAGAGGTGCGTTATTTCATAAGCAGCCTGGAGTGCAATGCGCAAGAGGCCTGGCTGGCGGTACGCAGGCACTGGACGGTTGAAAACAGCCTGCATTGGAGTCTGGATGTCGCCATGAGAGAGGATGACTGCCGGATCAGGCGCGACAACGGGGCGGAGTTTTTCGCGGTGCTGCGTCGCCTGAGTATGAACATTATCAAAAAAGACCAGACCAAAAAGGCCGGCGTCAACCGAAAAAGAAAAATGGCCCTCATGAGCCCTGACTACCTA
>JAVBQN010000054.1:0-7090 GCA_031549025.1 Candidatus Adiutrix sp. | reverse complement strand
GAGATCGGCCGCTCGGGAGGGATTCCTGCGGCCTGGAGGCCGGAGATGCTGAACAAATTTTCCATGCGTTCGCCTTGGCTTGTTTTCGTCGTCTCTCTCTTTGGCTGCTGGGGCGCCGTGGCCCCGGCTTCGGCCCAGTCCGGCTCCATGAACGGGCCCAAATTCAAGCAGGCCCAGGGCGCGCTCACCTTTGTCCTGGAACGCCTGGCCCCGGGCGACCGCTTCGGCCTGGTGGATTACAGCGACCAGGTGGCCGTCTGGAAGCCGAAGCTTCAGGACATGACCCCGGAAAACCGCCGTTCGGCCCTGAATTATGTACGGAACCTCCGCAGCGGCGGGGCCGCCAATATCGAGGCCGCCCTCGGCGCGGGGTTCAAGCTCGTGGCCGGGAGCGACCGGCCGACCTCGGCGAGGAGGATTTGAAGAATTTCAAGACCATCCGCCAGTTGTCCGACGAATATTACAAATTGTCGAAAACCCTGGCGCCCGGGGAGCAGGCCTGGCTGTCCCAGGACGAGCCGGTGCTGTTCCGCCACCAAGGCGAGACCTACCTCGTCGAGCCGGCTGAATAGGCCGGAACAGGACTTCAAACACAGCCCGGAGCCGCCGCTCCGGGCTTTTTTATAGGTATGGCTAAATGATATGAAAAATTAAAATAATAATTTCTATTTATATACTATTGTGATATAATTAAGCGTTATTTGATGATCCCGGCAACTGGCGATTTCGGGCCCGATCCAGCGAAACAGTTGGAAAATAAGGGTCCGCTCCCCCTAAATGCGGTGGTGGTGATTGCCAGGAAGCCATATCTGTGGTAGTATGTCCCAGATATGGTTGCGGCCGTAATTTTATTGCACGAGGAGATAGAGGTTTTCAAGGGCATGGCCTTTTTGACTTCCACCTTGCTGGCGCCGGTGGCCAAGGTCGGCACCTTGACCCTGGGCGGGCTCTACCATCTGGGCAATTACAGCCTCCTGCTGTTCCGGGCGGCGGCGGCGGCCGTGGTGCCGCCGTGGCGCTTCCGGGGCATCTGGCGCCAGATGGAGACGGTGGGGGTCGATTCCATTTTCGTGGTCATCCTCACGGGCCTCTTCACCGGCGGGGTGTTCACGCTCCAGGTTATCTACGGGTTCCGCATGTTTTCGGCCGAAAGCCTGGTGGGTCCCACCGTGGCCCTGGGCATGTGCCGGGAACTGGGGCCGGTCCTGACCGCCCTGATGGTCACCGGCCGGGTGGGCAGCGCCATGGCCGCCGAACTGGGGGCCATGCGGGTCACCGAACAGATCGACGCCCTGACCGTCATGGCCGCCGACCCGATCAAATTCCTGGTCAGCCCGCGCGTGGTGGCCGGTCTCTTCATGCTGCCGCTCCTCACGGCCGTGTCCGATTTCACGGGCATCCTGGGCGGTTACGTGGTGGCCGTGGCCAAAGGGGTGGACGGCGGCCAGTTCATCGCCCGCATCCAGGACCACGTGGTCCTGGCCGACGTGGTCAACGGCCTGATCAAGAGCGGCGTGTTCGGGATCATCCTCTCCTCGGTGGGCTGCTACATGGGTTTTTACACCAAGGGCGGGGCCGAGGGCGTGGGCCGGGCCACGACCTCGGCGGTGGTCATCAGCTACGTGGCCATTCTGGTCAGCGACTTTCTGATGACGGCCATCATGTTTTAGCGCGGGGAAGGGGAGGCCATGCCGGCGCCGACGGTCCGGGTGCGGAATCTGCATAAAAGCTTCGGCCGGGCCGCGGTCCTGGCCGGGATTGACCTGGAGCTCCAACCCTCCCGGATCAACTTCGTCATCGGCCAGAGCGGGGGCGGCAAGAGCGTCCTCTTGAAGCACCTGGTGGGCCTGATGGAGCCCGACCAGGGCGAAATCTGGTACGACGACCGCCAGATGGTCGGGCGGGGCCCCCGGGAGTGGGCCGCGCTGCGGACGCGCCTGGGCCTCCTGTTCCAGGACGGGGCTCTCTTCGATTCCCTCAGTGTGGGGGAGAACGTGGGGTTTCCTTTGTGGATTCACGGCCGGGCCGGCGCGGACGAGGCCGGCCGCCGGGCCCGGGAACGGCTGAAAGAACTGGATATGGACCGGGCCTTCGACCGCCGGCCGGGCGACCTCTCGGCCGGGGAAAAGAAGCGGGTGGCTCTGGCCCGGGCGCTCATCATGGAGCCGGACATCCTGTTTTTCGACGAGCCCACCACCGGGCTGGACCCTTTGCTCAGCGGCCAGGTGGACGAGCTGATCCAACTGACCCTGGCCCGGACCGGGGCCACGCTGGTGGTGGTCAGCCACGACATCCCGGCCACGCTCCGGCTGGCCCACCACGTGGCCATGATCCACGGCGGGCGCATCATTTTGAGCGGTCCCCCGGAGGTTTTCCGCCGGAGCGGCGATCCGGTGGTGCGGCAGTTCCTGGCCGGCGAGGCCGAGGGCCCCATGGGCTTTCTGGATTGATTCTGGGTAGGCAGCCAGGCCGGTGCTCTTGGCGGAGGGCGGCTTGGGTCAAGGAGTGGGAGAGGGCGAGACGCTATGGAAAACTTGGTGACGCATCATGTATAAATCATCCACGGAAATCAAGGTGGGCCTGTTCGTCCTGCTGGCCCTGGCCATCTTCGTGTGGATGGCCATACGCCTGGGCGGTCTTTCCTGGGGCCAGAAGGAAACCTACGACCTCTACACCGTGTTCCCCTCGGCCGGCGGCCTGAAGGCCGGGGTGGCCGTGGAGGTGGCCGGCATCCAGGTGGGCACCGTCTCCCGCATCGAGCTTTTTGAAAACCATAAGGCCCGGGTGACCCTGGGCATCCAGGAAGGCATTCTCCTGCCCGCGGACAGCGCGGCCTATATCCGGGCCCAGGGCATTCTGGGCGACAAGTTCGTGGAGCTGGTGCCCGGCAGCTCGGCCGCGCCCAAGCTGGACCCCGGCGACGAGATCGTCCGGGCCCAGGCCGCGGCCGACATTTCCGACGTGATGCAGCAGCTCGGCGATATCGCCAAGGACATCAAGAAAATCACCGGGCCCCTCTCCGAGGGCACCACCGGGGCGGACCTCAAGGCCACCGTCTCCAACCTCAAGGAAATGAGCGAGCGCCTCAACTCCATCGTCAGCGTCAACGAGTCGGGCCTGTCCGAGACTCTCCAGGCCCTGAACGACTCCATGCACAACCTTAAAGAAATCACCACCAAGATCAATTCCGGCCAGGGCTCCCTGGGCCACCTCATCAACGACGATTCCACGGTGAAGGAGCTCAACGCCTCCCTGGCCTCCATCCGCCACATCACCGAGCGCATCGAGGCCGGCGAGGGCACCCTGGGCCGCCTGGTCAACGACGACAGCACCATCGACAAGATCGACGAAACCCTGACCAGCCTCAGCGGCTATTTCGAAAAAGAGGCGAAATTCAAGGTTTTTGTGGAATATCGGGCCGATTACCTGACCAAGCACGATTTCCTCAAGAGCACGGTCAACATCCGTCTCCAGCCCGCGCCCGACCGCTACTACCTTTTGGGCGTGACCGGCGATTATTTCGGGCAGTACGAGCGCACCGACTACCGCACCACCGCCGGGGGCCATAAAAATGAATACACCAAGGAGAAATGGGACCGCGACGAGCTGAAATTCAATGCCCAGATCGCCCGGCGGTATTACGACGTGGTGCTGCGCGGCGGCTTGATCGAGTCCGGCGCCGGTCTCGGGGTGGACTATTACCTTGACGAAGACAATTTGCGACTTACCTTTGAAATGTTCAGCGCCGACTTCGACCACAACCCGCATCTGCGGGCTGAAGCCAGCTACAACATCTGGAAGATATTCTACGTGACCCTCGGGTATGACGATTTCATCAGCGACCAGGGCCACGCCTCGCCGTATTTCGGGTTCGGCATCCAGTTCAACGACGACGACTTGAAATACCTCTTGAGCGGAGCGGCTTCCATTCTGTAAAAAACCGCTCTTCGGGGCGGGCGCAAAAAATCGTTGTGCCCGGCCCCGGGAGCGTGATATGATATCCGACATGGATATGATGACGACGATTCCTGAATGATCCGGTGGTCCGCGAAAAGGCGGGGCGCCGGGTTTACGTCGGTTTGTGGCCCGCTCTGGAGCGGGGCCGTCCGACTGGCCATATCACACCTGGGCGGTTCTGGAAATCTTGCCGGTTTCCCGGATATCCCGGGGCTGGCGGCATTTTATAAAAGCTTTTGCGCTCAATATAATGCGCGCCCCGATCAGGCCTTGGCCTGGCCGGGGCCGCTGAAGGCGCCACCCGTAAAAAGGCCGGAAAATCAGAATGACCCCCGCCAAATATGATCCGCTAACCGCCGCCGATTCCACCGCCAAGCCCCAGCGCATCATGGTGGTGGACGACGAGATTCTCAACCGCAAGCTCATCGAGGCCATGCTCAGGCCCCAGGGCTACGAGGTCATCCTGGCCGTGGACGGCGAGGACTGCCTGGCCAAGGTGGAACAGACCCCGCCCGACCTGATCCTCATGGACATCATGATGCCCAACCTCAACGGCTTCGAAGTGGTCACCCGCCTCAAGGCCAAGGAGCAACTGGCCCTCATTCCCATCGTCATGGTCACCGCCCTTCAGGACGTGGGCGACCGGGTCAAGGCCCTGGAAGTGGGTGCCGACGATTTTCTGACCAAGCCCGTGGACCGGATGGAACTGCGGGCCCGGGTGCGGTCCTTGCTGAAGGTCAAGGCCTACAACGACCACATGGTCAACTACCGCCAGGAGCTGGAGCGGGAAGTGGCCAAGCAGACCCTGGAACTGAAGAACGCCCACTCCAAGCTGCGCGACGCCTCCCTGGAGACCATCTTCCGCCTGGCCCGGGCCGCTGAATACAAAGACGAGGACACCGGCAACCACATCATCAGCATGAGCCGCCTGTCGGCCTATCTGGCCGAACGGATGGGCCTCAACACCACCGTGGTCGAACGCATCCTCTATGCTTCGCCCATGCACGACATCGGCAAAATCGGCATCCCCGACCGGATCCTGACCAAGAACGGCCCCCTGAACGACGAGGAATGGGCCATCATGCGCCAGCACACCACCTTCGGCGGCCAGATCCTGGAAGGTTCCGACATCGGCTTTTTGCGCCTCGGCGAGGTCATCGCCCTGACCCACCACGAAAAATGGGACGGCTCCGGCTACCCTCGGGGCCTGTCCGGAAACAGCATTCCCATGGCCGGGCGCATCGTGGCCGTGGCCGACGTCTTCGACGCCCTGATGTCCAAACGCCCCTACAAGCCCCCCCTGACCATCGACCAGACCATCGATATCATCCGGGCCGGCCGGGGCACCCACTTCGACCCCGCCGTGGTGGACGTTTTCATGAACTCCCTCAAGGAGATCATCAAACTCTGGCAAGCCGCCCAGGCCGAACAGCACGTGCACATCGGCCGCAACCTCCACAACCTCGACGCCATCCACGCCGCCATCTGACGGAATGAAGAGAAAGTGCCAAGGGGCGTTTCAAGCATGGGGGGCGCCCCCGTACTGGAAATGCCTTTTGCCGTTTTCCCCTTCACCGCAGATGACCGGGGAAGCGGTCAGGTTGACGGCCGGCGGGCGGTTCGACCAGGAAACAGGAGCCGCGCGTGCCCGATACCAAACCTCTACGCCTTTTCTTCATTCGCCACGGACAGACCGAGGATTTTGACCATCCCCCCTTCAACGGCTGGCGGGACGCCCCCCTGACCGACCACGGCCGGGCCCAGCTCGACGCTGCGGCCGAGGCCCTTTCTTCCGTTCCCTTCGACGCCGTCTATTCCAGCGACCTCAGCCGCGCCGCCTATGGCGGCGAGTGTCTGGCCCGCCTCACCGGCCTTCCCCTGGTCCGGGCCCCCCAATGGCGGGAAATGCATTTCGGCCGCTGGGAAGGCTGGACCTACTCGCGCATCGCGGCCGACGACCGCGACCTCATCCGCCGCATTTTTGACTGTGACGAATCGGCTCCGCCCTTTCCGGGCGGCGGCGAGAGCATCCGCGTCTTTACCCGGCGCATCGGGGAGGCTCTGGAAGGGCTCCGGCGGGCGCATCCCGAGGGCGGCCGGGTGGCCCTGGTGGCCCACGGCGGGGTCTGCAAGGTGTTGTGGGGACTGCTGTTGAAAATTCCGTCCGAGGTGGCCTGGAAGTCCGTTCGTCAGGATTTCGCGGCGGTCAACGTGGCGGACGTGTATCCGGGCGGGTTCTGCGTGGCCCACCTGGTGAACGGGTATGTGGGGCCGGAAGGGTATTTCAAGGCCGGACCGGGCTTTGACCGGCTGGTCGGGGCGGACGTGTTCCAGAGGTGAGGCCGCGCCAGGGCGCGGCCCCGGCCCAGGGCTCCCCGGGCCGGGACGTTCGTTCCCGGGTCCGCCGGCTCAGCCGTCGGGCGGGTCCGTTCCCGGGCTGAGCAGGATGAATTCCACCCGGCGGTTGATGGCCAGCCCGTCTTCGGTGTTGTTGTCGGCAATGGGCCGCTCGTCACCGTAGCCGTGGAGAATGAGCCGGTTGGGATCGAGGTGGTGTTGTTCCGCCAGATACCGGGCCACGCTCTGGGCCCGGCGGCGGCTGAGCTTGAGGTTGTATTCGGGCCGGCCGAGGTTGTTGGTGTGGCCGGCGATGATGAGCCGGTGCCGGGCCAGGGCCGGGCTGTTCAGGGAAGCCCCGAAGACGTCCAGGATGGGTTTGGATTCCTCTTCGATGACGTCCGAATCGTGGGTGAAATTTATGGTGGCCCAAACCTTGGGGGCCACGTTGATATACAGCGTGCCGTCGGCTTCCCGGTTCAGCCATTGGCGGCCGGCGGCGTCGATGGTGAAGAGGTTTTCGGGCGGCTCCAGGGCCTGGACGCCGCCGTCCTCGGTTTTTTCGAACGGCACCCCGTCCCGCCAGATATAGGCGCGGCCCTCGTGTTCGAACTCCTGGCCCTGCTGGCGGGCCAGGAGATCCTCGAAACTCTCGGGGGCGAAGGCCCCGACCGGCGGCTTCGTGGCCGTCGGTTCCGGCGCGGCGGCCGGCTCCGGCGCGGCGGCGGGTTCCGGCGCGGCGGCGGGAGCTTGGGGGGCGGCGGCCGCCTCGGGAGCGGCGGCGGGTTCCGGCGCG
>JAVBQN010000039.1:0-37532 GCA_031549025.1 Candidatus Adiutrix sp. | reverse complement strand
AGCGGTTCGTCCAGGCCACTTTGCCGATTTACGCCCAGTTCTCCAAGCAGATCGGCGAGGATTTTTATAAAAAATACATGGCCGCCCTCGGCCGCTAAACCGGCCCTTCGCCCGGGCCCGGGCCGGCGTTCAGCGGCCGGCCCGGGCTGAACCGCGGCCGGTGGCCGGCGGGCGGCGTGTGAAAATCGACGAGGTGGGATCGGCATGGGTGAGATAAAAAAAATCGGTGAAGTGCAAAGTGTTGAGAGCGACACCCTCTTTTGGAGGGTGTGGAACAATGTGGAGATGGGCATCTGCGTCGTTTCGCTGGGCGTGGTGACCATACTGGCTTTCAGCAACGTTATCGGCCGTTATGTGTTCGGCTCTTCGATTCCGTGGAGCGAAGAGGTCTGCAAGTTTTTCGTTATTTGGATCTGCTTCGGCGGCGCGGCCTACGCCTATCGGGTGGGCGCCAACATTGGCGTGTCCTATTTTGTCCATAAACTGACTCCGAAGGCCCACCTTTATTTTTCGGCGTTCTCCGGCCTGGTCATTATCGGGTTTTTTTCGATTCTGTTCTATTACGGCTCCATACGGGTGCTGCATCAAATTGACGTGGGGCAGGTATCCACCGCCGCCCGCATTCCGCTGGCGATTCCTTATGCCTCGGTGCCCATCGGCGCGGTTCTGGTGGTGGGCCGGCTGTTGCAGCAGATTGTCTCCAACTGGCGGGAGTTTCATAAAAACGAGAAAGGCGGGGCCGGGATATGAGCATTACCCTGTTGCTGTTCGGCGGCCTGATCGTCTTTCTGGTTCTTGGTTTTCCCATTTCCGTGGCCATCGCCCTGGCCACCCTGGTGGGCTTTGTCAGTGGCGACGTGCCCCTGGCCCAGATGGTGCAAAAGATGACGGCCTCGGTGAATTCCTTCACCATCCTGGCTATTCCGTTCTTCATGCTGGCCGGCGCTTTGATGGAAGGCGGCGGCATGTCCAAGCGGCTGGTGCGGTTCGCCAATTCGCTGGTGTGCTGGCTGCCGGGCGGCCTGTCGCACGTCCAGGTGCTGGCCTCCTGCTTTTTCGCGGCCCTGTCGGGTTCCGCGCCGGCCACCACCGCGGCCATCGGCTCCACCATGATTCCGGAGATGAAGGATAAAGGCTACCCTCCTGAATTCGCGGCCGCCGTGCAGTCCGTGGCCGGCACGGTGGGGCCCATCATTCCGCCCAGCATCCCCATGGTCATTTACGGCGTGTTCGCCAGCCAGTCCATCGGCCGCCTCTTCGCCGCGGGGGCTGTTCCCGGCATACTCTACGGCGTGGCCTTCATGGCGGTGATTTTTTTCTCCTCCAAAAAACACCGCTACGGCTATACCCAGCGGTTCAGCGGCAAAGAGGTCTGGCTCTCGTTCAAAGAGGCCATCTGGGCGCTGCTGGTGCCGATCATCATCCTGGGGGGCATCTATTCGGGCATTTTCACCCCCACCGAAGCGGGGGCCGTGGCGGTGGTCTATGGTCTTTTTGCCGGTCGCTTTATTTACAAAGAACTGGATTGGAAAAAGGTCGGCTCCGTTCTGGCCAGCGCCGGCGTCACCACGGCCATGGTTTTGATGATCCTGGCCGCTTCGTCCGCCTTCTCGTGGCTGATGACCTCGCAGGGGGTGGCCAAACTGGTGGGCGGCTGGTTCGGCAGCGTGGCCACCAGCCAGTTGGGTTTCCTGACTCTGGTTATTCTGCTGCTCCTGTTTCTCGGCTGCTTTATGGAAACCATCGCCTGCCTTTTGATCGTCTGCCCCATCCTGTTGCCGGTGGCCCAAATGCTGGGCATTGACCTGGTCCATTTCGGCATCGTCATGATCATGACCCTGTGCCTGGGCATGGCCACCCCGCCGGTGGGCGAGTGTCTGTATATTGCCGCGGGCATTGCCGGCGTACGGTTCGAGCAACTGCTGCGACACGTCTGGCCGCTGGTCATCGCGGCCGTAATCGTCATTCTGCTGGTGGCCGTTTTTCCGCAGCTGGCGCTCTTCCTGCCCAATTTCTTCTATTCGTAAAAGCTTTTTGGGCCGGCCGTCTGGCCGGCGCGCGCCAAATGAACGTCAAGCGCCGGCCTTCGGGCCGGCCTTTTCATGGTGACGTCCGGCTGGGCCGGGGGGCGGCCATGCGGAAATCGGGCCAAGCCCGCGCGGGCCGGGCGGGCCTCGCCCGGGAAGCCCGTGAACCGGCGGGGCGCCCGATACCCCTCCTTCACGGTTGTTTGCCATTTGGGGAAGGTTATGTTAGTATTCGAAAATTGATTCGCACCGGTAATAGTTGATGATCACGGTGCGGCCGAGGGTCGAACCCGGATCTCCGCCTGGGGAGGCCGGGGCATTGGCCGCCGGTTATGGGCGTTTCCCTTATGGGGAACGGGGAGGAATAAAATGAGCGCTTACAGGATACGGTTCCAGCCTGACAATATCGTGGTCGAAGCCGAAGCCGGGGAGAGCCTGGTGGATGTGGCCGCCCGGGCGGCCTTGCATATCAACGCCTCCTGCGGCGGCGAAGGCGTCTGCGGCCGCTGCCGGGTGGAGCTTAAGGAAGGCGACGTGGAGTCCACCTCCGGCCCGGGCGTGTTCCTGACCACCTCGGAATACGCCCGCGGGCTCCGGCTGGCCTGCCGCAGCCTGGTCAACGGCGACGCCACCATCTTCATCCCCCCCGATTCCCGGGCCGACGCCACGGTCTACGCCGCCGCCCTGGCCGAGGCCGAGGTCACGGTCGAGACCCTGGACCCCATGGTCCGCGACCTGGAGGTGGAACTCACGCCTCCCACGGTGGATGACAACATCGCCGATTACGACCGCCTCATGGGCCACCTGGCCGCCAATCACGGCCTGGACCATCCGGAAATGGAGCTGGAAGCCCTGCGGGAAATGCCCGGGGCCCTGCGCGCCGGCGATTTCAAGGCCTGGGTCACGGCCTTCGAGGACCCGGCGCGCGGCGCCCGCCGCCTTCTGGGCGTAACTTCCGGCCAGCCCCAAATCCTCTACGCCCTGGCCGTGGACATCGGCACCACCACGGTCTGGGCCCGCCTGGTCAACCTCGACAGCGGCGACAACGGCCCCTCCCGGGGCGATCTCAACGGCCAGATATCCTTCGGCGAGGACGTCATCAGCCGCATCGTCTACGCCGCCAAGGGCGACGGCGCGACCCGCCTCCGGGAACGGGTGGCGGGCAACATCAACCGCCTCCTGGAACTCCTCGAGGAGGACGAGCCCGGCTGCCGCGAACGGATCGCCCTGGTGACCGTGGCCGGCAACACCACCATGGGCCACCTCTTCACCGGGCTGGACCCCAAGTCCATCCGCCTGGCTCCGTATGTCCCGGCCGCGGCCGACTGGCCGGTGATGCGGGCCGCCGACCTGGGCCTGAAGCTGAAAAGCTCGGTGCCGCTTCTGATGTTCCCCTCGGTCTCCAGCTACGTGGGCGGCGACATCGTGGCCGGCGTCCTGGCCTCGGAGATGTATAAGCGGCCGGAGCTGACCCTTTTCATCGACGTGGGCACCAACGGCGAAATCGTGGTCGGCAACCAGGACTGGATGACCTGCGCGGCCTGCTCGGCCGGCCCGGCCTTCGAGGGCGGGGGCGTGAAGTTCGGCATGCGGGCCGCGCCCGGGGCCATCGAGCAGTTTTATTACGACGCGGCCCACCGGCGCCACCACCTGACCGTGATCAGCCAGGGCTCGGCTCCGGAAAAGCCCATCGGCATCTGCGGTTCCGGGCTCATCAACATCGTGGCCGAGCTCTTTTCGGCCGGCGTGCTGGACCCTCAGGGGAAATTCGTGCGCGAGATGAACCCGGCCCTGATCCGCGACGGCGAGGACGGCCAGGAATACCTGCTCTGCGCGGCCGAGCACACCGGTGTCGGCCGGGACATCGTCATCACCGAGATCGACGTCGACAACCTCATCCGGGCCAAGGGGGCCATGTTCTCCGGCTACCAGACCCTTCTCGAGAGCG
This sequence comes from Candidatus Adiutrix sp., assembly GCA_031549025.1. GTDB lineage: Bacteria > Desulfobacterota > Desulfarculia > Adiutricales > Adiutricaceae > Adiutrix. The sequence goes on along the minus strand of JAVBQN010000039.1, from coordinate 33,557 downwards.
TGGGCCTGACCATGGGCGATCTGGAAAAGGTCATCATCGGCGGCGGCTTCGGGAAATCCCTCAATCTCAATAACGCCATCACCATCGGCTTTTTGCCCGAACTGCCGGCCGAGCGCTTCACCTACATCGGCAACAGTTCCCTCACCGGGGCCACTCTGGTCGCCCTCTCCGGGAGTTTGTGGAAAAAAGCCGCCGAAATCAAGGCCAACATGACCAATTTCGAGCTGAGCGAAACCCCGGGGTACATGGACTATTACATGTCCAGCCAGTTTCTGCCCCACACCCAGGGTTCTCTTTTTCCCGACACCATGGCCCGTATTGCTAAAGTGCGCAAAAGCCAGACCGGGTAAGCGGCCCGCTTTCATCCTGACGGGATCGGCCGCCTCTTCCGGGGCGGCCGGTTTTTTTCGCGCTTGTCTCAAAACGGAAGATTGATTATTATGGCTCCACAGGCGGTTTGCGGACGGAACCGCCGCCGGGAATTTAAGGAGAATATATGGGCCTGATCAAAGGAACGCTGTCCCTGACCCGCTACCGGGTGAAGGAGGAGCCGCCGGAAACCCTCACCGATGAATATATCGGCGAGCGGCTGGCCAAAAACGCCTTCATCGACATCGAGCACGCCCCCGAGGAACGCAGCCTGGGCTGGGTGGAATTTCTCAACCAGCTCGGGATCGAGTTCAACCCGGCCACCTACCGTTTCGGCGGTGTCCTGGTTTTTACGCTGCGGCTGGATACCCGAAAACTTTCCGCCAAGACCATCGCCCGCTACTACATCATTCGCGAGGCCGATTACGAGGCCAAGACCGGCCGCCGGCCCAACAGTCTGGCCAAGAAGGAATTGAAGGAGGCGGTGAAGTCCGAACTCCTGCGCCGGGCTTTCCTGAACACCGAGCTGATGGAAGTGGCCTGGCTGTATCAGGAAAACGAGGTGTGGCTGGCGGCCACGGGCGAAAAGCGGCGCGAGACGTTTGAGGAGCTGTGGGGCCGCACCTTCGGCCTGTCGCTGCAAATGCTGGTGCCGGTGACCCTGGGCCTGGAGATTCTGCCCGGGGGTCTGAAAAAGGCTTTGCTGGATTCCAAAGCCTCGCCCGTGTGGCTGGGGTAAGGTGGGTGAAGATACATGGATGAAGACCGTTTGCTGCTGGAGCCCGCCGCCTTTCTGGACATGTGGCGGGAGAAATATTTCCTGGGGCAGGAGTTTCTGACCTGGCTCTGGATCGTCTCGGAGATCAACGGGAACCTGCTGAACCTCAAACCATTCGGCCCGGCCGGCCCGGAGCGGGAGATGCTCCCCGGCTCGGTGGAGCTGTGGTTCGAAAACCGCCTGACCCTGGAAAGCGGCGAGGGCGGGGACAAGAAGAGCGTCACCTGCCAGGACCCCGAGGCCAAGTGGGCCGAGGCCCACACGGGCCTCAAGCGCGGCAAGAAGCTCACCCGGGCCCGGCTGAAAATCCGCACCGAGGATAAAGAATGGGGCCTGTCCCTGTCTTCCGACACCCTGACCCCCCAGGCCGTGAAATTCCCCAAAACCTTCGCCTCCGGAGAGGAGGAGGAGGATACCGAGTCCGGCCTCTTCCTGGAGCGGGTGGCCCTGATGCACGAACTGATGAACATCGTCGGGAGCCTCTTCCGCCAGTTCCTGGACCTGCGCCTGTCGCCGGACTGGGAAATGACGGAACTGCCCCGGCTCAACAAATGGCTGGCGGCGCAGAAATGAACAACCCGGTGATCCGCTTCCTCTACGTGGTGGCCTACCTGGCGGTCTTCAGTATCCTGACGATCTTGGGGGCGATAGTCACGGTCGGGGCGGGGCTGTTTTCCGAACGGGCGGCGCGCTACATCACCAACGCCCCCTGGGCCTACGTGACCGTGCTTCTGGCGGGTATTCGCCTGAAAGCCACCGGCCTGGAAAACCTGCCCCCGGAAAAGGGCGGATTCATCATCTACGTCAACCACACCTCCCTTTTGGACATACCCACCGTGTCCCTGACCACGGGCCGTTCCGTGACCTGGGTGGCCAAGGCTTCCCTGGCCAAAATCCCCTTTTTCGGCTGGGCCCTGGTTCAGGGCCACATGCTGGTGGACCGGGGGGGCGGCCCGTCGGCGGCCCGGGCCATGGTCGAGGAAGCCTCCCGCCGCCTGGCGGACAACCAGACCCTGGCCATTTTCCCCGAGGGCACCCGCAATCGCGGCGACGTGCCCCTCTTGCCGTTCAAGAAAGGCACCTTCATCCTGGCCAAGCACACCGGGGCCAAGCTGGTGCCGGTGGCCGTGAAGAACGCGGGGCGGCTGTGGCCGGCCGGCAAGTACTGGCCCCGGCCCGGGGTCATCCGGGTCAAGATCGGCCAACCCTTCGCGCCCGGTGAGAGCGAAAGCCTGGCTTCCCTCACGGCCCGGGCCCAGACGGCCCTGAACGATCTTTTGGTCGACGAAAGCTGGTGATTCGGAGTTCCCGACCTGGAGAAAAAAGGAGGCCGGCCCCGAGAAAAAGAAAAACCCCGCCTTATCGGCGGGGTTGAGGATGGTCGGGATGACTGGATTTGAACCAGCGGCCCCTGCGTCCCGAACGCAGTGCTCTACCAGTCTGAGCTACATCCCGGCATGGCGCTGTTTGGCGCAAAAGACTTTATAACCCCTTTTCACGTAAAAAGCAAGCGCTTTCTATCGTCCCCCGGCCCGGCCGGACGATTTTCCTCCCCCGTCGGATTTTTTTTATGAGCGAACACTCCTCGGCACCGTTGTCCCAACCTGAATTTCTGCCCACCACCCACCCGGAAATGGAGGCCCTCGGCTGGCCTGAGCTGGACATCCTCCTCATCCAGGGCGACGCCTACCTGGACCACCCGGCCCAGGGCCCGGCGCTCCTGGGCCGCTGGTTGGTGGCCCACGGTTTCCGGGTGGGCCTGATCTCCCAGCCCCGCTGGCGCGACCCGGCCGAAGCCCGCGCCGATCTCACCGCCCTGGGCCGGCCCCGCCTTTTCGCCGCCCTGAGCGCCGGGTCCATGGATTCCCTCCTGGCCCACTACACCGCCTTCCGCAAAAAAAGGTCGGATGACGCCCTGACCCCGGGCGGCAAGGCCGGAGCCCGGCCCAACCGGGCCACCCTGGTCTACACCGGCCTGGTCCGGGCGGCCTTTCCGGGACTGCCGGTCTTCATCGGCGGGCTGGAGGCCTCGCTGCGGCGTTTGAGCCATTACGACTTCTGGGAAGACAAGCTGCGGCCGTCGATCCTGTTGGAATCCAAGGCCGATTTGCTGATCTACGGCCCCGGCGAACGGCCCCTTCTGGATCTGGCCCGCCGTCTGGCCGACCAGGGCCCTGAAGCGGATTTGGGCGATATCCCGGGCACGGCCCTTCCCCGCCCGGCTCCCGGGCCGGGCGGGGACGATACCGTGATCCTGCCGAGCCACGGGGCCATCCTGGCCGAACCGCGCCTGTTGCTGGAGGCCACCTTGACCGCCGAAAAGCTGATCCACCAGGGCGGGCCGGCCGCGTTCCAGGCCTCGGGGGAGCGGGGCGTGCTGGTCCAGCCGCCGGCCGAACCCCTGAACACGGCCGAACTGGATTTCCTCTACGGCCTTCCTTTCACCCGGCGGGCGCACCCCGGTTATCGGGAACCGGTGCCGGCACTGGAACTGTTGGCCGCCAGCCTGACCACCCATCGGGGCTGCGGGGGCGGCTGCTCGTTCTGTTCCCTGGCCCTGCACCAGGGGCGGCGGGTGCGGTCCCGCTCGCGGGAATCCATTGTGGCCGAAGCCCGGGCCATAGCCGGAGCCTCCAGAAAGCCTGTGGCCCTGAGCGACGTGGGCGCGGCCACGGCCAACCTCTGGGGGGCCGAGTGCCGCGATCGGCCCGAACGCTGCGGCCGGCGAAGCTGCCTCTGGCCCCGCATCTGCCCCCACCTGAAAGCCGACCAGGCCGCCTGGGTGGCTCTCCTCCACGAGGTGGCGGGTCTGGCGGGCATCAAGCAGGTGCGCGTGGCCTCGGGCGTGCGCTACGATCTGGCCCTGACCGATGAAAAGGCCCTGGCCGATTTTTTGCGGCATTTCGTGGGCGGCCAGCTCAAGGTGGCCCCGGAACACCTGGACCCGGCCATCCTCGATCTGATGCGCAAGCCCGGCCCCGAGGTCTTTCGTAAATTCCTGGCCCTCTTCGAAAAAGTCGGGGGGCCGGGCCGCTACCTGGTGCCCTATCTCATCAGCGCGTTCCCCGGGTCGGACCCGGAGCGGATGCGCCACCTGGCCGAGTGGTTCGCCCGACGCTCCTGGCGGCCCCGCCAGGTCCAGGCCTTCATCCCCACCCCGGGCACGGTGGCCACGGCCATGTATTACGCGGGCCTGGATGAAAAAGGCCGGCCGCTCGCGGTGGCCAGAACCGACCGGGAACGGTTGGCCCAGCACGCCCTGTTGAGCCCCGACCGGGAGAGCCCGGCCCCGGCCCGGATCAGCCGAAGGTCCGGCCGCCGAAATCGCTGACCAGCCATTTTTGCAAAAGGCTGTCCAGGCGGCGGCTGGTCAGGTCGAGGCGTTTGGCCACCGGGGCCAGCAGGGGCGCTCCGGTGATCAGGGCGCTGACGAGATCCAGGTTGGCCGCGTGCTGCCGGTGGGACCCGATGACGTCCTCAATGGCCTCGTAGGTTCGTTCGTCGAAGCGGCCGCGATAGGTGGTGGCCGAAACCAGGGCCAGCTCGGAATCGCACAGGAATGTCTGGCAGCATTTCAAATACAGCGCGGTCTTCTTCTTGGCCTTGTCCGGGCTGGCGGGAATGGTGGCCCGCAGATATTCCGACAAGCCCTCCCCGATGAATCGTATGGCGCTCGCGGCCAATAAGCGCCGGTCGCAATGGGAGCAAATGCGGTAAAAGTGTTCGAGCGGCTGGTGGCAATGCTGGCACTGGACTATCGGCATGGGGTTCCTCCATTGAGTGGGAGCCGGCGAGGGTAAAGGATGTCGATATGCGTGTAGTGACCGCAAAATAAATTTATATTAATAGCTATGATTCATGGTAATAAACCATGAATCATGCTGGTTATAAGACATTTTCATTCAATCATAAATTTTTAATATTGTAAAGCGGTAAAATAAAATAGTATATTAGTAAACTTCATTTGACCTCGGCCTCTTTTCCGGCCGGCGACCGCTTCGCTCCCGGCCCCTTTTTTAGGGCTTGCCAAGCGGGGTGGGCAATGATACTCTACTCTATTACGTAATGCTTGAACGGATCAATCACCTCCAGAGGCGAACACCATGAGCAAGGCCGAAAAAGAACCCAAGGATTCCAAGGACCCCAAGGATTCTAAAAAAAAGGATAAAGCCCTCACCCCTCAGGAAGCGCGGGCCAAGGCCCTGGGTATGGCCCTGGAACAGATCGAGAAAGGCTTCGGCAAAGGCTCGATCATGAAGCTGGGCGAGCGGGAACAGGTCGAGGTGCCGGTCATTTCCACGGGCTCCCTGGCCCTGGACGCGGCCTTGGGCATCGGCGGGTTCCCCCGGGGGAGGATCATCGAGATATACGGCCCGGAAAGCTCCGGCAAGACCACCCTGGCCCTCCACGCGGTGGCCGAGGTCCAGAAACAAATCAGCGCCCACGGCCAGGCTGGCGTGGCCGCCTATATCGACGCCGAGCACGCCCTGGACGTCACCTACGCCCGCCGCCTGGGGGTCAACACCGACGAACTGTTGATCAGCCAGCCCGACCACGGCGAGCAGGCCCTGGAGATCGCCGAAATCCTCGTCCGCAGCGGCGCGGTGGACCTGATCGTCATCGACTCGGTGGCCGCCCTGGTCCCCCAGGCGGAAATCGACGGCAGCATGGGCGATTCCCACGTCGGGCTCCAGGCCCGCCTGATGAGCCAAGCCCTGCGGAAACTCACCGGGGCCATCCACCGCTCCATGGCTTCGGTCATCTTCATCAACCAGGTGCGGTCCAAAATCGGCGGCATGGGCTACGGGCCCACCGAGGTCACCACCGGCGGCAACGCCCTGAAATTCTACGCCACCCAGCGCATCGAGGTGCGTTACAAGGGCAAGATCCAGGACGGCGAGGATCGCGTCGGCAACATCGTCCGGGCCAAGGTGGTCAAAAACAAATTGGCTCCGCCTTTTCGCGAGGTGGAATTCGAAATCATCTTCGGGCGCGGCATCTCCAAGGAAGGCGAGCTTCTGGATATCGGCGCGGCCATGAACATCGTGGACAAAAGCGGGGCCTGGTTCTCCTATAACGGCGAGCGTCTGGGCCAGGGCAAGGAGAACTCCCGCCGCTTCCTCCAGGACAACAAGGACATCGCCGCCGAAATCGAAGCCAAGCTGCGGGGCGCCTACGGCCTGGTGACCGAAAAAATGGCCCAGGTCATCGAAAGCCACGACGCGGCCAATGCCGACGCCCTGGCCGCCGAAGCCGCCGCCGCCGCCGAAGAAGCCGAAGCCGCCGCGGAATAAGAAGGCGGTATCGGGCTTTTAAATCTTGGGGCGGGCCGCCAAAGATTAAAACGCCCTTTTTTCCGCTTTAATCGCGTCAGCTTCGGGCGTTCCGCTCCGACTCCTTTTGTTTTTCCGACCGGGTTTTCAGGGGGCGGGTGGATGATGGCCACTCGCCCTTTTGTTGCCGACCATAGTCCCTGTTCTTCAGAGGTTCCCATGAAAGCCAACGACGTCCGCAGCACGTTTCTCGACTATTTCAGCGGCCACGGCCACCGGAAGGTGGCCTCCAGCTCCCTGGTGCCCCAGGACGATCCCACGCTCCTGTTCGCCAACGCGGGCATGAACCAGTTCAAACGTATTTTCACCGGCGAGGAAAAGCGCGACTACAACCGGGCCACCACCTCCCAGAAATGCGTGCGCGCCGGCGGCAAGCACAACGACCTGGAAAACGTGGGCTACACCGCCCGCCACCACACCTTCTTCGAAATGCTGGGAAATTTTTCCTTCGGCGACTATTTCAAGGAAGGGGCCATCGAGTTCGCCTGGGAGCTGTTGACCAGGAAGTACGGCCTCCCGGCCGACCGGCTGTATGCCACCGTGTTTACGAACGACGACGAGGCTTATGAGCTGTGGCACAAGGTCGCCGGCATTCCGTATGCGCGGATTTCCCGCCTCGGCGAGAAGGACAACTTCTGGGCCATGGGCGACACCGGGCCCTGCGGGCCGTGCAGTGAAATCCATATCGACCAGGGCGCCCACATCGGCTGCGGCCGGCCCGACTGCGCCCCGGGCTGTGACTGCGACCGCTTTCTGGAACTGTGGAACCTGGTGTTCATGCAGTTCGAGCGCAGCGCGGACGGCACCATGAATCCCCTCCCGAAACCCTCCATCGACACCGGCATGGGCCTGGAGCGCGTTTCGGCCGTGTGCCAGGGAGTCTCTTCGAACTTTGAGACCGACCTTTTCACGCCCTTGCTGGAAAAGGTCGCGAGCATGACCGGCATTCCGTATCTCTACGGGAAGGAGTTGAAACCAGGCGACGAGTGTTTCGGCACCAACGTCTCCACCCGGGTCTTGGCCGACCACGCCCGGGCCGTGACCTTCCTCATCGGCGACGGCGTCCGGCCGGAGAACCTGGGACGGGGCTACGTGCTCCGCCGCATCCTCCGCCGGGCCGTGCGCCACGGCCGGAAGCTGGGGCTGGATAAGCCTTTCCTGGGCCAGCTCACCGACGTCATCATCGAACACATGAAGGGCGCCTATCCCGAGCTGGTCGATAACGGGGCCTACATCAAGCAGATCATCACCAGCGAGGAGGAGCGCTTCGGCGAGACCCTGGGCGCGGGCATGAACATGCTGGGCGAAGCCCTGGCCGATCTGACCAGGAAAAAGAAGACCGTCATCGACGGCCGCCTGGCCTTCAAGCTCTACGACACCTACGGCTTCCCCCTGGATTTGGTGGCCGATGTGGCCCGCGAAAACGGGGTGACCGTGGACGAAGACCGCTTCCAGGAGGCCATGGCCGAGCAGAAGGCCAAGAGCCGGGCCTCGTGGAAGGGCGGCGCGGCCAGCGACGACCGGGTGGCCGCGCTGGTCAACGAACTGACCGCCGAGGGCTTCACCACCGCCTTCGCCGGCTATGACGGCCTGACCTTGGACAAGGTCCCGGCGACCCTGATCGTCAAGGACGGACAGAAAGCGGACCGGGCCGTCAAGGGTGACGAGGTGTCCCTGATCTTCGCCTCCACCCCGTTTTACGCCTTTTCCGGCGGCCAGGCCGGGGACGTGGGGGAAATCCACTTCCCGGCCGGGTTGGTGGACGTCTATGACGTGCAGAAATCCCCGGGGAGCAATGTGTTCGTGCACCGGGGCGTGGTGGCCGAGGGCGAGATACGGGCCGGTGAGCCGGCCCGTCTGGCCGTGGAGGCCGAAAACCGGCTGGCCACGGCCCGCAACCACAGTTCCACCCACCTTTTGCACAAGGCCCTGCGGACCATTTTGGGCGAACATGTGCGGCAGGCCGGCTCCCTGGTCACGGCCGGGCACCTGCGGTTCGACTTCACCAACCCCTCGGCCGTCAGCCCCGAGGACATCGAAGCGCTGGAAAAGATGGTCAACGAGGCCGTTCGGCGCGATTATCCGGTGAGCACCCTGGTGATGAACCTGGAGGAAGCCACCCGGTCCGGAGCCGTGGCCCTGTTTGAGGAACGGTACGGCGAAACGGTGCGGGTGGTCTCCATGGGCGACTATTCCCGCGAACTGTGCGGCGGCACCCATGTGTCCTCCACCGGCCAGATCGGCTGCTTCCTCATCACCGGAGAAAGCTCGGTGGCCGCCGGGGTGCGGCGTTTCGAATGCCTCACCGGCGAGGGGGCCCTGGAGCGGATCCAGAGCGACCGGCGCCTTTCGCGCGACGTGGGTGCGGCTCTCAAAGCCCGGCCCGAGGAAGTGCCGGAAAAGATCGCCAAACTCCAGGCCCGGGTGCGGGAACTGGAAAAGAGCGGCGGCCGGGCTCCGGAAGTTTCCTCGGCCGAGCTGGCCCGGAAGGCGGCGGAGAAAAACGGGGCGAAAATCCTGGCCGCCCGGGTGCCGGCCGAAGATCCCAAGGCTCTGCGCCAGTTGGGCGACGAACTGAAGGACCGCCTCGGACCCCAGGCCCTCATCGGCCTGGCCGCCGAAACCGGCGACGGCAAGGCCATGTTCCTGGTCCTGGTCGGCTCTAGCCTGGCGGGCCGTTTCAAGGCCGGCCGGATCGTGGCCGAGATGGCGGTCCGGGTCGGCGGCAAGGGCGGGGGCCGGGACGACATGGCCCAGGCCGGCGGCCCCAACGCCGCCGGCATCCCGGAGGCCTTGGAATATTTCGAGTCCCTGATCTGAATCAAGGAGGAAGCCGATGAAAAGAACAATGCTGAGCCTGAGCCTGACCCTGGCCCTGGCGTTGGTTTTGGCCGCGGCCGGGGCCGCCCCGGCCGGGGCCGAGGAAACCATCAAGCTGGCGCAGCCCGATTTTTCCAAGGGGATGACGGTGCTTTCGGCCCTCAAGGCCCGCAAGTCGGACCGGATTTTCGGCTCCGGTGAGTTGAGCCGGCAGCAGTTGTCCGAAGTTCTCTGGGCCGCCGCCGGGGTCAACCGTGAGCTGGGCGACGGCAAAGTCGGCCGGACCGCGCCCACCAGCCACGACGATCAGTCCATCGACACCTACGCCTTCACCAAGAACGGTGTCTACCGCTACGATCCCCGGGCGCATGAGCTGATCCAGGTGGTGGCCGGCGATCAGCGGACCAAGGCCGGGGTCCAGAGCTATGTGGCCATGGCCCCCCTGAACCTGATTTTTGTGGCCGACCTGAACCGGACCACCGGCGACTCGGATGCGGGCAAAAAAGAGGCTCTGTATATGAACGTGGGCCACATGTCGGAAAACGTCTATATCTATGCCGCCTCGGCCGGCCTCCACGTCATCTGCCGTTCGTCCATCGAGCCGGACGAACTGCGGACCCTGTTGAAGCTGAACGACAATTACGTGCCGCTGCTGGGCGTCACCGTCGGCTTGCCGCAGTGATCCCAGGCGGTCTTCCGCCGCGCTGAAGATTGAACGCGGCCGGGCCTTTTCAATTTTGGGGATTGCTCCGGAATTGAAAAGGCCCGGCTTTTTTATCGCTCCACTTCCACCAGGAAGAGGCGGCGCTCGGCGTTGGGGATGGGCTTGAAATCGCGGCGGAAGCGGGCCAGGCCTTCGGGGGTGGCCAGGTTGACGCGGTTGGTTCTGGCCCCCGCCGTGGTCTGGTAGAGCCACAGGGCCGGAGGCTCGGAGACGATGAGCCCCACGTGGTAGTAGGAGACCCCGGCCGGGAAGCGCCGGTCGGGTTTGGAGAGGACGAAGAAGCAGAAGCGGCCGGGCTGGATTTGCCCAAAAATTTCCTCCAGCCGGGGGCTGTGGACGTCCACGCCCCAGCCTAAAGGGCGTCGGCCGGCGTTGCGGACGATGGGGGGCTGGTCCGGGCCGTCCGGTTCGGGGAGGAAGCGGTGGGGACAGTCCTGGGCCAGGTTGAGGACGAGGTCCAGGCCGAAATCCCAGTCCTGCCCCAGGGCCGCGCCGGGACCGGAATCGCCCCGGCGGTCGCGGGCGGCTTCGGCCAGAGTGAAATCGCGGCCCAGAATCTCCCGGGCCGCGGCCACGGTGAAGCCGCTGCAATTGAAGCCGGGGGTGTCGGCCACCCGGTCGGGCTCGTTGAAGGTCACCCAGCGGCCCTGGTTGTCCTGGGCTCCGTCCACCCGGAAAGGCTGCCCCAGAAAGCGGGCCAGGGCCTCGGAACAGGACCGCGCGGGCGGCCGGGGCGGGGCCGCGGGATCAGCGGGTTCGGCGGGCTGGAAAAGCGGCGCCGGGGCCGGGGCGGTTTCCTGGGCCGCGAGCGGGAGCGGGGCGAAGGTTAAAAAGAGCGCGGCCAGAGCGTTTTGCATTCTAACTGCCATCATCCTTTTAGCAAAACGCCAAAACATCCGGGCACTTTTCATTTTATGCCTATGACCTTCAAAGCAAAAAAGTGCTCCAGCGTCGTTTGAACCAGGGTTTTCAAGATTTGGGGGCCTCTGGCTGGGGAGCGAGGTCGGGGTGATCGCTCCAGTAGATGATGCGGCCGCAGTTGGGGCAGTTGAGAATTTTTTCGCCGCGCTGCAGGTCGTTGAAAAGCTGGGGCGGGAAACCCAGCCGGCAGGCCAGGCACAGCCCGCCCGCAGCCGCCGTCACCGCCCGGTTGCCCCGGGCTTTGGCGATGTCGTCATACTGTTTCAGGAGGTGGGCCGGCAGCGCGGCCGTCAGGGCCTGGCGGCGGTGCCGCAGGTTCGCCAGCCGTTCCCGGCCGACCTGCTCCGCCCGCTCCGTTTCGGCGGCCAGGCCGGCGTAGGCGGCCGCCTCCTCGCTGACCAGGGCCTTCAGGTCGGCGATGGTGATCGCCCGCTTTTCCAGCCGGTCCAGGAGCTCTAGAATCTCGTCCTCCAGTTCGTTGATCCGGGTGGAGAGGAACTCGGCTTCTTTCAGCAGCGCCGTGTATTCGCCGCTGTTCTTGACCGCCATCTGCCTGCGGCTGTTGTTGGTTCGCCGCGCCGACAGGTTGGCCACCTCCCCTTCCAGGGTCTGGTGGCGGGCCTGCATGGCTTCGACCTCGGCCCGGACGCCGGCCAGCTTGTCTTCCGAGGCTTTCAGGCCCGCGGCGGCGGCCTCCCGGCGCTTGGCGCCTTCCTCCAGGGCCCGGGCGTCGGCGCGGGCCTGATCGTCAACTTCCTGCAAATTCTTCAGATCAAGCAACAACGTATTCATCCGGTCTCCTGTCCGCCCTCATGATTCGTAGTTCCACGGGCCGTTCTGGGCCAGCACTCGGCATTCCAGGTCCAGGTTCCGGCGGGCCAGTTCCCCGGCCAGTACCCGGGCCATCTGGAGCACGCCCGGCCACTCGGTCTCGAAATGTCCCAGGTCCACCAGGGTCAGACCCAGGGCTTGCGCTTCCAGGGCCTGATGAAAGCTCACGTCGCCGGTGACGAGCACCTCGGCTCCCCGGCGTCGGGCTTGATGGAGAAAACTCCCGCCCGAGCCGGGCAAGAGGGCCACCCGGCCCAGCCGCCCGGGCCGGGGCCCGGCCCATTTGAAAGCCGGGCTGAGGCGGCGCAGCTCGGTGAAAAGGTCGCGGGGCGGGTCCCAGGCGCCGATCAGGCCCAGGCCCTGGTCGCGCCCGGCCACCCGGACGGGGTGGAACTCGAAAGCCGGCTCCTCGTACGGGTGATGGCGGCGCACCGCCTCGGCCACCCGGTCCCGGACGGACCGGGGGGCGATGATCTCCAGCCGGCTTTCGCGGGCCCGGGCCTCGCTTCCGGCCTGGCCGATGAAGGGCCGCCCGGTCTCGGGCGCCCGGAAGCCGCCTTCGCCGGGAGCCCCGAACCAAGTGTGATCGTAATCCCCCACAGTCCCGGCCCCGGCCGCGAAAACCGCCTCGCGGATCCGGGCTTCATAGCCCACGGGCACAAAGACCACGAGCTTGTCGAACTCCCGGGTCTGGGGCTCCAGGGGGCTCCGGTCGGTCAGTTCCAGCGCGTCGGCCAGGGCCCGGGCCACGCCGAGCGCGGCCGCGTCCCAGTTGGTGTGGGCCGAGACGATGGTCAGGCCGCCCTGGAGCGCCGCCTTGAGGACGGCCCCCACGCCGGAATCCGCGTCGATGTTTTTCAGAGGTTTGAAGAGGAGAGGATGGTGGGCCAGCAGAAGGTCGCAGCCCTCGGCCCGGGCCCGGGCCACGGCTTCCGGGGTGGCGTCCAGGACCAGGCCGACTTTGGTGATCTCCTGGTCGAATGACCCCACCTGGAGACCCGGGTTATCCCATTCGGCGGCCAGGTCGGGCGGGGCCAGCCGGTGGATGATCGTGATTAAATCCCGCACCCGCATCCGCGTACCTCCCCGCCAGGACTCGAACACCTTCAAACGCCTTTGGTATTCAAGCCTTTAATAGATACCTATTTTCTATTAACCCGGCAACTGTAGAAGTCTGTTCCCGGCCGCTGAAGTCCAGTGATTTCGGGCTTTGGCGAAATCACGGGTATGACTTATTTAGTCGCCGGAGTAATAATACCGTCTTTTTGCGGCCTTGGGCAATTTGCTTCACACTTGGCCTGACGAGTTGCGGGGTGATTCCGCCACATCTCAACCGGTCTAATATGTCATAGTCAGCCCTGAGTTGCCAGAAAAAAATGAAGAGATTCTTCCCCCTTCATGCAGCTCATGGACAGTCGCGACAAGAGGTTTGGAGACCGCCAGAGGAAGGCCCTCACTCGGCCATTGGCGCTTGTCTCCATGCCTGTAGTCGATGCGCCAGATCTTGCCCCCGCCATCGGGGTGTTTGGCCGGCTTTGGGCCGGGTTTAAGCCCCCTGATTTTTACGTCTGTCAGCTTCCCGCTTTTCATGATTCCGCCGGACGGTATTTCAACGGCACGATACCGTCATTTTTACGGGACGTCAAGAGATGTTCCGGGACGACATTAGACAAAAGAAAACCCGGAAGCCCTTATTTTTAAAAGCTTCCGGGATGATATGAGACGGTAAAGAATTAACAGGTGGTGGGCCCACCAGGACTCGAACCTGGAACCGACCGGTTATGAGCCGGGGGCTCTAACCATTGAGCTATAGGCCCATAAGCCGTATCGGGTACTATACTATGTTCCAGGTCAATCCGCAAGATTTAGATTTTTTTATTAAACTCCTACTTCCCGGCCTTGGCCGCCTTCCGGGCGGGAGCTTTGGCTTTGGCCCCGGCCGGGCCCTTGGTGTCGCCGTTGATGAGCACCAGTTCCGGGGTCTTGAGGAGCACCTTGGTGCGCGGGGGCACGCTCTCGGTGAGCCAGACGTTGCCACCCACCACCGACTCGGCCCCGATGACCGTCTCCCCGCCCAGGATGGTGGCCCCGGCGTAGACGATGACCCCGTCCTCCAAGGTGGGGTGGCGTTTCTTGCCCTGAAGCTTGACCCGGGCGTCCCGGCCCAGGGACAGGGCCCCCAGGGTCACGCCCTGGTAGAGGCGGACCCCGGTGCCGATGGTGGTGGTTTCCCCGATGACCACGCCGGTGCCGTGGTCGATGAAGAAGCTGGGCCCGATCTCGGCGCCGGGATGGATGTCGATGCCGGTCTTGCTGTGGGCGTATTCGGTGAGAATGCGGGGCAGGAACGGCACCTCGCGGCGGTACAGCTCGTGGGCCAGCCGCTGGACCATGACCGCGAAGAGCCCCGGATAGCAGAAGATGATCTGGTCGAAATGGTCGCCGGCCGCCGGGTCGCCGTCCCGGGCCGCGGCCACGTCGGTGGCCAGGAGCTCCCGAAGGCGGGGCATTTCGCGGGCCACTTCCAGGGCGATGATCCGGCCCTTTTCCTGGCAGTCGGAGCAGTCGTATTCATAGCGCCGGCAGTCGTGGCGGATGGCCGCGGCCACCTCCCGGCTCAGTTTTTCATAGAAAACGCAGAGAATCTGGCCGGTGTGGTATTCGACGTTCAGCTCGGTCACCGGCCGGGGCGAGAAAAAACCCGGGAACAGGATCTGCTGAGCCAGGATGATCAAATCCTTGGCCGCCTGGAACGAGGGCTTGGGCACCTGGCTGACGTGCTCGAAGGGGGCCAGGGACCGGCGCAAACGCATCAGTTTTTTGACGACCGACCCCAGTTCGGGGGACGAATCCTGGCGCGGATCATAGTTGGGCAGCTGACGGCACGCGGGCTTGTCTTTCGCGGGCATGGGGAGACCTCCGCCGAAGGGCATTGAATGAACAAAAACAACTCGTTCGGGATGAACCACTATACCACAGGCGCCCGCGAAAAGCACCCTGGAAATGAGAGGGTGCGGTTGAGGGCGGATCCTGACGGCCAAGAACCGGTGCATCTGGAAAAAGTATGCCGCCCCTTGCCGAGAGCAAAAATCTTCCGGCAAGTCAAATTTTCGTCAAAAATAACGCCGGACCGCAAAGCGGTCCGGCCCAAACCTCATCCTCTCCGTCTTCCCGCCAATCACGGCGGGCCGTTGGTCAAGCCGGGCTAAATTCGGCCGCTTCTGGGCGTGCGTCAGGCTTTCAATAAGGACCGCCCCGCCTGGCCGAGGTTCCACGGCCGGAGCCAGCCCGGCCGACCAAGCGCCGGCGGCTTTCCCCGTTACTCGGAGATGGGTCCAGGGCCATGCCCTGGTCAGTAGAGGCTGTCGGGGTTATAGAAATCCCGGGCGTTGGTCCGGTCCACCAGGTCGCAGACAATGGCCACCTCGGGCTCGAAGGTCTTGCCGTCCATCACGTGTTCGGCGGCCACCCGGATGCTGTCGGAGATGATGGAGGAAGGATAGTTGAGCGTGGCCTGGACCAGGGAATCGCCGTCCATGATCATCTTGACCACTTCCTTGGCCCCGCCGAGGCCCATGATGATCTTCAGGTCGTCGCGGCCCGACTTGCGGTAGACCGAAAGCACCCGGATCAGGACGCTGTCGTCGCCGGTCCAGATGCCGTCCAGGTGGGGGTGGTCGCGAAGGAACTTTTCCATGACCTCCAGGCCCGTGACCGGGTTCCAGTTGACGTGCTGGCTGTCGACGATGGCGATGTCCGGGTATCGGGCGATGACCTCCTTGAAGGCCTCGACCCGCATGGTGTTGATGCTGCTCGGCAGAGCCTCCATGATGGCGATTCGCCCCTTCCCGTCGATGGCTTTGGCCACGATTTCCCCGGACAGGCGGCCCAGGCGGGCGTTGTCGGCGGTCACCAGAACATCCCGGGACAGGTGGGGGGAGATGCGGTCCACAGCCACGATGAACACGCCCTTTTTATGGGCCTCCTCCAGGACGGCCGCCAAGGGCTCGTCGCTGACCGGCAGGACCACCAGGGCGACCACGCCCTCGGCCAGCATGGCCTGGATGTCGCCGAGCTGCTTTTCCGGACTGTTGGCGGTGTAGAAGAGGAAATCCAGGTTTTTATAACGCTGGCTGAGCCGGCCGATCTCGTCCTTGGCCCGCCAGACCACGGCCCCGGTCCAGCCGTGGACGGCCATGGGCACCGACACCCCGATCTTGACTTCGGCCGGCGCGGGGGCCGCCGAAAGGGCCTCCTCGGCCCGGGCCGGACCGGCGGTCAGGATCATCGCCACCGCCATCGCCACCGCCAGAAGCCACGCTGGAAGTCCCCGGCGGCGCCCCTGGCCCGGGTCGGCCGGACGCGCCTCGGGGATTATACGGGACGCCTTCGCCGAAAAGGTGATTTCCAAGACAGCCTCGTCCATCGTCTCCGCCTTCCTGGTTGAGAACATTGCGTTGCCCCGGCGCTTGTACCAGGGGGGGTGTCGGTCGAAACAAAGCGCTTCACACTCTCTTATCGGGTTTAAAGGTAAGGTTTCTTAAATATAGCGGCTCAAAGCCTGGAAGTCAAACCGAGGGAGTCCCGGCAAAGCCTTCGGGCCGCAGTGGCCCTTGCCGTTCAGGCCCAGTTGAGCTTCTGACGCAGAATGTCTATGAAATTGCGGCGGGGATTGACGATGAGGCTGATGCCCACCTTGTGGCATTTGACGGTGATCGTGTCCCCGGGCTGGAGGGGCAGGGTCACCTGGCCGTCGGCGGTCAGGTGGATGTCGTGGTCGCTGCCGTCGATGAGGATTTCCACGGGAAAGGAGGCCGGCAGAATCACCGGCCGGCTGGTCAGGGTGAAAGGGCAGATGGGGGTGATGAGAAAGGCCGGAATGGTGGGATAGACCACCGGGCCGCCGGCCGAGAGGTTGTAGGCCGTGGAGCCTGTGGGCGTGGCGATGATGACCCCGTCGGCCCGGAAGGACCACTGGCCGAAATCCTTGACCGACACGTTGAGGGTGATGATGCGCGACAGGGCTCCTTTGTTGACCACCAACTCGTTCAGGGCCAGGGTCTCGGCCACCATCTGGCCTCCCCGGGTGACCTGGACCTCCAGGGCCAGGCGCTTTTCCACCCGGTAGCAATCGGCCAGGATGCTCCGCAGGAGGCCCGCGAACTGGTCCGGCTCGGTCTCGGCCAGGAAGCCCAGATGCCCCAGGTTGACCCCGAACAGCGGCACCCCTGTCAGCCCCCAGATGCGGGCCGCATACAGGAGAGTGCCGTCCCCGCCCATGGAAATCACCAGGTCGGGCCGAAAATTTTCGGGCGGATGCGTGTGTCGCTTGACGCACGAACACTCCATCCAGATGTCCAGCCCCTCGGCCCGCAGAATTCCGGCGGCCTTGCGGGCCAGAGCCGCGCTCCGCTCGTCGTCCTTATAAACTATGGCCACTTGCCGCCACAAAATCCGAGGGCCTCCCCGCCAAAACGGAAAAAGGGGTGTCCGCGCCTTGAGGGCTGACGTCCCAACAAATGAAAATGCGCTTGTACTCAATAAGAATCGCTGTTTACGCCGAGGCGGCTTTTCTTTTTTCCGGAAAATGGTTACATTACCAGAAGCGTCACTCAATGGACATTGAACCGCGAACGCGAATATATAGTATAGCCGCTTTTTCCCGAAAATTCCAGACCGGGGAGAACCATGAGCACCAGCGAAAATTCCGGCCCTGAAAGAATCATGCTCCGCCTGAGCGGACTCCATTGCGCCGCCTGCGTCCGCCGAGTGGAAACCATCCTCGGCCGCCAGCCCGGTGTGCGGAAAGCCTCCGTCAACCTGGCCACCCAGAAGGCCCTGCTGATTTTCGATCCCGGCGCGGACGATTTGGCGGCTTGGGGCCGGGCCCTGGCGGACGCCGGCTTCACACTCCTGGGCCCCGACACCGGGGACTCGCGCCTGGACGACCGGCGCCGCCGTCTGGAAGAGGACCGGACCCTGAAACGCCGCTTCCTGTGGGCTCTGGGTTTGGGGATCGTGGGCTGGCCCCTGTCCATGCACGGCCTCTTGCCCCTGGACCATTGGACCTCGTCCTTCCTGGCCTGGCTTCTGGCCACGGCGGTGGTGGCGTTCCCCGGCCGCCAGTTTTTCACCCTGGCCGCCAAGGGCCTTCCCCGCCTCAGCCTCGACATGAACACCCTCGTGGCCCTGGGCGCGGGCACGGCCTACGTCTATTCCACCTTCGCCTTTTTCGCCCCCAAGGCCATCGGTCTCCGGGGCGGGGAGCACCTGTATTTCGACAGCCTGTTCATGATCGTGGCCCTGATCCTCCTGGGCCGCTGGCTGGAGGGCCGGGCCCGGGGCCGGGCCTCGGCGGCCATGGAAAAGCTCCTCTCCCTGGCCCCCAGCCAGGCCCACCTGACGGGCGAAGACGGCGAAAAGGACATCCCCCTGGAAATGGTGGCCCCCGGCGACCGCCTCCTGGTCCGGCCCGGGGAGACCGTCCCCGTGGACGGCGTCATCCTGGAAGGGGCCTCGGCCGTGGACGAATCCCTTTTGACGGGCGAACCCGTGCCCGTGGACAAGGGGCCCGGCGACCAGGTCTCGGGCGGCACCAAAAACGCCGGCGGGGTCATCATCTTCGAAGCCAGGAGCACCGGGGCCGATTCGGCCCTGGGCCGCATCATCACCCTGGTGGAGGAAGCCCAGGGCTCCAAGCCGCCCATCCAGGAACTGGCCGACCGGGTGGCCGCCCGCTTCGTGCCGGCGGTGATCCTGATCGCCCTGGCCACCTTTGTGGCCTGGAAGCTCCTGGGGGTCGGGCCGGCCGAGTCGGTCACCCGGATGGTGGCCGTGCTGGTGGTGGCCTGTCCCTGCGCCATGGGCCTGGCCACGCCCACGGCGGTCATGGTCGGCTCCGGCCGGGGCGCGGATCTGGGGCTTCTGTTCAAGAACGCCTCCGCCTTGGAGGCCAGCGCCCGCATCACCCACCTGGCCCTCGATAAAACCGGCACCATCACCCTGGGCCGGCCCGTCCTCACCACCCTGTGGCCCCTGGGCGAGGCCGGAGAGGACGAGGTCCTGACCCGGGCCGCCATCCTGGAGCGGGCCTCGGAACACCCCCTGGCCCGGGCCGTGGCGGCCGCGGCCGAGGAACGGAAGCTGGACCTCGGCCGCCTGGCCGAGCGTTTCGAAATCCTCACCGGCTTCGGCGTGCGGGGGGATATCGAAGGCGTCACCTGGCTGTTGGGCCGGCCCCGGCTCTTCCAGGAACAAGGCTTTGACATCCATCCCCTGACGGAACTCCTCAAGGAACTGGCCGAGGGCGGCGAAACCCTGGCCCTGTTGGGCCGGCTGGGCGGTGAGGAGCGGACGTTGGTGGGCGTGCTGGGCTGGTCCGATCCGGTCAAGCCGGAGTCCCCGGAAGCCATCAAGCGTTTGTTGGATATGGATATCAAAACCGTCATGCTCACCGGCGACTCCGCGGCCGCGGCCGGCCATCTGGCCGACCGCCTGGGCCTGGACTACCGGGCCGAACTCACCCCCCAGGACAAGCTGGCCGCCGTGAAAGCCCTCAAGGGTCCGGGTCGGGTGGTGGGCATGGTCGGCGACGGCCTGAACGACGCCCCGGCCCTGGCCGCCGCCGACCTGGGGGTGGCCATGGGCGCCGGGGCCGAGGCGGCCCTGGAATCGGCCGGCCTGGCCCTTTTGACCAACAACCTGGAAAAGCTGCCCACGGCTGTCTCCCTGGGCCGGGCCACGGTGCGGATCATCCACCAAAACCTGTTCTGGGCTTTTTTCTACAACGTCCTGACCATCCCCCTGGCCGCCGGCGCCTATGCCCACTGGGGTCTGACCCTGAGCCCGGCCGTCTGCGCCGCGGCCATGGCCTTTTCCTCGGTCTCGGTCATCAGCAACTCCCTGCGGCTGAAACGGTTCGCGGGGTGACCGGGACCTCCGGATATGCTTCATATTATTGTCGTCCTGACCGGCTGGTTTTATGGTATAGTAATTCGTTACCCTTGATCTTTCGCCGGAGACGCGCATGAAAATCAAACGCTTCACCGCCCGCGACCTGCCGACGGCGACCAGCCTCATCAAAAAGGAATTCGGGTTGGCGGCCATCATCCTGTCGCAGCGCGACCTGCCGCCGGAAGAAGGCGGCGGGGTGGAGATCACCGCCGGGGTCCGCGACGAGGACCTGCCGAAGAAAAACGGTTCGGCCGAAAGCGCCGCCGCTCCCCAGGCCCCGCCGCCCCCGAAGCCCAAGGCCGGCCAGGCCATGGGCGCGGCCGCCTACCGCCGGGCCGAACGGAGTCTGGCCCCGGCCGAGCCGCCGGCTCCCGCCGACGCCGCCTCGCGCCAGGACCTCGACGCCCTGGCCGCCTCTCTGGGCCGGGGCATCGCCGAATTGAAAGACCTGATCCTGGATCTGGCCCACCGCCAGAGCCTGTCGGAAAAATGGCGGGACCGGGCCGACCTGGTGGCCCTCTACCGCCGCCTTTTGGCCACGGGCCTGGCCCCCGAGCATTCCCGGGCCCTGGTGGAAATCGCGGCCGAGAGCGCCCGGGCCTGGGGCGGGGACGTGGGCGAACACCTGCGCCGCTCCCTCCGACCCAAGCTCCGCATCGCCGACCTTTCGCTCCAGCCGCCCCGGGCCCTGGCCCTGGTGGGCCCCAGCGGCGCGGGCAAGACCACCACTTTGGTCAATCTGGCCGCCTACCACCGCCAGCGGGGCCGCCAGGTGGCGGCCATCACCCTCGACACCCTGCGCTTGGGCGCGGCCGACCAGCTGACCCAGTACGCCCGCATCCTCGGGCTGGGGGTCCGGGTCTGCCAGAACCACGGCGAGTTCAAGGAAGCCCTGGAACTGTTTGAAAACAACGACCTGGTGCTCATCGACACCGCCGGCCGGAGCTTTCAGAAGGCCGAGGGCCGCCAGGAACTGAGCGCCTATTTCAACGAAGCCGAAGCCGCCGCCCTCCTGGTCCTCCCGGCCGGCCTCAAGGAGGGGGACCTCACGGCCGCCCTGACTAAAGCCCGCCTGTTCCGGGAAGCCGGGTTGGTCCTGACCAAGTTCGACGAAACCGAGAACCTGGGCGCCCTCCTGGGCTTTCTCATCACCGAGGCTCCGCGCCTGGCCTATTTCTCCCAAGGGCCGAAGACCTCCGAGGATTTTCTCCCCGCCACCCCGGACAAGCTGCTGGATCTGTGGTTGGGGCCGCGCATTGAAATAGACGGTGAAGTGGGTTAATATATATAATTCGGGCGGGGGCCCCGGCCTCCGACTTTGGCCGCCCGTATTTTGAGGTGAACCATGAACGCCCAGGTCGATCGCAAACCCAAAAAACCCGTGCGGGTCATCACCGTGACCAGCGGCAAAGGCGGGGTGGGCAAATCCAACCTCGCTCTGGGGCTGGGCCTGGCCCTGGCCCGGATGGGCCGCAAGGTGCTCATCTGGGACGCGGACCTGGGGCTGGCCAACATCGACGTGCTCCTGGGCCTCAAAACCACGGCCACCATCCACGATCTTCTGAACGGCACCAAGACCCTCTCGGACATCATCGTCGACGGCCCGGCCGGCCTCCGCATCATGCCGGCGGCCAGCGGCATCCTGGAGCTGGGCGAACTCTCGGAAGGCCAGAAGCAGCGCCTCTTGTCGGAATTCGACGACTGGGACGACGATCTGGACTATCTCCTCATCGACACCGCCGCGGGCATCGGCTCCAACGTCCTCTATTTCAACCTGGCCGCCCAGGAACGCATCGTGGTCCTGACCAACGAGCCCACCTCCATCACCGACGCCTACGCCCTCATCAAGGTGCTCTCCACCCGCTACCAGCAGGACAGCTTCCACATCCTCCCCAATCAGGTCAGCGGGGCCAAGGAGGCCAAGAACGTCTTCGGCCTCATCAGTTCGGTGGCCGACAAGCACCTTCAGGTGTCGCTCCATTTCCTGGGCTTCGTCCCCCGGGACGAGGCCGTGACCGCGGCCGTGCGGGCCCAGAAACCCTTTCTCCTCACCGCCCCGGATTCGGTGGCGTCTCGGAATATCGAGGAAATCGCCAAAAGGCTCCAGGCCAACCCCCCGGACCAGTTCGCCGGCGGCGGCCTGGTTTTTTTTCTCAATCGCTTGGCCAGTTTCGGGGGGGCGGTGGACTGATGTCGACTCCGGGCACGTATACGGAAAAAGGCCGGGTTTCCTGGACCGGCCTGTCGATGGAGGAAAAAAACCAGTACGTGGAGCAGTATTCGCCGCTCATCAAGTATCTGGCCGACCGCCTGGCGGCGCGTCTCCCGGACCACATCAACCGCGACGACCTGATCTCCTCGGGCGTGCTGGGCCTCATCGACGCGGTCGACAAGTTCGACCCCGGCCGGGCCATCATGTTCAAGACCTATGCCGAGTTCCGCATCAAGGGGGCCATGCTGGACGAATTGCGCAGCCTGGACTGGGTGCCGCGCTCCATCCGCAAGAAGGCCAGCCAGATGGAACGGCTTTGGCAGCGCCTGGAAGGGGAACTGGGCCGGCCGCCCTCAGACGAGGAGGCGGCCGCGGCCCTGGAGGTGTCGGTGCCCGAATACCTCAAGATGCTCGACGAGGTGCGCACCATCAACATCCTCGACCTCGACGCCTTCAAGGCCGTCGACAAGACCGGGGCCCGCGAAAGCCGCGACGTCTATGACATCCTGGCCGACGAAAACGCCCTCGACGCCCTGACCGTGCTGAGCCAGGGCGAGATGCGCGACGTCCTCGGGAAAGCCATCGAGGAACTGGCCGAAAAGGAGCGGCTGGTGATCACGCTCTATTACCACGAAGAACTGACCATGAAGGAAATCGGCCTGGTGCTGGGGTACACCGAATCCCGCATCAGCCAGCTGCACACCAAAAGCCTCTTGCGCCTGCGCACCAAACTGCGCCGGTATTTCGAAGAGCGGTCCGGCGTCAGCGCTTGAGGGGAATCCGTAGGCCATGGCCGATGACAAGAAACCGGAACTGAATTTGGACGACTGGGACAGCCTGCCCCTGGACCCCGACGCCGACGACTGGGACGACGAGGAGCCGGCGGATTCGGCTTCGCCCCAATCAGTCCCCGCCTCCTCCGCCGCCCGGGCGCTGGACGCCTCGAATGATGATTTCGAGAGCCCGGTCATCAATCCGGCCCGGGTCAAAGACTTTGCCCCCCCCTCCTCGGACGACGATTTCGACAGCCCGGCGGCCGGCGCGGCTCCGGACGACGACTTTGATTCCCCGGCCCCCCGGCCGAGCCCGGCCGACGATTTTGACGAACCGGTTCCGGATGACGACTTCGACTCGCCGGCGGTCGGGGCGGCCCCGGCCGACGATTTTGATTCCCCCGCCGGTCCGGCGGGCGACTTCGATTCCCACCTGGTGGAAGACGATTTCGACGCCCCCGGACCCTCCGCCGGCCTTGATTTCCCGCCGCGCAAGACCTCCTTTGATTTCCCGCCGCCCAAGACCTCCCCGCGCGAATCAGCCGAGATTCCGGATTCCCGGAGCAAGACCCGCCCGAAACGCGACGAGGCCGAAAGCGACGATTTCAGCGCCCATTTGTCGGCCATGGGCATTGACGCGGCTTTTGATTCACTGTCCCCCAAAAGTCCGCCGAAACAGGCCGAGCCGGAGCTCGAGCCCGCGGGGCTGGTCACCAAGAAAGTGGAGCTGGATATAGAAGGCATTTTCCTCGACGCCCCCGAGGACCTGCCGCCGGTCCCGCCGCTCGAAGACGAGCCCGCCCAGCCCGCCCAGCCGGCCCAGCCGGCCCAGCCGGCGCCGCCGAAGCCGGAGACCCCGCCGGCCCCGGCGCGAAGAAGAATTCCCAAGGCGAAGCTCCTGGCCGTCGTGGGGCCGGCCGTGCTGGTTCTGCTGCTGGTGGGGTTCGGCGCCTACAAACTTTTTTTCGCCTCCTCGGCCCCGGCTCCGGTCCCGGTGGCGGCCATCGATCCCCAGGCGGCGGCGCGGGAGCCCGCGCCCGGGGAGTTGAGCCTGGATCCCTTTTACATCAATTTCCCCGGCAGCTACGGGGAAACCATTGTGGAAATGACGCTGGCCCTGCACTACCCCGATCTTCCGGACAAGATGATCATCGAGGACAATCTGGGCCAGGTGCGGGATATCATCTTCCGGCTCACCCAGAGCAAGGGCGATCAGTTGGTCTCCAGCGGGGAGATACAGCGGGCCCTGCGCCAGGAACTGGCGGACCAGCTCAACCAAATCCTGGGCGCCGAACGCGTCTCCTACGTCCAAATCAACCAAATCCGAATTTTACAATAATCTTTACCCGGGTTCCCGATAGAGCCGGCGGGCTATTTTCAGGGCCTTCAAAGGATGGCCCAGATGGTGCTCGGCCAGGCGTTCGAAGAAGAGTTCGGCCTCGGTCAGGTCGTGGCTGGTGAAGGGCGGGGGCGGGTCGGAGCCGGGTGTTTGGCCGCCGAGGCGGGTCAGGAGGGCCGGAGGCACGAGGCGGCCGGGCCGTTCGCCGGGGGCGAGGCAGTGGGGGCAATAGAGGCCGCCGGCGGCCGGGTCCCAGCGCCAGGGTTCGTGGGGGTCCGGGGGGCGGCCGCAGAGGAGGCAGCCGGAGAGTTGGGGACCGAAGCCGGCCAGCTCCAGATATTTTAAGGCGAAGTCCAGGGATACCAGGCGGGCGGGCCGTTCCTCGCCGCACCGGGCCAGTCGGCCGAGGTGGCGCACCAGCAGTGTGAAGCTTTCCTCGGCGGGGTTCCCCGGGGCCTCGAAGCCCCGCGCCAGTTCCAGAGCGAAGCCGGCCAGGGCCTGGATGACCGGATCGGCCGGCAGGCGCGGGGCCCGGAGGTTTTCCTCCGAATTTTCCACAAAGGCTAAAGATTTTCCCGGCTTGATGGTAAAGTCGTACCAGGCCACGGCGCCCGGCGCCAAGAGTCCCCCTCCGAACCGCCGCACGCTGCGCCGCCCATAGCGGGCCAGGGCGCTCACCAAGCCCAGTTCCCGGGTCAGAAAGCTGACGATCAGGTCGGCCTCGCCGTAGTTGGTGCGGGACAGAACCACCGCCGCCAGCCGCCGCCGGGGATTGCGCGTCTCGTCGCCCAGGTTCGTCCTCCTCCCGGTTCTTGAGAAAAGCTTTGATTTCAGCAATTTTTGATTGAAAAAAAGTGCCAAGTATCGTACAACTATAAGGTTAGAGGCGGGGCTCCCGCTCTCCCGCATCCGGGGGCTGGAGCCCGGCCCTTCCAGAGGCCGGTTTTTTCAGGAAAAGTAAACGGCCTTGAACTCTTCACGCTTGGAGACGAGCGTGCGCGGCCCCCATCCTGGGCCAGGTTTTATATATGCGACCACGTCGGCCGGGCCGGCGCGGGCCCCGAACCGGCCCCGCGCGGCGGGCGGGCGACGGGGTCCCTCCGCCAAGAGAGGTTATATTTTGGGCAATTTTTCCAGAAATTTACTCGTCTGGGCCATGATCATAATCACCGTCCTGGGGGTCATGAACTTCTTTAAGCCCGTGGAAACCAGCGACAAGAAGACGTATTCCGACATCTGGCGGGCGGTTTCCGACAGCCGGGTCACCGAGGTTTCTCTGACCGATTCGGAAATTGTAGCGCAACTGAACGACGGGAGCAAGTGGGCGGCCAACTATAGCCGCTTCGACCCTGAACTCCTCCCCTTCCTCCGGGAAAAAGGGGTGGTCATCAACATGGTCCCCCAGACCTCCTCGTTCTGGCTCAGTATGGGCGGGGCGCTTCTCCAGATTCTTTTCCTGGTGGCCATCTGGATGTTCTTCATGCGCCAGATGCAGGGCGGCGGCAAAGCCATGACCTTTGCCAAAAGCCGGGCCCGCCTTCTGACCGAGGATCAGAAGCGGGTCACCTTCGCCGACGTGGCCGGCATTGACGAGGCCAAGACCGAGCTGTCGGAAATCGTGGATTTCCTGCGGGAGCCGAAAAAATTCGTGCGCCTCGGAGGCCGCATCCCCAAGGGCGTTCTGCTGATGGGCTCCCCGGGCACCGGCAAGACCCTCCTCGCCCGGGCCATCGCCGGCGAGGCCGGGGTGCCGTTTTTTTCCATCAGCGGTTCGGATTTTGTGGAAATGTTCGTGGGCGTCGGCGCTTCCCGGGTCCGGGACATGTTCCTCCAGGGTAAGAAGGCCGCGCCCTGCATCATGTTCATTGACGAAATCGACGCGGTCGGCCGCCACCGGGGCGCGGGCCTCGGCGGCGGGCACGACGAGCGCGAACAGACCCTGAACCAGCTCCTGGTGGAGATGGACGGCTTCGAGCCCAATGACGGCCTCATCCTCATCGCCGCCACCAACCGGCCCGACGTCCTCGACCCGGCCCTCTTGCGGCCCGGCCGCTTCGACCGCCAGGTGGTGGTGCCCGTGCCCGACCTCAAGGGCCGCGAGCAGATTCTCATGGTCCACAGCCGCCGGGTGCCCCTGGCCGCCGACGTGGAACTGGGCGTGGTGGCCCGGGGCACCCCCGGCTTTTCCGGGGCCGACCTGGAAAACCTCATCAACGAGGCCGCGCTCCTGGCCGCCCGGGCCGACAAGGACAAGGTCGAGGCCGCCGATCTCGACGCGGCCCGCGACAAGATGATGATGGGCGTGGAGCGCAAGAGCATGATGATGAGCCCCGAGGAAAAGCGCACCATCGCCTGGCACGAGGCCGGGCACACCCTCGTTTCGGTGCTCCTGCCGGGCCTGGACCCGCTGCACAAAGTCAGCATCATCCCCCGGGGCCGGGCTCTGGGCGTGACCGTGTCCCTCCCGGCCGAGGACAAATACACCTATAGCCGCGACTACTTCAAGGCCCGTCTGGTCATGATGCTGGGCGGCCGGGTGGCCGAAGAGGTGGCTTTAAAGCAGATGACCACCGGGGCCAGCAACGACATCGAGCGGGCCACGGACCTGGCCCGCAGCATGATCTGCAAGTACGGCATGAGCGACACCCTGGGTCCCCAGGCCTTCGGGAAGAAAGAGGAGCAGATCTTCCTCGGCCGGGAAATCGCCCAGCACAGCGACTATTCCGAGGCCACGGCCCAGCGCATCGACCAGGAGGTCTCCGACCTGGTGCTCCAGGCTCATCGCCGGGCCACGGAAATCATCACCAAGCACTTGGCCACCCTGACGGCCCTGGCCGAGCGCCTCCTGGAAAAAGAAACCATCGACGCCGACGAAGTCATGGACGTCTGCGCCGAGGCCATGAAGATCGAGGGCCTCGAGCGCCCGGCCAAATCCGAGCCCGAGGCCGAGGCCGAGTCCAAGGCCAAGGAAGCCCCGGCCGGGGCGGAGAAGGCCTCCGACCCGGAGCCAGGCCCCGCCTCCCCTGAAGAACCGGCGGCCGACCCCGGCCCCGGCGACGACGAGCCCCGGAACGATGACCGCTGACCGCCTGTTGACCTGGCGGACCGCGGCCGGGGAGTGGACCCTGGACTTCAACCGTCCCCTGGTCATGAGCATCATCAACCTGACGCCCGATTCCTTTTCCGACGGCGGCCGCTTCGCCGCGCCGGAGGAGGCGGTGAACGCGGCCCTGGCCGAGGAGGCCGACGGCGCGGACCTGTTCGACCTGGGCGCGGAATCCACCCGCCCCGGCTCGGCCCGGATCACGGAGGGCGAGGAGTGGGCCCGGCTGGCCCCGGTCCTGACCGGCCTGGCCGCGAAAACCCGGCTCCCCATTTCGGTGGACACCTACCGGGCCGGGGTGGCCGAAAAGGCTGTGGCCGCCGGCGCGGCCGTCATCAACGACATTTACGCCGGCCGCAAGGAGCCGCTCCTCCTGGACGTGGCCGCCAAACGCGGCGTCCCGGTTGTCCTGATGCACATGAAGGGCGACCCCGACACCATGCAGCTCGCTCCCCACTATGATGACGTGGTGGCCGAAGTGCACGACTTTCTCCTGGAACGGGCCCGGGCGGCCGAAGCCGCCGGCGTCCCCCGGGAGCGCATCATTCTCGATCCGGGCATCGGCTTCGGCAAGAATATGCGGCACAACCTGTCGATCCTGAAGCATTTTGACCGGGCCGTACCCCGGGGCTACCGCCGGCTCATAGCCCTGTCGCGCAAGGCTTTCCTGGGGCGCGTCCTGAACGGGGCCCCGCCTCTGGAACGCGACGAGCTCACCGCCGTGGCCGACGCCGTGGCCTTTCTCCACGGCGCCGACATGGTCCGGGCGCACCGGGCGGCCCCCAACCGGGCGGCCGCCGACTTGATCGCGGCTTTGCGGGCGGCGGACTGACTGACCTTTTCCCGGCCGGGTTTCCACCGGCCGTCGTCATAACGGGGATACGCGCTTGTTCTCGAATCTTTCCATCAGCGAAGCGGTCAGGTCCATGCGCTGGGAGGATGTGGTCGACATCCTCCTCGTCGGCATCCTGATCTATTACGTCTTCCGGCTGGTCAAGGGCACCCGCAGCGGCCAGGTCTTCCTGGGCCTGGGTCTGTTCATGGCCACCTATTTTCTGGCCATCCGCTTCGAGTTCCTGACCCTCCGCCTGATCATCTCCTCGTTCGCCCAAAACCTGATCGTGGTCATCGTGGTGCTGTTCTCCTCCGACATCCGGCGGGGATTGGCCCGGCTGGCCCGTTTTTCCTTCACCCGGGCCAACCCGCAATTGGTGGACGCGGTCAACGAAGTGGTGCGGGCGGCTTTCTTCATGGCCGAAAAGCGCATCGGCGCCCTGATCGCCTTCGAGCGGGGAGTCAACCTGGGGGAATACATCGAAGCCGGGGCCCAGATCGGAGCCGTGGTCTCGGACCGGCTGCTCCTGGCCCTTTTCAACACTTCAGCCCCGCTCCACGACGGGGCGGTCATCATCCAGGACGGCCGCCTGGCCGCGGCCGGCTGCTTCCTGCCGCTTCTTCCGTCCGAGGACAACGTCAGCCGCTTTTTCGGCACCCGCCACCGGGCGGCCATCGGCCTCTCGCGGGAGACCGACGCCCTGGTGGTGGTGGTTTCCGAGGAGCGGGGCCTGGTGTCTCTGGTCAAAGACGGCGAGGTGGTGGTCATGATGGGCGCGGCCAACCTCCGCGACCGTCTCCTGTCGTATTTGAACCTGGCCCACAAACACAAGCCCGGCTCCAAGCCGTCTGAAAAAAAATCGTAAAGGGGGCCGCCGGTGCGTATCAGAATACTGGGCGATAGGCTGGCCTCCATGGTGGTCTCCCTGGCCCTGGCCTTTTGTCTATGGCTGGGCCTGGCCGGGCAGGACATGAGTACGGTCGACCTGTCCGTCCCGCTGGAACTCTCCAATCTTCCGGGCGACTTGGCCATCCGCAGCGAAGTGCCGGCCTCGGTCACGGTTCAGGTCCTGGCCAACACGGCCCAGGTGCGCTTTCTGGCCGACCGCAAGCTTCACCTCTGGGTCAACGTGGCCTCGGCCCGGGAAGGGCAAAATTCGTTCCAGCTCGATACCGAATCGCTGGACCTGCCCCGGGGAGTTCAGGTGCGGAAGATAAGTCCGGCGGGCATCGAATTCGTGGCCGTCAAACTTACCGAAAAGACGGTGCCCCTGGCCCCGACCCTCAAGGGCGCGCCGCCGCCGACCTATCGGCTCGAGTCCGTGACCTTGGCGCCTGAAAAGATCACTATTAAAGGCCCCCACGAAATATTGGACAAGATCGCCGGGCTCTCCACTCTGCCCATCGACCTCGAGGGGGTGACCGCGGACGAGACCTTGTCGGTGGCCCCGAATCTCAGCGTCTACGGTGATTTCAAGCTCATCGCCGAGCCCACGGAAGTCCGGGCCCTGGTCAGGGTCGAGGAACGGGTCAACACGGCCATGTTCACCAACCTGCCTGTGGAGGTGGACCTCAAAAACGGCCAGAAGGTGGCGGGCGGGGTTTTCGCCGTCTCTCCCCAGGCGGCCGACGTCTCGGTTTCCTGGCCGGCCTCCCGCCCCCGGGCCGTCACCGCCGAGGACATCAAGGTCCGGGTGTTTGTGGACGCCGAGGCCCTGAAGAAAACCCGGCAGGTCAACTCTCCGGTGGTGGTGGTGCCGCCCAGCGGGGTCATGGTCACGGCCATCGACCCGGTCAACGTGACCGTGACCTACCTCCCCGGGGCCGGGGAAGAGGTGCCGCTGCCGCCGGCCCGGTCCGGGGCCTCGCCGGCACCGGTGGAATAATGTTCGCGATCAAGGAATGGGTGTGATGAACCAGCGCTCCAGAAAACTTTTCGGCACCGACGGCATCCGGGGGGTGGTCAACCAGTTTCCCATGACCGCCGAGTTCTCCCTGAACCTGGGCCGGGCTGTGGCCCACCTGTTGAACCAGACCGTCCGGTCCCGCCGGCCCAAGGTGGTCGTCGGGAAAGACACCCGGCTTTCAGGCTATATGCTGGAAGAAGGCCTGACCAGCGGCCTCCTGTCCCAGGGGGCCGACGTCTTTCTGGCCGGCCCGGTGCCCACCCCGGGCCTGGCCTTTCTGACCACCAGCCTCCGGGCCGACGCCGGGGTGGTTATCAGCGCCTCCCACAACCCCTATTACGACAACGGCATCAAGATTTTCGCCGGCGACGGCTATAAGCTCCCCGACGAGGTCGAGGCCCGGCTCGAGGAATACCTCGATCCCGTTGTCCTGGATCGCGCCCGGCCCAAACCCGACGGGGTGGGCCGGGCCGAGCGGATCGACGACGCGGTGGGCCGCTATGTGGTGTATCTGAAAACCACCTTTCCCCGCGCCATGACCCTCGAGGGCCTGACCATGGCCCTGGACTGCGCCAACGGGGCGGCCTACCGCACCGCGCCCATGGTTTTCGAGGAACTGGGGGCCAAGGTCCACCTCTACGGCGCCCGGCCGGACGGGCTGAACATCAACCTCGGGGTGGGCTCCCTGCACCCGGAACTGTGCGCCAAGAAGGTCAAGGAGACCGGGGCCGACCTGGGCCTGGCCCTGGACGGCGACGCGGACCGGGCCATCTTCGTCGACGGCCGAGGCCGGGTGGTGGACGGCGACCAGATCATGAACATCTGCGCCCGGAGCCTCCACCGCGCGGGCCGCCTGGCCAAGAACGCCATGGCCGCCACCATCATGAGCAACATGGGCCTGGAAATCGCTCTCAACCAGGCCGGCATCGACCTGGTCCGCACCCCGGTGGGGGACCGCTACGTGGTCGAGCGGATGCGGCAGGACGGCCTGAACTTCGGGGGCGAGCAGTCCGGCCACCTCATCTTTCTCGATCACGGCACCACCGGGGACGGCATCATGGCCGCGCTCCAGACCTTGGCGGCCATGAAGGAGGAGGGCCGGGACCTGGCCGATCTGGCCGGCCTGATGGAGCCCCTGCCGCAGGTGCTTTTGAACGTCAAGGCCGCCCGCCCGACCGAGGCCCGGACCAACCCGGCCGTTCAGGAACAGGTGGCCCGGGTGACCGCCCACTTGGGCGCCCGGGGCCGGATCGTCCTTCGGCCCAGCGGCACGGAGCCGGTGGTCCGGGTCATGATCGAGGGCGAGGACCAGGCCGAGGTGACCAGGCTGGCCGAGGAAACGGCCGAACTGGTGGGCAGGGAGCTGGGGTGACGCATGCTTTTCACCATGGACGTCGGGAACACCAACATCAACTGCGGTTTGTGGCTGGGCGACGAACTGCGCGTGGACTGGCGCCTGTCGACCCGGCGGGAATCCACCCTCGATGAGCTGGGCCTGACCATCGGCGGCTTGTTCGCGGCCGGGGGCTACCGTTTCGACCAGGTCAGCGGCTTCATCATCTCCAGCGTGGTGCCGCCCATGCGGCCGGCCCTGGAGCGCTTCGGCACCAAGTACGTCAAGCTGCGGCCTATTTTTCTGGAAGCCCACAAACAGACCCTGATGCCCCTGAAATACATAAACCCCATGGAAATGGGGGCCGACCGGGTGGCCGTCTCCATCGCCGCCTACCGCCGTTACCGCACCAGCGTCATCGTCATCGACCTGGGCACGGCCACCACCTTCGACTGCATTTCCGCCCGGGGCGAACACCTGGGCGGGGCCATCGCCCCGGGCCTGCGGCTGTCGGCCGAGGCCCTGTTCCAGAAGGCCAGCCGCCTGCCGCGCATGGAACTCTTCGACCTGCCTTCCCAGGCCATTGCCCGGGATACCATTTCCAGCCTCAACGTGGGCCTCATCTACGGCTACATCAGCCTGGTGGACGGCCTGGTGGTCCGCCTGAAAAAGGAACTGGGCCCGGCCAAGGTGGTGGCCACCGGCGGCCTGGCCGCGCTCATCGCCGCCGAATCCGAAGAGATCGAGGACGTGCTCCCGGACCTGACCCTGGAAGGCCTGAAAATCATCTATAACGAAATGGGCTGGCAAAGGTGAGCGGAGCGCGGCTGAGCTGGGACGGGAAGCCCGGCCCGGGTTTTTCCTGGCCCCGGGCCTCCGGCCCGGGCGCGCGGCTGGGGCTGTTCGCCCCGGCCCACCATTTCGACCGGGGGGAATGCGAACGGGGCGCGGCCGTGCTCCGCTCGTGGGGCCTTGAGGTCGTGAGGCCGCGGGGCCTCTTCACGCGCCGTCACTACCTGGCCGGGTCCGACGAACATCGCCTGGCCCTGTTCGAGGAATTGATGGCCGACGACCGGGTGGACGGCCTGGTGGCCGTCCGGGGCGGGTACGGCTGCCAACGGCTTTTGCCCCGCCTGACCGAACGCTGGGCCGCCTGGCCGGCCAAACCGATCTTTGGCTTTTCCGACTTGACGGCCCTCCACCTGGCCCGCCTGGCCGCCGCCGGCACCATCGGCTTCCACGCTCCGATGGTGGTCTCTTTGGGCAAGGCCGATCCGGCTCACGGAATCGACCTCCCCAGCCGGAACGAATTCCGCCGCGTCCTTCTGGCCTCCGGTCCCCGGGCCGGCGGCTGGACCTTCCCCGGCCGGTCGGTCTGGCGGTCCGGCCGGGTTCAGGGCCCCCTGTTGGGCGGGAACCTCACCCTGGTCACGGCTCTCCTGGCTTCGCCGTGGCTCCCGGATTTCACCGGGGCCATCCTCCTCCTGGAAGAGGTGGACGAGCCGCCCTACCGTCTGGACCGCCTCCTCACCATCCTCCGCCAGAGCCCGGTCTGGCGCCAGGCCGCCGGCCTGGTGTTCGGCGGTTTCACCCGCTGCGGCTCCCCGGCCGAGACCGCCCGCCTCCTCAAAGAGGCCGCCGCCGATTTCAACGGTCCCGTCGTCGCCGGGGCCCCCTTCAGCCATGGGGCGCGCAACCGCTGCTTCCCCCTGGGGGCCATGGCCGTTTTGGAAGCTTTGTCCTGAAAAGAGCCAATACTTTTAACCTTTTAGACAAGCGCTCGGCGCCGTCGTGGGTGTGGAGGGGAGGCGGAGAGGATGAGTGAGTGGAGTTTCAACCTTGGGATAGCGTTCTGATTGACAACTCGCCCCAAGGGCTTGCGATTGACAGGGAGCAAGTGGTTTGTTACCATATATTCAGAAAGGAGGCGGAGTATGACCAAAGACCTTGACAAAATACTGGCTGGATACCTTGATCTTTTTTTCCAGCGCCCCGCCCCCGTTACGGAAACGGATGTTCCGGGTCGTGAGATTGACCGCATTAATATGGAGAAGGATTGGCGTAATGTGGGCCGGTATCTTGATAACGCGATGATCGAGTGGAAAAAACAGCAGGAAAATAACTGCGATGTCCCCGAGAAGTAATCGCGTCAAACAAAAAATGGAGGTTGCCGAGACTGGATCGGCGGTTATAGACTTGGCAATTAAATAGTTTACAAGTGTAGGCGATTATGGTATAATGGCTTCACTATGAAAGAAGACCTTCGCACCATCAGTCCCGAGGCCCAGTACCAACTCCGCCGGCAAGTAGTCCGTCTGAAAGATAGC
>JAVBQN010000001.1:0-50965 GCA_031549025.1 Candidatus Adiutrix sp. | reverse complement strand
CCCACGTTTCCACCCTTTGAACACTTCATCCCCTCTGTGACGCCCGCCTCTCTTTTCTTCCTTAGAGCACTTTTCTCTTTTATTAACCCGGCAACTTTAGAAGTCTGTTCCCGGCCTCCATCGCCCTCTCCGCAGCCGCCCTGGCCGGAGGCTCCACCCCCCCCCGGCCCCGCCCTCCGTTTTTCATTCAACGACAATAATGGGTATGTTTGAACCGGTACGCTCCCGGGAAAGAGACGCTTGAGCTTTTCCGCTCCCTACCATATGTAGTAGGGGAAGGGAAGGGGGTCTGGTTTATTTTGTGGTTTGGGTGGCAGGTTGAGCTGGCGTCTGGGTTCTGTTTTTATGGTTTGGCAAATATTTAATACAAATTAATTGAATATTAAATAATATTATGTTAAATTATGCTTAAAGATTGAAATTACGATTATAGTTTTGCATAATATCTTTCGTTTGGTTTTATATTTATATTTTTATATAGAGTTATCAATCGGTTAAGGGGTTATGCGGATGGCCGGCGGTTTTAGGGGGTTGAAAATCCACAAAAATCGCCCCCAAAAATCTCAACTCCGAAAAAAAACCCTCTCCAGTCAAACCCAAGATGTGGGGGGCGCCCTTTGCCTGGCTCCACAACATATTCGTAACTACCCTTGATCAGGGCATTTTTGCTGAAAAATCAATCCCGTTTTTCACTTGACAGTGGGGCCATAGAGGGTTAAAGTGGGGACAAATGGTAGGAAGTGGGGTGAATGCCCACGACTCTCCCGCCCCCTCGGCCGGAGCCGTCCCCGTCCGGAAGGCGGGCGAAACAGACCAAGACAACTTGCCGGTCCGGCGGAAACGCGAATGAACGGAACTTTCAGTTTCATAGGCGAGGCCACACACAACCTCGACG
The DNA here is from genome assembly GCA_031549025.1 of Candidatus Adiutrix sp. GTDB lineage: Bacteria > Desulfobacterota > Desulfarculia > Adiutricales > Adiutricaceae > Adiutrix. Next base: position 50,070 of record JAVBQN010000001.1, on the reverse strand, counting down.
ACAAGGGCCGCCTGGCCCTGCCGGGAAAGTTCCGCGAAGAATTGCAGAGATCCGAACGGCCTGAGGAAATGGTGGCCTACGCCAGTGAACGGGACGGCAAGGTGACCTTGTATTCCCACGAGCAGTGGCAAAAGATCGAAGAGGCCATCAACGGCATTGCCGACAACTTCGTGCGGCAGGCCGCCGCCCGGGAGTTCGGTTTCAATTCCGAACGGCTGAGCCTGGACAAGACCGGCCGGGTGCTCCTTTCACCGAAGCATCGGGCCATTGCCGGCCTGGAGCGTGAGGTGGTCGTGGTGGGGGCCATTTCCAAGGTGGAAATCTGGGAAAGCGGCCGTTTGCAGGCTCAGCGGGTCAAGGATGAGGCCGCCCGGGAAGAGGCCCTGCGCAGCGTGGCTCTGCCTCTCTGATGGGCCGGAAACCCGCCTCCCGGCCCCGGCCGAAGCGGCCGGAGCCTTCGGAACCGCCCCCGGCTCCGCTGGAATTGGCGGAAGCCCTGGCGCAGGGCGCGGCGGTGGACTGGTCACGGGCCTTCGGGCACCTGACGGTCATGGGTCCGGAAGCGGTCCATTGGCTGGACGTCAAACCGGACGGGACGTATGTCGACGCCACCTTGGGCGGCGGCGGGCACAGCCGATTGATCCTGTCGGCGCTGGGAAAAGAGGGCCGGCTCATCGCCCTCGATCAGGATCAGGAACCCTTGGCCTGGGCCCGCGAGGGGTGGGGCCGGGGCGAATCGAGATTGACGGTGACCGAAGGCAATTTCGAGAATTTGACGGAACTCCTGGCCGGGTCGCACCAGGGGGGGGTGGACGGAATCCTGCTTGACTTGGGACTCAGCAGCCGCCAACTTTCCAAACCCGGCCGGGGCTTCTCCTGGGTGACGGACGAGCCACTGGACATGCGCCTCAATCCTCAGGGCGCGCTGACCGCGCGAGAAGTGGTGAATCGGTATCCGGAGAAGGAACTGGCCGACCTCATGTGGAGCTACGGTGAGGAACGGGCCTCTCGCCGCCTGGCCCGGGTCATCGCCCGGGCCAGGCGAATCAAACCTCTGGAGACCACGGCCGAACTGGCCGATTTGATTGGCCGGGCGCTCCGCCGGCCAGGGCCTCCGCCCCGGATTCATCCGGCCACGCGGACCTTCATGGCCCTGCGGATCGAGGTCAACCGGGAGCTCAAGGTTCTGGCCGACTTTCTGAAAGCCGCCCCGGCCCTGCTCAAGCCCGGCGGCCGGCTGGTGATCATCAGTTTTCACTCCCTGGAGGACCGCCTGGTCAAGGAGGCCTTCAGGGGGAGCGGCGAAGGCGGGGAACGCCCCTGGCGGGCGCTCCACAAAAAGCCGCAGACTCCGGATTCCGAGGAACTGGAGAAAAACCCCCGGGCCCGGTCGGCCAAGCTCAGAGCCGCCGAACGGCTCGGGCCCGCCGGGGAGGGCGCCTGAATAGGGTTTCCCGGTCCGGACCAGAGGAAAGCGTTCCCACCGAATTTTGGGCATGGCTGAAGCGCTTTCCATGAACCACGAGGAGAAAAGGCCGGCCGTCAAAAGCCGGTCCCCCCTGGAGTTGAGCGCGATTCTTCCCGCTCCCCAATGAATACACCCGATTAAGGTGACGGATGTCCATTTCCCGCGTCAAAGTGGGGCTGCCCATCGACAGCCCCGGAGGAAGACTGCGCGGTGGGGTCAAGTGGAGCGGCCAGGCCCGCTCCCGGCCAGACCAACCCCGCCGGGCGCGTCCGACGGTGAAGCCGAAGCCGGTGACGGCCAAGGCCAAGCCGGCGGTGGACCCGACCGCCTCACCTCTGGCCGCGCCGAATATCGCCGCGGGCCCGCTGGCGTTTCTGTCGGCCCGGCACTTTCTGACCCTGGTGAGTCTGGCCCTGGTGGCGGTTCTCCTGGTCTGGTTCCTGGTGCAGTCCAACCATCTGGCCGTGGCCTACAGCTATGAGATTTCCGATCTGACCCAGCAGAAGTTGCGTCTGATCGAGACCAATCGGCAATTGAACTCCGAACTGGCCCGGGCCAGTTCTCTCAGTCAACTCGAAGAAGTGGCCCGGACCAAGCTGGGCCTCGTCACCCCGCAGCAGGGACAGATTGTGGTGATCGACTGATTATGGGTACCGCGGGCGGCCATAGCAACACCAAATGGCTGAAGCTGAAGCTTCAGCTGGTCGGGGTGGTTTTTGTCCTGGTGTTCGCGGCCGTGCTGTACAAGTCTTTCACCCTCCAGGTGGTGCAGCGCGACTACCTCGTCGGCAAGGCCAGGCTCGAGGTGGAGCGCTATTTGAGTCTCGGGGCCGTGCGCGGCGAAATCTTCGACGCCAACGGCGAGCGCCTGGCCGCCTCCCTGGACGTGCTTTCCCTCTACGCCGACGCTTCGCTGATGAACGACGAGCAGAAGTCCGAGGCCGCCGCGAAGCTCCACGAGATTCTGAAGCTGGACCGGAAGGCCCTGGCCGACAAGCTGGACACCAACAACCAGTTCATGTGGATCAAGCGCCAGCTCACGACCGACGAGGTCGAGGCGGTCCGGGCCCTGGATCTGCCGGGCCTGCGGCTCTCCCGCGAATACCGCCGCACCTATCCCAACGGCCGCCTGGCCGGGCACTTCCTCGGGTTTGTCGGGATTGACGGGCAGGGCCTGGAGGGGCTGGAGAAGGTCCTCGACGACCGGCTCCAGGCCGGCCAGGAAAAGCTGAAAGTCAAGCGCGACAACCTGGGCCGCCTCATGGTCGACCAGGTCGACGGCGACCTCGAAGCCACCAAGGGGGCCTCGGTGGTCCTGACCATCGACCGGCGGATCCAGTACATCGCCGAAAAGGCCCTGGCCAACGCGGTCACCGGCGCCGCGGCCAAGAGCGGCATGGCCCTGGTCATGCGCCCCAAGACCGGGGCGGTGGTGGCCGCGGCCGTGTGGCCGACTTTCGACCCCAACGAATACAAAAAATTTCCCGAAGATTCCCGGCGCAACCGCATCCTCACCGACCCCTTCGAGCCCGGTTCCACCTTCAAGGTTTTCGTGGTCTCCGCGGCCCTGGAAGAGGGCGTCATCACTCCCGATACGGTGGTCAACTGCGAGAACGGGGCCTTCCGGGTGGCCAACCACACGGTGCGCGACACCCACAACTACGGCGACCTGACCGTCAGCGAGATCATCAAGTATTCGTCCAACATCGGCTCTCTCAAGCTGGGCGGCATGCTGGGCAACAATTTGCTCTATAACTACCTCACCAGATTTTCCTTCGGGGAAAAGACCGGCCTGGCCCACCTGCGCGGTGAAGCCTCCGGACTCTTACGGCATCCTAAACAGTGGCAACCGGTGGAAGCCGCCAACATCGCCTTCGGCCAAGGCGTGTCGGTGACCATCCTCCAGATGGTGATGGCCATGAGCTCCCTGGCCAACGACGGAGTCCTGATGAAGCCCTACATCGTGGACCGAGTCCTGGACGCGGACGGCCGCATCGTCGAGCAGTATGAACCCCAGATCCTCCGGCAGGTGGTTTCTCCTCTTACCGCCCGCCAGGTGGCCGCCATGTTGCGCATGGCCGTCCTGAAGGGAGGCACCGCCACCAGGGCCGAGGTGGCGGGCTATCCCGTGGCCGGCAAGACCGGCACGGCCCAGAAAGTGGTCCGGGGCGGCAAAGGCTACGCGCCCGGCAAATACGTCTCTTCTTTCCTGGGTTTCGCCCCCTACCACGATCCGCAGCTCTGCGTCATGGTGGTTCTGGACGAGCCCCAGAACGGATATTACGGCGGCACGGTGTCCGCTCCGGCGTTCAAGGAGATCATGGAAAACGCCCTGCCGCTTCTGGACATCCCGCCCACCGAAGACAAGGGCGACCCGGTCTGGCCGCTGTTGCAGCGCAACGCCCCGGGCGTGCCGGGCGTGGTGGACGGCGATCAGCCCACCAACTTCATCCGGGTCAAGCTCCGCAAAAACGACCGGGGCTCCAGGGGGCCCATCACCTTCGCCTCCCTCACGCCCGAAAAAGCGGTGATGAGCGGGACGCCCGAACCGGTCTTCGCCGACGTCGCCCTGAATCTTTCCACCGACCCGGGGATCATGCCCAACCTTTCGGGCCTGACCATGCGCCAGGTCATGGAGGTCATGAGCGAATACTCGGTGGATCTCGAATACCTGGGCAGCGGCCACGTCGTGGGCCAGAGCCCCGGGCCCGGAACCTCGGTCGGGGCCGGGCAGACCTGCTCGGTAATTTTTAAACGGCCGTGACGGGGCCGAAAGACCCCGGACAGCCTTGGCGGGCCGACCCTGGCCTGTTTTTCGTCAGTGAGAGTGGTATGGCGCGCTTGAGCCGATTGGCCGAACAAATGAAGATGCGGGTCGCGGGGAGCGGCGATCCCGAGATCACCGGCATCACCGAGGATTCCCGCGCGGTTCGGCCGGGCTGGCTGTTCGTGGCCGTGCCGGGCCTGAAATACGACGGCCGCGACTTCATCGGCCAGGCCCTGGCCCAGGGCGCGGCCGCGGTGATGATGACCGAGCCGGACCAGGAACTGCCCGTGCCCCGGGTCCTGGCTTCGTTTGAGTCTCTGCGTCCGGCCATGGCCGGGCTGGCGGCCCTCATTTACGGCCGGCCCACGGACCGCCTGATCACCGTGGGTCTCACCGGCACCAACGGCAAGACCACCAGCGCCTATCTCCTGGAAGCCGTCTTGAAGCGGGCCGGGCTGAACCCGGGCGTGATGGGCACCATCAATTACCGCTGGGCCGATCAGGTGCGGCCCGCGCCCAACACCACCCCCGAAGGGCCGGTCCTGTCGGGCTCCCTGGCCGAAATGGCCGCCGCCGGGGCCAAGGCGGCCGTGCTGGAAGTTTCCTCCCACGCCCTGGTTCTGGGCCGGGTGGCGGGCCTGGGCTTCGAGGCCGCCCTGTTCACCAATCTCAGCCGTGACCATCTGGACTTCCACCAGGACATGGAGGAGTACTACCAGGCCAAGAGGCTCCTGTTCGTCAAGTATCTCAAGCCCGGAGGGCGGCGGGCGGCCGTCAACATCGACGACCCGTACGGCCGGCGCCTGGCCGAGGAACTGGGCGAGGCGGCCCTGACGTTCGGCTTTGACGAGGCGGCCGACGTGCGTGGCTCTGACCTGCGCCTGGGCCGCGACGGTCTGGCCCTGACCATCACCACCCCGGCCGGGACCTGGACGCAGACCTCGCCCCTATTGGCCGAGATCAACGCCTACAACCTTCTGGGCGTGGCCGCCCTGGGGCACATCCTGCACCTTGAGCGCCGGACCGTGCGCGAGGCCCTGGCCGAATCCGCCGGCGCGCCCGGCCGGCTGGAGCGGGTGGGGGCCAATCCCGATTTCCTGGCGCTGGTGGATTATTCCCACGGCCCCGATTCCCTGGCCAAGGCTCTGAAGGCCTGCCGGGAACTCGACCCCCGCCGCCTCCTCGTGGTCTTCGGCTGCGGCGGGGACCGCGACCGGGGCAAGCGCCCCATCATGGGCCGGCTGGCCGGGGAACTGGCCGATCTGGCCGTCGTCACCTCCGACAACCCCCGCACCGAGGAGCCCTGGTCCATCCTCCTGGAAGTGGAAGCGGGCCTGGAGGGCCTGGATATGGCCAAGTACGAGGCCGGCGAACTGGCCTCCGACTGGCCGGCCCGCGGCTACCTCATGATCGTCGACCGCCGGGCGGCCATCCGCGAGGCCGTGCGCCTGATGGAGCCCGGGGACATTCTCCTCATCGCCGGCAAGGGCCATGAGGACTACCAGATCATCGGCCGCGAAAAACGGCACCTCGACGATCGCGAAGAGGCCCTGGAGGCCTTGAAGCGGGAAGGGCGCGACTGATCATGAAGGACCTGCGGCTGACCCTTTCCTGGGTGGCGGAAGAACTCGGCACGGCGAGCCGGGGCGCCGAGGTGGCGGCCCTGGAGAAAAAGCTCGTCGCCGGGATCTCCACCGACAGCCGCACCGTCAAGCCCGGCGAGGTCTTCGTGGCCCTGGCCGGCGAAAATTTCGACGGCCACGACCACGCGGCCGCGGCTCTGGCCAAGGGCGCCCTGGCCGTGGTGGCCCATAAGCGCCTCAAGGGCGAAGCGGCCGGCCGGGCCCTTACGGTGGCCGATACCCTGGCCGCCCTGGGCCTTCTGGCCCGGGCTCTCCGGCGGCGTCAGAAACTTCAGGTGGTGGCCCTGACCGGATCCAACGGCAAGACCACCACCAAGGAAATGCTGGCCGCCATCCTGTCGCTGAAAGATCCCCGTCTGTTGGCCACCAAGGGAAATTTCAACAACGAAGTCGGCCTCCCGCTGACTCTCTTCCGGCTGGAAAAGGCCGCCCGTATCGCGGTTTTGGAAATGGGCATGAACCATTTCGGCGAGATCGCCCGGCTGACCGAAATCGCCGAGCCGGACGTGGGGCTCATCACCTCGGTGGGCGCGGCCCATCTGGAATTTTTCGGCACCGTGGGCCGGGTGGCCCGGGCCAAGGGCGAACTCTACGCGGGGCTCCCGGGATCGGCCGTGGCCGTGGTGGACGCCGATGCGCCGCTCCTGGTGCGCGAGTCCAAACGTTTCGGCGGCAACAAGCTCTATTTCGGGCGCGGCCCGGAGGCCCAGGTGCGCCTGGGCCGGGTGAAAAGCCGGGGCTGGGCGGGACAGGAACTGACCCTCCACGGTCCGGGCGCGGCCCGGGGCCGCCGCGTCGAATTGAAATTGCTGGGCGAGCACAACGCCCGGAACGCCCTGGCCGCCGCCGCCGCCGCTTTGGCCGCCGGCGCGGATTGGGACCAGATCGCCCAAGGATTGGCCACGGTGGAAACCCTGCCCGGGCGCCTGGCGGCGGTCAGGACCGGGTCCGGCCTGTGGGTGCTGGACGACAGCTACAACGCCAACCCCGATTCCATGGCCGCTGGACTCCGGGTTCTGGCCGGGATCAAGACCAGGGGGGCCCGGGGGGCCATCCTGGGCGACATGGGGGAACTGGGGCGGGGCCAGGCCGGGCATCACCGGCATCTGGGCCGCCTGGCCGCCGAACTGGGCCTGGATTTCCTGGCCGTGGTGGGGCCTCTGTCCCGCGCCGCGGCCCGGGCCGCCCGGCGGGCCGGAATGGCCAAGGGAGCGGTGGCTGAATTCGAGACGCCGGAAGAGGCGGCCCAATGGGTGGCCGAAACCCGGAAGCCGGGAGATGCGCTTTTGGTCAAGGCCTCCCGGAAAACGCGGCTGGAGAGGGCTGTGGAATATCTGAAAACCGCCGCTGCGGGAGCGGCCCGGAAGGCCCGGCCGGCCGGCCCGGCCAGGCGGGCGTAAGGATCGTCACGGGATGCTGTATCACCTGTTCTTATCGCTGACCGAGGAAGTGGGCTTCTTCAACGTCTTCAAGTACCTCACTTTCCGGAGCATCCTGGCCGCCTTCACCGCCATGTCCATCTGGTTCGTCTTTGGTCCCCGCTTCATCGCGACCATCAAGAACTACCAGATTCAGCAGTACATCCGGGAGGAGGGCCCCAAGAGCCACCAGGCCAAGAGCGGCACGCCGACCATGGGGGGGGTGCTGATCCTTCTGGCGGCCTTCGTTTCCATCCTCCTGTGGGTGGACCTGAGCCAGTCGTCCGTGTGGCTGGTCATCGTCTGCGGGTTTTTGTTCGCGGCCCTGGGCTTCCACGACGATTTCCTGAAAATCAAGCGGAAACACAACCAGGGCCTCACCGCCCGGCAGAAGCTTCTGGGGCAGTTCCTGGTGGGCCTGGCCGCCGGCTGGTATCTCTACCAGTCCCCGTCCTACGACACCGTGCTGTATGTCCCGGTCTTCAAGGAACTCGAATTCGATCTGGGGATTTTTTACATCCCCTTCGCGGCCCTGGTCATCTGCGGGGCCTCCAACGCGGTGAACCTCACCGACGGGCTCGACGGCCTGGCCGCCGGCCCCACGGTCATCGCCTCCCTGACCTATATGGTCTTCGTCTATTGCGCGGGCAACGCCCGCTTCGCCCAATACCTGTCGATCCCGTTCGTGCCCGGCGCGGGCGAGGTGACGGTGCTCCTGGCCGGCGTGGTCGGGGCGGTGGTGGGCTTCCTGTGGTACAACACCTATCCGGCGCAGATCTTCATGGGGGATGTGGGGTCCCTCTCGTTGGGCGCCATTTTGGGGGTGGCCGCCCTGATCGCCAAGCAGGAACTGATCCTCATCGTGGTGGGAGGGCTCTTCGTCATGGAGGCGCTGTCGGTGATCATCCAGGTGGGCTATTTCAAGCTCACCGGCGGGCGGCGGGTCTTTCGCATGGCCCCCTTGCATCACCACTTCGAACTCAAAGGGTGGCCCGAGCCCAAGGTGATCGTCCGGTTCTGGCTGATCGCCGCGATTCTGGCCATGATCGGCCTCTCGACCCTGAAAATACGGTGACCGCGGGGCGCGTCCGAAACGTTTTGCAAATCCGGTCCTTTGTGGCGGACCGGTCTCGGTGAAGGAAACTCCGTCTTTGATATTCAATGGCAATCAATGCGGGTCGTGACTTTCGGCGAGTGATTTCTGGTGGAAACGGGCTTGGTTTCGAAGGGAGGGAACCAGTGAACGAGAAAAAATTCGGAAAATGTCTGGTGGTCGGGGCCGGTGTATCCGGCCAGTGGGCCGCTGAGCTGTTATTGGAGCATGGCGCCGAGGTCACCGTCTGCGACCAGAAGCCCGGGGAGGAACTGACCGCCGCCCTGGACCGCTTCAAAGGCCGGAAGGTGAAATGGATCCTGGGCGGCCAGGTGGAACGGGCCTTCAAGGGCGTGGAACTGGTGGTTTTGAGCCCCGGCATCCCCTGGACGTTCCCCGGACTCATGGAGGCCGCCCGGGCGGTGCCGGTCACCGGGGAGATGGAACTGGCCGCGTCCCTGACCCGGGTGCCGATGATCGCCATCACCGGGTCCAACGGCAAGACCACCACCACGGGCCTGGTGGGGCACATCTGCCGCCGGAACCACCGGCCGGTTTTCGTGGGCGGGAACATCGGCGACCCCTTGAGCCGGTTCGTACTTTCGGGCCAGAAGGCCGAGGCCGCGATTCTGGAACTGTCGAGCTACCAGTTGGAGACCGTGAGCGTCTTCCACGCGGCGGCGGCGGCCATTCTCAACATCAGTCCCGACCATCTGGACCGCTATCCGGACATGGCCGAGTATTTCCGCACCAAGACCAACATCCTCGTCAACCAGACCTCCGAGGACCTGGCCATAATCAACGAGGACGACGTTTTACTGAAATATAAAAACACCGCGGCCCGCCGCTTCGGCTTTTCCCGCCGGCGGAAGCAGAAATTCGGCGCCTGGGTGCACCAGGACGAGATCATCGTCGCCGACGGAGGCCGGGAAGTGGCCGGCCGGCCCTGGGCCGATTTCAAACTGGAAGGCGTCCACAACCAGGAAAACGTCATGGCCGCCGTGGGGCTGGCCCTGAAACTGGGCCTCAGCCCCCAGAAGGCCCTGGACGCGGCCACCACCTTCGTGGCCCAGAAGCACCGCCTGGAACTGGTGGGCGAATACGACGACGTCAAGTATTACGACGATTCCAAAGGCACCAACGTGGGCGCCGTGGCCATGGCCCTGGCCAGCTTCAAGCCTCCGGTGGTGCTCATCGCCGGCGGCCTCGGCAAGGGCCAGGATTTCAGCCTCCTGTACAAGCCCGTGCGGGACAAGGTCAAACAGCTCGTGCTCATCGGCCGGGACCGCGACCGGATCGGCACGGCCCTGGCCGGCGCGGCCCCCATCAGCGTGGCCGACAGCATGGCCGAGGCCGTGCGCCTGGCCCGGGCCGCGGCCCCCAAGGGGAGCGTGGTGCTTTTGTCCCCGGCCTGCGCCAGCTACGACATGTTCCGCGACTACAAGCACCGCGGAGAAGCCTTTGCCCGGGAGGTCAGGCGGCAGAACCGCGCCCACTGACCCCTTGCGCCGGATCGGCTTGACCTAAAAAACTGGTCATATTATTATTGGCCGTCCCTCGGCGACCGCCCCCGCTTTTTCGAGCGGGCCGGCCTCGCCCGGGAGAGGTCCGGCCCTCACGGGGCCGGCCGCCCGACACCTACCTACCCCGCGGGTCCGGATGAAAATGATGAAAGAACACCGTTCCGCCCCCATTGACGCGCTTCTCCTGGCCCTGGTGCTGACCCTGTCGGGTCTGGGCCTGGTGATGCTCCTGTCTTCCAGCTCCATCATGGCCGAGCAGCGTTTCGGGGACGCCTATTTTTTCTTCCGGCCGCAGGTCCGTAACCTGGGCATCGGCCTGGTCATGATGCTTGTCATCTCCCGGATCCCGTATCAGTTCTGGCTGAAGATGGCCTATCCGGGCCTCTTGTTGACGGCGGCGGGTCTGGTGATGGTGCTCGTTCCCGGTCTGGGGCACGAGGTCGGCGGGGCCAACCGCTGGATCCGCCTGCCCGGCTTTTCCTTTCAGCCGTCCGAAGCGGCCAAGCTGGCGATGGTCGTGTATATGACCTACTCCCTGAGCCGCAAGGGGGAGAAGACCGGCAGCGTCGTCTACGGTCTGATCCCGCACTTGATCGTCCTGGGGGTCATCGTGGGGCTGATCCTCCTGGAGCCGGACCTGGGCACGGCCCTGTGCGTGGTGGTCATCGCCCTGACCATGATGTTCGTGGCCGGCACCAAGCTGTGGCACCTGGCGGCCCTGGGCCTGGCCGCGGCGCCCCTGATGTATTACCAGATCGCCAACTACGCGTTCCGGCTCAAGCGCATCGCCGCCTTTCTGAATCCCTGGGAGGACCCCATGGATTCCGGCTACCACATCATCCATTCCTTCTATGCCTTCGCCTCGGGCGGCATCTGGGGCCAGGGGCCCGGCGCGGGCCAGCAGAAGCTCTTCTTCCTGCCCGAGCCCCACACGGACTTCATCTTTTCCGTGATGGCCGAGGAACTGGGGCTGGTCGGGGTGGTCATCGTGGGACTCCTGTTTCTGGGGCTGGTGATCCGGGGCCTGTCCATCGCCCGGGCGGCCAAGGATTTCTGCGGGGTCTACCTGGCCCTGGGCTGCACCCTGATCGTGGGGATGCCGGCTTTCTTCAACATGTGCGTGGTCACGGCGCTCCTCCCGACCAAGGGTTTGCCGCTCCCGTTCTTCAGCTACGGCGGGACCAACCTTCTGGTCACCTGCGCGGCCATGGGTTTATTGATGAACGTGGCCGGCCAGGCCCGGGCGGAAAAAGCCGCTCCGGCCCGGGAGGTTCCCCTGGACCGGGCCAGCCGGGTCCGGCAGGCGGTGGCCCGGATCAGAGCGGCCCGGGCCGCCTGAGCTTTGATGATGGACGCTCCCCGGATCCTCATCGCCGCCGGCGGCACCGGCGGGCACCTCTGGCCGGCGCTCTCCCTGGCCCGGTCCGTACAGGCGCTCCGCCCCCAGGCCGAATTCCTCTTTGTCGGCGCCGGGCGGCCGATGGAAGCCAGGATCGTCGACCCGGCCGGTTTCCGGCGGGTGACCCTGGAATCGAGCGGGCTCAAGGGCCGCTCCCCCCTGGCCGGGGCCAGGGCCATTTGGCAGTGCCTGACGGCGACGAAAAAAGCCGTGGGGCTCATTCGGGAATTCCGGCCCCACCTCGTCTTCGGGGCCGGCGGCTACGTGACCGTGCCCTGCGGCCTGGCCGCCCGCCTGACCGGGACGCCCCTGGTCATTCACGAGCAGAACTCCCGCCCCGGCCTGAGCAACCGGGTGCTCGGGAAACTGGCCACGAAGGTGCTCACGGGATTTCGGGAGGCCGGAAGCGGCTTCCCGGCCCACAAGACGATGTTTACCGGTAATCCCGTCCGCCCGGAAATCGCCGCCCTCCACACGCTGGAGCGCGATTTCCACCACTCCCCCCTGACCGTCCTGGTCACCGGCGGGAGCCAGGGCGCGGCGGGGGTGAATCGGGTCGCGGCTCCGGCTTTGGCCGGGCTGCACCGACAAGGGCTGAGCCTGGCGGTTGTCCACCAGGCCGGGACGGCCGACCTCGAATGGGTCCGGTCCGTCTATGGGGAAGCCGACCTCAATGCCCGGGTGGAGGATTTCTTCCACGACATGGCTTCTCTCTACGGCCACGCCAACCTGGTGATTGCCCGGGCCGGGGCGATCACCATCGCGGAACTCACCGCGGCCAGGCTGCCCTCACTTTTGCTTCCGCTCCCGACGGCGGCCGACGACCACCAGACGGTCAACGCCCAACAGTTGGAAGCGGCCGGCGCGGGTCTCCGGTTCCCGGAAAAAGACCTGACGCCCGAACAGTTGGCCCGAAGCCTCCGGGAGCTCGTCGAGAACCCGGACCGGCTGGCGGCCATGAGCCGGGCCGCCGCCGGCCTGGCCGCCCTGGACGCGGCCGGACACATGGCCCGGGTCTGCCTGGAACTGATTGACGCCCAAGGGGCGGAGAAATAGGCTGTTGGCGGCCAAAGGCCGGAAAAAAAAGGAAAGGAGAATCGGCGATGTATCGGAAAAAGCGTCACATCCACTTCGTGGGCATCGGCGGCATCGGCATGAGCGGCATCGCCGAAGTCCTCCTGAACCTGGGGCACCAGGTTTCGGGCTCGGATCTGAAGCCCAGCGACCTGACCCGGCGTTTGGCCTCGCTGGGCGCGGAGGTGACCATCGGCCACTCGGGGCTCAACGTCCGCGACGCCGAAGTGGTGGTCATTTCCTCGGCCGTGTCCGAGGAAAACTCCGAAGTGGCGGCCGCACGCCGCGATTTTATCCCGGTCATCCCCCGGGCCGAGATGCTGGCCGAGCTGATGCGCCTGAAATCCTCCATCGCCGTGGCCGGGAGCCACGGCAAGACCACCACCACCTCGCTGGTGGGCACCATGCTCACCCGGGCCGGGCTGGACCCCACCCTGGTCATCGGCGGCAAGCTCAACCATTTGGGCGTGGGCGCCCGGCTGGGGCAGGGCGACTACATGGTGGCCGAGGCCGACGAATCCGACGGCTCGTTTCTGATGCTGGGTCCCACGGTGGCCGTGGTCACCAACATCGACCTCGAGCACCTGAATTATTACACCGGCGGCCTGGACCACCTGAAAAACGACTTCCTGGCCTTCATCAACAAGGTGCCGTTCTACGGCTTCGCGGTTCTGTGCCTGGACGACCCCAATGTCCAGAGCATCCTCCCCGGGGTCAAGAAGCGGTATGTGACCTACGGTCTGTCGGCCCAGGCCCAGGTCTCGGCCAGGAACGTCCAGTGCGGGCCCTGGGGCTACACCTTCGATCTGGCCCGCCTGGGGCAGGACCTGGGCCGGGTCACGGTCAACATCCCCGGCCGCCACAACGTCTTAAACGCCCTGGCCGCGGCGGCCGTGGGCCTGGAAATGGGTCTGGACGTGCCCACGGTCATCGGCGGCATCGGCGAGATGAAGGGCGTGGGCCGCCGTTTCGAAAAGAAGGGCGAGGCCGGCGGCATCACCGTCATCGACGACTACGGCCACCACCCCACGGAGATCAAGGCCACCCTCTCGGCCCTGACCGACTGCTATCCCGACCGGCGCCGGGTGGTGGTTTTTCAGCCCCACCGCTACACCCGGACCCGGAGTCTGTTCGAGGAATTTCTGTCGGCCTTCAACCAGGCCGACCGGCTCATCCTCACCGACATCTACGGCGCGGGCGAACCGCCCATCCCCGGAATCGACAGCCGGGGACTGGCCGAGGCCGTCCGCCGCCACGGCCACCGCGACGTGATCTACTCCCCGGATTTGAGTTCCCTGGCCGAAACCCTGGCTTCGTCCCTGAGTTTCGGCGACGTCCTGCTGACCCTGGGGGCCGGCAACGTCCATACCGTGGGTGAGGAAACCTTCCGGCTCCTGAAGCTGGCCGAGCCGGCCTTCGGGGCCGGGCCGAAACAGGGCGGGGAAATCTGATGGCCGACTGCCGGCCGTGGGCGCTTCTGGCGCCGGCCCTGGGCGGGCGGTTGCGGTTCAACGCGCCGCTGGCCCCGCTGGCCACCTTCGGGGTGGGCGGCCCGGCGACGGTGCTGGCCCGGCCGGACACGGAGACCGAACTGGCCGCGGTTCTGGACCTGGCCCGGCGGGAAGGGCTGCCGCGCCTCATCCTGGGCGGCGGAAGCAATATTCTCTTTGCGGACGAAGGGTTCGAAGGCCTGGTAGTCAAGCTGGGCCAGGGTTTTCAGGCCGTTGAACCGCAAGGCCGGACGAGTCTCGCCGCCGGGGCCGGGGCCTCTTCGGCCCGGGTGCTGGAAGCGGCCGCCGAGCGCGGCCTGGCCGGCCTGGAAGGTCTGGCCGGCATCCCCGGCACCATCGGGGGCGCGGTTTTCATGAACGCCGGCGGCTTTGGCCGGGAAGTGGGGCCGGCCGTGGCCCGGCTCCGGGTCCTGGACGGCGACGGCCGCCTGACGACGATGGAAAAGACGGGGCTCCGTTTTGAATACCGGCGCCTGCACGGGTTGCCCGAAGGGGCGGTCATCCTGGGCGTCGAGTTCGATTTGGCGGCCGACCGGCCCGAGGCCGTCCGGGCCCGCGTCCGGGAAGCCCTGGACCGCCGCAGCCAGACCCAGCCCCGGGGCCTCCGCTCGGCCGGCAGCGTCTTCAAAAACCCGCCGGGCCTTTTCGCCGGACGCCTCATCGAGGATTGCGGGTTGAAGGGGTTCCGCATCGGCGGGGCCGAAGTGAGCGAGGTTCACGCCAATTTCATCGTCAACCGGGACGGGGCCAAAAGCCGGGACATCCTGGACCTGGTGCGCCACATCCAGGCGGCGGTTCAGGAGCGGCACGGAGTGGCCCTGGAGACGGAAATAAAAATCATCGACCCCCGGGGGGGCGAAATGGACGGCCATGATGACACTTGACAGCCGCCATCGCGGCCGGCCGGATTCCGGTTCCGGTCCGCGCTTCGCCCGGCCGGGCGGAAAGGCCCGGAAGAATTCCCGGCGCCGGTCATCCGCGCCGCCGAGGCCGGCCCGCCCCCCGATGCTGCGCGGCCTGGTCAAAAAGAGCTTCAAACTCTGCCGCCGGGGCCTGAAGATGATGCTGGTGATGGCCGCCACCCTGGCCGCCGTGGGGCTGGTGACGGTGATTCTGGTGGCCGGGTATCTTTATGTGTCCAAGTCGGACTACTTCTCGGTCAAGCGGGTGACCATCTCGGGCATCAACCAGATCGGCCGGGAGGACATTCTCGCGGCCGCCGGCCTGGACCGGCCGGTCAACATCCTGACCTTCGACCCGGACCAGGCCGCCCGGGAGCTTTCGGCCCTGCCGTGGCTGGCCGAGGCCCGGGTCACGCGGAGAATGCCCGACGCCGTGGCCATCGAGGTCACCGAGCACCGGCCCCGGCTCCTGGTGAGCCTCGGGCGGCTCTATTACTTGAACGACCGGGGGGAGCCCTTCAAGGAACTGGCCCCCGGGGAGAGTCCGAAGCTCCCCATCGTCACCGGCTTCGGCGAGGACGACCTCCTGAGCCCGGGCCCGGCGGTGAAGGCGGCCCTGACGGAGGTGTTCTGGCTGACCGACACCCTGGCCCAGCGGAACGACGAGTTCCGGCTCGACAATATCTCGGAGATCAATTACGACCTGGTGCGGGGCCTGACGCTCTTCACCAAGAATAACGGGCTGGAAGTCAAGATCGGCTTCGGGGCCTATGAGGAAAAGTTCCGGCGCCTGGGGCGGGTTCTGGCCCATCTCAAGCTGCGCGGCCAATACGAAGGGCTGGTCTATCTCAATCTGGAAGCCAGCCCCCGGGTGACGGTGCGCTACGACGAGAAGATGGCGGCCGCGTCCCATAACAGCTGACTGACAGCGGCCGCCGCCCCCCGGGCGGGGCCGGAAACGCTCCCGGAGGGACTGCGGGGAGCGGCGGAACAGGCCGGCGCCGGGGGGATGACCGCCCGGGCGGCTTAAAGAAAGTGGAGGGGTTCATGGCTTCAGGTAATTTGATTTTCGGTCTCGATATCGGGACCACCAAGATTTGCTGCGTGGTCGGGGAGCCCAACGACGAGGGCGGGATCGACATCATCGGCATCGGCAGCCACCCCTCGCAGGGTCTCCGGAAAGGCGCGGTGGTCAACATCGAACGCACGGTGGAATCCATCAAACGGGCGGTGGAAGAGGCCGAACTCATGGCCGGCTGTGAAATCACCGAAGTCTATGTGGGCATCGCCGGCGGCCACATCGAGGGCCGCAACAGCCAGGGCGTCATCGCCATCAAGAACCGCGAGGTAACCCAGGCCGACGTGGAACGGGTGCTGGAGGCGGCCCGGGCCCTGGCCATTCCCATGGACCGGGAAGTGATCCACACCATCCCCCAGGAATTCATCGTCGACGCCCAGGGCGGCATCCAGGATCCGGTGGGCATGAGCGGGGTGCGGCTGGAGGCCAAGGTGCACATCGTCACCGGCGCCGCCACCAGCGCCCAGAACCTCATCCGCTGCGCCCACATGGCCGACTTGGACGTCTGCGACATCGTCCTGGAATCCGTGGCCTCGGCCGACGCGGTCCTGACCCAGGAGGAAAAGGACCTCGGCGTGGCCTTGCTGGATTTCGGCGGCGGCACGGTCGACCTGGCCATTTTCTCCCAGAACAGCATCAAGCACACCTCGGTCCTGGCCCTCGGCGGCACCCACCTGACCAACGACGTGGCCGTGGGCCTCCGCACGCCCACCAGCGCGGCCGAGGAGATCAAAAAAATCCACGGCTGCTGCCTGACCTCCATGATCGACCAGGACCAGGTCATCGAAGTGCCCTCCGTGGGCGGCCGGCCCCCGCGCCTGGTGAGCCGGATGGTCCTGGCCGACATCCTCGAACTGCGGGTCGAGGAGATCATGATGCTCATCAACCGCGAACTCATGAAAAGCGGCTACGACGACCAGCTCAACTCCGGGGTGGTCATCACCGGCGGGGCGGCCTTGCTCCAGGGCGTGCCGGAACTGGCCGAACAGGTATTCGACCTGCCCGTGCGCCGGGGCTATCCCCTGAACATCGGGGGCCTGACCGACGTCATCAACGATCCCAAATACGCCACGGCGGTGGGCTTGGTGCTGTACGGCATGCGCAAGGAGGAAGTGAAGGCGGAAAAAGAGTTCCGCCGGCGCGGCGGCAGCGGTTTCGGCCAGGTGCTGAACCGGATGAAAAACTGGTTTAAAGAAATTATTTAGTATAACCGCTATATTATCGATAAGGGCGCCGTCGAGGGGAAGACGGGCGCCGCGCCCGCCGGGACGTATGATTTGGCTGGCGGATCATTTCGCGATATGGTAGGATAGACAATGCGGGCGGTCTTGCCCGAACCGGCCGGTTACAAAGTTCCAAAGCCGGGGCAAACATGGAGGGATCACTATCATGATGGAGTTCACCTTTCAGGACGACACCAAGGTCCTGCATAAAATCAAGGTCTTCGGCATTGGCGGTGGGGGGAACAACGCCATCAACAATATGATTCGGGCCGGAGTCGCCGGGCCTCTGTTCGTGGCCGCCAATTCCGATCTCCAGGATCTGGAGCGCAATCTGGCCCCGCATAAGATTCAGGTGGGCTCCCAACTGACCAAAGGCCTCGGTTGCGGCGGCAAGGCCGAAGTGGGCCGGGCCGCGGCTCAGGAAGACCTGGACCGCATCAAGGATATCCTGGCCGACAGCGATATGGTGTTCATCACCGCCGGCATGGGCGGCGGCACCGGGAGCGGCGGCGCGCCGGTGGTGGCCGAGGTTCTCTCCAAGCTCAACAGCCCTCCCCTGGTGGTGGGCGTGGTGACCAAGCCCTTCGACTTCGAAGGGCCGCGGCGCATGAAGCAGGCCCTGGAAGCCATTGACGAATTGACCCGGCACTGCGACTGCATCATCGTGGTCCCCAACGAAAAACTCATGGCCACCATGCCCAAGGGCTGCTCCCTGCAGGACGCCTTCCACGAGGCCGACACGGTGCTTTTGAAGGCCGTGCAGGGCATCACCGACCTTATCACCGGCAAGGGGCTGGTGAACGTGGACTTCCAGGATCTGAAGACCGTCATGACCAAGCGCGGGCCCACCATCATGGGCGTGGGCCAGGCTTCGGGCGAGGAGCGGGCGCTCAAGGCCGCCCAGCAGGCCGTCTCCAGCCCGCTTCTGGACGATCTGACCATCGACGGCGCCCAGGGCGTCCTCATCAACATCACCGGGCCCAGCGATCTGGGCCTGGAAGAGGTCAGCACGGTCTGCAGCCTGGTCACCCGCGAGGCCCACCCCGAGGCGGAAATATTCCACGGCGTCACGTTTGATGACAGCCTCGAGGAAGACGGGCTCATCAAGGTCACGGTCATCGCCACCGGTTTGGGCGGCCGGGCCGAGAAGGAACAGGAAAAGGCCGAGGCCGAGGCCTCCGCCCGGGCTCGGGCCCAGGCTGAGGAAGACGCCCGGGTCCAGGCTCAGGCCCGGGCCAGGGCCGAAGCCGAGGCCAAGGTCAAGCTGGAAGCCGAAGCCCGGGCCGAAGCCGAAGCCCGCATCCGGGCGGAAATAGAGGCCGAGACCAAGGCCAAGGCCGAGACCGAAACGGCGCCCCAGAGCCCGGCGGCTCAGCGGCCGGAAGTGGTGCATTACAACCAGCCGGCCCCGGCGGCGGAGAACCAGGCGGAACAGTTCCCGGCCCGGCCCCGCACCCCCAACTCCCCCCCGCTGAGCGGGACGGCCCGGCGTAACCGGCTGGCCAAGCGCTACGAGTCCATTCATCTCGACGGCGACAATTTCGACATCCCCACCTACCTCCGCCACAGCGCGGACTGACGGGGGATAGCGGCGGCGCCGCCCTTTGGGGGCGGCCTTCGCTGCACCGGTTTCCTGGCATATTTGTGTGTTTTTCGGGTCAAGCCGCCTTGATCACGGGAGTTTTATGCCCTTGGCCTGGGATAATAAATGACCTGGAACATCAAATCCCTTTTGCGGCAATTGACCGCCGCGGAACGCGGCTTCCGCCCCAAGGATCCCGGCGGCCGCCTCACGGTGGCCCTGGTCTGGCCCGGGACCTACCGGGCCGGCATGTCGGCTCTGGGTTTCCTGTCGATCTACGGCCTCTTGAACGCCCGGCCCGAGGCCCTGGCCGAACGCTTCTTCTGGCCTGAAGGCGAACTGGCCCGGGAATACGAACGCGGCGGCACGCCCCTGATGTCGCTGGAAAGCGGCCGCCGGCTCGCGGATTTCGATCTGGTGGCCGCCTCGCTCTCGCTGGAAAATGATTATTGGCTTCTGCCCGCCATCCTGGAACGGGGCGGGCTCAAGGCCCGGCGCGAAGACCGCGACGAGGCCGATCCTCCGGTCCTGGCCGGGGGCGTGGCCGTTTGGGCCAACCCCTGGCCGGTCCTCCCCTTCGTCGATCTGGTATTGACCGGCGAAGCCGAGGCCCAGTGGCCGCTCCTGATTTCGGCCTGGAGCGCAATCCGGTTTGCCCCCCTCCAAAAAACCGAACGATTGCGTCTCCTGGGTCGAAAGACTCCGGGTTCCCTCCACCCCGGAGAGGTCACGGAACCCCTTGTTTCCCCTGACGAGGGGCTCCGTGACCCTTTTTCTCCTCTCCCGGCCGTCCGTTCAGGCGGCCGGGAGCCTTTTTTCCCAAAACCGGTCCGGCCGGCCTTTCTGGCCTGGCCGCCGCCCGAGGGTTCCCTCCCGCCCGTTTCCCCGCTCCTGACCCCCGGGGCTGAATTCGCCGACACCAAGCTGGTGGAGATCAGCCGGGGCTGCCCCTACGGCTGCCGCTTCTGCCTGGCCGGTTTTCTTTTTCGGCCCCACCGGCCCTGGTCCCTGGCCTCCATCCTGGAAGCCCTGGGCGAGCCCGAGGCGCCGGGTGAAAAGGTGGGCCTGGTCAGCCCGGCCGCGGCCGACCACCCGGACCTGGACGAACTTCTCTCCGCCCTCTTCGAACAGAACCGGGTGGTGACCCTTTCCTCCTTGCGCCTGTCGGCCGTGACCCCGGCCCTGGCCGACAAGCTGGCCGGCGGCCGGCTGCGGGGCGTGGCCGTGGCCCCCGAAGGCGGGGGGCAGCGTCTGCGGGACGTCATCAACAAGGATTTGAGCGAAGCGGTGATTCTGGAAGGGGCTCGGCTGCTCTCCGAAGCGGGGCTCCAGAAAATAAAACTCTATTTCATGATGGGCCTCCCCGGCGAAACCGACGAGGACCTGCGGGACCTGGCCGGGCTCTGCCGCCGCATCCGCGACGCGGCCCACAGGGGAGCGGCCCGGCCGGAGCTCCAGGTTTCCCTGGCCAACTTCACGCCCAAGGCCCAGACGCCTTTCGAAGAAGCCCCCATGGACACCGAGGCCGAGTTTCGCCGCAAGGGCCGGCTGGTGAGCCAACTGCTGAAGGGCGTCGAGCGGCTGGCCGTGAATCTCGATCCGCCCCTGTGGTCCATCGCCCAGGGACTCCTGGCCCGGGGCGGGCCGGACAGCGGCCGCCTCGTCGAGGCCCTGCTCCATCATCAGGGCCGCCTCAAGCCCGCGCTGGCCGAATACGGCTATACTCCCGACCACCCCCTCCATCAACCCTGGCCCCCGAATGCGCCCAAGCCCTGGCGCCTCGTGGAGCCCGCCGCCGGCTTCGACTGCCTGGACGCCGAGCGGGAACGCTCCCGGGCCGGGCTGACCACCCCCGCCTGTCCGCTCACTCTGCACTGCGGCCGCTGCCAAGCGTGCGCGCGGTAAGGGGGAGGGTTTTCCGGTCTGGCGGAGGGAAGAGTGGAATTTTGCGATTTGGAGAATACTCGGAACGGCGCCCTTTGGGCGCCGTTCCTGTTGGGACGCTGTCCCAAGCCCTGCCAGGGAAGGGGGCTCGCCCCCCCTTCCCTGGACCCATCGGGCGCCAAGGGGGCTGGCGCCCCCTTGGATCCCCCCCCCGGAGAGCGGCCATGTGCCGGTGGGGCACGGCCCGTCAAGCCCCGCCGCAACTCGCTTCGCTCAGACAAGCGGCGGGGCGGAGAGGACCGGCGCAACGGGCGCCGGGGTGCCGGGGCGGGCGGCCGGGGCGGGTGACTGAAGCAGGACGACGTCGGTGGGGCACGGCCCGTCAAGCCCCGCCGCAACTCGCTTCGCTCAGACAAGCGGCGGGGCGGAGAGGACCGGCGCAACGGGTGCCGGGGTGCCGGGGCGGGCGGCCGGGGCGGGTGACTGAAGCAGGACGACGTCGGTGGGAGTGTGGTTTACCGGAAGACCACTCCATTTGGCATCCAGCCACACACTTTTTCCGGATGTACCGGTTGTGGGCTTAGCGGAGTCTGCCCTCAACCGTACCTTTTCCTGTTGGGAAGGCGCCTCGCCGCGCCTTGCTTCCGATATCCCTAAAGTAAGAAGCCCCGGTTCCTCCGGGGCTTCTTAGGGTCCAGGGCTCGGCCCCGGCGCAGGGTGCGGGGGCGCGGAGCCCCCACTACTTTAAATCGCCCCTTACCGCAATCTTCTCCAAAGCCTGGTCCAGGGTTTCGATCAAATCCCGCACGTCTTCCAGGCCCACGGAAAGCCTGATGAAATCGTCGGACACGCCGGCGGCCAGGCGTTCTTCGGAGGAGAGCTGCTGGTGGGTGGTGGAGGCCGGGTGGATGACCAGGCTGCGGGCGTCGAGGATGTTGGCCAGGTGGGACCAGAGGTCCAGGTGGTCGATGAATTGGACCGCCGCCTCGTAACCGCCCGTCAGGCCCACGCCGAAGACCGCGCCGGGGCGGCCGTGGAAGTATTTTTGGGCCAGGGCGTAGTGCGGGCTGTCCGGGAGGCCGGAATAGCGCACCCAGGCGACTTTGGGGTGTCGGGAAAGGTGCTCGGCCACCGTGTGGGCGTTGTCGGCCTGCTGGCGGGCCCGGAGGGGCAGGGTTTCCAGGCCGAGCAGGAACTCATGGGCCCCGAAGGGCGAGAGCGTGGGGCCGAAATTGCGCAGGGCGTCGAGCCGGATCTTGGCGATCACGGTCTGGCCCCGGCTTTCGGAGGCGCACGGCTTCCCGAAAGCTTCCCAGAAATTGAGACCCTCGTAGGTCGGGTCCGGGGCGGCCAGATAGTCGTCGAACCGGCCGCGTCCCCAGTCGAAATCGCCTTTTTCCAGGATGAGGCCGCCGAGGTGGGTGCCGTGGCCGCCGATGAGCTTGGTCAGGGAATAGGTGACCAGGTCGGCCCCGTATTCGAAGGGGTTCACCATCGGCGGCGGCGCGGCCGAATTGTCGATGACGAGGGGCACCCCGTGCTCGTGGGCCACGGCGGCGGCGGCCTCCAGGTCCACGATATGGCCGCTGGGGTTGGCCACCGCCTCGCCGAAAACGGCCACGGTCCGGTCGTCGATGGCCGCGGCCAGGGCCTGGGAGTCGTTCAGGTCGACGAATTCCGTCACAATGCCGAAGCGCCGGAAGGTATGCTCCAAAAGGGTCGCGGTGCCGCCGTAGAGATGGGGGCTGGATACGATTTTCCGGCCCGGGCCGGCCAGGGACAACAGCAGCATGGAATTGGCCGCCGAACCGCTGGCCATGGCCACCCCGGCGGCGGCCCCGTGATAGGCGGCCAGGCGGTCTTCCAGCACGGCCACGGTGGGGCTCCCCAGGCGGCTGTAGAGGAAGCCCGGCTTTTTCAGGGCGTAGAGATCGGCCCCTTCGGCCACGTCGCGGAAGACATAGCTGGTGGTGGCGTAGATGGGCACGGCCCGGGACTGAAGATTTTGGGCGCAGTCATAGCCCGCGTGGAGAGCCGTGGTGGCCGGGCGGTAGTTTTTTTTCATGTCATTTCCCTTCTTTTTCAGGCTCCGGACCGCGGCGGGGCAGAATCACAGCCAGTTGGTACCAGCCGTCGGCGGTCGTGCTTTCCATCAGGCCTCCGTGGCGGGCGCAGATCAGGCGGAGGCTCTTGAGCCCCAGCCCCTCGCCCTGATGGTACCGGCCTTCCTGATAGGTATTTTCGAACTTGAAAACCAGGCGGTCCTTGACCGGCTTGAGGCGGAAGGCGATCCGCCCCCGGTCGCCCAGAGGCGCGGCGCCCTTGACGCAGTTTTCCAGGGCGTTGCCGATGAGGGAGGCGGTCTCCAGATCGTTCAGGGGTGATTGCTCGGGCCCGCTGACCTGGGCCTCACAGCGGGTCCCGTTCTTGGCGGCCTGGGCGAAGTAGTAGGAGACCACGGCGTTGACCGCCCGGTCTTCGCTGTAGGGCCGGACCGCGCAGCTATCCAGGTCTTCGATCATTTTTTCCAGATACCGGCGCAGGCTTTCCGTGTCGCCGCTTTCGGCCAGATCCTCCAGGTGTCCCAGAAGGTGGCGGAAATCATGGCGCATGAGCCGGAAGGCCTCCTCTTTCCGGGCCTGCTCCTCGTTAAAGTGGTCGTACATCTGCAAAAGCAGCCGGGAACTCTTGAGGTTGCTCTGGAGGAGGCAGTTCTGGTCCCGGTTGATGATGAGGTTGTACAACAGGAGGTGGAAGCCGATCAGGGACAGCACCGGCATGATCCCGGCCACGAAGAGCGTCTGGGTGGGCGGAATGAGAAATAAAACCTGGGCGAGATACCCCAGGCAGAAAACTATGAGGGTGGTGGCGCCGGTGACGTACCATTTTTCATTTTCCATCGCGTCCAAAATGCGGATGATGGGGGGCCGCAGGTGCCGGTATACAAGCGGGTAGGCCGCCAGGCACAGAACCAGGAAAGAGAACCGGGTTAAAGTCATGGCCTGGCTCCGAAGTTCCAGGCTCAGCGTATCCACCAGAACGGCGTAGAGGACCACGGCCACCACATTGGAAGTCGCGGCCACGGCGATGAGGCCGAAGAGGATGCGGCCGTAGCCGCCTTCGAACAGCAGAAAACGCAGCCCGGCGGCCACGAGGAAAAAATGCAGCAGGAATATGGGCAAGGCCAGGTGCGACGGCCAGGCGAAACTGAAATGGGGCCAAGACGCCGCCACGGCCAGGAGGAGCAGCAGCCCCGCCGCTTTCCGGACCGGATGGGCGTTTCGCTTGATCCGAAAATAGAAAAACAGCCTGAGCAGGGTCAGGGCGATGGGGCTGTGCCTGATCAGCAGTTCGCTTATGGCGGGCCAGTCCACGGTCACGGTCAGACCTCGCCGGCCACGTGGACCAGGTACAGCCGTTCGGCCCGGGCGCGGAAGCGGCGGCTGACGGGTATGGAGCGGCCGTCGTCGGTGATCATTTCCTGGGGCCGCAGGGCCTGGACGTGGTCGAGGTTGACGGCGTAGCTCTTGTGGACCTGGACGAAATGGGGAGGGAGCTGGGACAAAAAGTCGTCCAGCTTGCCCCCGTAGACCGCGACCTGGTCGCGGCCATGAAAGTTGACCCGCTTGTTGTCGCTTTCCAGGTACACCACGTCGTCCGGATTGATGCGGGTGGTGGTGGCGCGGCCAGTCTTCAGGAGCACCTGACCTCGGACCCGGCGGAGGTGACGGCCCAGGGCCTCCTGGACCAGCCGATGCACCATCAACCGCTCCACGGGCTTGATGAGGTAGGCCACCGCGTCCACTCCATAGCCTGAGGCGGCGGACTCGGCGGAGGAAGAGATGAAGGCCAGAACCACCCGGGGGGCCGTCTCATAAATGCGCCGGGCGGTTTCCAGGCCCGAACTCCCGGGCATGACCACGTCCAGGATGACCAGATCGAAGGGCTGGCGTTCAAAAGCCGGCCAGAACTCTTCGGCCGAGGGGAAGGGCTGGATAGGCGGCCGGGATCCGTCCCACCCGGGATAGGACTCCACGTGACCGACCAGGCTTCGTAAGAAGTCCTCGTCGTCGTCGACCAAAGCGATGCGAATCATGGGGGCGGACTCTCGTGACGGGCGCGGCCGAGCCAAGGCGGCTGAAGAGACTGAAGACCCGGCCGGCGGACGCTCGGGCTTCACGCCTCGCGGCGGGAAGCCGGCCGTCCGCCGGCCGGGTGGATGCGGTCTTCGGGCCGGGAACCCCGGCGCCGCGTTATTTGGCCGAAACCAGGGAACCCGGCTCGGCCAGACGGACCACGGCCCGCTGGGCGGCCGTGGGGCCGAGGTACTTTTCAATAAAGGGGCGGGCAAGGCTGCTGTAGGCATCGGTCACCCGCAGGCTGGCCCAGTCGGCCCCGCAATATTGGCGGGTCTCGTTGTCGGTCATCCAGTTGCCCTGGGATTCACAGTGGGAGTTGGGCCCATACGCCAGGTGAAGTTCCCCGGCGTAGACCACTTCCCCGGCCTTGACGGTCACGGTGGCCAGGGAGGGATGCCCGTTGCGGAGGCCGGGGCTGCGGAGGTTGCAGATGGCCACGGGCGTGCCCGGGCCGCTCCCGGTGCCGGCGCTCCCCATATCCGCGGTTATGCCGGACTGGCCGCCGCCGGAGCCGTCCCAGACGCCCAGGCCGGCAAAGGTGGCGTCGCCGCCGGGTTTCCAGCTGCGCAGCCAGGAAACCATGCCCAGGGGGGTGGCCACCTTGTCGCGCATGGGCTCGTCCCAGTCGGTGGAGCCGGGCCGCAGGCCGTCCTCGCAGTTGCTGAAAATGGAATAGAGCACATACGTGCCGGGCTCGACCATGACCACGTCATACAGATCCATCCGGTCCAGGCCCCGATGCCGCCCGGTGCGGTAGACGGTGAAGCTGTATTTCTTGTCGGGCTGATCGATCTTGAACCAGCGGGTGGCGATGAGCCCGCCGTCGTTGACGGCATGCATGAGCACCGCGCCCTGGCCGTGCCCCAGGCGGCCCTCTTCGAAATTGGTGCGCACGTTGGTTTTGCCGCCGATAACCGAAGAGGCGCAGGCGGCCAGAGTCACGGCCAACGCCAGGGCGGCCAGCGGGCGGAAGGGTTTGAGGTATTTCAGCATGAGGTGTCCTCCGGCAAATTTCATTGTCAGTCGCCACTGTTTGGAGTATAATACCAAAATCAGGCGTTTTAAGGAAGGTGTTTCCACTCATGCCGCAAAAAAAAATCGTCCCGGCCGCCCTGGCGGCCGCGGCCTTCATCGGCGTTCTGAGCCTCTTGTTTCCGGCCGCGGTCCTCCAGGCCCAGGAGGATGAGGCCGCCCGTGTTTCCGGTTACCTGGCCAAGGCCGACGAGGCCAACCGGGCGGGCGACTACATCGGGGCCCTGGACTATCTCTGGCAGGCCCAGGAGGCCATATGGCGCAAAGCCCCCCTGGGGGTGCGCAACGTGGCTTTCGTCAACGCCCAGCCGGAAAACTTCGGCACCTACCAGCCCAAGGTGGGCGAGAACTTCAAGACCCCCGAGCCCCTCATTTTCTACTGCGAGCCCGTGGGCTTCACCCAGCTCAAAGAGGGCGAGACCTACCGCTACTCCATTGTCGGCGCCTTTGACATCCTGGACGCCGCCGGCCGGCTGCTGGGCGGCCAGAAAAATCTGGGCCCCTATGAACAAAGCGGATACCGCACTTTCAGCACCGAGACCATGCTGGTGATGACCATCGGCATCCAGGGGCTCCCGGCGGGCAGTTACATCCTCCGCATCACCCTCACGGACAACCTGGACCCCACCAAGTCCGTGGAACTGGACAAGCCCTTCAATATCGTGGAATAACATGGATTTCAAGAAGGAACTGGCTCTGCGGGCCCCGGGCTTCGGCCGGGGCTTTTTCATAACCCTGGAAGGCTTGGACGGCGCGGGCAAGACCACCCAGGCGGCCCATCTGGCCGAGGCTCTCCGGGGGCTGGGGCTGGACCCGCTGGAGACCCGGGAGCCCACCGGCGGCCCCTGGGGCCGGAAAATACGGGAACTGGCCGCCCGGGGCCGCCAGGGCACCTCCCCCGAGGAGGAACTGGACTATTTCGTCCGCGACCGGGCCGAGGACGTGGCCCGCTTCGCTCCGGCCCTTTTGGCCGGCCGGCCGGTGGTGGCCGATCGCTACGTCCTGTCCAACATCGCCTACCAGTCGGCCCTGGGTTTGGACGAAAAGCGCATTGTCCGGGCCAACCAGGCCTTCCCCTGGCCCGACCTCATCGTCATCCTGGAGGTGCCGGTGGCGACGGGCCTGGCCCGCATCACCCGGGGACGCCAGGGCGGGACCGACGCGGCCTTCGAGGAGAGCGGCTACCTGGCCCGGGTCAAGGCCGCCTTTGACCGTCAAAGCCGGCCCGAAATCGTCCGCCTCGACGGCCTGGCCGATCCGGCCCGGATCACCGCCCTCATCCTCGACGAATTGCGGCGCCGGAGCCTTTTGCCGGACGGCCCCTTCCGCATTGTGGACAGCCACTGCCATCTGACCGCCGAGGATTTCAGCCGGGATTTCGACGCCACCCTGGACCGGGCCCGGGCCGCCGGGGTCGTGGCCGTCCTGGACGTGGGGCTGGGGCCGGAAGGCGCCCGCCGGACCCTCACGGCGGCCGCCCGGTATCCGCTGCTCCGCCCGGTGCTGGGCTGGCATCCCCACGAGGCCGACGAGTTCACCCCCCAGGGGCTCCGGGAACTCGTGGACCTGGCCCGGCGGCCGGAAGTGGTGGGTTTCGGCGAGATAGGGCTGGATTTCGCCCTGAATTTTTCCACCCGGGAAAACCAATTGCGGGCCTTTGAAAGCCTCCTGGAAGCGGCCACGGACCTGGACCTCCCCGTGGTCATCCACAGCCGCGACGCTTTTCGCGAAACCCTGGACCTTTTGGTCAAATACGCCCCCGGCTTGAAAAAAGGCGGGGTCATCCACTGTTTCACCCGGGGCTGGGACGAGGCCGGGGCCTGGCTGGACCTGGGTTTCGACCTGTCCCTGCCGGGCGTCCTGACCTTTCCCCGCCACCCCGGCCTGGCCGAGGCGGTCTCCCGCGCGCCGGCCGGCCGCCTCCTGGTGGAGACCGACGCCCCCTACCTGACCCCGGCGCCCTTTCGCGGCCGGCGCAACGAGCCGGCCCACCTGGTCTGGACCCTCAAGGCCCTGGCCGGCCTCCGGGGCCTGACCCTGACCGAAGCCGCGAACCTCACCGCGGCCAACGCGGTCCGGCGTTTCGGTCTGGAACTGCCCGGGGAGGCTGACCGTGCCTGATTCTTGTTCCGCAGCCGCATCGGCCGGGGGCTGTCCCCGCCTTATCCTGGCCTCGGCCTCGCCCCGGCGGGCGGACCTTTTGCGCTGGGCCGGGGTGAATTTCGAAATCCGGGCTTCGGCCATCGACGAAACCCGGCGGCCCGGCGAGGCTCCGGTGGACCACGCCCTGCGCCTGGCCCGGGAAAAGGCCCTGGCCCGGGCCGACGGCCCCGGACCGGTCCTGGGGGCCGACACCACCGTATTTCTGGAAAGCCGGATTCTGGAAAAGCCGGTCGACCAGGCCCAGGCCGAGAGCCATCTCCGGGCGCTCAGCGGCCGCGCCCACCAGGTGGTCACCGCTTTTTGTCTGGCCGCGGCCGGCGGCGTCCTCCACCACGAGGCCGTGATCAGCCGGGTGACCTTTCGACGCCTGACCCCGGTGATGATCGCCGGGTATCTGGCCACCGGCGAGGGCCTGGACAAGGCCGGCGCCTATGGGCTCCAGGGCTGGGGCGGGTTTCTGGTGGAGTCCATCGAGGGCTCCCACACGAATGTGATCGGCCTGCCGCTGACTGAAGTGCTGGCGGCTTTGGCGCGGTTTTATGGCGCCTGAGGGCCCAAAGGGTGGGTTTCCTGAATTTGCTGTTGCATTTTCAGGGAAAGATTGCTATAGTAAATAGCTGATTCGATTGTTTTTTACCGCCGAAAAGCGGTTTTGGATCTCCTCCCGGCGACTCTCTGGAGCCCCTGAAACACAACGGGTGGTGGTCCGAAAAAACATACGCCCATACATATTGGGTGTGCTCCCTTCCCCGGCCAGGCACCGGGAGAAACCGAAAAAGCGGAAATTCTACCGTTCCGCCCCCCCATGACAACAAGGAGAAACAGGCAAATGACCAAATCGGAACTGATCGCCCAGGTGGCGGAAGAGACCGGATTGACCAAGGCGGCCGCCAAGCAGGTGCTGGACGCCATTTTAGCGCAGATCATCAAGACCTTGAAGAAAGAGGGCCGCTTCGCCCTGTTTGGCCTGGGTATTTTTGAGGTGGTCAAGCGCAAAAAGCGGATCGCCCGCAACCCCCGCACCAACGAACCGGCTGTGGTCAAGGCCCACAAGGCGGTGAAGTTCAAAGCGGCCAAGAGCCTGAAGGAAACCGTCAACTGAGCGTTTGCGGCCCGGGTTGGGTCCGGGCCTGATGGTTCGCCAAAGGTTCGTCGGCTCCTGATCCCAGGCGTTCGGGCGGGAAGCCGCCGCGGCGTCGGATTTCGGCCCCTGGCGGGGCCGGATGGGGAAGTGCGTGTCTCAAACCGGAATATATGCTGAATAGCGAGAAAAGGGGACGCCGGGCGGCGTCCCCTTTTCGTCGCGGTATGGGCGCCTGATCGGCCGGGATGCGAGTCGCGGGGACCGGCTGCCGGCATGTCCGGCCAGGGCCGACGCGATATTTGGGAAGGTGGCTATGCGGAAGAACGTCTGGTGGGTCTGCGCCCTGGTGGGCATTTGGCTGGCCGCGTTGAGCGGACCGGCCTGGACCGCTGAAGAGGCGGCCGAACCCGCCGGGGCGGGCCGGGCGGAAACGCCCGCGCCGGCCGAAACCCGGCCCGAAGACGAAGGGGCGGCCCTGCGCTTCAAAAGCGGTACGGCCGCCGAAGTGACGCGTCTTTTGGATCTGGGCGCCGACGTCAACCTGGCCGATCCCGATGGCCTGACCCCCCTGATGCTGGCCGCCGGCTTCAATGCCGACGCGGAGGTGATCCACCTCCTCACCAGCCGGGGCGCCAAGGTGGACGCCCAGGAAAACCGCTTTGGCCTGACCCCCCTGATGTTCGCCGCCACCGGCAACCAGCCGGCCGTGGTCCAGGCCCTGATCGAGGACGGGGCGGCGGTGAACCAGCGGGACCGCCAGGGCGGCACGGCCCTGTACCACGCGGCCATCCACGCCGACAATCCGGCCACGGTCTTCTGGCTGCTGCGCTCCGGGGCCGACCCGGAGCTGGCCGATCAGGACGGCCTGACTCCGCTGATGCAGGCCGCCCTCGGCGAGCGCCCGCGGATCATGGGGGAATTGCTGCGTTCCGGCGCCAAGGCGGACACGGCGGATCGCCAGGGCCGGACCGCGCTCGTCATCGCGGCGGAAACGGCGCGCGACCCGGCCGTGGTGGAGGCGCTGCTGGCCGCCGGGGCCAACCTCGAGGCCCGGGACGCCCGGGGGCGAACCCCCTTCCTGGCCGCCGCCGCGCGGAACGGGCGGGTGCCCGTTCTGGAACGCCTGAAAAAGGCCGGGGCCGATCTCCGGGCGGTGGATTCCTCCGGGGCCGACGCCCTGCTGCTGGCCGCCCTCAGCAATCCCGAGCCCAAGGTGCTGAAATTTCTTCTGGCCGCCGGGGCCGACCTCAACGCCCCGCGGGCCAATCACCTGACTCCGCTCATGGCCGCGGCCGGCAACCCCGAGCCCGAGGCGGCCCGGCTTTTTCTCCTCCACGGCACCGAGCCCAACGCCCGGAACGATCAGGGCCGGACCGCCCTGATGCTGGCCGTGCTCTTCAACCCCAACGAGGAGGTGGCCAAGACCATCTTTAATGGCGGCGGGGACCCGGCCATCAAGGACCGCCACGGCCGCTCAGCCCTGGACTACGCCGCCGACCGGCCGGATTTGCTGAAATTTATCTCCCGGGCCAAGGATCTTTGACCAAAGCCCCTCCGAGGTGTGAACAAATGCTGCGGACCGTGATTTTCGATTTTGACATGACCCTGGTGGATTCCATTTGCGCCATCACCCGGGGGCTCAACCAAATGGCCGACCATTTCGGCCTCACGCGGGTGAACGAAAACGACACCCGGCGGGTTATGTCCCTGGAGGCCCGGGAATTCTGGTCCACCCTCTGGGGCCACCACGACGACGCCTGGCAGGAATTCTTTCTCCGGGAGGTGGCTAAAAACGAGAAGAATTATCTGGAGATCACCCCCGGCGCCGTGGAACTCCTGGAGAAAATGAAGACCGCCGGCCTGGGCCTGGGCCTGGCCACCAACCGCACCAACGCCTGGTCGGCCCTGACCTCCATCGGCCTGGCCTCCTATTTCGACGCGGCCGTGGGCTCCGGCGACGTCACCCGGGGCAAACCCGCCCCGGATATGCTTCTTCTGGCTCTGGACCGTCTGGGGGCGGACGCGGCCCACACCATCTACATCGGCGACGCGGTTTTCGATATGGAAGCCGCCGCCCGGGCCGGCATCCGGGGCGTGGGCCTCGTGGAGGGCGGCACCTCCCGCGAAGACCTCCTCAAAGCCGGCGCCTGGCAAGTCCGCGACAACCTCCGCGACCTCGACGACCTCCTCCACCAAGCCTGACCAGGGCCGGGCCCCGGTCAGGCTTCCTCCATACCGCGGGGGCTGGTGAAGTCGCCGCGTTCCACTTTGAGTTTCAGGGCGTCGAGCACGGCGGCCACGGTGTCGCCGGGCATGGTGCGGCACAGGGCCAGGACCCCGGTGGTGATCATGACCGTGGGCAGGGTGTCGAGGCCTTCCTGGTCGCCTTCGGCTTCCAGGTCCCGGATCAGTTCCAGCACCAGATCGAAAAAACGCCGGCTGATGCGTTCGTTGGTCTCCAAGTTGGGATGGCTCATAATTCCTCCACAGTGGACAGGTAGGGCACGCTACAGGCCCGGCAGGCGGGGATGAGGTCATAGCGGCCCGAGGCGTGGGCTTCCCGCAGCTTTTGATAGGCGTCGCTCCGCCAGATTTCGGCCAGGGACTGGGCGTCGGCCCGGCCCATGATGAGACGCCGCTCCCAGTCGCCGCAGCAGGGGCTGGCCGGACCGTCCCAGAAGACGAAAAGCCGCCGGAACAGATCGGGACAGACAAAGCCGGGGAACCGCCCCAG
Organism: Candidatus Adiutrix sp.; assembly: GCA_031549025.1. Lineage (GTDB taxonomy): Bacteria > Desulfobacterota > Desulfarculia > Adiutricales > Adiutricaceae > Adiutrix. The sequence goes on along the minus strand of JAVBQN010000001.1, from coordinate 18,353 downwards.
GGCTTCGTAATCCCGGTCCATCACCGACGGGAGGCCGAAGCCGATTTCGGCCACCCGCAAATCGCGGAACAGCTTGATATAGTCGTTTTTGACGGCGGCCGACTGTTCCGGCGTCAAATTTTCCGGCAGGACCATCGAGGCCCGGGTCTGGACGCGGCGGTGGCCCAGGGCCTCCTTGACTTCCATGAAGGACTGGATGTTGCGCATGGTCCGGTCGAACGTGGCCCCCGCCCGGATGGCCTCGTATTCCTCGGGATACGGCGAATCCACGGAAAAGAAGATGTCCGTGAGCCCGGCGGTGAGGAGCTTTTCCGAGAGCTCGGCCGTCAGGAGCGTGGCGTTGGTGTTGATCATCACCCACAGCCCGGCCCGGGCCGCCCGGGTCACCATGTCCGTCAGCCGGGGGTGGAGGAGGGGTTCGCCCAGGAAATTGAGTTTCACCGACTTCAGGCCCCGTTCCGCGCTTTCCTCGATGAGCCGCTCGTAAAACCCCATATCCATGTCGCCGAACCGGCCCCCGGGATTCCACTCGGTGCGGCCCTGGCGCAGGTAATAAGTGCGGGGGCACATGGCGCAGGCCAGGTTGCAGCGGTTGGTGGGATCGAGGTCCAGGTGCAGGGGGAAATCCCCGGCGTCCAGCCTCCGGGGCCGTTCGTCCCACTGGCGGCGATATTCCCGCCAGTCCTCCCCCCGGAAGCGGCGCCAGTCCAGTTCCGGGGGCGCGGCCAGTTCGTAATAGCTGGGGCTGCGATAGCTTGCCTTTTGATTCATTTTCTCTTTTCTTTCTCGATATCTGTCGCCCGGGCGGGCCGGTTGACCTCTTTTCAGGCCTGAAGTATAATACACCAGACGGGACGTGATTAACAGGCCTCTCAAGCCGGGAAGTTTCCGTGTTTGGAATTTTTCCACAAAAATGGAGGGAGCATGTTCGCCAAAGTTTCGATCTTCAACCCGGTTCCCTTGGTCCTGACCGGCCCGGGCGCCCTCAAAGCCGGGGCCGGCCGCCTGCGCCAGGTCGGCTACAAGCGGCCCCTTCTGGTCACGGACAAGGGCGTGGCCGGCCTGCCTTTTTTTGCCCAGTTCGTCGGGCACCTCAAAGATGAAAAAATAGATTTCGTCCTCTACGACCAAACCCAGCCCAACCCGCCCGATACCCAGATCCACGAAGGCGCGGCCTTTTATAAGAAGGAGCGCTGCGACTGCCTCATCGCCGTCGGCGGGGGCAGCCCCATCGACTGCGCCAAGGCGGTGGGGGTGGTGGTGGCCAACGGCGGCCGCATCCAGGACTATGCCCGGCCGGGCGGGGTGGTGCCCAAGCCCATCCCCTACCTCATGGCCGTCCCCACCACGGCCGGCAGCGGTTCGGAATGCACGGCCGCGGCCATCGTCACCAACACCCAGGGCCATCATTATAAGATGACCATCATGGATGCGCACTTGCTCCCGTCCATGGCCGTGGTCGATCCGGTGATCATGATGGACCTGCCCCCGGCCCTGACCGCGGCCACGGGCCTCGACGCCCTGACCCACGCGGTGGAGGCCTACGTGGCCCGGGAGGCCAACGACTACACCAACGGGCTGGCCCTGGGGGCCATCCGGCTGATTTTTCGGTATTTGCCCCGGGCCGTGGCCAACGGGCACGACCTGGAAGCCCGGGAGCGCATGGCCTATGCCCAGACCATGGCCGGCCTGGCCTTCAACAGCGCCGGGCTGGGGCTGGTCCACGCCCTGTCGCATCCCCTGTCGGCCACGTACGACATTCCCCACGGCTCGGCCAACGCGCTGCTCTTGCCGTGGGTCATGGACTTCAACCTCATCGCGGCCATGGAAAAGATGGCCGACGTCGCCGTGGCCGCCGGCGAGAGCGTCAGCGGGCTCTCCTTCCGGGGCGCGGCGGCGGTGGCCGCCCGGGCCGTGCGCCGCCTGACCGACGATCTGGGCATCATCGCCAACATATCCGACGCGGCCGCCGCCCGGGGGAAGACCGCCAATTTCGAGGCCGACATCGATCCCCTGGTCCAGGACGCGGTCAGCGATGTCTTCCGGCCCTTCAACCCCCGCTCTTCCACTCCGGCCGACATCCGGGCCATCTATGCCCAATGCTGGTCTTCCACCACCCTGGAGCTCATCGAAAAGCTCAAAGCCCACGCCGAATAGCGGCCCGGGCCGCCGGAAAGGGACTCCCCCCTCTCCGGCGGCGCGCCGGACCGGCCCCGGAGCCCATCCCTCCTTTTACGCTTTCCACTTCAACATTGACAGTTGCCCCGGCTTGGAGTAACGTAGTCAAGTTAGGTGGATAGGCTGGCCGGAGCCCGGAGAGGCCGAAAGCCGCCGCCGCTTTTTTCCGCATACATGAAATCAAGAAAACACCGATCATCCTGAACCGCCCCGAAGGCGCGAGGTTCCGAATGTTGCTCTGGAAGTATTTGAAGATGGTATTGCTGCCGGCCCTGCTTCTGGCGGCCGGCTGCGGCGCGGTCATCGACATGGCCAATGACGAGGAATGGCGCTGGGGAACCTTCGGCAACGTCGACTTTGTGAGCCCGGTCAAACTCCGGGTCGGGGTGATGCCCTTCACCGACGAGGTGGGCCTGGGCGCCTCCGAGGCCGGAACCAACCTGGCCGCCCTCATGGCCGAGGAACTGGCCAAGGACGACCGCCTGGTGGTGGTGCCGGTGGACAAGGTCCAGGAGGCCATGGCCGGCCTGGGGTACTACGGCACCCTGACCCCGAAGCAGACCGCCGAACTCGGCACCGCCCTGCGGCTCAACGCCGTGGTGGTGGGCGGCGTCAGCGAGATCAAGAAATACAGCCTCCGCAAGGGCTGGCGGCGGGCGGCCCGCATCTTCACCGAGCAGCACCAGTACGTCAACGCGGTCCTGGCCGTCAGCGCCGTGGACGCCCAGACCGGCATTGTCCTGGTCTCCCGGGCCAACACGGGCGAGTATGACGGCGGCACCGGCGAGAAGGACTTTTTCGAGGCCGGCGGCGAGATCGACAAACCCAGCCAGACGGCCTTGGAAACCAGCCTCGACGACGCGCTGAAGGAATCCTTCTACCGCACCCGCCAGGGGCTGGCCACCTTGCCCTTCAAGGCCACCGTGGTCTATACCGGAGGCAGCGAAGCCACCATCAATTTCGGCGCCGACGTCGGGCTCAAGACGGGCACCGTCTTCTCCAAGCTGGAGGTCGTCGACACCGTCACCAACACCATCGGCGAGACCTATCAGATCATGGGCGCGGCCGTGGCCCGCCTGAAGGTGACCGCGGTCAACGACGCCTCGGCCACCCTGGAAATTCTGGAAGGGACGGTCTTCCCCGGCGATATCGTCCAGGCCGCCAATCAATAAGCATCTTTGTCGAGAAAGGGGTTTCCCATGCTGAAAACAGCCTCTCTGGCCCTGGCTCTGGCCTTGGCTCTGATCCTGGGCCCGGCCGGCCCGGCCCCGGCCCAGACCGGCGACCAGGCCTACGTGAGCCTCGCCACCAACCTGGGCGAAATAGTGCTGGAGCTCGACCGCCAAGCCGCCCCGAACACGGTGGACAATTTTGTCCAGTACGTCAAGGACGGCCACTATGACGGCACCATCTTCCACCGGGTCATCGGCACCTTCATGATCCAGGGCGGCGGTCTGGACTCCCAGATGAAGGAACGCCCCACCCGGGCCCCCATCCGCAACGAGGCCAAGAACGGCCTTTCCAACGCCAAATACACCGTGGCCATGGCCCGCACTTCGGACCCCCATTCGGCCACGGCCCAGTTCTTCATCAACACCAATGACAATAAACCCCTCGACTTCACCGAGGAAAGCGGCGGGGGCTGGGGCTACGCCGTATTCGGGAAGGTGGTCAAGGGGCAGAGCGTGGTGGACGCCATCGCCAAATCCAAAACCGGCCGCCTGGGCATGTATGACGACGTGCCCGTCAAGCCTGTGGTCATTGAAAAAGCCACTCTCCTGAGCGGCCCTCCGCAGAAGTAAAGGAAGCTACCGATGGACTATGTGCGTTTTACCACCACGAAGGGCGAAATCGTTCTGGAGCTGAACCGGGAGGCCGCGCCGAAGACCGTGGAGAATTTCGTCCAATACGTCAAGGACGGCCACTATGACGGCACTATTTTCCACCGGGTCATCGCCGGCTTCATGATCCAGGGCGGCGGCATGGACGAGGGGCTCAGCGAGCGGGGCACCCGCCCGCCCATCGAGAACGAGGCCCGCAACGGCCTCAAGAACGACAAATACACCGTGGCCATGGCCCGCACTTCGGACCCCCACTCGGCCACGGCCCAGTTCTTCGTCAATACCAAGGACAACGCTTTCCTCAACTTCACCGGCGAGAACGTGCGCGGCTGGGGCTACGCCGTGTTCGGCCGGGTGGTCGAAGGGCGGGACGCCGTGGACAAAATCGAGGAAGTGGAGACCACCAGCCGGTCGTACCATGACGACGTGCCGGTGACCCCGATCATCGTGGAAAAGGCGGAAGTCCTGGAAAACTACACCCCGGCCTGACCCGGGCGCCGGAGACCCGGCGCGCCCCGGAGGACGGATCCGGGGCGCGTTGGCTGGGTGAATTCTCTCGAAGGAATGGCCATGGTCAGGTGTGTCCCGCTGATTTTGGCGTGGCTGGCGGTCTGGCTGGCGGCGGGCGGCGCCGGGCCGGCGGAGGCCGCCGACGGACGCCGGCCCCTGGTGGCCGTGGCCCTGTCCTTTGACCAGCAGGAACGCTGGGCCCGGGATTTGGGGGCCATGCGGGACTATGCCGAAAGTCTGGATGTGGACCTCCTGGTGGAGGTGGCCAAGAACAACCAGATGCAGCAGAATTTCCAGATCGGCAAGCTCCTGGCCCAGAAGCCGGACGTCCTGATCCTGACCGCCCACGACGCGGCCGGGGCGGCCTTTATGGTCAAGAAGGCCCGGGACCAGGGGGTCAAGGTCATCTGTTACGACCGGCTGGTCCTGAACGTCGACGTGGATCTGTATCTGTCCTATGACGACGAAGCGATCGGCGAGATGCAGGCCCGCTACCTGGTCAAGCGGGCTCCGGCCGGCGGCTACGTGCTCATCAGCGGTTCCCCCGGCGATTACAATTCTTTCCTCCTCAAGGCCGGGGCCATGAAAGTGCTGCGGCCCCTCGTGGATTCCGGCCAAATCACCGTGCTGGCCGAAGGGCCGGTCATCGACTGGGATCCGGCCGAGGCCGGGGCCATGGTCCGGAAGGTCCTGGACCGGGGCGAGACCCCGGCGGCGGTGCTGGCCCCCAATGACCTGACGGCCGAGGGGGTTCTGCGGGTGCTGGCCGAGCGCCGGCTGGCCGGCCGGGTGCCGGTCACCGGCCAGGACGCCGAACTGGCCGCGGCCCGCCGGATCGTGGCGGGGCTGCAATCCATGACCGTTTTCAAGGATACCCGGCTTCTGGGGGCCAAGGCGGTGGATTTGGCCGTGAAGATGGCCGTCGGCCAGTCTCTGGACAGTGAGATCAACGCCCGGTTCCCCAGCGGCCGTCGGCTCATTCCCACGGTTTTGCTGACCCCGGTGTTGGTGGACCAGGACAACCTGGAGAGCGTGCTGGTGGACAGCGGCTACCTGGCTCCGGAGGCGGTGTACGGTCGCCTGGGGCCGGGCCGGCTGTTCGGCTGGAAGCGGCATTGACGGTCCCGCTGCGTTGCGAAAGTGGAATAAAACGTTGAAACGGCATTTTGAAAAAAACGGCGGCCATGGTCGCCAGGCCGAGCCCCGGAGTGATCCGGGGCTTTGTTTTTCAACGCGTTGGAGAAGGTTCTCGTTATAATGAGATTTCTGTTTACCTGGGGGGAAAAATAGGGTATACTGCCTGCAATCATTAAAAGAACAGCGGGAAAGCCGAACCCGCCATTTGGTAAGGTCCTGGCCAAGGACCTGGGCGGTGGCGGTATTTTCTGGACCTGCAGAAGTGTTTCGCGGGCGACGCGCGGCCGGGAGGGGAGTTTTTTGTCCGCTTGGGCCGGATGGCGGGGGCCGGATTTTCGAGCTTTTCGGTTTCCCGGCGCGCCGTCCACGTTTTTTAACCTGTCCCCATTTACGAGGAGGAGGATCCGCATTATGAGTACCAATCCCCAAGCACACTGTGAATGCTTGGACCTGAGTAAGTTGGAGCCGGTCTTCGAGCGCTACAAGGATGTGGTCAACGGCGCTCTGATTCCGGTCTTGCAGACCGCCCAGGACATTTACGGCTATCTGCCGGTGCCGGTCCTGGAGGCCATTGCCGAGCGCCTGGCGGTGCCCATCAGCCAGGTGTACGGCGTGGTGACCTTTTACGCCCAGTTCCATCTGGAACCGCGCGGCAAGCACATCGTCCGCACCTGCCAGGGCACGGCCTGCCACGTGCGGGGGGCGGGTAAGATTCTCGACGCCTTGAAGGAAAATCTGGGAGTCGCCCCGGGCAAGGCCACGGATGATCTCCAGTTCACCCTGGAAACCGTGGCCTGCATCGGCGCCTGCGGTCTGGCCCCGGTCATGATGGTCGACCAGGATACCCACGGTCGCCTCACGCCGGAAGCCATTCCGGACATCCTGGACAAGTATAGGAAATAAGGGGAAAACATATGAAGAAACCACCTGTCTTCCCGCGCCTCGAAAATTTTGACCACTATGAAGAGTTCCGCCGGGCGGCCAAGCCGAAAATCGCCATCCGCCACCGGAGCGACGCCGAACCCTACGGCGGAGTGACCAGCCATATCATGGTCTGCTGCGGCACGGGCTGCACGGCTTCCGGGGCCCGCCAGGTCTCCGAAGCCTTCGAGCGCGAACTGACCCGCTTCGGCCTCACCAAGACCGTGGACCTGGTCATCACCGGCTGCCACGGCTTCTGCGAAATGGGGCCCCTGGTCATTGTCTACCCCCAGAACATCTTCTACGTCCGGGTAACGCCCGAAGACGTGGCGGAAATCGTGGAAAAGACCATCCGCGGCGGCGGCGAGCCCGTGACCCGGCTTCTGTACCACAGCCACGAGGGCGCCGAACCCACGGTCAAATACAGCGACATCGATTTTTACGCCAAGCAGCACCGGCTGACCCTGGCCAACTGCGGCCACATCAACCCCGAGAACATCGAGGAATACATCGCCGAGGACGGCTATGCCGCCCTGGCCAAAGCCCTGAAGGACCATGACGCCATCGGGCTCCTGGCCGAAGTCAAGGAATCGGGTCTGCGCGGGCGCGGCGGCGGCGGCTTCCCCACGGGCGTGAAATGGGAACTCTGCCGGCGGGCCGACGGCGACAAGAAATACGTGGTCTGCAACGCCGACGAAGGCGACCCCGGCGCGTTCATGGACCGTTCCATCCTCGAAGGCGACCCCCACAAGGTGCTGGAAGGCATGGCCATCGGGGCCTACGTCATCGGCGCCGACGAGGGCTACATCTACGTCCGGGCCGAATATCCCCTGGCCGTGCACCGCCTGAAGGTGGCCATCGCCCAGGCCGAGCAGATGGGCCTTCTGGGCGACAATATCCTCGGCACGGGCTGGAATTTCCACCTCAAGATCAAGGAAGGCGCCGGCGCCTTCGTCTGCGGCGAGGAAACGGCCCTTCTGCGCTCCATCGAGGGCGAACGCGGCATGCCCACGGCCCGGCCCCCCTTCCCGGCCATCCAGGGTCTGTGGAAAAAGCCCACCAACAACAACAACGTCGAGACCTGGGCCAACATCCCGGCCATCATCCTCAAGGGCGGCAAGTGGTACACCCAGTTCGGCACGGAAAAGTCCAAGGGCACCAAGGTCTTCGCCCTCACCGGCAAGCTGCGCCACACGGGCCTGGCCGAAATCCCCATGGGCATGACCATGCGGGAGATCATCTTCGACATCGGCGGCGGCATCCTGAACGGCAAGAAGTTCAAGGCCGTCCAGATCGGCGGCCCTTCGGGCGGGTGTCTGCCGGCGGAACTCATCGACCGCCCGGTGGATTATGACTCCCTCATCGAGGCCGGGGCCATGATGGGTTCCGGCGGTCTGGTGGTGGTGGACGAGGACACCTGCATGGTGGACCTGGCCCGCTTCTTCCTCAGCTTCACCCGCAACGAAAGCTGCGGCAAGTGCACCCCCTGCCGCGAAGGCACCACCCGGATGCTGGAAATTCTGAACAACATCACCCAGGGCAAAGGCAAGCGCGGGGACATCGAACTTCTGGAGGAACTGGCCCGCAACATCAAGATCTCGGCTCTCTGCGGCCTGGGCCAGACCTGCCCCAACCCGATTCTCTCGACTTTGCGGTATTTCCGGCATGAGTACGAGGCCCACATCTACGACCGGACCTGTCCGGCCAAACAGTGCACCGATCTCTTGTCCTATTGGATCGATCCGGAAAAATGCATCGGCTGCGGCGCCTGTAAGAAGGTCTGCCCGGTGGAGGCCATCGAGGGCGAGAAGAAATTGCCTCACACCATCGATCCGGCCAAATGCATCAAGTGCGGATCCTGCGTCGACGTCTGCCGCAAGGCCAAAGCCGTCATCAAGAAATAGGGGAGGAGACGTTCATGACCAAAAACGTGACTTTAACCATCGACGGCCAGTCCGTGACCGTCCCGGCCGGCATCACCGTCTGGGCGGCGGCCCGGAAAATCGGCATCCATATACCCACCCTGTGCCACCACTTTGACGTCAAGCCGTATGCCGGCTGCCGCGTCTGCGTGGTGGAGGTCGAGGGGGCCCGCTCCCTGGCCGCCGCCTGCGCCTTTCCCGTGGCCGAGGGCATGGTGGTCAAAACCAACACCCAGAAGGTCCGCGAAGCCCGCAAGCTCGTCGTGGAACTCCTTCTGGCCAACCATCCCCGCCAGTGCCTGACCTGCGACCGCAATCAGAATTGCGAACTGCAGGAACTGGCCCTGGAAATGGGCATCCACGAGGTGCGCTTCAAGGGCGCCAAGCCCAACTGGCCCGTCGACGATTCCAACCCGGCCATCGTCCGCGACCAGAACAAGTGCGTGCTCTGCGGCCGCTGCGTGCGCATGTGCTCCGAAAAGCAGACCGTCAACGTCTATACCTTCGCCAACCGGGGCTTCGACTCCACCGTCACCCCGGCCTTCGGCAAGGGGCTGAGCAAGGTCAAGTGCACCTACTGCGGCCAGTGTTCGGCCGTCTGCCCCACCGGGGCCATCACCGTCAAGGATGACACCGAAAAGGTCATCGCCGCCATCAACGATCCCGACAAGATCGTGATCGTCCAGACCGCCCCGGCCGTGCGCGTGGCCCTGGGCGAGCTCTTCGGCGGCGAGCCCGGCTCCATCGTTACCGGCAAGATGGTCGGCGCCCTGAAGATGCTGGGCTTCGACCGGGTCCTGGACACCAACTTCACCGCCGACCTCACCATCATGGAAGAGGCCACCGAGTTCCTCGACCGCCTCAAGAACGGCTGGGACATGCCCATGATCACCAGCTGCTCCCCGGGCTGGATCAACTTCCTGGAGCTGTTCTACCCCGAGATGGTCAAGCACCACTCTTCGTGCAAGAGCCCGCAGCAGATGTTCGGCGCCCTGGTCAAGACCTATTACGCCCAGGAAAAGCGGATCGATCCCAAAAAGATCGTCTCCGTGTCCATCATGCCCTGCACGGCCAAGAAGTTCGAGGCCCTGCGCCCGGAAATGCGCTCCAGCGGTTTCCAGGATGTGGACTACGTCCTGACCACCCGCGAACTGGGGCGGCTTCTCCAGTCCTCGGGCATCTTCTTCAACGACATCCAGCCCGCCGAATATGATTCCATCATGGGCATCGGCTCCGGCGCCGGCACCATCTTCGGCAACACCGGCGGCGTCATGGAGGCCGCGCTCCGCACCGCCTACGAAGTCGTCACCGGCAAGACCCTCGAAAACCTCGAGTTCAACACCGTCCGCGGCATGGGCGGCATCCGCGAAGCCGACATCGATCTCGACGGCACCCAGATCCGCGTGGCCATCGCCCACGGCCTGGGCAACGCCCGCCAGGTCATGGACGCCATCAAGCACGGCAACCGCAACCGTTGGGACTTCGTCGAAGTCATGGCCTGCCCCGGCGGCTGCATCGCCGGCGGCGGCCAGCCCATTTCCAAGGACATCAACTTCCGGGCCAAGCGCATCGCCGGCCTCTATGAGGACGATCGGGACCTGCCGATCCGCAAGAGCCACGAAAACCCGGAAATCCAGGCCATCTACCGCGACTTCCTCGGCGAACCCGGGGGCCACAAGTCGCACAAACTCCTGCACACCCACCTGACCAAGCAGGCCCGCGAAATCGACGCGAACTAAAACGGTCGGTTGGCTTGAAAAAAAGGGGAGCTTCCGCCCCTCCACCCGGCCAGGGTGGAGGGGCGGAAGCTCCCCTTTCTTCGCCACATTCTCTTATTGACCCGGTGTTTAAGATGTTCCAACAGATCATACTTCAACAAGCGGCCTTGATTCGGGTTGGCACTGGGCGCTTTCATGGCTTCTCCTGACCGTCTTTTCAACCGCCTTTTGGCGCTTCTTCCTTCTTTTACGGTCATATCATACCACGACACTTGCAATTTTTATGCAATAATATCAAAATGTTGACCATTTTAAAGGCCCGACTGGTTATTGTGTATTGCAAACGGTCCGGCGGGGTGATTGAGACAGCAAAGCGTGTTGCTTACCAGTTGACGGAGAACACGGCCTGGCCGGCGTGGGTGGTGGAGTCGGTGCCGAAAGCGCCCATGTAGTTCAGGTTCAGGGCGGCGTTGTCGGTGAGGCTCATATCCAGGCCGGCCCCGACGATGGCCGCGTCGCTGCTCAGGGGCGCGCCCTTGATCAGGAACTGGCTGCCGCCGCCTTCGTTGAAGGCCATGATCGATTCAGGCTCCAGGGTGCCGAAGGTGTGCTGCCAGGCCAGTTCGGCGTTCAGGTCGAAACGCTCGTTGACCTTGTATTCCATGCGCGAACCTAAGGTGGTGGAAAAGTTGCCGCTGCTCTTGGAAGCGCTGTTCAGGGAGGTCAAGGGGCCGCCGAGTTCGAAGAACCGCTCGTTTTCGACGTTGATGTAGCTGAGGTTCAAATACGGTTCCAGGAAGAGGTTTTCGGCCGCCGCGAAGTTATAGGCCGCTTCGCCGAAGAGCTGGTAAGAGGTCAGCTTGTAATCGGCCGTGTTGGTTTCGTGGATGTTCAGAACGTCGATGCGGCGTTCGGAATCCACATCATGCTTGCCGTAGGCGCCGCCGGCGGTCAGGCGAAGCACGCCCTGGCCCACATTGCATTCACGGCCGCCGTAGAGGCCGAACATGACGGTGTCCACATCGGCCGAGGCCGGGCTGATGTGGCCGGTGACGTCCAGGTCCTTCCTGGCGAAACGCAGGGCCGCGCCCAACAGAAGGCCGCTGTCGGCCCGGTAATCGTAACCCAGGGTGAATTCGGGGCCTTCGTAGGTCGATTCGGCCGCGTTGTGGTCACTGTCCAGGTCGGTGTAGGAACCGCCGGCCGCCACCCACAGGCTGCCGCCCTTGTCGCCGTTGCCGGCCGCCGGGGCCTGCCGGCTGATGGTGGCCGAGCTGTGGTTCAGAAGCTGCTTGACGAACAGGTTGTTTTCCTGAAAGGCCGCGTTTTTCACGTTGGCATGAATGACGCCGTGACCGTGTTCTTCGAAATAGAGCAGGTCTTCCCAACTGGCGTTGTTCTTCAGGATGTTATAAAGCTCGCTGTTGGCGTGGTTCAGGCTGTCGATGGCCAGGCCGGCGCTGATCTGGTTGAAGGTCCGGCCGGCCGAGGCGGCGGTGCGGTCGCCGACGTAATTCAGTTGGATAATCATCTTGTCGGCCGCGTCCGCGTCAAGGAACCAGGGGGTCATATAGCTGCGTGAATCCACCCGGCGGAAGCTGGCCAAATCACTGGTGGTGTCGGCGGTGATCAGGTTGTAGACGCTTCCGGCCCGCCAGCCGGTGTACGTGCCGAATTCCACATTCAATTCGTCCTTGAGGTAGGCCGCCAGATTCTTCAGCGGCGAGGTCGGTGAAGTCAAGTGGGACCAATTCAGCGTCCTGAAGGCTTCGCGAGTAAAACCTCGGGCGTGGTCTTTGGGATATATCGCTTTCAGTTCTTTTTCCGGCGGGCCAGGCCGTTTTCGGTGGCCTGCGCGGTGCCCGCTCCATTTCTAAAAGACATTAACGCCTGTCTGTCCAGCGTGCTGGCCCCGGAGTGAACGTTACCTCAACTCAGGATGGCCAGATATTGCTTCAACCGTTCCGCCAGATACTCCGCCACCATCGTCACCATCGGCGCGGCGGCCTGGTCATTGTAAAAGCTGTCAAAGCAAGCGTAATACCGCTTCCTGTCCGCAAATTTAACGTCGATCGGCGGATAGCCGTGCCGCATCAGCATGAGGTTGAGGAGCAGCCGGCCGGTGCGCCCGTTGCCGTCGATAAAGGGATGAATGCCCTCAAACTCTAAATGAAAAAGGGCTGCATTTTCGATGGGATGGCGCTTGGTGTCTTTCTGGCCGGCGACGAGCCGCTCCATCAGTTCCGGAACCAAATAGGGCTCCGGCGGTTCATGGCCGGCGCCCAGGATTCTAACGGGGATTCTGCGGTATACGCCTTTATCCTCCGGCCTGTCCATCAGCACCAAGGCATGGATGTCCTTAATGGTTCGTTCAGACATCGACGCCTTCTCGGTCACCAGATGCTGAACATATAAAAAGGCGTCCCGATGACCCACCGCCTCCAAATGATCCTTGAGCGGCTTTTGGTCAATCGTGAGGCCTTCCAGGACCAAGGCCGTTTCCCGGAGGGTCAGGGTATTGCCCTCAATGGCGTTGGAATTGTAGGTGAATTCAACCAGGAACTCCTCCCTCAGCCGCTTCATTTCGCCCGGCGTCAGGGGACGGCGCTTGCCCAGTTCGGCCTTGAGGGCGCCCACCCGGGAGAAGACAGCGGAATACTCCGGAGGCACAAGCTTCCCGCGCAAGTTCCGCCCGTCCGGAGGTTTGATGGCCTCAGCCGGTATGCGATAGGAACGGCCTTGCTTCACCGCGCCCTTGATTTTGCCCTGTTCGCAGAGCAGCCTGACCCGCCGGTCTGACAAGCCCCATTGTCCCGCCGCTTGTTGTACGCTGATATATTCCATGATGTTCCTCCGCAAAAAGTATGCACCAAAATCGGAATATTATAAATATTGCCAAAACCACACGATATTGTTCCTATGCCTTGCGGCCGCTTTCAGAGCCGCAGCGGTTATGATCTTATGGAAGGTGATCAGGTCACTATGGAGCCGGGGAGCGTCGGCCAGAACGTCCAGCGATCCTCCTTTTTAAGAGGACAGCACACACAAATAGCCGCTTTCATCGACTTTGGTACCTTCACCATACTCGGCGGCCAGATCACCCAAAGAATACGCGCCATCACGTTCGTGAGGAAGCGGAGCCTGGGCCGCAGCTATGGATTTTTCACAGTTCACCGGGTCGGAAAAAGGCGGCCGGCTGCCCGGCTGGCCATCGTAAGTAATTTTATGATATACCGGAAGGAATTGATCCGGCGAGGGATAATGAAATAAATCAGACGGAGTGATGTCGGTCAAATTCAATTTCGCGGCGACCGTTTTCAATGCGTAGACATATGTTTCAATGGTTGCGGGGGAATATGATTCACCATTGGGCTTGATCTGTTTTTTCATCCAGGCGGTGAACTCGTCGCGTCGCAATTGTGAACCCATATCGGTTCCCCTTGTTTATGGCGCTTTTCAATTCAGGCAAATTTTCCGGCCAGGGCGTTCAGCTTGTCCCGGGATTTTTGCCGCAGCTCCGGCACTTTTAGACTTTCCCAGCGGCTCACCGTGGCCGGGGAGGAGCCCAGGGCGGCGGCGAATTCGGCCGGGCTCATTTTCAGGCGTTGGCGCAGGGCCTTTATTTCCCGGCCTTTGGGGCGGTCCGGGTTTTTGAAGGCCGGAGGCTTTTCCGGCCCGGCCGCCGATAGCTTGACCGCCTTCGGTCCGGCCGGGGCTTGGGGCGGGGCGGCGGGTCCACTCTTTTTGCGGGCGGCCCGGACTGCCTTGGATACGGCTTTTTCAGAGCCGCCCAAATCAAGCTCGATGCCGAAAATCCCGGCCAGGGCCTCATCGCTCAGGGCGGAACCCTCGCCGGCGGTGACGGATTCGGCCAGACTTTCCAGGTTGACCAGCTCGGCCGGGTCGACTCCCCGCAACAGGAACAGCAGTTCCGGGGCCTGGTCCAGGCGGTGGCCGAAGGCGTAGAGGGTCGCGGCCACGTGCTTGCACATCTGGGCCCAGTCCGGGCAGGTGCAACTGAATTTCAGTTCGCCCAGTTTGGGGAAAAGGCCGTTTTCCGGGTCGGCCACCTGGGCCATGACTTCGCGGGGAAATTTTCCGGCCAGAAGGTCCAGCATGGAACCGATGCGTCCGGCCGAGGCGGCTTTGATGTTTTTCCACTGCCGCTCCGGCAGGGGCTTGACCGTGACCGTCACCTCATACGGGTCGCCCTGGGAACCGGCCACAATGGCCCCGAGGCGTCCGGAGGCCACCTCCAGATGGCAGACCGCGCTGTTACGGACATAGCTGCGGCCCCGGCCGATGCGGTTTTCGTGGTCGGCGTAGGTTTCGAGGTGCTTGCCCCAGGCCTTGCCCCAAAAACTCTGGGAAATGCTTCGCCCGGCCGGGCAGACCGGCTGAAGGTCCGGACGCTTTTCCTTCAACTTCCGAATCAGCTTTTCCGCCAAAGCCTTTTTCTCGGCCACGGAGACGTAGGGCCCGAAATTATACCAACTCATTTTTCGCTCCCCCGGCTGATGTCCAGGCCCACCAAATCCAGCACGGCCTGGTCGCTGAGGCTGGTCAGGTCGATCTGGCCGTCCCCGCCGACCACGCTCTCGGCCAGCTTGCTTTTCTCCTCGATGATTTTATGGATTTTCTCCTCGATGGTCCCGGAGCAGACGAACTTGTGGACCATCACGTTGCGTTTCTGTCCGATGCGGAAAGCCCGGTCGGTGGCCTGGTTTTCAACCGCCGGATTCCACCAGCGGTCGAAGTGGATGACCCGGGCGGCGGCGGTCAGGTTCAGGCCCGTGCCGCCGGCTTTCAACGACAGGAGGAAAAAGGGCGGGCCGCCGTCCCGCTGGAACAGGTCCACCAACTTCTGGCGCTCGGCCGTGCGGGTCGCGCCGTGGAGGCTCAGGCCGGCCCGGCCGAAAACGCCGGCCAGCATCCCGGCCAGGGGCTCGATGATTTCCTTGAACTGGGTGAAGATCAAAACCCGCTCCTGGCGCTCGGCCAGTTCGACGCAGATTTCGCCCAGACGCTCAAACTTGCCGCTGTCGCGGGCCGCGTAGCCCCCCGCGCCGCTCATCTGGTCGGGGTGGTTGCAGATTTGCTTGAGCCGCAGAATGGTTTGCAGAATCAGGCCCCGCCGGGCAATGCCGTCGCTTTCGGCCAGGCGGTCGGCCAGGTTGTCCACTGTTTTCTGATAGAGGGCGACCTGCTTTTTGCTCAGTGGGCAGAAGCTGATGCTCTCCACCTTGTCCGGCAGGTCGGAAATGACCCGGCGGTCGGTCTTCAAGCGGCGCAGGATGTAAGGGCCGATCAGCCGCTTGAGGGGAGCGTAGGCCGTCTCCCCGCCGCTTTTGGCCAGTTGGCCGGTGTATCTGGCGAAATCTTTGGAGGAGCCCAAAAGGCCCGGATTGAGAAAGTCGAACAGGGACCACAAATCCCCCAGCCGGTTTTCCACCGGAGTGCCGGTCAGGGCCAGCCGGCCCCGGGCTTTCAGGGCCTTCAGGGCTTTAGCCTGGCGGGTGCCGGGATTTTTGACGGCCTGGGCCTCGTCGGCGATGACCAGGTTCCAGTCCACTTCGGCCAGGAAATTTTGGCGGGTCAGCAGGGCGTAGGTGGTGACGGCCAGATCGCAGTCGGCCAGCTCTTTTTGGGGATTTTCAACCAAGCGGTCCAGGCGGGCCAGGCCGCGGCCGTCGTCCAGGGCCCGGTGGAGAAAACGCAATTTCAACTGAGGCGCGAATTTTTCCGCCTCGGCCCGCCAGTTGCCCAACAGCGAAGCCGGCAGCACCAAAAGCGACGGCCCCTTGGCCCCGGCCGCCTTGGCCTGGGTCAGAAGGGTCAGCACCTGGATGGTCTTGCCTAAACCCATGTCGTCGGCCAGGCAGGCCCCGAGGCCCAGGGAAGTCATAAACGACAGCCAGTCGGCCCCTTTGACCTGATAGGGCCGCAGCCGGCGGCGCAGCCCGGCCAGGGGCGCGGCCATTTTGCCCTTCGGCGGCGGGGCCTCGCGCATGGCCGCCAAGAGCTCGGCCAGCCGGTCCCCGGCCGCGAAACGCAGGAGGCCGCCCTCCGGGCCGGCGGAGTCGCCCTTGAAATCGCCCGGCAGCCCGGCCAGAAGGCGCATGCCCTGGCTGAAGGTCAGGGCCCCGCCCCGCACTTCGCCCTGGATGCGGTCCCATTGATCGAGGGCTTCCTGAAGACGTTCCGTGTCCACCTCCACCCAGCGGCCCTTCAGCAGCATCAGCCCGCCCTCGCCGCGCAACAGTTCCCGCAGTTCGGCCTCGGTCAGCTCCTGGTCGCCCAAAACAAGGCGGCGGTCGAAGGCCAGGAGGCTGTCGGCGTTCATTTTACTTTTGCGCAAAGGGTCCAGGACTATTTTCACCTGGGCCTGGGGCCGCTTCTGCCACCAGTCGGGAATGCGGGTCCAGAGCCCGGCTTCTTTCAGGGCCGGAATGTCCCGCAAAAAAGTCCAGGCCTGGCCGGGGGTGAAAGGCGTGGCCTGATAGATCCGTTTGGAATCTATCAGGTCGTCCACCCAGGGCAGGTTTTTGGCCGCCTGGTCCACCGGGATCAAGAGGCGCAAGAGGGCCGGTTTGTCCCGGGCGGCCGAGTAATGGCGCAGGGCTTCGCCCAGGGGCTTGTGCAGCGGGCGGCCGCTGGGGGCCAGCCCGGTGGTGTAGGTGGCCAGAAAGGCGAAGGGGAAATGTTCGTCGGCCTTGTTTTCGGCCAGATGGAAATAGACGCGGCCGACCTTTTGCCACAGCGGGGCGTATTCGGCCATGAATACGGCCGGGCTGCCGCAGCCGGACAGGGTCGACTCCAGCCAGCGCCCCAGGGCCCTCCTGACCGCCGGGAGCCCTTCTTCCAGGTATTCTCCGCCGGCAATGGGCGGCGCGGCGGCGGCCGTTTCCGCCAGCCAGCCCGGAGCCGGTTCGGGCATGGAGAAACTCCCGAAGGTTTTGATCTGGCCGTCGAATTCTTCGGCGGACCAGAAATCAGCCGCCGCTTGCTGGAAATCCAGCAAAAACCGCCGGGCCAAGCCATGCCAGAAACGGTTGGCGGCCGGATCCCCGGCCGGTTCGGGACCGGCCCCCAGGCGGA
Organism: Candidatus Adiutrix sp.; assembly: GCA_031549025.1. GTDB lineage: Bacteria > Desulfobacterota > Desulfarculia > Adiutricales > Adiutricaceae > Adiutrix. Next base: position 1,028 of record JAVBQN010000001.1, on the reverse strand, counting down.
ACAAACGCTCCCGCCAGTCGGTTTCGGATGGTTCCGGCCAGACCAGAACGCCTTCGGGCGTCAGGCGTATTTCAGCGGCCATTTCAGTGCTCATCGGGGTTCCTCACCAAATACAAGTTGTCGGCTATAATATCATAAAATGACGCCTTATTGACCCGGCAACTTTAGAAGTCTGTTCCCGGCCGCTGAATGGTCTTCATCGCGGAGCGGACCTTACTTTTGACCTGATCTTTGTTTCGGGCGACCAGGCCGGTCTGGACTTGATATTTATGGCCTGGGGGCGGTCATTTCGAACGGGAATATAAACAAGCCGTCCAGGGCGCTGCAAAATATCCTCGACGTTCCGAAATTGCCCCGTGACCAAAATAGCCAGAAGATCGAGAGGCCATTCGCTGAAGCCCTCCATGCGCGAAAGCATTGATGCAAAAAAAAAGAAGACCCAAACCCGCTGTTTCCTGCATAATCTCCGGTATGTGAGCCCGAGCGACCCGGCCTACCGCAAGCATGACCGCCTGCAAATGTCCGTACAAGCGGACGCTCTGAAATTGGAAAAAAGACTGCGGCAAAAAAGCCGGAATAAGCCGAAAACGTAAAATGGCCGCTCGCGATCCTGGCTATCTATTGCAATTGATACGCCATTTTCAAAGCCTTTAACACGCTCTTGCCCTGGCCGGGCCGCCATTTTACTTGACAATGGTTGGGAGACTGTGCTTAAATACGCACGTTCGCCGGAGTGGTGAAACTGGTAGACGCACTGGACTCAAAATCCAGCGATCGCAAGGTCATGTCGGTTCGATTCCGACCTCCGGCACCAATTGATTTTAAAGGGGTTCAGCCATCGCATAGCGGTAGCGGAACCCCTTCATTTTAGGCCGAAATATGAAAATGTACTAGTGTCTAATTGCGTAAATTACTGATAGTATTTTTGAGCTGTGAGCCCTTCACCTCACGTTTGCGCCAGATAAAAGGTTCTGCCTTGTCGTTATGGACTTCAACAAACTCCCCAATGGCTACAGCCAATTCTTCGC
>JAVBQN010000030.1:0-37668 GCA_031549025.1 Candidatus Adiutrix sp. | reverse complement strand
CCCGGGGGCGGGGTGGGAGGGGCGGGGTGGGCGGGGGGGGGTGGGGGGGGGGGGGGGGTTATCAAATGGGGGGGGGCCCGGCCGGGGGGGGGGGGGGGCGGGGCGCGGGGGGGGGGGGGGGGGGCAAAACCCCCCCGGCTGTTTTAAAAGCCAGCCACCTTATTCTCTTCTCAACAGCTTTTGGGCCGCCGCGCGGGGGTCAGGGGAGGCGGCCAGGGCGGAGATGACCGCGAGGCCGGTGAAGCCCAGGTCCCAGACGGCGCCGGCGTTTTCGGTGGTCAGGCCGCCGATGGCTATGGTGGGGGCCTGGAGGGCCATGATCTGTTGGATGTTGTCGCGGCTGATGGGCTGGGCGTCGTCTTTGCTGCCCGTGGGGAAGATGGTGCCCAGCCCCAGGTAGTGGGCTCCGGCGGCCCGGGCGGCCCGGGCCTCTTCGGCCGTGCCCACGGAGACGCCGATGAGGCCGCCGGGAAAGAGGCGGGCGGCCACGGCGGCCGGGAGGTCGGTCTGTCCCAGGTGGAGCCCGTCGGCTTCGACCGCCAGGGCCAGATCCAGCCGGTCGTTGATGAAGAAGAGGCGGTCCCGTTCCCGGCAGAAGCGGCGCAGGGCCAGGGCTTCCTCATAGAATTCCCGGTCGGGCCGGTTCTTTTCGCGCAGCTGCACGGCCGTCGCGCCGCCCTGAAAGGCCAGGTCCGCCAGTTCCAAAAGGGATCGGGGGGCGGCCTCCCGTTCGCTGATGACCAGGGTCAGTTTGAGCCGTTCCCGGAGGTCCTGGCGCGCGGGGTTGCCCGGGCGGCCGCTCGTTTTTGCCCCGTTCATATTTGGCTCACCCCGCTGAATTTTTCCAGATCCTCTCCGCCGATTAAAGACAATTCGTCGAACAGCCGCACCCGATAGCTCCCCAGGCCCGTCGGCGCGGGAAGCGCCCGGGCGGCCCGTTCGCCGGCCAGGGCCAGGTGGACCAGGGCGGCCAGGGCGCCGTCCGCCGGCCGGTCCGGGCTGACGGCCGCATAGGCCCCCACCAGGGCGGTCAGGAGGCAGCCCGTGCCGGTGAGCTTGGTCATCAGGGGGCTGCCGCCGACGACCAGGCGGGTGGTTCGGCCGTCGGTGACCACGTCCGTGGCCCCGGTGACGGCCACCACACATTGCAGCCGGCCGGCCAAAGCCCGGGCGATGTCGGCGGCGGCCCGGGCATCCTCGGTTTCGCTGGAATCGACTCCCTTCTGGGCAAAGGTCAGCCCGGCCAAAGCTTTGATTTCCGAAAAATTCCCCCGGACGATCTCCGGCTTGAGCTCGTCGAGAATCCGGCCGGCGGCCCGGCGCCGGGTCTCCGTGGCCCCGACCCCGACCGGGTCGAGCACCACGGGTCGGCCGGCCTTTTTGGCGCCCCGGCCCGCGGCCAGACTGACCTCGAGTTTGATATCGTTGGTGGTTCCGATATTGAGCACTGTGGCCGAGGCCAGCCCAGCCAGGGCTTCGGCGTCGGCCGGGTCGTCACTCATCACCGGCGAGGCCCCGATAGCCAGGAGGCCATTGGCGCATTCGTTGATGGTCACCTGATTGGTGATGGACAGGACCAAGGGGGCTTCCGCCTGAAGGCGGTCGAAAAGGCTCTTCAAATTCAAATCACTCATGGCGTCGTTCGCTTTCCTCATATTCAACCGAAATGGTAATAGGCGTGGAAATGGTTCAGGGGCCCGGGCCCGCGGCCCGGGGCGAGGCTGTGCCGCAGCCCGGCCGTGACATAGTCTTTGGCCCGGCTGACGGCTTCTTTCAGGTCCCGGCCTCGGGCCAGGTTGGCGCAGATGGCCGAGGACAGGGTGCAGCCCGTGCCGTGGGTGTTGGGGGTGTTCACTCGGGGGCCTTTGAACCAGGTTTCCCCGTCGGCGTCCATCAAGAGGTCGTCGGCCTCGGATCCGTGCCCGTGCCCGCCCTTGATCAGGACGCTTCCGACCCCGCCGGCCAGGATGGCCCGGGCCGCGGCCCGGCGCTCGTCGGGAGTGCGGATGGTCTGGTTCGACAGGACTTCGGCCTCGGGGATGTTCGGAGTGATGACCGTGGCCATTTCCATCAATTCCTTCAGGGCGGCAATGGCTTCCGGGGGCAGGAAGGTGTGGCCGCTGGTGCTGACCATGACCGGATCGAGCACGATGGGCACGCGGGCGTATTTTTCCCGCAGAAAGGCGGCTACGGCCCTGGTGTTGGCGGCATTGCCCAAGAGGCCGATTTTGATGGCCGCGATCGGGAAGTCATCATGAAGGGCTTGCAACTGGGCCGTGACCATGGCCGGGGAAAGACATTCCAGCCCGGTGACGGCCAGGGTGTTCTGGGCGGTGACCGCCGACAGGACACTGAGGCCGTAAACCTGGTTTGCGGCAAAGGTTTTCAAGTCCGCCTGGATGCCGGCGCCGGCGCCGGAATCGGAGGTGGCGATGGTCAGGGCGCAGATAAGGGGAACGGTGGGAACGGACACGTCTCGGCTCCTTTACAGGGACAAAACAGGGGAGCCGCGAGTGTCTTCCGGTCGGGGGACGGGGTATGTAGGGGTTGGCAAACCCGCCGCTGGCTCCCTACGCCGGTATTACCCGGATCAGGTTCAGAAGGTCGCGCACTTTTTCCTTTGACGGGTGGGTGCGCCTCACAGCCGGCCATATTCCGGCTCCCTTGCCAAATTCACGAACCGCCGGTGTGGAGTGTCCCTCTGGACGGACCGGCGGCCGTTTAATAATTCCACTATAAGAGATGGACCGGACGGCTGTCAAGAGCCGGCCGGGCGTATTTTTTTCGGGCCGGAAGCGAAAAAAATAAAAAACGGCCCCTGGGGAGGCCTAAACAGGTCGGTTTTAAGCGCTGAATCGGGCGAAGTTAGCGCCAGATGTTGTGTTTATGGGGGGGGGATCCTCTATATAGGGTATAAGTTATTAAAATTTATACATAATTAGCATAAAATGCTTGACTTTATGGCTTCAAAGTGGTGAAATGTGACAACGTAACAGGAAGTCGGCACTCTTCTAGTTATGGATTCTTTCGAGGTTTTCCCGGATGACCCGCCCGCGGGGTCGCCTGAAAACGCGCTGATGAGGGATAAAGCGTGGGAAAAACCCGCAACAACCCCGCCCCGGGAGGGCGCGCGGGGGATGAGGCAACGAGGCGGTCAGCCCGAATCAGTGTGTGGGTTCGGGAATTTAGGGTACCGGCGATGGTTCCCTTGGGTCAATGACATGTCAACGAGAAACTCTCGGGGCCTACACACGTTGGGAGAGTTTTCGAAGGTGAACGAGGTAAAGAAATTGGCGCGTAACTCTCTGAAGGTAATCAGGGAACAGCTTTTGATGAGCAAGGCCGAACTGGCCCGCAAAGCGGGGGTTTCACCCTTGACCATCGACCGGATTGAAAACGGGAAAAGCTGTCGCATGGAAACCATGCGCAAGATCATCCTGGCTCTGGGGTACAACCTGGAAGACAAGGACAAGATCTTTACGGACAACTCCTAACCCCGGCACAGTGCCGGCTTTCGCGGCGGATATGACTGGAGACGGCCCTCTCCAGCGGCCGCATCGCCCCTCAAGCGGACCTGTATTCGGCTATCGGTCTTTTTGAGGAAAAAGACCAAAGATTACCCGGAATCAGCACAACCAGACATCAGGCGCATCCCGCGCCGGGACGGACGCCTTGGACCGGTCCCGGCTGAGAAAAGCGGGCCGGACGCGGACCACTCCCCCCCGGGGGCGTAAAGGATGTCGGCCAGCGGTGGAAGGCTAAGGTTACTACATGGCAATAAATGTTTTGGGCATTGACATCGGTTCTTATGCGGCCAAGGTGGTGACCTTGGCGGGCGTCAAGGGCAATCGGGCCACTTTGTTGGGTCTGGGCCTGGCCCAGTTGCCGACCTCGCTGGTCCTCAACTGGGAAGAGAACCCCGTCCCGGCCAAGACCGCCATCAGCCAGACCATGAAAAATCTGGTGCGCAACTTGAAGCTCACCGGGAAATATGTTTCGACCTCCGTCAGCGGCGATTCCATCGTCGTGAAAAAGATCACCATGCCCCTGATGTCGCCGGCCGACCTCAAGGGGGCCATCACCGAAGAGGCGGAGCAGTACATCCCCTTTTCCATCAAAGAGGTCAACCTCTCCTATCACATTCTGGGCACCTCCCCCGCCGATAACCAGATGACCGTGCTCCTGGTGGCCGCCCGGAAGAACGTGGTGCAGAACTACATGGAGGCCATGGCCATGGCCAAGCTCCGGCCGGCGGTCATCGACGTCGACGGGCTGGCCCTCAGCAATGCTTACGATTTTGTGTATCCCGGCAATCGGAACAACGTAATCCTGGTGGATATCGGGGCCAACCAGCTGCACATCGTCGTGCTGCAGAACGGGCAGCCCATGGTCATCAAGGACGAACCCGGAGGCGGGCAGTATCTGACCGAGGAGTTGGCCGGATTGTTCAACATCACCCCGGAAGAGGCCGAGGCCATCAAGTTGGGCGCTGAAGCGGCGCCCAACCCGGGGGAGGCGGCGGAAGTGGTGGACCGTATGGTGGCCAACTGGATCGCGGCCGTGGAGCGGGCGGTGGACGCCGCCCGGGCCGAGGGCGCGGCCTACCGGCCGGAAGGCATTATCCTGTCGGGGGGCAGCAGTTTGCTCCCGGGCCTGCCCGAGGAATTCCAAAAATACTTTAACCTCAGGGCGGAGCTTTTCAACCCGCTCCTCAGCCTCACGTTCAATCCCAAACGGTACGACCCCGAATATCTCAAATACATCGGCCCCCAGATGGCCGTCAGTTTCGGCCTGGCGTTGAGAAAGGTGGAAGTCCAGTGATCAGCATCAACCTTTTGCCCGTCAGCTCCCTCAAGGAAAAATTTCAGGGGCGCGTTTTTCTGGCCACCTACGGATTATTTCTGGCTATCGCCGTGGCCGCTCTTTTTTCCGTCAAGGTCAACACTCTGGACGGGCATATCGAGGCGCTGACCAACGAAGTGGCTTCCCGGACAAACCAGTTGGCGGCGGTTACCAAGCAGGTGGCCGACGCGGAAAAAGTCACCCAGGCCACCGTACGCGAATGGCGGCAGTTGATGGCCATTCTGGAACTGGAGGAACGCCGCCGGGACCAGACCCGCATGCTGGTGGAAGTGGAATCGCTCCTGCCCAAAGACAACGCCTGGCTGGTGACTCTGAAACATGAAAAGGGCGTATTGTCCCTGGAAGGCATCTCCACCGACAAGGAAACCGTGAGCCAGTTCCTGACCAAGCTGGAAAACGCCACCTACATTGACCGGCCAAGCGTCAACCTGATGACCATCACCCAGAACGAAGTCATCAACGGCATCAAACTCACCCGGTTCACGATCAAGGCCAACACCGTCTTTCCCCAGCCGACCATCGTCAACGACGGCCTGCCGGATTACGGCCTGCCGACCCGGGAGCAGTTTCTGAAAACCGTGGACGCGGCCGCGCCCGCCTTGTCCAAGGCCATCAAGGATCTCGCCACCAAGTCCGGCCGGGCTCTGTGACCTCTGGCGGACCGGTTATAAATAGATTGAAGAATGTGTAAAGCAGCCGGAAGGAGACTTCAGTGGCCAAAGCAGTGGTGAAGAAGAAAGCGGGTATGGATCTGATCGGAAAAGCCGCCAAGCTTTCGCTGGCGGCCAGAGTGATCATTTTCCTCGCCAGCGGCCTGGGACTGGGGGTCATTTTTTACTTCGCCTTCTATATGCCCTATATGGAAGACAGGGATTCCCTGCAGAGCCAGTTGGCCGGGCTGCAGCAGCAAATCAATACCCAGCAGGATTCCCTGAGGAAGCACCAGGCGGTGGCCAAGTTGCAGGACCCGGTCCAGGCCGCCTATCAATACATCCAAAAATATCTGCCTAAAGAAAACGAGATGCCCCGGCTGGTCCAGATGGTTTCGGAAATCGGCGCCAGAGCGGGGCTCACCGACGGGGTGACCCGTTTTGCCCCGACCCTTCCGGCCGTGGTCCGGGAAGATTACGCAGAGATTCCCTTCACCCTGGATCTGCAGGGCGAATTTTTGACCGTGTTGAGCTTTCTGTACGATTTCAGCCGTATGGACCGCATCGTCAACATCACCACGGTGGATATCGGCACCCCCAAGATGGTCGACGAGAAAAGAGAAATTTTGTTCGTTACCGTTAAATGCAGCGGCAGCACCTATCGTACCCTGACGCAGGAAGAAATCGACAACCCGGGTAAAGGCAAAAAGAAATAAGCGGCTGGAAACGGATACCCCCGTCTTAGGGGAAAGATGCTTATCGAACCCGACGACCACCTGTGCTGTATTTGGACATTTTGTTTCCTAAACATCAAAAAACATGGAATTGGTGATATCGATGAAGCCCGGTCATTTCGCTGAAAGCGCCTCTCGGCGGCGGCTGAAACTCCTGGCCTCCCTGGCGGCGGGCTGGCTGTTGGTTTCCGGAGCCGAACTGGGAGCCCAGAACGTGTCCGCTCCGGCCGTCCAGGTCCAGCCGCCCGCGCTGAGCTTTGAAGTGCTCGAGGTGACGGTGGGCTCCGGCTCCCGCAGCCAGGCGATGGGCGGAACGGTCATCCATTTTGGCGCCCAGCCGGCGGCCGTTGCGGGTGAATCCGCCCCCGGCGGTGATCGCTGGCCCTTGACCTCCGTGACCTCCATGATCGACCTGGGGGCCGAGCGGCCGGTGGGGACTCAACTGGCCAGTGTGACTCCCATGGTGGGGGCTTCCGGCACGGCCGCGCCTCAGAATGGAGCCAAGGGGGCGGTCGCTCCGACTAAAGGAGAGGCCGCCGATTCCCTCGCCCTGGTCCAGGCTCTGGAGCAGTGGCACCGCCAGGTTTTGGTCAACTATACGTACACCATCGGCTCCCTGGCCGATCCGTTCCTGCCTATCAAAGAGGTGCGCGGCAAGCCCAATCAGTTCGATACCGAGGCGGAGGCCAATCTGCCCCCCATCCTGCGTCTGGAACTGAACCAGTTGAAACTGGTGGCCATCACCATTCTGTCCGGCGGCTCGGGGGCGGCCCTGGCCTCCTTTGAAGACGGGGCCGGCGTCAGCTATATCCTCCGGGAAGGTGACCGCATTGGGCGCCACCAGGGCCGCATCGTGAAAATCGAACCCAGCCGGGTCCTCGTCGAGGAACCTCCGCGCCGAGGCCAGAGCGGCCCCCAGCAGACGGAAATGAAGTTGGATGTTTTGAGTGACACTCCCGGCCTGACCCGCGAAGGTGAGTAGCGGCGTTTCCGCGCGGCGGCCCGGCCGGGGCGTTGACCATACGATTATCAGAGGACCTCGAATTGACCGGGACCTCTCAAGAAGAACCGGTCCCCGGCGTTTCCCGCCCGCCGGCGGCTAAGGAGCGAATTATGACCAGCGATCTCAGAAAAATTCCCGTGATGACCGCCATTTTACTGCTGGCTCTCTTGGCTTGGGCGCCGGCGGCCCGGGCCGCGGCTGGGTTTATGACCGCCCAGAGCCTCTTCGCCCCGGTGGCCCAGGAAGCCGCCTCCGGGGCCGGCCAGACCGGGGCCGCCCCGACGGAACCCTTTGACCTGGCCACCGCCACTCCGCAGGCCATCCGCTACGACAATCCCAAGGTGTACACCGGGGAACGGATTTCCCTGGACTTCCAGAACGCCGAACTCCACAACATCATCCGGATCATTGGCGAGGTGTCGGGCAAGAACATCGTGGTCTCCGACGCGGTCACCGGCAAGGTCACCTTGAAGCTGAAAGACGTGCCCTGGGACCAGGCCCTGGATATCGTCCTGGCCTCGCGCAGCCTGGGGGTGGAGGAAACGGGGAACGTTCTGACCATCTATGACCTGGCGACCCTGCAGGCCATCCAGGCCGGCCGGCAGCGGGCGGTGGCCGAACGGGCCGCAGCCGAGGCCCTGGCCCCCCTGGCCAAGAAGGTCTTCACTCCCAAGTATTCCCCCATCGGCGTGGTGGCGGCGGAGTTGAGCAAAATAAAAAGCAACCGGGGCAAGATCGTGGCCATCGGCAACGACATCTACGTGGAGGACGACCCGGGAACCATCGCCACCATGACCCAGATTTTCATGCGGGTCGACAAAGTGGCCCGGCAGATCCTTATTGAAGCCCGAATCATCGAGGCCACCAATAACTTCATCGAAAAGATCGGGGTCAAATGGAGCGCCAAATACAACGGCGGCGGCGTCGATGGCGGGACTCCGGGCGAGGCCACGGGCTCGATCGACATTTCCAACGCCGGGGCGGCTTTGGGTTTCGGTTTCCTGAACAAGGCCAACAGCCTGCTGCTGAACGCCAGCCTTAATCTGGCCGAAACCTCGGGCGATTCGCGCACCATTTCCGCGCCCCGCATCATGGCCGCCAACGACCAGGAGGTCTCCATCAAACAGGGTAAGCAGATCCCTTATGAGAGCGGCTCCTCGGCCACCACCGCGGCCAACGTCCAGTTCAAAGATGTGGTCATGGAGCTGAAGGTCAAGCCCCACATCGAGGAGAACGGCCAGATCGTCACCCTGGACATCAAGCTCACCAACGACACCCCGGACGTGGGCGGCGGCACCGGCAATCTGGCCATCAACACCCGGGAGGCCGAGACCCGGCTCATGGTCAAAGACGGGGAGACCGTGGTCATCGGCGGCATCATCGTGGACAATCAGACCACGGGCATCGACCGGGTGCCGGGGGTGCATCGCCTGCCTCTTTTGGGCTGGCTGTTCCAGAGCCGGGAGATTCAGAACGACAAGTCGGAGATGCTCATCTTCATCACCGCCAATATCATTCCTTTGAATATCTGAAAAAGCCGGAGCCGGCTTGAAGAGAACCGGCTCCGGCGGGAAAGTCTGAGATGAGCGGGAAAAGCCGCCGGATTCCTCCGGCGGCTTTTTTGTGCGCTTTATGTTGTGCGTGATACACCACCAGTTCAGCAGTGGCGGGATTCTCGTTGCCTCGTCATCCGGCGAAAGCCGGGACCCAGGCCTTTGTCTTTTCTCTTCCCGCTGAAAGCAAAAACATGGATTCTGGTCTGTGCCGGGATGAAGGAATAAAAAGTGCACTCTTCGCAAAGAGTGCGCTTGTCGGTGAAATGGCCGTAGCCCCTTATGGGGATGACGGCTATGGTCGCCAACAGGGCGACAATCGCCACCACGATCATTAGTTCTACCAGGGTAAAGCCGTTGTCGTTTCTCATCGCCGTCCTCCCTCTGGCCCTCTCTGTGGTAAAACGTATTTGCCAGGTATTTGGTGGCCCGCTTTTGGGAATAAAAAAACCGGCTTCCAAATCAAATTTGGAAGCCGGGGTTTGTTGTTTTCGGATTAAAGTGCTCTGTCCAGTCAGTGACGTTCTCAGAGTTTATTTGTAAGAGACCGTGACGAGTTGGTCGGTGTTCTCGGTGTTGGCGATGGAGCTATACGTGCCAGCCACGGCGGCGGCGGTGTTCGTGCTGCCGTTATAGGTGTAAGCCGTCATGCCGGCGCCGTTGGCAGGGTACGGGACCGCATAGGCACCCGCTTTGGCGACGGAGTAGGCTTCGACGCCGGAGCTGTTAACGTTATCATACACATACACCACGGAAGCGGGGGCGATATTGGCGGCAAAGGCCACAAATCCACTCTTTGAAGTGGCGGTCCAGGCGGCGTTCTGGTCACTGAAAGCGATAAAAGCGACGGTCGAATCAGGCCGGAAGCCATATCTGGCCAATTCCTGAACATTGGTAATGCCGGCAGCAGGAACATCCATATACCCACGACCAAAATCGGTTATCGCTTGGGCGGGGATTTGGTTATCACTGTTGCGGGCGACTTCGGCCAGGGCCAGCTGCTGCAGGATGCTCTGGGCGGCGGCGTTGCGGGAGCGTTCGATGTAGCGCTGATACATGGGGATGGCGATCATGGCCAGGATGGCGATGATGGCGACGACGATCATCAGTTCGATAAGAGTGAAGCCTTTTTTCATGGGGAGTACTCCATTTCCATAGTGGTTGACCCGAGGGGTCAAGATTACGGCGTTTCCGCCTTGTATAGTCTGCTGACCGAATGAACTACCAATGTTCGCTAAGGTTGCCAGACTGCCTTGCAAGGCGCGGGCCAAGTGGTAAAAAAATCGTTCGGAAAAAAATAAAACCCGCAAGAGTCTTCATTTTAAAAGCTTTCGTGGTTTAGGCCCGCAAACTGAAGCGGCCGGGCGGTTTGCGGGCGCCGAACATTTGCCGTGCACCAAAACTCGCCATTCAGGGTTTTGGGACGCGCAACGCCCCAAAACCCCGCTTCGGCGGCCCCCGGACTGCACTTTTTCTAGTTGACCGCCACGCCGCTATGGGGTACCTTATTCTCAGGGAACCTCTAAAAATTCGCCAGTTCTTGGTCGAGAGAGAGTGGAGCCCTGACAGCTAAAATTTACATTTAATAAATTCAAATGGTTAAATTTTAGCGAGAAGGGCGGGAGCGAACTCCCGACCTAGAAATGGCCATTTTTAAAGGTTCCCTAAGGGGATGAATTTCCCCAGGGAACTCTCCCTGACGGAGTCGGGCATGAGTCGAAAAATATCGGCCGGGGTCGTGTTCCTCGTGGCCGTTCTCTGGCTGGCCGGGGTGGCCGCCCCCCTGGAGGCCGCCAATTTTCTCTGGCGGGTCACCGCCAAAAACGGCGGACAGGCCTATATCCTCGGCTCCATCCACCTGGCCCACTCCGGCATCTATCCCCTCAGAGACCCCATCATGCGGGCCTTCGACCAGGCCGGAACCCTGGTGGTGGAAATCGACACCGAGGGCCTGCCCCAGGGCGCCCTGAACGGGTACGTGGCCGCCCACGGCCTGTCCAAGGATCCCCGGCCGCTCCCGGACCGGCTGAGCCCGGCCACCCGCGAGGCCCTCTTGCTGAGCGGCTTCTACCGGCCGGAGATGGCCGGGACCCGGCCCTGGCTGGCGGCCCTGACCATCCAACTGGCGGCCATGCGGCAATACGGCTTCGAGCCCGAATACGGGCTGGACAAATATTTCATCGGCGAAGCCCGGGCCCGGGGCCTGGCCATCCGGGAACTGGAAACTCTGGACGAACAGATGGGCATGCTCACCACCATGAGCGACGAGGAAGCCGACCTGTTTCTCCGCAGCGTGGTCCTGGAAATGGACGACCTCCCCGAGACCATGCGGGCCTTCCTGGACACCTGGAACGGCGGGGACGTGACCGGTTTCACCCGGGTCTTTTTTCAGGAGTATGACAAATATCCCGAGCTGGCGCCGCTGCTGGACAAAATCATCATCCGCCGCAACGAGGCCATGGCCGTCAAGATCGACCGCCTCCTGGGCCGGAACAACATCTGCTTCATCGTGGTCGGCGCCGGCCACCTGGTGGGGGACCGCAGTGTCCTGGCCCACCTGGCGGCCCGGGGCTACGTGGTAACCCAACTATAAGGATATTGAGGAAGATGAATATGTTCCTGAGAATCATCGCCGGCCGCCTGGCCGGCCTCGGCCTGGCCTATGCGGCCCTTCTGGGCCAGGGCCTGCTGCTCCTGACCTGGAGTGTTTCGGCGGCCGAAGCCCAGGGCCTGTCCCAGGCCCAGGTGCTGAACGGCCTGTCGGCCCGCTACCGCAGTGTGGACGCCATCCAGGCCACCTACAGCCGGGTGGCCAGCACCCCCGCGTCCAAGGACCAGATTTTCAAGGGCGGCTCGTCCCAGGTGGCCACCGGGACCATGTTCTGGGCCCGGCCGGCCAAGCTCCTGATTGACCAGACCTCGCCCCAGCCCGAGGCCATGGTCACCGACGGCTCCACGGTCTGGTGGCATATCCCCGGCGAACAGTTGGCCTACCGCTACCGGAACATCGACGTGGCCGGACAGCTCAAGCCCCTGGTGTCCTTTCTCGGCGGCCTGGAGTCCCTGAACGCCGATTTCAAGGTCTCCCTGGCCCCCTTCGATCCGGCCCGGCCCGGCCAGTACGGCCTGACCCTGATCCCCAAAACCGGGGCCGAGGGCGGGGTGGACCGGCTGACGGTCTGGTGCGACGAATCCTTCATCATCACCGGGTTCCGGCTCACCTCGATCACCGGCGAAGCCACGGACTTCTTCCTCACCGGCTTCAAGGAAAACCCCAAGCTGGACCCCAAGATTTTCAACTTCAAGGTTCCTCGCGGCACCGAAGTCGTCGAGGAGTGACGCGGCCGCCTTGGTTTGGTTCCGGCGCCCGGCCGAGCCGAGGCCGACCGCCGGTTCGATTGTCGTGAAGACAAGGAGGGCGTGATGTCCACCGTATCCACCGTCGCCAAAGAGATCGAGGCCGTCAGGAATCTGGCCCGGGAGCGCCGGGCCGTGATTCTGGCCCATTACTATGCCCGGCCGGAACTGCAGGACGCGGCCGACTTTGTGGGGGATTCCCTGGGCCTGTCCCAGACCGCCGCCGAGGCCGAGGCCGAGGTCATCGTCTTCTGCGGGGTCCATTTCATGGCCGAGACGGCCTCCATCCTCTGCCCGAAGAAAAAAGTGGTGCCGGTCAACGCCGGGGCCGGCTGCCCCATGGCCGACATGATCACCGCCGAGGCCCTGGCCGCCCGCAGAAAGGAACTGCCCGGGGTCCAGGTGCTGACCTACGTCAACTCCTCGGCCGCGGTCAAGGCCGAAAGCGACGCCTGTTGCACCTCGGCCAACGTGGTGGACATGCTCCGGTCCATGGAGAGCGACACCGTGCTCATGACCCCGGATAAGAACCTGGCCGCCTTCGCCCAAAAGCGGGTGCCCGGAAAGAGGGTCATCGCCTGGGAGGGCTGGTGCCCGATTCACCACCATATCACCGCCGAAATGGTGCTGGACCTGAAGAAAAAGCACCCCGGCGCCCCGGTGGCCGCCCATCCCGAGTGCCGGCCCGAGGTGTCCGAACTGGCCGACTTCGTGGGCTCCACCACCGCCATCCTGAAGTATTGCCAGGAGAGCCCGGCTTCGGAGATCATCGTCATCACCGAGGAGGGCGTCCGCCACCAGTTGGCGAAAAATCCGGGCAAGATTTTTCATTTTCCCCCGAACATGGTCTGCGAGGACATGAAAAAAAACACCCTCGAGGATTTGCGCCGGGCCCTGGACCCGGCCGCCCCGGAGGTGCGCGTGCCCGACGATATCCGGGCCCTGGCCCTGGCCCCCATTGAAAAAATGATGGGCGGCCGGCGGTGACGGCGAACCTGGATTCCGTCCGTCCGGACGACAGCCCGGAACTGGCCGAGAAGGTGGGGCGCCTCCTTCTGGTCGGTTTCGAAGGCCGGGATTTCCCGGAAGTCGAGGACCTGGTGACCCGGGTCCGGCCGGCCGGGCTCATCTTTTTCAAGCGCAACTACCCCGAAGCCGGGGGGCCGCGCGCCTTGCGGACCCTTATCGCACAAGCCCAGGACCTGGCCCGGAGCGTCCTGGGGCGGTCGCTCTTCATCGCCGTGGATCACGAGGGCGGCCGGGTGCAGCGCCTGTCGGCGCCCTACACGCACCTGCCCCCGCCGGGGGAACTGGGCACGGCCGAGGCGGCGGAAAAGGCCGCCTGGCAAGGCGCCCGGGAACTGGCGGCCACGGGCTTCAATTTTAACCTGGCCCCGGTGCTGGATCTGGCCTCGCCGGACGGGGTGGCCATCGGCGACCGCTCCTTCGGGGCCGAGCCCGAACAGGTCGTCGCCCTGGGGCGGGCCACCCTGGCCGCCTACCACCGGGCGGGCCTCCTGGGCGCGGGGAAGCATTTCCCCGGCCTGGGCGAGGCCACCCTGGACCCCCATCAGGCCTTGCCCGTGGTGCCGGTGGACGTGGCCCGCCTGGCCGAGCGGGAGCTGGCCCCCTTCCTGGCCCTCATCGGCGAGGGGTTATCAGCGGTCATGACCACCCACGCCCTCTACCCGGCCCTGGACGCCGGCCGGCCCGCCACCTTTTCCGAGGAAATCGTGGGCCGGCTGAAAGACGAAATGGGCTTCGGCGGGGCCGTCTTGACGGATGATCTGGAAATGGGGGCCGTGGTGAAAAACTACCCCCTGGGCGAGGCGGCGGTGGCCGCGGTGCGGGCCGGACACGATCTGGCCCTGATCTGCCGCCAGCGGGATTACGTCGAGGAATGCCGCCGGGCCCTGGCCGCCGCTCTCCGTTCGGGCGCGCTGGCCGAAGCCCGGGTGGACGACGCCCTGGCCCGCACGGATCTTCTGTTCCGCCGCCTCGATGAATTCCGGACGCCCCAAACGCTCCGGGACGAGTGGTTCGCCGAACTGGCGGCCCGCGAAGCACACTGACGAGAACCGGCGGTAATGGCCATAAAGCCGCCCGCCGAACAAAAATCACATTTTTCGCTCGGCTACGACCAGTTTCGTCGAGGTGCCCGAAGACATATTCTAATGACAGGCGAGGCTTATGAATTCCGACCGCCAACACACCTATCTCCTGGAACCCGGTTTGTGGGAGATCACCGGCATTTATTACGACCGGAACAATAACGCCTTTCCCCAGAAGGGCCAGCTGATCGTCACCCACGAGCCGGACCTCTGGGTCATCGAGGGGCGGGTGACCATCACCACCCACGAGACCCAGTCCCTCAACAGCCGCTACGATGTCCAGCCCCTGGCCCCGGGCGCCGCCTTCACCGAGTGGAAATCGGAAATGGGCGGCCCGGAGCCGGTGTTCGGCCTGTTCGTGGTGGTCGACGACACCCTCATGTCGCCCTGGCAGTCCCGGAGCGGTGCCTATTGGGGCCAGGAAATCCTGACCCAGGTCTCGCCCGCGGAATACCAGGGCCGGGGCTTCGCCTTTCTGAACAACGAAAAAGTCTCGGCCTGGACCACCCGTCTGACCTGGGGCGGGTGAGCGGATTAGAGCCCCCCGGCCGACCTCATGCTTTCCACGACTCCCGGAGAAGATATGCCCAAAATGACCCGCGACGGAATCAAGTTGTCCATGAGCGGCCACGCCAGCCGGTGGCTGGTGGCGGTGGTCCTCCTGGTGCCCACCGTGTACAGCATGCTGGCCGATCAGTATCTCTATTTTTTCTTCCTCGTGCTCCTGGCGGGCGGGGTGACCTGGTGGGAATTCAGCCGCAACCTCTTCGGCGTGGAGCGCACCGGGCTCCTGGGCCTGTCTTTGGGCGGCTGGGCGGCGGTGGCGGGGGGGGCCTATTTCTACGGCCCGTCCGGCCAGTCCATCGGCCTGGTGCTGGCCCTGGCCCTGGGGGCCGGGTATTGCATGTGGGCCCTGGAGCGGGAGACCGGGCCGGTCCTTTTGAACCTCCTGGGCCGCTTTTCCCTGGGGCATCTCTACCTCAGTTTTCTGATGTCGTTTTTCCTCTTGCTCAAGAAGACCGGTTCCGGCGGTCTGTGGCTGATTTATGTGCTTTTGGTGACCATTGCCGCCGACACGGGCGCCTATTATGTCGGCCGGCGGGTCCAGGGGCCCAAGCTGTGGCCCAAGATCAGCCCCAACAAGACCGTTTCCGGCCTGGTGGGCGGGGCGGTGGCGGCCATGGCGGTGTCGGCCGCCTGCGCCACGTTCCTGCCCCAGGCCTCGCTCTTCGCCCTGTCGGCGCTGGGCCTGTTCCTGGGCCTCTGGGGCGCGGTGGGGGACCTCTTCGAATCGGCCATCAAGCGGGCCATCGACATCAAAGATTCCTCGACCCTTCTCCTGGGCCACGGCGGGTTCTGGGATCGGCTGGATTCGCTTCTGTTCAACATCGTCCCGGTGTACATCCTGGCCGATTTCATCATGATGAGCGGGCTGGATTCATAGAGGGCGGCCCCTCCCCGGGACCGGGATTGGCCCGGCCGGAAGCGACGGCCGACTGGCCGTCGCTTCCGGCCGGGCTTGATTTGGGCGGGGGGCTGTATTAAAATAGTATTTTAGCGGGGAAGTTTTAACCGTATTGATGAAGACCCCCGAGGGGCGGCTTATGGCCGGCCCGGCATCACGCCCGTTTGGGAGGCGGCCTTATGTCCGACGAGTTTGTGGTCAACGATAAGAGATTGTTCACCAAAGACGGCGAGTTGAATGCGGGCGCGCCGGAGACGCCGAAGGTCGAGGCCGAAGCCCCCGGCTCCGGGCCGCGCGGCGGGGCCGCGTCGCCTTCCGGCCGGAACGCCGCGCCCGCTCCGCCGCCGGCCGATTTCACGGGTCTTTTGGTGGGTCTGGCCACGTCGGCTTTCATCCACCTGGGCGAGGACCCGGAGCCGGGCCAGCCCGAGACCCAGCCGGACCTGGTGGCGGCCAAGCACGCCATCGACCTCCTGGCGGTCTTGCAGGCCAAGACTCGGGGGAACCTCGAGCCCGAGGAGGAAGCTCTTCTGACCACCCTTTTATACGACCTGCGCATGAGATACGTGCGGGCTCGCAAGTAGGCGAGCATTTTCTGGAGCACTTTTCTCTTTAAAGGACATGGATATGTAATGAAAAGTGCCCGGATGTTTGGGTGTTTTGCAATTTATTAAAGACAGATAAATTGCAAAACGCTCTAGTCCAAACCCCGTCTTCGCAACTCGGGTGCGGCGGGGCAACGCTTGAACATATTGTGAGGAAATTTTCCATGACTATACGAAAAACCGTAACCTCTCTCTTATTGATTGTCTTTCTGGCCGTCGGTTCGGCCGGGAACGCGTCCGCCGCCGACACCGCCGCCTCCGCCCCCGCCGCTCCCCTGACGGCCATACCGTCCTTTGCGCCGATCGCGGAAAAGGCCGAGCCGGCGGTGGTGAACATTTCCGCCACCAAGGTGGTCAAGGCCCGGGTCCGCAGCCCCTTCGGCGAAAACCCCTTCGGCAACGACGACCTCTTCGACCGTTTCTTCGGCGGCCCCCCCCAGGGCGACCGCAAGGAGCAGTCCCTGGGTTCGGGCTTCCTTTTCGACCCGGCCGGCTATATCATCACCAACAACCACGTGGTGGAAGGGGCCGAGGACATCATCGTCAAACTGTCCAGCGGCGAGGAGATCCACGCCGACATCATCGGCCGGGATCCCAAGACCGACCTGGCCCTCATCAAGCTGAAGAAGGCCGGCACCTATCCCTACCTGGCCCTGGGCGACTCCGGCCAACTGAAGATCGGTGACTGGGTGGTGGCCATCGGCAACCCCTTCGGCCTGGACCACACCGTCACCGCCGGCATCCTCTCGGCCCGCAGCCGGGCCATCGGGGCCGGCCCCTATGACGATTTCCTCCAGACCGACGCCTCCATCAACCCCGGCAACTCCGGGGGGCCCCTTCTGAATCTCTCCGGCGACGTCATCGGCATCAACACGGCCATCGTGGCCGGGGGCACGGGCATCGGCTTCGCCATCCCCACCAACCTGGCCAAGGGCGTGGTGGACCAGCTCAAGGCCAAGGGCCGGGTGGTGCGCGGCTGGATGGGCGTGGTCATCCAGAAGGTCACCCCGGAACTGGCCAAGAGCTATGGTTTGGGCGAGCCCCGGGGCGCCCTGGTGGGCGACATCGATCCCGAGGGTCCGTCGGTCGCGGCCAAGCTGAAGCGCGGCGACATCATCCTGAAGTTCGACGGCCAGGACGTCAAGAGTTGGCAGGACCTGCCCATCATCGTGGCCAACACCACGGTGAGCAAGAAGGTCAAAGTGCTGGTTTTCCGGGATAAAAAGGAAGTCACCCTGGATCTGACCGTGGCCGAACTGAAAGACGACGGCACCGATGCCGGCCCGGGCGCGCAACAGACCGTCGGCAAGCTCGGCCTGAACCTCCGGGAGATCACCCCGGAAATGGCCACCCGCCTGAAACTCTCCGATCGGGACGGCCTGTATGTTGCCGACATCGAGCCCGGCTCCCCGGCCAGTGAATCCGGTCTGGCCGTGGGCGACGTGGTGATGGAAGTGGACGACAAGCCCGTCAAGACCGTGGACGACTACCGCCAGGTCGTGGCCGACAAGAAGCCGGAAGACATTGTCCGCTTCCTGGTCAAGCGGGGCGGGAACACCATGTTCTTCACCGTGACCCTCGGCGGATAACCTTGTCCGGGGCCGTGAATCGGCCGGACCGGGCCCGGCCCGGGGGGGGATTCCCCCTCCGGGAGGACCCGGCTCCGGCCAAAATCAATTTGTATCTGAAAGTTGTGGGCCGCCGCCCGGACCAGTACCACGACCTGGATACCCTCATGGCCCGGCTGGACGTGGCCGACCGTGTGGGGCTGGCCTGGGCCGAAGGCCCGGCGCCGGACCGTCTGGAGCTGCGCGGCGCCCCGCCGGGAACCCTCCCGGCCGATTTTTTCGGCCCGGACAATCTGGCCCTGAAGGCGGCGGCTCTGTACCGGGCCCGCACCGGCTGGCCCGAAACCGGGGTGGTGGTCGGGCTGGAAAAGAATCTCCCTTTGGGGGCCGGCCTGGGGGGCGGCTCCTCGGACGGCGCGGCGGTCCTGAGGCTTTTGAACCGGGCCGCGCCCCGGCCTCTGGCGGACGGAGACCTCGCGGCCATGGGGCTGGCCCTGGGCTCGGACGTGCCTTTTTTTCTCCAGCCCCTCCCCCTGGCCCGGGCCCTCGGCCGGGGCGAGATTCTGGGGCCCCCGCCGGATTCCTTCCGGGTCTGGGCCGGGCGGCGGGTGACCCTGGTCAACCCCGGATTCCAGCTGTCCACGGGCCTGGTTTTCAAAAATTTAAGGTTGACAAATTCAGGCCCAGATACTACCCTTGGGCCTGCACCCGCGCCAGGCGAGAACGATTTGTGCTCCTCGGCCCTGACTTTGGCCCCGGACCTGGCGCGGATATGCACGATCCTCGAAGCCGCGCGGGCGGCGTCTTGGGGAATGTCGGGCAGCGGGCCGACGTTCTGGCTGTACCGGCCGGAGGTCCCCGTGTGGCTCGGTCAGCCGGACTGGTGGGTGCGGGAGGCGGCCATCCTCTCGTGAAGCACCCTTCCGGGCAATGCACTGGGGCGTAGTCAAGCGGTT
Source organism: Candidatus Adiutrix sp. (assembly GCA_031549025.1). GTDB lineage: Bacteria > Desulfobacterota > Desulfarculia > Adiutricales > Adiutricaceae > Adiutrix. The sequence continues at coordinate 18,803 of JAVBQN010000030.1, read as the reverse complement.
AAGACACAGGTTTTTGGATCCTGCATTCGAAGGTTCGAATCCTTCCGCCCCAGCCACCGAATCTCCTAAGGAACATTCAACAATTTGATATGAAAGCCCCCGTCAACGGGTTGTGAAAATGCCGGTCGGGGCGCGGCACGGGTGTGACGATGCGTAACGAGATAATGCTGATCGGCGGCACTTCCAACCCCATCCTGGCCCGGGAGATTTCCGAGCATTTGGGCCAGCCCCTCAGCATGACCCAGGCGCGCCATTTTTCCGATGGCGAAATTATGGTGGAACTGGCGGAAAACATGCGGGGGCGGGACATCTATGTCATCCAGTCCACCTGCGCCCCGGTGAACGACAACTTGATGGAGCTGCTTTTGATCATCGACGCCCTCAAGCGGGCCTCGGCCAGCTGCATCAACGCGGTCATCCCCTATTACGGCTACGCCCGCCAGGACCGCAAGGCCGCGCCCCGGGTGCCCATTTCCGCGAAGCTGGTGGCCGACCTCATCACCGCGGCCGGGGCCAGCCGGGTTCTGGGCATGGATCTCCACGCCGGCCAGATCCAGGGTTTTTTCAACATCCCGGTGGATCACCTCTACGCGGCTCCGGTGCTGCTGGATTATCTGCGGGAAAAGAAGGATAAGGGCGCGGACCTGGTCCTGGTTTCCCCGGACGCCGGCGGGGTGGAGCGGACCCGCTATTTCGCCCGCCACCTGGGCGCGCCCATCGCCATCGTCGATAAACGCCGGGAAGCGCCCAACGTGGCCAAGGCCATGAACATCGTGGGTGAAGTCCGGGACAAGGTGGCCGTGATCATCGACGACATGGTCGACACCGCCGGCACGTTGACCCAGGCCGCCCAGGTTATCCAGGACCTCGGCGCGGTGGAGGTCCTGGCCTGCGCCACCCACGCGGTCTTTTCCGGCCCGGCTGTGGACCGCATCGAGAATTCGGTCCTGAGCGCCGTGGTGGTCACCAACACCATCCCCTTGAACGAGCGGGCCCGGGCTTCGAACAAGGTCAAGGTCATGAGCGTGGCCCCGCTTCTGGGCGAGGCCATCCGCCGCATCCATCAGAAGGATTCGGTCAGTTCGCTGTTCGTCTGAGGTTCCTGCGGGGGTGGAAAAAACCCTTTACAGGGGACCGCGACTCTGCTACCATACACAGTTCGTGCGGGATGATAGATCTCCGCTTTTGTGATTGAAAGTATCGCTCGAAACTATGGAACGCCGGGGCTGGACCCGCCCCGCGCGAGGGAGGTTACCGTGGGTCTCTCAACTGTTTTAAAAGCCAAGCCCCGTCAGGCCAAGGGCGGCAACCATGCCGGCCGTCTCCGGGCCGAGGGGCTGCTGCCGGCCGTCTTCTACGGTCCCGGCGTGGACGCGGCCCAGAGCCTCTGCCTTGATTATCAGGAATTCAAGATGGCCCTGACCACCAGCGAGGGCAACCGCACTCTCTATACTCTGGAAATCGAGGGCCAGGCCCCTCAGGCGACCCTGTTGAAGGATTACCAGGTGGACCCCCTGTCCCGTAAGGTCATTCATGCCGACTTCTACCGGGTCGACCCCGCGCGGCCGGTGACCGTCAAGGTGCCGGTGGTCCTGACCGGCAAGCCCGTCGGCGTGGAAAAGGGCGGCCAGCTCCAGCTTGTCACCCGTGAAGTCAGCGTCACCGCCCTCCCGGCCCAGGCGCCGGCCGAGGTGGTGGTGGACGTCGCCTCCCTGGGTCTGGGCCAGTCCCTGCACCTGTCCCAGGTGAAGGTGCCCGAGGGCCTGAAACTGGCCTTCACCACGGATCTGCCCGTGGCCACGGTCGTCATCCCCAAGGGACTCAAAGCTGAAACTGAAGGCGAGGAAGCGGCGCCGGCCGCGGCTGCGGCCAAAAAGGGCAAGAAATAAGCCCGGCCCCGCACCCCGGTTCCCATATCCGCAAGGCCCGTTTTCCTCCCAGGGTAAACGGGCCTTCATATTATAGTGATATATTTTAGCGTAATTCATCTTCACGGTGGTCACTTTAATTCCAATTTCAGCCTGAATGGGGCAATGTTAGCTTCAAGGGAATTTCGCGGAATTCACGGCTTTTGGAAAAAAAGCGTTGGACACGGAAAATGATGCAAAAAAAACGAGGGGCACGGTGAAGCTGCTGGTCGGGCTCGGGAATCCGGGTCAGCAATATATGTACAGCCGCCACAACGCTGGTTTCATGGCCCTGGAGCGGCTGGCTTCGCACCTGGGCTTTTCGGCGCCGGGCCGCTTCAAAAGCAGCCTGGCCGTGAAGGGACGCATCGAGGGCCAGCCCGTGGTGCTGGCCTGGCCGCAGACCTACATGAATCTCTCCGGCGAGGCGGTTCAGGAACTGGCTTCCTTCTACAAGGCGCCGGGGGAGGACATCCTGGTGCTGCACGACGAGATGGACCTCCCCCCGGGCCGACTGAAGCTGGCTTACGGCGGGGGCACGGCCGGCCACAAGGGGCTCAGCTCCATCCTGGCCATGCTCAGGCAGGACTTCTGCCGCCTGAAGATCGGCATCGGCCGGCCGCCGAAGGAGATTTTCACCGACGGCAACGTGGACTACGTGTTGGGCCGGTTCGTGGAAAGCGAGTGGCCTCTGGTGGATCAGGCTCTGGACGAGGCCGCCGAGGCGGCCGTGGGGTGGGTTCGCGAGGGCCTGACCAAGGCCCAGAACCAGGTCAATCGGAAAAACCGGAAGGCCGCCGGAAAGGACGACGATGGCCAAGTCTGATTTTCGCCCCGCCCCCGCCGATTCGGACGGGGCCGCCCCGGCGGCCGCCGCGCCCCGGGTCCGGAAGCCCATCAACCGGCTGGACCGGCGGCCGAAGATGCGCGGCCGCCGCCACATCGACGTGATCCTCATGGAGCCCCAGAAGAGCGAGAACATCGGGACCACGGCCCGGGCCATGGCCAACATGGGCCTGGGCCGGCTGGTGCTGGTGCGGCCCCGGAGCCTCAACCGGGAGCTCATCGAGAACACGGCCACCAGCCACGCCCGGCGGATTCTGGACGAAATGCTGGTGTATCGGGAACTGCCCGAAGCCCTGGCCCCCTACGGCCTGGTGGTGGGGACCACCGCCCGGGTCGGGAACCGGCGCGGCCCCTTCCACACCCCCCGTCAACTGGCGGCCGAACTCCTGGCCGGGGGGGACGAGGCCGACCCGGCGCGGGTGGCCATCCTCTTCGGCGCGGAGCGCATGGGCCTGGCCACCGAGGACCTGCGCCTCTGCCAGAAGGTGGTGCGCATCCCCACCGAGGAGCCGGAGACCAGTTCCCTGAACCTGGCCCAGGCCGTGCTCCTCATCGGCTATGAGCTGATCGTGGCCGCCGGGGGCGAGCCGGAGGCCCCGGCCGTCAAGCCGGCCCGCCAGGCCGAACTGGCGGAGATGTACGAGGACCTTTCCAACACCCTGGTGCACATCGGCTTTCTGCCCGCCGACAATCCGGAGCACTGGCTGATGAACATTAAAAAAATTTTCAACCGCAGCCTCCTGACCTCCGGGGAGTGCAACCTCTGGCGGGGCGTCTGCCGCCAAGTGCGCTGGGCCCTGGAAAACACCGACAAGCTGCCGCCGGCCAAGACCTCCGGCGGGCGCGGCCCGGTGCGGGACGGGGAGTGACGGCCGCCCCTTCCGCTTCGGGGCAATACGGAGAGCGGGTGTATTTTTGATCATCCCATGAGCAGCCGGGAGCGCGCCACGTGTCTGTATTTGGTCGATTTTCCAACATAATGACCATCTTCATGCTCATCGCCCTGGTCATCCTCCTGACCCTGGCCCCGACCCACCCGCGTCTGGACCAGGCCTTCTGGGTGGTGGCGGCGCTTTTTATCGCCCACCTGGCCGTTTTTGTGTATCGCCAGCGGCTCCTGGCCCGGCGGGCCGCCCGGCGCCTGGGCGAGGCCCGCCACTTTCTGGTCTCCACGGACTGCCTCCTGGACTGGACGGATCTGGCCCGCAATGTCGACAATCTCACCCGCCGCCTCCTGCGGGGCCTGGTCAACTGCGGCCCCCAGGACGGCCGCGCGCTGCGGCCGGGCCTGGAAAAGGTCCTGCCCCGCCTCAAGCGGCTGATGCGCCGCCTCCCCCACGATCCCGGGCCCCCGGCCCTGCGGGGCTGGGGTCTGGCCCTCCTGAGCCGGGTGACCACCAAGGAAAGCCTGGACGAGCACGGCTTGGCCATCCCCGAGCACAAGTGGTGGGCCGCGGCCCAGGACCTGTATGCCCAGGCCGTCCGGCTGGCCCCGGACGAGGCCCGGCTGCGGGCCGACTGGGGCCGGATTCTGGAAGACCGGGCCGAACTGGTGGCCGAAGGCGGCGAAACCGGTTTCGAGTGGCACCTGGGCCAGGCCCTGGAAAAATACGAGCAGGCCGTCGAACTGGATCCGGCTCTGGCCCCGGCCTGGCGGGGACAGGGGCGGGTGCTGGGCCGGATGGCCCAGTCCGCGGACCGCTCCCGCGCCCGGACGCTCCTGGTCCGGGCTGTGGAGAGCTATGAGCGGGCCCGGCCGGGTCTGGAGGGCGGCGGCGCTTTTGACGGGGAATTCGGGCAGGCCCTGGTCGCCCTGGCCACGGTGGAGGAAAAAGATCGCGGCGTCCCCGCCCTGGACCAGGCCGCCGGGCTGTTCCGCCGGGCCGCCGAACGGGACGGGAACCGGGCCGGGGATTTCCTCAGGGCCGGTCAGGCCCTCTACCAGGCCGCCGGCCTCCTGGCCGACGAACCCGAGGCGGCCGCCGGCCGATACCAGGAGGCGCTGGCACTCCTGAAACAAGCCATTGAAGCGGCCCCGGCGGAGGTGACCGCCTACCTCTGGGCCGCCCGGTGTCTCCTGGCCCTCCACCAGAACATCGAGGCCGGGGAAGACGGGCTGGACTTTCTGGAAGAAGCCTGCCAGCTCTGCGCCCAGGCCGCCCAAACCGCCCCGGGCGAGGAGGTCTGGTCCGACTGGGCCAACATCCTCAGCGTCATGGCCGAAAACGGCGGCGAGCGGGCCGGCGAACTGTGGGCCGAGACCGCCCGGAAATACGCGGCCGCGGCCGCCTGTGCCCAGGTGCCGCCCGACCGGGCGGCGGTGAACTGGCACAACTGGGCCTACGCCCTCTCGTGCCTGGCCGAATCGCGGCCGTCGACCACCCGGCGGCGGAAACTCTTGCTGGACGCCGGCCGTAAATACGAACAGGCGGCCCGGCTCAACGGCGACAACCTCACCACTCTCAAGAACTGGGGCGACATTTTGGGCGAGCTTTCGGCCCTGGAGGACGATCCCGCGGAAAAGGACCGGCTGTATGAGGCGGCCGTGGGCAAATTCCGGCAGGCCGCCCAGCTCTACCCGGACCGGGCCGGCCCCTGGCGCCGCTGGAGCGCGCTGATCCAGGAACGGGCCCGGGCCGAGCAGAACCCCGGCCGGCGGCGGGACCTGTGGCAATCGGCCATCACCAAGCTGGAAAAGGCCGTGCGGGCCGAGCCGGACGATCCGGTCACCTGGGTCATCTGGGGCCGGGTGCTGGAGGACCTGTACTGGGAGAGCCCCGAATACGAACGGCCCCTGTTGGTGGCCGGGGCCATCGAGAAATACGAGACCGCCCTGCGCCTCGATCCCCGGGACGACGATACCTGGAACCTCCTGGGCGGGGCCCGCCTGGAGGCGGCCGAGCTGCCCGAGGAAAACGCCCCGGCCGGCGGTCTCCTCCAGCAGGCCCACCTGGCCGCCGACCACTTCAAGACCGCCTGCGACCTCAATCCCGACGATCCCGATCACTGGGCCAAGTGGGGCCAGGCCCTCTTCAAAATCGCCCAGATCGTCGACAACGAGGCCAGCGCCCTGGCCGCCTTGAAGGAGGCCGAGGAGAAATACCTCACCGCCGTGGCCCTCGACCCGGGCGAAGGGGAATACCACACGGGCCTGAGCCATATCTTCTACCAGTGGGGCTGGCGCGTGGAGGATCCCGAGGCCAGGCGGATCCAGTTCCAGAAGGCCTATGATCACTGCGCCGAGGCCGGCCAGCTCTCGGCCCACGATCCCACGGTCTGGCGCAACTGGGCCAAAGTGGCCGAGGCCCTGGCCGGGCTGGAGATCGATCCCCGCCTCAGCGTCGACTGGCAGAACGAGGCCAATGAGAAATACTATTACGCCGACACCCTGGAAACCCCGGCCTCCCGCCCCCGGCGACATTGACCTCGCTCTTGACGGCCGCCCCGGCTTTGGATAATATCTATAATTTCGTTGGAAGTCATTGGGGTCGGGGAACATGATGGATGTGGAAAAGCAATGGTCGACGAGGGCCGTCTACGGGTTCCTGGTCCTGACCATGGCCTCCTGGGGCGGCACCTTCGTGGCCGGCCGCCTGGTGGCCCGGGAATGCGAACCCCTGACCGCCGCGTTCTGGCGCTTCGTGCTGGCGGCTTTGATTCTGGTCCCCCTGACCCTGAAAAAGGAGGGGCGGCTGATCCCCCGGGGGCTGCCCGGGCACATCTGGCTCCTTTTGGCCGCCTTGGGGGCCACGGGCCTGTTCGGCTATAATTACTTTTTCATCAAGGGCCTGACCCTGACCGAAGCCGGCCGGGCTTCGGTGATCGTGGCCATGAATCCCGGCCTGATTTATCTGGGCACCGCATTGTTTTTCGGGGAAAAATTGACCGGGCGCGGCGTGGCCGGGTTCGCCTGCGCCCTCCTGGGCGCGGCCCTGGTCATCACCCACGGCCGGGTGTGGACCCTGTTCGCCGGCCAGGTGGGCCCGGGCGAAATGCTCATTTTCGGCTGCGTCCTGTGCTGGGCCGCGTATTCACTATTGGGCAAGGTGGTGCTGGGCCGCCTGTCGCCCTTGGCCTCCGCCACCTGGGCCTGCCTGTTCGGCCTGTTGTTCCTGGCGCCGGCCGCCTGGCTGGAGAGCGGCCCCTGGGCCTTTCTGGAGTTCAGTTCCACGGCCTGGCTCTCCCTGGCTTTTCTGGGGGTGATGGGCACGGCCCTGGGCTTCACCCTCTATTATCTGGGCATCGTTCAGCTGGGGGCCGGACGGGCGGCCGTTTTCATCAACCTGGTGCCGATTTTCGCCATCATCGGGGGCTGGCTGATCCTGGGCGAAGGCCTGGACTGGTCCCTGGCCGTGGGCCTGATGCTGGTCCTGGCCGGCATCAGGCTCATCCAGCGGTAACCTCTGCGGAAAGCACGGTCATGACTCGTTCCTTCAAATTCGCCATCGAGGCCCGGGACCCCCATTCCTCCGCCCGGGCCGGGGCCCTCACCACCGGCCACGGGGTGATTCCCACCCCCATTTTCATGCCCGTGGGCACCCGGGGCACAGTCAAGGCCGTGGCCCCGGACGACCTGGTCTCCCTGGGCGCCAGAATCGTCCTGGCCAATACCTACCACCTGATGCTCCGGCCCGGGGAGGAATTGGTGGCCCGGCTGGGGGGGCTTCACCGCTTCATGGGCTGGCCCGGCCCCATCCTCACGGACAGCGGCGGCTTTCAGGTCTTTTCCCTCTCGAAGCTGCGGAAAATGACCGAGGACGGGGTCACCTTCCAGTCCCCCTACGACGGGGCCCGGACTTTTTTCAGCCCCGAGCGCTCCGTGGAAGTGCAGACCGCCCTGGGCGTGGACATCATGATGTGCCTCGACGAGTGCACCGGCTACCCGAGCGCGCGCGAGGAGGCCGAAAAATCCATGGCCCTGACCCGCCGCTGGGCCAAACGCTGCCGCGAGGCCTGGAGCCGGAGCGACACCGACCAGGCCCTGTTCGGCATTTCCCAGGGGAGCTTTTACCCGGACCTGCGGCGGCGCTCGGCCGAGGAGATCACGGAGCTCGACTTTCCCGGCCAGGCCGTGGGCGGCCTGGCCCTGGGCGAACCGCTGGAGGACCGCCTGGAAGCCCTGGAAGCCGCCCGCGAAGGCCTGAACCCGGATAAACCCATGTACCTCATGGGGGTGGGCACGCCTGTGGACATCATCGAGGGCATCCGCCGGGGCGCGGACATGTTCGACTGTGTGCTCCCCACCCGCAACGCCCGCAACGGCCAGCTCTTCACCCGGCTCGGCCGCCTGGTCATCAAGAACGCCCGCTTCCGCGAAGACGAACGGCCGCCGGACGAGCGCTGCGGCTGCTATACTTGCCGCACCTTTTCCCGGGCCTATCTGCGGCACCTGTTCCAGAACGACGAGCCGCTGGCCATGCGCCTGGCCAGCGTCCACAATCTCCACTATTACCTCGATCTCGTGGGCGGGGCCAGAGAGGCCTTGCTAAACGGGACCTTTTCGGGGTATTATACAGAGTTTTATGAGGACTTGGACCGAGGCCGGGAAGACGGCTTCACCAGGGCCTGACCCCAATCCCAAAGCCCTAAAGCATGGAGAGACTGTAATGATGAGTACTTTGAGCCTTCTTTCGGCCGTGGCCTACGCCGCGGACGTGGAACCCGGAGCCGCCGCCGCCGGTGGCGGCAGCGCCATGATGACCTTTCTGCCCCTTATCCTTCTTTTCGCGGTCATGTATTTCCTGATGATCCGGCCGCAGCAGAAAAAGCAGAAGGAACACCAGGCCATGCTCAACGCCATCCAGAAGGGTGACCGGATACAGACCAACGGCGGCATTCTGGGCACGGTCACCGGGGTGGACCAGAGCGAGCTCACCGTGGAAATCGCCCCCCAGGTGCGGGTCAAGGTGAGCCGCGGCTTCATCGCCCGGGTCATCCGTCCCGGAGACAACACTACTCCCCCGGCCGCGAAGTAATTCCGCTGGCATGGCCGACGGCCGCCGTCCGGCTGGGGCTTCGGCTCCGGTCCGGGCGGCTTGTGTCCGTCCGGAGGGGGGCGCCCCGGCCGTCGACCCGCGCGCCGTGGTCGGATTCGGGACGAGGTGGAGAGGCCCGGCGCCTGCCGGCCCGCGAAGAGGGCGGCGGGGGATCCAGGACCCGGCCCATTTTTAAGGAGCTTTTATGGATAAGTCGCTGAGATGGCGCATCGCGATGGTGCTGGCGGTCTTTGTACTGGCCGTGACCTATACTCTGCCCACGTTCACCAACTCCCTCCCCTCGTGGTGGCCGCAGAAAAAGGTCAGCCTGGGTCTGGACCTCAAAGGGGGCATCCACCTGGTCATGGGCGTGGATCTGAACGTGGTGCTGGAAAACACGGCGGGCCGCATGGCCGAGGAACTGCGCCGGTCCCTGGCCGAAGAATCCATCAGCGCGGTGAAGGTGGCCAAAGGCCAGGGCCTGACCATCGATGCCGAGTTCCCCGACGCGGCCGCCATGAAGGCCGCGGAAGCCCTGGTGGGCCAACAGTTCACCCAGCTCGCCGTGGAGCGCCGGAGCGGGAACACGGTGCTTTTCACCCTGACTCCCACCGAGGTGACCCATATTAAGGAAATGACCGGCAGCCAGGCCGTGGAGACCATCCGCAACCGGGTGGACATGTTCGGCGTGGCCGAGCCCGACATCCGCCCCCAGGGCGAGGACCGGGTGGTCATCCAGCTGCCGGGCCTGGATGATCCCAAGCGGGCCGTGGCCCTCATCGGCAAGACCGCGCTCTTGGAATTCAAGCTGGTGGACGATGCCCACACCGCGGAATGGGCCCTGGCCAACGGGATCCCCGCCGGCATGGAAGTGCTCTACCAGAAGGAGACGACTCAGGACGGCCGGGAGCTCACCGTTCCCTACCTGGTCAAGAAAGTGCCCCTGATGACCGGGGAAAGCCTGGTCGACGCCCGGGTGCAGATGAGCGGCCGCATGGGCGAGCCGGAGGTGGGCATCACCTTTGACGGCCGCGGGGCCCGCCAGTTCGAACGCATCACCGGCGAATACACCCACCGCCGCATGGCCATCGTCCTGGACAACACGATCTACAGCGCGCCCACCATCCAGACCAAGATCGCCGGCGGCCGGGCGGTCATCACCGGCTCCCGCTCGGTGGACGAGGCCCGCGACCTGGCCGTGGCCCTGCGGGCCGGGGCCCTGCCGGCTCCGGTGTCGGTTTTGGAAGAACGCACCGTGGGCCCGACCCTGGGAGCCGATTCCATTCAGCAGGGTCTTCAGGCCGGCCTCTTCGGTCTCGGGGCGGTCTTGCTGTTCATGCTCGTCTACTACCGTTTGTCCGGCGCGGTGGCCGATACGGCCCTTTTGTTCAACTTCCCCATCATCATCGCCGTCCTGGCCTGCTTCGGGGCCACCCTGACGCTCCCGGGCATCTTCGGCCTCATCCTGACCCTCGGGATGGCCGTGGACGCCAACGTCCTCATCTTCGAGCGCATCCGTGAGGAGCTGCGGTCCGGCAAGACCCCCAAGGCGGCGGTGGTGGCCGGTTTCGGCCGGGCCTTCTGGACCATCTTCGACTCCAACCTGACCACCCTGATCACCGCCCTGGTCCTCTACCAGTTCGGCTCCGGGCCTATCCGCGGCTTCGCGGTGACCCTGTCGGTGGGGATCCTGTCGTCCATGTTCACGGCCATTTTCTTTTCCCGCGTGGTCTTCGACGTGGCCCTGACCGGCCGCCGGGCCAGCCGGCTCAGCATTTAAGGAGCGCCCCCATGAGTTTGGAAATCGTCAAACCGGGCATCAATATCAATTTCATCGGCAACCGCTATAAGGCCTTCGTCATTTCCGGCCTTCTGATGGTGATCTGCCTGGGCGCCATCACCTTCAAAGGCCTGTCCATGGGCATCGACTTCGCCGGGGGGCTGCTGATCCAGGCCCGTTTCACCCAGGCCGTGGAGCCCGGGCAGATCCGCCAGGCCCTGGCCCGGGCCGGTCTGCCGGAACCCAGCGTCCAGGCCTATGGCGAGGCGGCGGACAACGAATACCTGCTCAACCTCCAGGGCGCCGAGGATCTGGAAAGCAACGTGGCCACCGAGTCCTCCCTCAGCCAGCGGGTCACCGACAGCCTGAAGAGCGCTTTCGGGGCCGACAAAGTGGAAATCCGCCGGGTGGAGATGGTCGGGCCCAAGGTCGGCCAGGATCTGCGGCAGAAGGCCCTGAGCGCCCTGTATTACAGCATGCTGATGATCCTGATCTACATTTCCGGCCGGTTCGAGCACAAGTGGGGCACCTCGGCCGTGTTCGTGGGCGGTCTTCTGGGCGTGGTCTACGTGGCCTCGCTCCTGGGGGTCAGCATGGTCTACCTCATCGGGCTGGCCCTGGCGGTCACGGTCATCCTGTGTTATATCCTGAAATTTGAATACGCCCTGGGGGCTCTCCTGGCCATCATCCACGACGTCGTTTTCACGGTGGGCATCTTTGCCCTTCTGGACAAGGAAATCACCCTCAGCTTCGTGGCCGCCATCCTGACCATCGTCGGCTATTCCCTGAACGACACCATCATCATCTACGACCGTATCCGGGAGCACGTGTCCAAGTCCCGCAAGGGCGACTACGGCGAGACCATCAACAAGAGCATCAACGAGACCCTCTCGCGCACGGTCCTGACCTCCGGTTCGACGCTGATGGTGCTGTTCGCGCTGTATCTCCTGGGCGGCCCGGTCAACGAGGATTTCGCCCTGGCCCTCTTGATCGGCATCGGCGTGGGCACCCTGTCCTCCATCTTCATCTCCGCTCCGGCCCTCCTTTTCTGGACCAAGGGCGGGATGACGGGCGGCCCGGCGGCGGCGGCGGGCGCGATCAAGTAAACGAGGCGGCCGACACCATCGGCTGATACCGCGTTGCCGTCAAATTCAGAGTGATTTGGCGGCAATACGGTATGAAGCGGGCGTTCGTCGAGAACGAAGCGCGAGGCTCCCATGGATTACCGTCAAAAAATTATGACTCCGGATCAGGCGACGGCCCGGCGGCGGGAATTGGCCGCCGCCGGCCGCCGGGTGGTTTTTACCAATGGCTGTTTCGACCTCTTGCATCCCGGCCACTTGCGGTATCTGGCCGAGGCCCGGGATTTGGGGGATTTTCTCATGGTCGGGCTCAATTCGGACCGCTCCATCCGGGCCATCAAGGGCGATCCGCCCCTGGGCCCGCCCCGGCCCATCTGCGCCGAGGCGGTGCGGGCCGAAATGCTGGCCGGCCTGGCCATGGTGGACGCGGTGGTGGTCTTCGACGAGGACACGCCCCTGAATCTCATCGTCGCCCTGGTCCCGGACGTGCTGGTCAAAGGCGGGGACTGGCCCGTGGACCGGATCGTGGGCGGCCGCTTCGTCCTGGAGCGGGGCGGGGAGGTCAAATCCCTGGCCCTGGCCGAGGGTTTTTCCACCACCAACCTCATCGCCCGCATTCTTTCCTGAAAAGGGATATGAATCAGCACCGGAAAGATCTCCACGCCGTTCTGGGCGTCGACGAGAAAGCCGGGCCGGAGGAGCTGCGGCGGGCCTACCTGGCCCTGGCCGTGAAATACCACCCGGACCGCAACCCCGGCGACGCCGAGGCCGAGGAGCGCTTCAAGGACATCAGCCAGGCCTACGCCGTCCTGAGCGATCCCGCGGCCCGGGCCCGCTACGAACGCCTGCGCCCCCAGGCCGCTTCCCGGCCCGGTCCCTCCGCGGCCGGACCCAAGGCGGGTCCGGCCCGGGGCCCGCGCCCCGCGTCCGGAGGCGCGAAAGCGGAGAGCGGCCCGACCCGGCCCGGCGCGTCGGCGAAAGCCGACTCCGCCGGGCCGGGAACGGGCGAGCCCGATTTCGATGAAATCCTGGCCGGATTTTTCAAGTCGGCCAAGGGCCGCGACACCCTGCGCGACCTGGAAGAGGAAATGCGCAAGGCGGGCCTCAAGTTCAAGATGGAGGACGTCACGGGCTGGTTCAAGTCCCGCCGGCGGGCCGCCCAAACCTCATCCCCCCAAGGCTCTTTTCTGGCACGCCTGGCCTCGTGGCTGCCCGGGGCCGCGTCCCGGGCCCGGAAAAAGGCCGAGGCCCACGAAATCCACTACCACCTCTCCCTGAGCCCCCAGGCGGCGGCCGGCGGCACCACGGTGGAAATCGCCTACCTGCGCGACGACCAGCTCCACCACCTCAAAGTCAAGATCCCGGCCGGCGCCAAAGACGGCGCCCGTCTGCGCCTCCCCGGGCAGGGCCGGCTCAAGCCGGGCCCCGACGGCGCCCGGGGCGATCTCATCCTCACCATTTTAGTCGGCTCCAAGTCGGTGGCGGATTTATGGCGGTAACGGGCGATTGAAGAAGGGGGGCGCGCCCCCTGCGCCCCCGCCCAAGCGCCCGCTTCCGGCATGGTTCCAAAGGGGGCGCTCTCCCTGGCCGAGATGGTGTGGCGGTCGCCGCCTCTTTCAAACTGCCCTTTACCGCTCAAGGTGGTGGTGTTGCCCGTATTTCGCGGAGTTCGCGGGACTGACTCATTGATATTTTGACGACCCTTGGCGAATGGCGAGGCCTGGCGGCGGCGAAAATTTTTGGAGTGAGCCGTATTTTTTCGACACGTGTCGGAGCAGAGCGACGCCGTTGTCGAAAAAATACGGCTCACGGAGAAAACTTTCGCCGCCGCCAGGCCGGTCCTGCCGCCGGCGCTTTCAATGCGCCAACTCCTCTCGCATTTGGCTTTGAGGCTGAATTGCGTTACAATAAAAAAGGAGTGCGCCCGCCTTCATATTATCCGCCCGTCAGTCACCGGAGTTTATACCATGCCCGGGATATCACGATATTGGAAATTTGCCGGCCTCATCCTCTGGCTCGGCCTTTTTTTCCCGGCCGGCCCCCTTTTCGCGGCCCAAGTCAGCGTGGCCGTGCCGCCGGAAATCACCGCGGCCGGCCCCCGGGTCCTCCTGGGCGAAGTGGCGGCCATCAGCGTCCTGGATCCGGCCGGCGCCGGCCTGGCCCAGGCCCTGGCCCAGGTCGACCTCGGCCCGTCCCCGGCCGTGGGCCAGCGCGTGGTTTGGCGCCGGGCCCAGTTGGAGCAGCGCATCCTGGCCAGCCGCCTGGACCTCGCCGAAGCGGTCTTTTCGCTCCCCGACGAAGTGGCCGTCACGGTCCGCAGCCAGGAACTCAGCCAGGATATCCTGCGCCAGGCCCTGGAAAGACACCTGGCCGACACCGAGCCGTACCGCAGCGGCACGTTTCAACTCGTGAGCGTCAATTTCGGCAGCCTGCCGACCCTCCCGCCGGGCCGGGTGGCCTACCGTTTCGTGCCCCAGGCCTCGTCCAACCCGACCTACCTGTCCGGCAATTTTTTCTTCGCCGTGGAAGGGCAGGAGGCCGGCCGGGTGCGGGTCACGGCCCAGGTGGAGCTCACGGTCCCGGGTCTGGTGGCCGCCCGGGCCCTGGCCAAAGGGCACGTTCTGGATGAAGGCGACCTGAGTCTGACCCAGATCCCCTACACCTTAGGCAAGGGCGTCCTGGTCGATCTCTCCCAGGCCGTGGGCCAGACCCTCAAGGGCAACGTCTCCGCCGGCGACCCCATCCGCGACCGCAACCTCACCAAGAGCATCCTCGTCAAACGGGGCGACATGGTGACCATCATCGCCCAGCAGGGCGGCCTGAAAGTCACCGCCTCCGGCCAGGCCCGGCAGGACGGCGCCCTGGGCGACACCATCTCCGTCACCAACCTCAGCAGCAAAAAGAACATCGCCGGCCGCGTCATCGGCCCCAATCAAGTCGAAATCATCTTTTGACGGTAACGGGCGTTTGAAGAGGAGGCGGAGCCCCCAAGATTTCAAATGCCTTTACCTTAATAATCGCTGCGGAGTTCCGGGGCGAGGCGGGGGGTGACGCGGCCGTTGTAGATTTGGCGGATGATGCCGTCCACCAGGCCGACCTTGGGGATGATGAAGTGCTTGACCCGACAGGCCCGGCCGATGGTCAGGAAGATGTGGAGGGCCGGGACGATGACGTCGGCCCGGTAGGAGTTCATTTTATAGCGTTCCAGGCGCTCTTCGAAGCTGAGAGCGGAGAGTTCGCGGTGGAATTTGTCGAGGCTGGCGAAGTCCACGGCGTCGCCGTCCTTGCGGCCGAGGAGTTTGAGGGTTTTGTTGATGTTGCCGCCCGAGGCGATGACTTCCAGGGGGGCGTATTCCTGGTGGATTTTTTTGAGCCGGTCCTTGAAATCATCCTCGGCCGCCTCCGAGACGCCGCCGGCCAGGAGGCGCAGGGTGCCGATGGGGAAGGAGAAGGAAGCCTGCTTGCGGTGGCGGTAGTAGACCACCAGTTCGGTGGAGCCGCCGCCCACGTCCACGTGCAGGTAGTTCCGGTCCCCGTTCATGACGCCGTCCAGGGCCCCGGCTTCGAAAATCAGTTCGGCCTCTTCCGCCCCGGTGATGATGTCGATCTGGATGCCGGCCAGGTCCAGCACCATGGCCGCCACCTCGGCGCCGTTCCGGGCCTCGCGCATGGCGCTGGTGGCGCAGGCCTTGTAGCGCCTGACGCCGAAGACGTGCATCAAATGGGTGAAGGCCCGCATGGTCTCGATGAGCCGGCGGATCTTTTCCCCGCCAATGCGGCCGACATCGAACACGTCCTCGCCCAGCCGCACCGGCACCCGGATGTAGGCGTTCTTTTTGAGGGCCTGGCGCTCTTCATAGTCCTCCACGTTGTTTATCAGGAGGCGGATGGCGTTGGAGCCGACGTCGATGGCGGCAATGGACTCAACTTTCATGGGGCGTCCTCCGACTCGTGCCGATAGTGCTGATAGAGGGCCGTCTGGGACCGCACCCGGCGGGGGAGGCCCGTGGAGACATAGGTGTTGCCGCCCAGTTCGGCCAGATCCCGGGCCTTGACGTTGTCGGACCACTGGAGGTCGAAAAAAGCCCTGAGCATCCGGCGGGGCCCTTCGGCCAGGATGGGGGCGGCCACCTCCAGGCGCCGGTCGAGGTTGCGGGTCATGAGGTCGGCGCTGGAAATATACATCCGCTCCTGTCCGCCGGCGGCAAAGATATAAAGCCGAGAGTGCTCCAGAAACTTGTCGACGATGCTCACGGCCTGGATGTTCTCGCTCAGATTCACCACCTGGGGCATGAGGCAACAGGCCCCCCGGACGATGAGCCGCACCTCGACCCCGGCCCGGCCGGCCTCGTACAAGAGGCGCACCATCTCCTCGTCGGTGAGGGTGTTGCACTTGATGTGGATGTGGGCCGGCCGGCCGGCCCGGGCGTTTTTGATCTCCCGCCGGATCAGCCGGGTCAGCTGCTGGCGGAGGGAAAACGGGGACACCAGAAGGCGGCGGCTGCGCAAGGGGCCGTGGGCGGTCAGAAGAAAGTCGAAAATGGCCCGGGCGTCGGCCACCAGGGCGGGATCGGCGGTGAAGAGGCCCAGGTCGCTGTAGGCCCGGGCCGTGGCCTCGTTGAAATTGCCCGTGCCCGCGAAAAGGTAGCCCCGGGGGCCGCCGGGCTCCCGCCGCTCGACGAGAATGAGTTTCCCGTGCACCTTGAGGTCCCGGAGGCCGTGCAGCACCTTGACCCCGGCCCGCTGGAGGGTCTCCACGCTCTCCATGTTCTGCTCCTCGTCGAAGCGGGCCAGGAGCTCCACCACGGCCACCACGTTCTTCCCGTTGCGGGCCGCGTTGGCCAGGGCGTTGATGATTTTGGAATGCTCGGCCGTGCGGTAGAGGGTGATGAACAGGTCGCTCACCTTGGGGTCGATGGCCGCTTCGCGGAGGAAATCCACCAGGTGGTTGAAGGTGTGGTAGGGAAAGTGCAGGAGGACGTCCCGCCGCCGAATGGCCGTCAATAAGCTCGAACGCGGCGGCAGATCCGGATGGGCCAGGGGCGGGATCTCGGGCTCCTCCAGCTCCGGCCCCCCGACCCGGGGAAAGCGCATCAGGTCGCGCATCATGTGGTAGCGGGTGCTGGTCACCATCTGGTCCCGCCGCATCTTGAGTTTGCGCAGGAGGAGTTCCAGGAGGTCGGCCGGCATTTCCTGATCGCAGGTCAGGCGCACGGGGCTTCCCTGGAGCCGGCTGGCCAGGCCCTTTTCCATCTTGGTGATGAGGCTGGTGGTGACGTCCTCGTCCAGGACCAGTTGGGCGTCGCGCATGATCTTGAAGGTGTGGGCGCTCAGCCGGTCATAGCTGAACATGAAGAAGACGTCGTCGAGGCAGAGCCGGATGATGTCGTCGATGAAAATCAGGTCGCGCCGGCCCGGGGCGAAGGGGACCTCCACGAAGCGGGGGCAGTCGCCGGCCACGGGGATGCGGATGATGGCGTAGCTGGCCTGGCGGCCTTTCTCCATCTTGACCCCGAGGTAGATGTGGTCGTCGTGCAGGAGGGGCAGAGGGGCGCTTTTGGTGATCATCAGCGGCACCAGGCGCACGCTGAGGACCGTGGTGAAATAGTTGCGGCAGAACAGGGTCTGCTCGGGGCTCAGCTGGGTCTCGTTGACGACCCGGATGCCCTGGTCCTCCATTTCCTGGAGAAGGTCCTGGAAGACCTGGTCGAAGAGGCGGAGATTGCGGTTGATCTTGGCGCTGATGAGGGCCAGGAGATCCTGGGGCAGGTAGCCGCCGGAGAGGCGGCGGCCGCTCTTGACCCGGGAATGGGCCAGGCGGATCAGCCCGGCCAGGCGTACTTTGATGAACTCGTCCTGGTTGGAGGAAAAGATGCCCAGGAAGCGGAGGCGCTGCATCAAGGGCACAGTGGGGTCGCAGGCCTCCTGGAGGACCCGGTCGTTGAAGGCCAGCCAGCTCAGTTCCCGGTTGTTGGTGGGGGTCATGGAAAACTCCGCATCGAAATCCCGCCATCCGGCGGCCGAAGACGGCCGGGGAACGGCGGAACGCCGGACCGATGGTTCGCCCGGGCCGGAGCGGACGCGGAAAACCGCTCCGGCCAAAGACCTGGCGTCCGCCCGCAAAAATCATGATGCCTAATTTTTGCCATGGACGCGCGAAGGCGATGTAAAAATATCGTCAACTCTTTACGGAAGCCTTAAAAAGGCTTCCGGATGACGGCCGCGATTTCCAGTTCCTCTTCGATGCGCAGGAGGCGGTTGTATTTGGCGATACGCTCGCTGCGGGAGGCGCTGCCGGTCTTGATCTGGCCGGCGTTGGTGGCCACGGCCAGGTCGGCGATGAAAGTGTCTTCGGTCTCGCCGCTGCGGTGGGAGATGACCGCCGTATAGCCGGCCTTGTGGGCCATCTCGATGGCTTCCAAGGTCTCGGTGACCGTGCCGATCTGATTGAGCTTGATGAGGATGGAGTTGGCGGCCTTCTCCTTGATGCCCTTGGCCAGGCGCTTGGTGTTGGTGACGAACAGGTCGTCGCCCACCAGTTGCTGCTTGCCCCCCAGAGCGGCGGTCAGGCCGGTCCAGCCGGCCCAGTCGTCTTCGGACAGGCCGTCCTCGATGGAGCAAATGGGGTATTTCTTGGCCCAGGACTCGTACAGGGCGATCATTTCCTCGGCGCTGTGGGCCGACTTGTCGCTCTTGGCAAAGACGTATTTTTTCTTCTTGGCGTCGTAAAATTCGGAAGCGGCCGCGTCGAGGCAGATGACCACGTCGGCGCCCGGCTTATAGCCGGCGGCCTTGACGGCCTTGATGATGTATTCCAGGGCTTCCTCGTTGCTCTTGAAGTTGGGGGCGAAGCCGCCCTCGTCCCCCACGGCGGTGGTGAACTTGGCGTCGTTCAAGAGCTTCTTCAGGGCGTGGAAGACCTCGGCCCCGCAGCGCAGGGCCTCGGCAAAAGTGTCGCCGAAGAGGGGCATGATCATGAACTCTTGAAAGTCGACGCTGTTGTTGGCGTGGGAACCACCGTTGATGATGTTCATCATGGGGCGCGGAAGCTCTTTGGCGTTGGAGCCGCCCAGATAGCGGTACAGCGGCAGGCCCGCGGCCTCGGCCGCGGCCCGGGCCCCGGCCCTGGAGACGCCCAAGAAGGCGTTGGGCCCCAGTTTGCTATTGGCCGGGGTGCCGGCGAGTTCGATCATGGCCCGGTCGAGGGCGGCCT